>NZ_RJUB01000004.1 GCF_024343615.1 Ferruginibacter sp. HRS2-29 | reverse complement strand
GGTCAAGCGCCATAGCGAAAAGGGTCACATTGAAAGGTAATATCATGGAACAATAGCCGCCACCAAAATGATATACTACAAAGAAAACGACTACTGATAATAAAAAGCCTACCCAGTATTTACCTCTTGATTTTTTCGCTGCTTGCATAGTTGATTAGTTTTGGCAAATATACAACCAAACCGTTTAAAGGGTAAAAATTTAAAGTAAATTTATTTTTAAAAACCCAATTGTTGTAATCTGCTTAAATTGCGTACCAAATACACAATATGATTCTTCGCTTCTATATAAAATATACCACTACTTACGGTCAGGCCATATCTATCAGCATAAAGGAAAATACCAAAACGGATGAGGCGCAAACATATCTTATACCACTACAATATCTCAATGATGAATTCTGGCAGGTAACAATTGACACCAAAGAATATGGGTTTACCGATAAATTCAGCTACCATTATATATTATATGAATTTGGGCAGGAAAAGGAAGTATTGCAAAATAAGAATGAGGTGAACCTGAAAAAAATAAAAGCTGGCGAAACCGAAATACTCGACGAGTGGAAACAACCCGATCTCCATGCTGACCTTTATAAAACAAGGCCATTCATAAAACTGCTGAAGCAGGAAGATAAAAAGGAGGCCAAAAAGGTTACCGTAAAAACCCCCACACATCTGTTCAGGGTAAAAAGCCCGGAGATGGCGCCGCATCATCATATATGTATTGCCGGCTCGGCAAAAAAAATGAACGGGTGGGATGAGTCCGATCCATTGCTCCTTCATAAATCCGATGGCAACTGGACGGTAAAGCTGAATCTTTCCAAAGAAATTTTTCCGGTAGAATTCAAGATAGGGGTGTACGACAGTCTGCAGAAAAAAGTGGTGTATTATGAAGAAGGCAGCAACCGGAAGATCGGCTTTTTTGAAGATAAAGAAGTGCTGCATATTTATAACATGCTCGCCGATTTCAGGAAATACGCCTGGAAAGGTGCCGGTCTCAATATTCAGTTGTCTTCCATCAAGACCAACCGCGGCTGGGGTACCGGCGATTTTACCGATCTTTTCCTGGTAACGGACTGGTGCAAAGAATCGGGAATGCGGCTGATACAGTTGCTGCCGGTGAACGATACTACTGCTACACACACCAACAAAGATTCTTATCCATACTCGGCCATTTCGGCTTTTGCACTGCATCCCGTTTTCCTGAACGTACAGAAACTGGCAACCGCTTTTTCTGTAAAGTTTGGTGCCGATATTCTCGATGAAGTGAAAAGGCTGAATGAAGAACCACAAATGGATTATGAAGCGGTAGCGGCATTGAAACAAAAAGCCATCCGCCTGCTGTACGAAAAAGAAAAACAATATTTCAAAGACGACCTCGACTGGTTTGAGTTCTTCGATATGAACCGTGGCTGGCTGCAGCCTTATGCGGCATTTTGTTACCTGCGGGATAAATATAAAACAGCCGACTTCAATCAATGGGGCGATTACAGTGTCTACGATGAAAGCCTCATCAATGAATTGACCGGTGCCGATAATAAGGAATACGATGATATAGCGATACATTATTTTACGCAGTATCACCTGCACCTGCAATTGAAAGATGCTACCGATTATGCGCATAAAAACGGCATCGTACTCAAAGCCGATCTGCCGATAGGCGTAGGCCGCAGCAGCGTAGATACGTGGATGTACCCGCACCTGTTCCATATGGACAAACAGGCAGGTGCCCCACCGGATGCTTTTGCTACCAAGGGGCAGAACTGGAGTTTTCCTACTTACGACTGGCAACAGATGTCGGTGGATAATTATGCCTGGTGGCGCCAGCGTATGGAGCAGTTGTCTAATTATTTCGACGCGGTCCGGATCGATCACGTGCTCGGTTTCTTCCGTATCTGGAGCATTCCGCTCGATTCCATCGAAGGTATACTGGGGAGGTTTATTCCTGCGAATGCATTGTCGGCACACGATTTTTCTGCAGCAGGCATGCACTTCAACGAAGCAAGGTTGTGCGATCCGTATATCACGGAGAATATTCTCAAAGAAAATTTTGGTGAACAGGCTGGATGGGTGAAAGAGACATTCCTCGACGGTTTTCATTTCAAACATGCATTTGATACACAGCGGAAAATTGCTGCATATTTTGACAAAAATCCCGAAAAATCCTGGGCGCAACAGCCGCTGTTTGACCTGCTCACCGATGTGATCCTGATAAAAGATACCGATCCCGGGCATTATCATTTCAGGATAAATATTTTTGCTACCACTTCGTTCAGGCATCTTGGCGAACACGAAAGGCGTATCCTTGATACCCTTTACAACCGTTACCTCTTCACCCTGCAGGATGAATTATGGAAGGAAGAAGGGATCAAAAAAATTGCGGCGTTGAAAAATGCCAGCAATAATATGTTGCTCTGCGGCGAAGATCTTGGAATGGTTCCTTCTTTCGTTCCGGGAGTGTTGCACGATATGGAAATATTATCGCTGCAGGTAGAAAGGATGCCGAAGAAAAGTACCGAAAGTTTTTCACCACCATCTGCCGCACAATACGATTGTGTGTTAACGCCTTCTACACACGATATGAGCACGATCCGCGAATGGTGGGAAGAAGATCGTAAGATGACACAGATCTTTTACAACGAAGGCCTTGGCCATTATGGCGAAGCACCTTTTTATTGCGAACCATGGATAGCGAAAGATATCATCAACCAGCATTTGTATGCACCTGCCATGTGGAGTGTATTCCTGCTGCAGGACCTTCTTGCGATGAATGGGAGATTGCGCAGGCAAAATCCACTGGAAGAAAGGATCAACGTTCCTGCCAATCCCGATCACGTATGGAATTACCGCATGCATATTACCATGGAAAAATTGTTGGCAGATAAGGATTTTACGGGAGAATTGCGTTCGCAGATTGAGGATAGCGGGAGATAGAAGTTGTAAGTGGATAGATGTTAGTTGCCAGCAGTTCTTTCAGGACATGCTTTCCTGACATCCGGTTTCCAGCAACCAGCATCCTGCCTCCTGCCTCAAAAGTCTTTAATGCTTAAACTTACTCTTAACCACCTTACAACATGCTCCTTTCCTACAAAACAATCAATCTACCTTTCACTCATCCTTTCACGATTTCCAAAGGAACAAAAACCCATCAGCCTTCGTTGCTCGTAGAGCTGGAATACTTAGGGGTGAAGGGATATGGCGAGGCTCCAGCCATTGCATATTATAATATTCCCGTAGAAAAAATGGTGGAGGATCTGGAAACGAAAAGAAAATTCGTGGAGAAATTTTCATTCCAGGATCCGGAGCGCTATTGGCATTACCTGCACCATCTTTTTCCGCAAAATTCTTTCCTGGTAAATGCGCTCGACATGGCAGGCTGGGATCTTTTTGGAAAACTTCGCAATAAACAACTGCATCAGCTTTGGGGACTGGATCTTTCAAAAGCGCCACCAACGGATTTCACCATCGGCATCGCCGATGTGGATACCATGGTAAGCAAGATGAAAGAGAAACCCTGGCCGATCTATAAAATAAAAGTAGGAGTGGAAGGCGATGTGGAAATGGTAGCGGCTTTGCGAAAACATACGGAGGCGGTTTTTCGGGTGGATGCCAATGCAGGCTGGACACTGGAACAGGCTTTGGAAAAAATACCACAGCTGAAGGAACTGGGAGTGGAATTCGTAGAACAGCCCCTGGCAAAAGATGATTGGGAGGGAATGAAAGTGTTGTATGAAAGATCGCCGCTGCCATTGATCGCTGATGAAGCTTGCGTAAAGGAAGAAGATGTAGAAAAATGTTACGGGCATTTTCACGGGATCAATATAAAATTGACTAAATGCAGCGGCATCACTGTCGCCCGCCGCATGATCACAAAAGCCCGTGAGCTCGGGATGAAAGTGATGGTGGGGTGCATGAACGAGAGTTCTGTAGGAACGGCTGCCATCGCACAGCTGGCGCCACTGCTGGATTATGTGGATATGGATGGGCCATTATTACTCAAAGAAGATGTGGCAACGGGAGTTACTTTTGACCAGGGGAAGATCATTTATACAACAGGGAACGGGTTGGGGATCACTATCAATGAAGGGCTGTTTAATTAATAATGAATAATTAATAATGAATAATTCTTCCGGTTTCGAATCTGTTCAACGTAGTAATTTCCTATGATTTATATGATCGTGCCCGTTTTTTCGAGCTAATTGCGGGATTTGAAGAAACTTAAAATCTGGCCCTGAAAAAATTATTAATTATTCATTATTAATTATAAATTATTAATTACCTTCGTTTCTCAATGCAAAATTTCACATACATACATCATCATCATACATTGCCACACGGTAAGCTATGCTGATATGTCTGTAACTGTACATATTCTTGAAAGGGCTTACTGAAAAGTGAGCCCTTTTTTTTATTCACCTATTCACTCATTCACCCATGTTAAAAATAGCAATTCAAAAATCAGGCAGACTCTATGAAGATTCAGTGAAACTGCTGAAGGAATGCGGCATAGAGCTTAATAATGGTAACAAACAATTGAAGACTGTAGCGTTCAATTTTCCGCTGGAAGTTTATTTTCTGCGTGACGATGATATTCCCCAATATGTATACGATGGAGTAGCAGATATCGGGATCGTTGGCGAAAATGTATTGCTCGAAAAAAATAAGGATATAGAGTTGTTGTACAGGCTGGGGTTCGGCAGATGCAGGTTGAGTATCGCGGTTCCGAAAGCGATGAAATACGATTCTGTCAATGATCTGAAAGGACTGAAAATAGCGACCACTTACTCCGGGATGCTGCAGCAATACCTGGCAGAAAAAAAAGTGGATGCGGAGATACATGAGATCAGCGGATCAGTGGAAATAGCACCCGGTATCGGATTGGCAGATGCGATCTGCGATCTCGTGAGTAGCGGCAGCACCCTGTTTACAAATGGCCTGAAGGAAGTGGAAACGATATTGCAATCTGAAGCAGTACTGGTAACGAACAAAAAATTGCCGGAAGAAAAGAAAACGATCCTGCAGAAATTATTGCTCCGCATAAATGCTGTAAAGACCGCGAAAAATAACAAATACATTCTTCTTAATGCACCCAATCATCAGTTAGGAAATATATTTAAACTATTACCCGGAATGAAAAGCCCAACAGTAGTAAACCTTGCAGAAGAAGGCTGGAGCAGCGTTCAGAGTGTGGTGAATGAAAATGATTTCTGGGATGTGATTGAAAAACTGAAACAATTTGAAGCCGAAGGGATCATTGTGATACCTATTGAAAAAATGATTGTGTAGGATTAATAATTAATAGTTAATAATTAATAATTCCTTCCCGGGAAATTCATTCTAACTATTATTTAATATTCAATCCGAAAAAATTATTAATTATTAATTAAAAGAATGCAAATATTTATCTCTCCTCCTAAAAACGAATGGCCTTCCATTTTACGCCGTCCTTCCATCGACAACCAATCACTGGAAAATACTGTGGATACAATACTGCGGGATGTTAAGCTGAATGGCGACAGGGCCGTTAAAAAGTATTCCGGTTTATTTGACGGGGTAGAAAATGAAAATACATTGGTGAGTGATGCTGAATTTATTGAAGTTGTTGCATTGGTTGATGATGCATTAAAAGCCGCCATCGATATCGCAAAAAAAAATATCACCGTTTTTCATCAACGTCAGCAGGCGGAGCCCGAGATCATTGAAACCATGCCCGGTGTATTTTGCTGGCGCAGGAACCTGGCGATTGAAAAAGTAGGATTATACATTCCCGGTGGATCGGCCCCATTATTTTCCACCCTGCTCATGCTCGGCATACCTGCACGGATAGCGGGGTGTAAAGAAATTGTCGTTTGTACTCCGGTTGACAAAAACGGAAAGATCAACCCTGTGATATTATATGTCGCGGATCTGCTGGGTTTAAAAAAAGTGTACAAGATCGGCGGGGTACAGGCCATTGCCGCCATGGCATACGGCACGGAAACAGTTCCGCAGGTAAGCAAGATATTTGGTCCCGGTAATCAATATGTCACCTGCGCCAAGCAACTGATCAACAAGGAAGGCATCGCGATCGACATGCCCGCGGGCCCTAGTGAAGTAGCGGTTTATGCAGATGAAACTGCACATCCATCTTTCGTTGCGGCAGATCTGTTGAGCCAGGCAGAGCACGGCGCCGATAGCCAGGTGTTGCTGGTAGCGACCAGTGAAGATCTGGTGGAAGCAGTGAAACAGGCGATCAATCTGCAATTGGAAACTTTATCCCGAAAAGAGATTGCCGAAAAAGCATTGCAGAATAGCCGGCTATTGGTGATAAAAGATACAGGAGAAGCTTTTGAATTATTGAATGAATATGCACCCGAACACCTCATCATTGCTTCGGATAATGCGGAAAAACTCGCGGGATCGGTGGTAAATGCGGGGAGTGTTTTCCTTGGGCATTATTCGCCCGAAAGCGTTGGTGATTATGCTTCCGGAACAAACCATACATTGCCCACGAATAGTTTTGCAAAAGCTTATAGCGGCGTTTCATTGGATAGTTTTGTAAAAAAGATCACATTTCAGAAGCTTACAAAACAAGGTCTTGCCAACATCGGGGATGCAGTAGAACTGATGGCTGCGGCCGAAGGGTTGGACGCACACAAAAAAGCCGTATCCATCCGGCTGAATGAAATTTCAAAAAAATAGATTATGGCAATCGATCTTAATAAACTGGTCAGGAAAAATATTCAGCAGCTGAAACCGTATTCATCTGCCCGGCATGAATTTACCGGAAAAGCGTCCGTATTCCTCGACGCGAATGAGAATGCATATGGATCGCCGATGGAAGATGAATACAACCGGTATCCTGATCCATTGCAGTGGCAGCTTAAGTTTCAGCTGGCGAGGATCAAAGGTGTACCGGCGGAAAATATTTTTATAGGAAACGGCAGTGATGAAGTGATCGATCTGGCTTACCGCATTTTCTGCGACCCGCAAAAAGATAATGTGATCATTTGTCCGCCTACTTATGGAATGTATGAAGTGAGTGCCAATATCAACGATGTGGCAATAAAGCGGGTAAACCTTACCGTTAGTTACCAGCTCGATGTGCCTGCAATACTTGCTGCCATAGATGTGAACACAAAAATGTTGTTCATCTGTTCGCCGAATAATCCTACAGGGAATGATATGAAACGGGATGACGTAGTGGAGTTGCTCAACACATTTCCGGGAATCGTGATCATTGACGAGGCATACATCAATTATTCCAAACAGAAAACATTCATACAGGAACTGACCATTTATCCTAATCTTATCGTTATGCAGACGTTGTCCAAAGCATGGGGCATGGCGGCATTGCGGGTAGGGTTATGTTATGCGTCGATGGATATCATCGATCTTTTCAACAAAGTAAAACCACCTTATAATATCAATGAAGCATCGCAGCAGATGGCAACAGAGGCATTGACGAATACAACCCTGGTAAATGGTTGGATAAAAGAAGTAGTGGCTCAAAAAGACTGGGTTGGCGATGAATTGGCTGACTTGTCTTATGTAGAAAAAGTTTATCCGAGCGATGCCAATTTCATTCTGGTAAAAGTTAGGGATGCAGAAGGCTTATATAAATTCCTTGCGGAAAACGGGATCGTGGTACGAAACCGGAGCCGTGAACCTTTGTGTGAAAATAGTTTAAGGATCACCATCGGTACACCTGCTGAAAATAAAAAACTCGTTCAAATATTTAAACAATACAAAGGATGAAAAAAGTATTATTCATCGATCGCGATGGTACGCTTATCAAAGAAGCGCCGCCAACCTATCAACTGGATGATTTCAGCAAACTGGAATTTTATCCCGATATGTTTTATTATCTCCGCAAAATTGCTGCAGAACTTGATTACGAGCTGGTGATGATCACCAACCAGGATGGATTGGGAACGGATACATTTCCTGAAGATACATTCTGGCCTGTTCATAATCTTGTGATGAAGAGCCTTGAAAACGAACAGATATTTTTTTCGGAAGTACTGATCGATAAAACTTTTCCGGAGCAGCATGCGCCAACGCGTAAACCAGCTACGGGATTATTGACGGCTTACTTCGATAAAGAAAAATATGACCTCACCGGGTCATTTGTCATCGGTGATCGCATCACAGATATGCAGCTTGCTAAAAACCTTTCCTGCAAAGGGTTCTGGTTGAATAATGATCCCCAGCTGGGTGCGATGGAAATAAACAATTCTTTTGAAGAATTGAAAAAAGGAACGATCGTGTTGGATACCCCGGACTGGAAAAATATCTACGAATACCTGAAGTTGCCACCAAGGCAAATTACACAGGAACGTAATACAAATGAAACAAAAATAACGGTTACGCTCAACCTCGATGGAACAGGGATTTCTTCTGTACATACCGGTATTTCTTTTTTTGATCATATGCTGGATCAACTGGCAAAACATGGGCAACTTGATCTTTCGATAACCTGCAGGGGTGATCTGCATATAGATGAGCATCATACCATAGAAGACACCGGGATTGCACTTGGTGAAGCATTTGCAAAGGCTTTGGGGCATAAGAAAGGTATAAACCGGTATGGGTTTTTATTGCCGATGGATGATTGTCTTGCCCAGGTGGCGATTGATTTTGGTGGCCGTAACTGGATCGTGTGGGACGCCGGTTTCAAAAGGGAAAAGATAGGAGAGATGCCAACGGAAATGTTTTTTCATTTTTTCAAATCGTTCAGCGACGCCGCAAAATGCAATCTCAATATCAAAGCCGAAGGAGAAAATGAACATCATAAAATAGAAGCCATTTTTAAAGCCTTTGCCAAAGCGATCAGGAGTGCGGTGAAACGTGACATTAACAACAATTCTCTTCCATCTACCAAAGGAATATTATAATGAAAATAGCGGTGATCGATTACGATGCAGGAAATGTGCAGAGCGTGATGAATGCTTTGCAGCGGTTGGGTGTAGAAAGTTTCCTCACGGATGATACGGGTTTGATACGGGAGGCCGATAAAGTGATCTTTCCCGGCGTGGGGCATGCCGCTGCGGCCATGCAAAAGCTGCGGAATAAAAGCCTGGATCAGGTGATCGTTTCGTTGAAACAGCCTGTACTGGGCATCTGCCTTGGATTACAGCTGCTTTGCCGGCATTCCGAAGAGGGTAATACCGGTTGCCTGGGGATATTTGATACCGCTGTCAGGCGTTTTGAGCTCGAAGGATTAAAGGTTCCGCAGGTAGGCTGGAATAATATTTTCGGGTATGCTTCGCCGCTATTCGATACCGTGAAAGAGAACGGATTTGTTTATTGTGTTCATAGTTATTATGCGGAAGTGTGCAGTCAAACGGTGGCTACAACGGAGTATGGCATCCCTTACAGTGCTGCTTTGCAAAAAGATAATTTTTATGCCGTGCAGTTTCACCCGGAAAAATCGGGTAGTATTGGTGAAATGATTTTGCAAAATTTTCTTTCGTTGGTTTGATATAAAATAAATTATTATGGCAACATTCAACAGCGACGGGTTACAGGAAAGATCCGGGGAATTTATAGTTCCTGCGATCGACATCATGGAAGGTAAATGCGTACGTCTCACAAAAGGTGATTACGCCACCAGTAAAATTTACAGTGATGATCCGGTGGAAGTGGCAAAACGGTTTGAAGCAGCAGGGATAAAACGGTTGCACATCGTAGATCTGGATGGGGCCAGAAAGGGGCAGGTCATTAACTTTGAGGTATTGGAAAAAGTGGCTTCTTCCACTTCTTTAAAAATTGATTTTGGTGGCGGCGTAAAAAAGATTGTTGATGTAAAACAGATACTGGATGCCGGAGCAGCGATGGTCACCATTGGAAGCCTTGCTGTAAAAGAGCCATTGCTGATAGAAGAGTGGCTGATGGAATTCGGTGCAGATAAGTTTTTTATCGGTGCTGATGTCCTGGAAGAAAAAGTAAAGATCAGCGGTTGGCTGGAAGACGGCGGTGTAAACATTTTTGACTTCATAGGCAAGATCATCAGCCTGGGCACTACCAATATTTTTTGTACCGATATCGCCAAAGATGGTGTGTTGCAGGGCCCGTCTACAGATTTGTATAAAGCTATATTGATGCAGCATCCCGAAACAAACCTCGTTGCCAGCGGGGGCGTCAGTAGTACTAAAGATATACAAGACCTGAAGGATGCCGGTTGCAGCGGGGTCATTATCGGCAAAGCCCTCTATGAAGGTAATATCCGCATCGAAGATCTCTCAATTTTTAATTCTTAATTGAATCCATGCTTTGTAAAAGAATCATACCATGTCTTGATATCCGGGACGGCCGCACAGTCAAAGGCATCAACTTTGAACAGATACGCGATGCAGGTGATCCTGTAGAACTGGCGGTGTTTTATTCTTCGCAGGGTGCTGACGAACTTGTTTTTTTAGACATAACAGCTACGGTAGAGAAAAGGAAAGCCCTGGTGGAACTGGTGAAAAAAATTGCATCGGCGATCAACATTCCTTTCACAGTCGGGGGTGGCATAAGCAGTGTGGAAGATGTGCAGGATTTGTTGCGGAGCGGTGCCGATAAGGTTTCTGTGAATACGGCAGCATTCAACAACCCATCGCTTATAAAAGAGTTGAGTGATGCATTTGGCAGCCAGTGTATCGTGCTGGCGATCGATACAAAAAAAGAGGATGACGGCGGATGGTATGTGTATCTCAACGGTGGCCGTGTAAAAACCAGCACCAGGGCTATCGATTGGGCTATCCGGGCTGCGGAACTTGGCGCCGGGGAAATATTGCTCACGTCGATGAACAATGATGGCACCAAAGACGGTTTTGCGTTGGATATCACAGCTGAGTTATCTGAGCGTTTATCCATTCCCGTTATAGCTTCCGGCGGTGCCGGAACAATGAAAGATTTTGAGCAGGTTTTCAGCAAAGGAAAAGCCGATGCCGCTTTAGCCGCCAGTGTTTTTCATTATAAAGAAATAGCCATCCCTGAATTGAAAAAATATTTAGATATCCATCATATTCCGGTGAGGAGTTGATTAACCGATAAATTATTTGAAGATGCAAATCGATTTTAAAAAATACACCGACGGATTGGCTCCGGCAATCATACAGGATGCGGTGACGCTCAAAGTCCTTATGCTGGGTTTCATGAACCAGGAAGCTTTGGACAAAACAACAGAGCTGAGACTTGTCACATTTTTTAGCCGGAGCAAAAACAGGCTCTGGACAAAAGGAGAGGAAAGCGGCAATTTTCTTCATGTAAATGAGATCAGTGTTGATTGCGATAACGACAGCCTGCTTATCAAAGTCCGTCCTGCAGGCCCCGTTTGCCACAAGGGGACCGATACCTGCTGGGGAGAAAAAAATGTAGCCCAGAGTTTTATTCCGGCGCTTGAATCGATCATTACGCAAAGAAAGAATGAAGCTGCTGAAACATCTTACACCAGTTCATTATTCAAAAAAGGGATCAACAAAATTGCGCAGAAAGTAGGCGAGGAGGCTGTGGAGCTTGTGATAGAGGCAAAAGATGATAATGATGAGTTATTTAAGAATGAAGCGGCTGATCTTTTATTTCATTACCTGATATTATTACAGGCAAAGGGAATGACGATGAACGAGATTGAGGGTGTATTGAAACAAAGGCATGAGCAAAAAAAATAATCGCAGATTTCAAAAGGATGATGTGATTTCGCTGATTGTTTTTATTTCATAAAAACAAAAATGCAGTTTGACAGTATCTGAACTTCAAGAGCTCCAAATTCTGACAAACTGCATTTCCATTTTGCGCCAGCAAAATAATCAGCGAAATCTTTTCATCTTTTTCAAATCAGCGCTTTTTATTCTTACCAGATATTTACCCGCAAACTATCAGGCCTGTACATCTTATCCCCTTTCTTGATGCCGAAAGCTTCATAAAATTCCGGAATGTTCACCACCGGTCCGTTCACTCTTTCTTTTGCTGGAGAATGCACATCTGTCTTCACAAGATTAGCCAGGCGTTCTTTTTTTACTGTATATAACCAGCCCAATGCATAACCCATGAAGTAGCGTTGAAGTTGCGTCAATCCTGCTATTTTTTCATTCTTTTTGTAAGCTGCTGTTTTCTTGAACGCATCCAGCCCGATCAGCATACCACCAAGATCGGCGATGTTTTCTCCCTGGGTGGCATCGCCATTGATGTGCAGGGTATCAACAGGAACAAATTCGTTGAATTGTTTGATGATCATGGAAGCCCTTTTTGAAAATTCATCCTCATCGGTTTTGGTCCACCAGTTTTTGAGGTTGCCTGCTGCATCATATTGCCTTCCCTGGTCATCGAAACCATGCGTGATTTCGTGACCGATGGTTGAAGCGGCCGCATAACCATACACCACAGCATCATCCAGGTCTTCATCGCGGTAGCCGGGCACAGCGAAGATGCCCGCCGGCATCACGATCTCGTTGTTGCTTGGGTTGTAATAGGCATTGTATTCCTGTGGGTTCATCCCCCATTCGCTGCGGTCTACCGGTTTGCCCAGTTTGTTGATCTCGTAATTATGCCACCATTCTGCGCCTCTTTGCACATTCAGGATCCATGGACCATCATCTATTTTCAAGGCACTGAAATCTTTCCATTTATCCGGGTAGCCCACTTTTTTGGTGATCTTCGCCAGCTTCTCAAACGCTTTTTGTTTGGTGCTATCGCTCATCCAGGAAAGTTTTGCGATCCTTTCTTTGTACGCCGCCCTCACATTTTCCACGATATCATTGTAACGTTTCTTGGCCGTTTCTCCGAAATATTCTTTTACGAATAATTGTCCCAAAGCCTCACCCATAGCATCTTCCTCTGCATCCAGCACACGTTTCCACCTTGGCCTTGGCTCGGTGGCACCGGTGAGGGATTTGCGGTATTCAAAATTATTGTTGAAAGTTACATGATCAAGATAGGGTGCCGAAGCCTGTATCAGCCGGAGCTTTAGATAACTTTTCCAGGTGTCGATCGGGGTGGATTTTACTTCAGCACTGAGTGTTTTTAAAAATTCCGGCTGGCCAACTATGACAGAATCAACCTTATTGGCGCCTGATATTTTCGTGTATTCGTTCCAGTTAATATCCGGAGCAATAGCAGCGAGTTGCAACCAGCTCATCTTATTGTAATTCTTGTATGGATCACGGAGGTCAGCCAGTTTCCTGCTCGCTTTTGCCAGTTTTGTTTCCAAAGCAAAAACAGCTTCAGCATTTTTTGCTGCAGTAGCAGTATCCAGCTGACGGAATGTTTTTGCCATATATTCACGATATGCCGCTTTTATTTTAAGCGTGCGCTCATCGGTGTCAAAATAATAATCCCTGTTAGGTAATCCAAGCCCACCCTGGCTCACAAAGAAAGCCATCACTTCACTGTTTTTATCATCCTGCCCTACGTAAGTCCCGAAAAATCCGCCAACAGATTTTTTATGAAGATTGGCAGCCGTAGCGATCAGTTGATCTGTATTACTGATAGCATCAATTGCTTTAAGATCGGCCTGCAAAGGCGATAAACCTGCTTTTTCTATTGCTGCGCTATCCATCCCGCTTTTCCAATAATCGCCAATCTTTTGTGAGATACTTCCCGCCGCCGCTTTTTCTTTTGCAGCATCTTCATTGATCTTCTTCAGCCTTTCATATATTTCATCCTGCACCATGTTGCCGATTCCCCAGCCACTTTCGGCTCCGGGGATTGGCGTGCGTTTTATCCATCCGCCATTGGCGTATTGAAAAAAATCTTCTCCCGGGCTCACGGTCGAGTCGAGGTTGGCAGCAAGGATATCAGGTTTGGAACCGTCCTTTCCTTTGTCTGCATTGTTGCAGGATGCCAGCAAACAGCAGCTGATGGCATAGAAAGCTAACTTTTTCATGTTGGAATGATTTATCGTTAAATGTATGGAATGATCTGCTGACGCAAAAAATATTTTGATGAAAGGTAGTTTATGCAGATTTTCGCAACATGACTCCAGAAAGAAATGAACGCCTGACGAATGTTTTGGTAAAAAGGCAGCCAGGGCTTACCGTGGTATTGGAAAATGTGGCAGACCCGCATAATATTTCAGCAGTAATGCGCACCTGCGATGCAGTGGGGATACAAGACATCTACATACTCAATTCGAAAATAGAGAACCATAAAAAATGGGGAGCCAAAAGTTCTTCCAGCGCAGCCAAATGGCTGACGGTACACCAGTTTACAGATGCCGCTACCTGTTTTGCAGAGCTTCGCAAACGTTTTGATAAGATATATACCACCCACCTCAGCACTGATGCCGTTGGCCTTTACGAACTTGATCTTACGCAAAAAGTAGCGCTGGTATTTGGCAATGAGCATAGCGGGTGCAGCGACGAGATTATCGGGTTGGCCGATGGAAACTTCATTATTCCACAGGTGGGCATCATTAAATCGCTCAATATTTCTGTAGCGTGTGCTGTCAGTGTTTATGAAGCCTTCCGGCAAAAAACAATCGCGGGGCATTATGAGTCTGCCCGCCTGGAACCCGCTCACATGGCGGAACTCAGGGCTTCATGGGGTTTTATTGAGGAATAACAATGGGGTTAAAAAATGCATTGGTATGATATTTTCTCCATGCCTTTTAGCTTCAAAACATTATCACAGCCGGATCGATAGACCGAATATGCCCGAACTGCAACAGCCATATCATACTGTCACACAAAAAAAGAAGCGTACTATCACATTCAAGATATGTGCGACCATGATATCTTTTTTAGTCGCACTAGTAATTGTAGTTTTTTTTATTAAAAGAATTTTCTTCTTAAAGAAGAATTCTTTCGATCAGCGTATATTCATTTATCTGAAGCAGCATGTTTCTGATAAGAATACTTCCATCATGGAATTCTTTACGCTGCTGGGCTCGCAATATTTTTTAATACCCGCTTTTATTCTGTTGATGGCCTATTATTTTTTTGTAAGAAAAAATAACTGGAATGGCATCAGGGTTGCCGTGGTTTCATTGAGCAGTTTATGCGTAATGTTCGGCCTGAAAATGTTGTTCAGGCGCCCAAGGCCGGATATGCCTTTGCTTCATGAAGTGAAGGGGCTGAGTTTCCCGAGCGGCCATGCTTTCATGAGTTTTACATTTTTTGGGATAGTGATCTATCTTATTTACAAATCCCGGTTCAAGGGTTGGAAAAGATACCTCGCCGTTATAATTTTTATATTGGTAACACTACTCGTAGGTATCAGCCGGATCTATCTTCGCGTGCATTATGCCAGCGATGTGATCGCGGGATTCTGCATGGGATTCATGTGGATGGTGATCACACTCGTGATCTTACGGCAGGTGGAGAACAGGCGCAACCTCCGCTTCAACAAAATTGTGTAGGTACATGCCTTTGACGCGTACGGCGAAGTACGCGTCAAAGGCATGTACCTACAGGATTATGAACGGTAAACAATTTCCGCTCTCTTTTAATATCTTTAGGCAAAACTTTCTGGTTATGCACAAGATATTTCTTCCTGTTTTATTATTGATCTCTGCAATTGTTTCGGGGCAGGTTAAAAGACCGATCGATCATTCCGTATACGACAACTGGAAATCGGCAGGCGAGCGTACCATCAGCAACGATGGTAAATATGTATTGTATACGATCAATGCGCAGGAGGGGGATGGTGAACTGGTGATCAAAAATCTTTCTACCAATTATAAACTCGCAGTGCCACGTGGATATAGTGCTGTGATAACAGAAGACAGTCGTTTTGCAATCTTCAAAATTAAGCCGGTCTACCAGGATACACGCCAGGCACGGATCAAAAAGAAAAAGCCGGATGAAATGCCGAAAGATTCGCTCGCGATCGTAACGCTTGGGGCAGATAGCGTAACGAAGATCGCGAGGATCAAATCTTATAAAACGGCTAAAAAAGGTTTTGGCTGGGTGGCTTACCAGATGGAAAAAGCACTGCCGGATACCTCGAAGAAAAAACTTTCACCTGATTCATTGAAGTTGAGGATAGATATGCTGACAAAGCTGGCAGATTCTGTGATCCGCAGGTCCATCGATTCTGTAAAAGGTAAAATTGAAAAAGAAGAAGTGATCGTGGCTGCTCAAAAAGCGGTGAAAGAAATTTATAAAAAAGCGGATGATCTGCTACTCGAACAATCGCTCACCGATGCAGAAGGAGATGATGCTCCGGGTGGTGCTGCAACGGAAGGTACAGACCTGGTTATCCGTGAGCTTAGCGGTAATAAGAGCAAAACATTTGCACGCGTGAGCGAATATTTATTTGATGAAAAAGGAACGAAACTGTTGCTTGAAATAACAAAGAATGCGAAGGATAGCAACAGCAAACAACTGGTACTATTATATGAGTTGGCCACATCCAGGATCGATACGGTCATGAAAGGTTTTAACGACGCCAGAAATTTTGTATTTGATAAAGCAGGCAATCAGCTAGGGTTTGTTGCGGAGCGTGACAGCAGCACAAAGGCCTTGCAGAAATTCTACAAACTCTGGTATTACAGCAATGGCAAAGATTCGGCTATTGCCTTATCCGATAAGAATACACCCGGAATGCAGTTAGGCTATACCGTTAGTGAGAATGCCTGGATGGATTTCAGTAAAGATGGCAGCAAATTATTTTTTGGCGTATCGCCGGTCCAGCCGGCGAAAGATACCAACCTGGTAGATTTTGAACTGGCGAGACTCGATGTGTGGCATTACAACGATGATTACCTGCAGCCGCAGCAACTGAGGCAGCTCGCCCAGGAGCAGAAGCGCAGTTACGTATCTGTGATCAACATCGGACAGCCGGGAATGATCCAGATCGGTGCTTTTGATGCTGAAAACGTTTCTACCGTAAATGAAGGGAATGCCGATTGGGCGCTGGCTCAGAGCACCCGTGGCAACAGGATCGCATCGCAATGGGAAGGCCGCCAGAAGTATACCGCCTATGTTGTGAATACAAGTAATGGCCAGCGCAAAATTATCCTTGCCAATAATAACGGATTTTTCCAGGCATCGCCGAATGGTAAATATGTATACTGGTACAATCCGGAAAAGAAAGACTATTTCACTTATAATGTAACAACGGGTATAATAAAAAATATTACGGACAAGATCAAAGAACCTTTATACGATACCGAAAACGATGTGCCTGATTTCCCATCTCCTGCCGGAACGATCGGCTGGACTACGGATGATCAGTATTTTTTGATCAAAGATGAATTCGATATCTGGCAGGTAGACCCATCAGGAGCGGTTTCCCCGAAAAACATCACCAACGGCTATGGTAAAAAGAACAAGACGGAGTTTAATTATGTACGCCTCGACCAGGAAAAACGGTTCATCGATAAGGATGAAACCATCCTGCTCCAGTCGTTGAACAAAGTGAATAAATTCAATGGTTTTTTTATAAAAAAAGTAAATGAAACAGCGGATCCCACAGAGATTGTCACTGGTCCGAATGCTTACCTGAGCACATTGAAAGCAGATAACGCCAATATTTATCTGTTGCAGAAAACAAGCATCGCGGCCTCGGAATTATATGCCGGTGCAGACCTCAGAAATCCGGTAAAGCTTACGGATATTGCAGCACAGCAGGACGCCTATAACTGGCTAACGGCAGAGCTTGTACGCTGGAAAATGTTTGATGGAAAAATGAGCGAAGGTATTTTATACAAGCCGCAGAATTTTGACCCTAAGAAAAAATATCCTGTCATCTTTTATTTCTACGAACGCAATACCGACGGGTTGTTCAGTTATAAGGTCCCGGCACCAAGCGCTTCGACAGTCAACATTCCATATTTTGTGAGCAATGAATACATCGTATTCGACCCTAATATTTATTACAAAACCGGTGAGCCCGGGCAGAGCGCTTACAACAGCGTGGTTAGCGCTGCAAAATTCCTGGCCAAAATGCCGTTCATTGATAGTACCAGGATGGCTATACAGGGACAAAGCTGGGGAGGCTACCAGGTAGCTTACCTCATCACCCGTACCAATATGTTCAGGGCCGCGGGAGCAGGTGCGCCTGTGGCAAACATGACGAGTGCTTATGGTGGTATACGCTGGGGAACAGGCCTCAACAGGCAGTTTCAATACGAGAAAACTCAAAGCAGGATCGGCGCTACTTTATGGCAACGCCAGGATCTGTACATCAAAAATTCACCGTTGTTTTATGCCGACAAAGTAAAGACTCCTTTACTGCTGATGCACAACGATGCGGATGGCTCCGTGCCGTGGTACCAGGGGATTGAATATTTTACTGCTTTGCGCAGGTTGGGCAAAAAAGTCTGGATGCTTGAATACAATGGTGAAGATCACAATCTGGTGGAAAGAAAGAACCGTAAAGACCTTTCTGTAAGGCTGGCGCAATTTTTCGATTATTACCTCAAAGGTGCCAAACCGGCAAGATGGATTACAGAGGGAGTACCAGCGGTTGATAAGGGAAGGGATTGGGGATTAGAAACACCGTAAAATAATTAATAATTAATAATTGATTATGCCCCGGATTCTAAAGATTATCCGATGTATATAGTTATTGCAATTGAAAGAATTATTCACTATTAATTATTCACTATTAATTATTCATTATTAATTCAAAAGATCTCATCATGAAAAAAATCCTCTTCTTCACCTTGCTCCTCCTCAGCGTACGAGCATCTGCTCAGGAAAATGCCTACGATTCTATTCTGGCAAAAAAGTTAAATGCCGACGAGCGTGGCATGAAAATGTATGTATTGGTGATCCTTAAAACAGGTCCTGTTAAAGATCTCCCCAAAGCCGACAGAGACAGTTTATTCAAAGGGCATATCAATAACATCATCCGCCTGGCAGATGAAGGGAAATTGTCACTGGCAGGGCCTTTTGAAAAGAATGAGCTCAATTACCGGGGGCTTTTTATTTTTAATGTATCCACAGTAGAAGAAGCGAAGTCACTGGTGGCTACTGATCCTGCGGTGAAAGCCGGCCTGTTTGATGCGGAATATATTCAGTGGTATGCATCCGCAGCGGTGCAGGAGATCAACGGAATTCATAAAAAGATACAGAGAAAAAAGATATTTTAGTGGATAGTTGATAATGGATAACTGATAACTGATAATGGATAATGGATAATTGATAATGCGGTTTGTAAGAAGTTGAATTGTCTTACAAACCGCATTTTTTATAAATGAGCTGCGTTATCCGCGAAATCATTTTTAATCAGCGTTTATTATTTTACATTAAAATTAAATGGAACGGTGGTTGTTCCTTCCTGGCTTTTGTCGAATTCCATATTTCGCAGGTAATTCCTTACAGCGTCGGCATAGCGGCTTTCGAAGCTGGTACTGGGTTTTACCAGTTTTATCAAAGTACCCCTTCCTCCCGAAACATTCACCAGGGCGAAAATGGTAGCTTTAGGAAGATCACCATTGAACGAATAATAACGTGTAATTCTTGGTGGCGCTACTTTTCCGCCGGTCTTTCCACCGGGATTGTTACCATAAGCGTCTTTATTGCCATTGGGCAAACCGTTATCACCATTTCCATTCGGGTCGGTTCCCTGTTTTTTATAGCCATTATCTTCTGTAGCGTTATTGCCATTACTGGGTTTCGTGCCACCAGTCATTTCATATTTAGCCTTGGCCGGTTTTGGAGTAGGCACTACTACATGCTTTGTAGGTGTGATAACCGGTGATGGTTTGATCACTTTTTTTGTCTCCGTTTTGGTTACCGGCGCCGCATCAGTTTCCGCATTGTCATCGGGAGTCACTTTTTCATCTTCCTGTTGTGGAGGAGCAGTTTGTTTTACATTGTCGGATTCATCCTGGTTTTTGAGGCCTTTGTCGCCTTTAATCAGCGGCTGCACATCACCGAATCCTTCGCTTTCATTACCGAGGTTGACCTCAATCAGGTCGAGCGGCACTGGTTCTACCGGAGGCACTATCTTCCAGCTGATGAGGATGAAGAGCAACAGCAAAGCCCCGCAAATGATGCCGGTGTATATTAACGCCTTCCTGTTTTTTTCGGATTCGAAATTTTTTGAGATGTTCATATATAAATGAATTGGGATAAAGTTATTATAATTTGGCCAATGGATGCAAGAAGGCGGGGGATTGCATAGGAAAGATTGGGAAATTTTAACAAAAAGAAAGAAATATTACTTCTGGAATTCAAATCTCATCATTCTTTTAAAGAGTCAAATAAATCCCCGAATGTTATAAATTGTAATGTTATAAAATAAAATTATAACAAGTCGTTTTATAACATTATATTTATAATATAAATATCGTCATATGGAAAGTTTAAAAGCGCTTCGGTCACGTTATGGATTTACACAGCAGGTGGCGGCCACCTTGCTGGATGTTAACCTGGCCCAACTTGCCTTAGCAGAAACCGGCAAAAGGGCATTGCCAGGCAGGGCGATGGAAAAATTCAGGGAACTGGAACATATCGCGGAAAATGCTCCGTCAGCTGAAACATCGTATAATGCGGGGGATTATTCCAGGTTTATGAAGCAGGAATACCAGAAAACGAAAAATGATCTTTTTAAATACGGTAAAGATTGTGCGTACAAATTACAGACCCTGCAGCGTAAACTGGAGCCACTGCAGGAAAAGCGTACCAACGCTCAAATGTCACTGGCGCTGATCAGTCACTTACGGGTTATCAGCACGTTGACAAAAGGCGAGTTATTCTCCATAAAAAAAGCAGAATCAGATATAAGACGTACACTAAAGCAGGCGCCCCAAAGCATGATCGATAAACTGGTTGTAGAAATAGAAGCGCTTCGATTTATAAGCAAGCGCTTAGATGAAAAACTGGAAGGGCTCAACCGGCTGCTTGATGCAATATGATCTTTAAAAAAGCCATCTATGCAATACAGATTCTTGCCGCTAAAAAATTTATTCAGGCATAAGAGTATTTTACAACAATTACAGCTTATTCTTTTGCCATTGATACTATGGTCGTGCAATCCAGATACTGGATATCATTATGCCATAAGGGATTTCCGCCCTGCTTTGCAGCCATATCTTGAAAAAATAGTTTCAAAAGGTATCGTCATGTATTCTGACAGTGCACTCAGGCATATGGCTACGGATAACGAACTGATTCGTCTCAGCCAATCCGAACATCCCGTGTTAAGGTCTTCTGCTTTTGCAGAAATGCTGAAAAGAAAATCATTCGATCAGTTTGATGTGGTGATGGGCCACCTAGACGATACGGCATTCGTCCAGGTAGATGATGGCGAATTTGGCGTTGCGGAATACAGGGTCTCTGACAATATTTTGTTGTATTCCACCTGGGAAAGCAAGGCGAAGAGAGATGAAACCATAGAAAAAGTATTGCAGCAACACAACTACCTGTGGTCTGCCTATTTCATTCTTGAAATGATCCAGCCGCAGGAAAAGTATTATTCCATCATTAAGAATATGGCCACCAGATTAAGGGATATTTCAGTCTATGGTTTTGAAACAAAATTCAGAGAAGTGGAATTTGCCCTTTATGGCCTGGCAAAATTTAAGAAGAGACAAGATATCGATGTTATCAAAAAGAAAATGATGGAAAACTGCTGGCAACTGAGTCATGTTTCGCTCAGGCTGATCGGGGAGTTCCCCGATACGGCATATTTTGACGTGCTACGCGAATATTACCGCAGGAGTTTCTTTAAGTATACCGGCCATAGCCGGAATGGTTTTTCAGGAGCCTATTATGACAGGGCTGATCCGGAAGATTTTATCAAAGCTTTGGTTGCGCAGCAATCAGATTCAAGTGCGAAGATGCTGGATAATTTGCTGACACGGCTTCCTTTGGAAAATTGCATGCCCGACAAAGATCACATAATATATAATGTCATCGAGGAAATATGGGAACATCCCTGTGTAGCTTACAGGAACCTCCGAAAAAAAATACGTCGGAGGGCTGAGGATATGTTTAAGTCAGATATTGTTTTACCAGATTATCTTCAGAATGATGTACCGGTTGATACTGCTAAAAAAGTATACTACTGGTGGAGCCGATAGTTGACAATTGATAGTTTTGGTTGACGGAATAATATAAAAACGGTCTGATTTTACAAAGAGTTATGATAGATGACCGTAAGGTGTTCTAAGGGGCTATGCTGTCGGGGATATGAGTTCCGATACCGTTTTCATGTTTACTCCATAGAGTTTTCCATTCGTCATTGCCATGTGTGCATGAATAAATTGATATGGCAAAAAATAAAATTAATAGATTCCTCATTAGTTTAATTGCATTTATTTTACCTGAAAAAAATATCATAGCCAAACCTTATGATCGTGCCGAGCACTACCAAAAGAAAAAATACCCTGATAAATTTATTCCCTTTCAGAATCGCTAACCGTGAACCAAAGTATGATCCGGCGAAATTGAAAGCAGCCATGGGTAAAGCGAATTTGTAGAGGATATGTCCGCTGGCGCTGAAATAAAGGATCGAGCCCATATTGGTAGCAAGGTTGACAAACTTGGCGTGAGCACTGGCTTTCAGAAAATCGAAGCCGAGTGTTGTAATGAAAAACAACAACAGGAAACTTCCGGCGCCCGGGCCGATGAAGCCATCGTAAAAACCCACCACGACCGCGAAAATACTTCCATAGATCAGTTGTTCTCTGTCGGAAATAGTTTTACTGACTGCCGAGCCAAAATCTTTTTTCGCAAATGTGTATACCGCTACAGCAATCAGTATGATGAAGATCATCGGTTTCATGAAACTATTGCTGATCCTTGCAACAGTAGCCGAGCCCGCCATTGCCATGAGTAAAGCGATGGAGCACATCCAGAGTAAAAGTTTCCATTGCAGCATCACCCGTTTGGCATATTGAAAAGCAGCCATGGAAGTGCCGATGAATGCCGGGATCTTTGTAGTGCCAAGCAAGGTAGCAACAGGATATTGAGGAAGTACTACCAACGTTGCGGGCGTTTGCACCAGCCCTCCGCCACCCACAATCGAATCGATGAAACCAGCAAAGAACGCGGCTGTACACAATATGATCAACTCACCCGTCATTGCACCGGCTGGTTGCGGCTACCGAACAGCAGGCTGCCGATGCGCACCATCGTGCTTCCGCATTCAACAGCAATTTTGTAATCGCCACTCATTCCCATGGAGAGGGTTGAAAGTTGATGGTTGAAAGTTGAAAGTTGGTTTGCACGGTCAAAAGCATTTTTAAGATTGCTGAATTCTTTTTTTATTTTGAGTTCATCATTCGAAAAGGATGCCATACCCATCAAACCCTGGATCTTTATATTCGATAATTCGTGCAATTCGTGTAATTCGCCTAATTCGTGTAGATCAAAACCAAACTTCGTTTCTTCTTCGGCAATGTATACCTGCAGCAGGCAATGGATCTGCTTGTCCAGTTTAGCAGCCTGTTTGTTTATTTCTGCCAATAACTTTTTACTATCAACACCATGGATGAGATGAATAAAAGGTGCGATGTATTTTACCTTATTGCTCTGCAGATGCCCGATGAAATGCCAGCGGATATCTTTTGGTAAAGCCTCTTGCTTGAGTAGCAATTCCTGCACAAAATTTTCACCGAAATCACGTTGCCCGAGTTCATACAATTGCATGATATCTTCTGCACTCTTGAACTTGGAAACGGCCACCAGTGTTACGTTCTTTGCCGTTAATTCATTTACAATTTCCTTATATGCTGTTATATTTACTGCCATATCAGATCGCTATTTTTGACCACGGTAATCTTTTGATACTTCTTAATAATATATATCCTCCAAAAGCTGAAAGAGGAATGAGTGCGGATGGTAACCAATATATTTTCAATGCGGAGTAATGAGCAAATACCAGCAGGCCGATGATGATCAACTGCATCACCATACGTATCAGTTTGCCTGTCTGCATTTTGATATTCGCCTGCCGGGAGAATGGTAAATAATGATCCGACAGATAGGCCATCAGCAAAAATATAAAGGCATTGTTGAAGAACCCTAAAATAAAATCATCGATTATGGCAGCGCCCCATACATAATAACATGCTGTAAACATTACTACATAAATGGGTACCAGGAATTTTATTAATAATGATTTCAACATTCCGGTGATCACTTCACCGGGGTTTGTAAGCGGTGTACTTTGATAAACCCATGCTGCTACATAATTGTCATTGAACGCCACGATGGGGAGGCTCGATATGATGCTCATCATTGGTAAATAAATAAAAGCAAGAAACCTTTTTGTATCGGGTAAATTATGCCAGGTAGCAGTAAAATTTTTCCCGCTATTGAATACAATGATGAAAATGAACACCAGGATGTAAGCCAGGCTGGGGTAGAACTGCATCCGAAAGCCTTTATCCCTTCCCGTTATCTTCCATGTCTGTTCAAAGCCTGCTTTTTCAATTCCTGTCGTGCAGACCAGCGGAGATATTTTTTCTGAAATGTCTTTGCCTGCTTTTTCTCCGGCAGCAGTTTTTTTGGTTACTTCTGTATTGTTGTTAAGTGCCGCGAGTTTGCGGGAAAATGAGGGCGCCAGGAATTTTATCATCAGCCATACAGTGGCGATGGGAATGATGAAAGCGCATGCCAGCATGAGTAAATGTACCTGGTCGAAATTCAGGTCATGAAAAGCTTCGGTAGCCACGGCCATCCAGATGGGAGGAGCGAGATAGGAATACCAATGCAATGCGAAACTCAGCTGAATGCTGTTGAGATTGATCATCCGTGGAAATACCTGGAAGCCGATCGCGAAAAAGATCGTCATGAATAACTGGAAATAGCTGATGATATCTTTTACTTTCTGTTCATTTGCAAAGCGAAGGATGAAGGCGTATAACAGGTATGTGATGAATACCGAGAATGCTACTGTAAGTAAAACCATCACAATGTTGACCAGGCCGGTGATGATACCGAATTTGATGAATATTGCAATCAGTGGGAATATCGCCAGCGCGATCGTGAATTGGAGGAGGTATACTAAAATATGTACAACCCTTGCCAGGAAAAGCGTCCGGCTGCTTACAGGCTTCGGGAGTATGATCACATTGTCGGTAGTGTCGAGCAATACGCTGCTGAAATCCGTCACCAGGGTCATTGCCATCATGAATAAAAGATAGGCGTGAAAAGTTGCCAGGCCAAGGAGCAAAGGAAATCTTGCAAGTATCACCATCGCCATGAAAAGCCCCAGCAAACCGTACATCACCAACGTGATGAGCAATGGGTTCTTTATTTCCTTGCGTTGTTTCTGGCGATAGTTGGCCGGGCTGCGGCGCCTGTCCATCAGTATCTTCGTTTCTGCAATGATCTTCAGCCGGTCGAAGTCCACATCTTTTTTTGTAAACACATGGATGATACCAAGCAGCACTTTTAATATCAGTTTGTCCATATCAGCTGTTTAATACATTGATGAATTCTTTGGCAGTACTGGTATTCTGCTGATCGCCGCCGGTAAGGGAA
This sequence comes from Ferruginibacter sp. HRS2-29, assembly GCF_024343615.1. GTDB lineage: Bacteria > Bacteroidota > Bacteroidia > Chitinophagales > Chitinophagaceae > Ferruginibacter. The sequence continues at coordinate 103,334 of NZ_RJUB01000004.1, read as the reverse complement.
GTAAAAATATTCTCCAGCGTTCCCTGGTGCGCCTGTTGTTGCAGGCTTTCAAAACTTCCATCGGCCACTACGGCACCTTTGTCGATGATAACAATACGGTCGCTGATCTTTTCCACCACATCCATGATGTGGGAAGAATAAAAGATCGTTTTACCGCTCTGTTTCAATTGCGATAAAATTTCTTTGACGAGTATCACGGCATTGGCATCCAGTCCGCTGAGCGGCTCATCCAGAAATATTATTTCAGGGTTATGTATCAGCCCGCTGATGAGCAATACTTTTTGTTTCATCCCTTTGCTGTAAGTATTCATGCGGGTTTCAGCCTTGTCGGATAATTCAAATAACCGCAGCAGTTCCCATGATTTTGTACCGATCACCTCTTCACTCAGGCCATACAATCTCCCTATGAAACGCAGGTATTCGATTGGGGTGAGTACATCGTAAATAGCAGCCTGCTCAGGAATATAGCCGATCCGTTGTTTGATCTCCAGCGCATGCCTGCGTACATCCATTCCAAACACGGATACATCACCTTCAAACTCATCGGTGATACCAGCGATGATCTTGATGGTCGTACTTTTTCCGGCACCATTCGGCCCGATGTAACCTACCACCTGTCCGGCATCGATGCTCAGGTTGATACCCTGCAGGACGTATTTGCCGGCGTATTGTTTTTTGAGATTTACGATTTCAATTACTGCCATTGAGTTTAGAGTTTAGAGATTAGGGTTTAGAGGCGAGTGAGTTTTTTTCTCTAAACTCTAAACCCTGATCTCTAAACTTTTTAAAAAAAAATGTGCAAACGAAATGACTCATTTGCACATCCTTATTATTTTAGTATGCAAATTACTTCAGGATCGACCTGCTGATCACGATACGCTGTACCTCGCTGGTACCTTCATATATCTGGGTGATCTTGGCGTCACGCATGAGGCGTTCTACATGGTATTCTTTTACAAAACCATAACCACCATGTACCTGCACGGCTTCCGTAGCAGTCCACATGGCTGTTTCACTGGCGAAAACTTTAGCCATGGAGCCGCTCAATGTATAATCAAGGTTCTGATCTTTTTCGTATGCGGCTTTCAGGCAAAGCAAACGGGCACATTCGATCCTGGTTGCCATATCCGCCAGTTTGAACTGGATGATCTGGTGATTCATGATCTCGGTACCAAAAGCCTTGCGTTGTTTGCTATAGGCCAACGCCAGTTCATAAGCGCCGCTGGCGATACCCAATGCCTGCGCAGCGATACCGATACGGCCGCCGGCCAGAGTTTTCATGGCAAATTTAAATCCGAAACCATCTTCGCCGATGCGGTTTTCTTTTGGAACTTTCACATCCGTAAACATGATGGTGTGCGTATCGCTCCCGCGGATACCCAGTTTATTTTCTTTGGCCCCGACAGTAACGCCCGGCCAGCTTTTTTCTACAATGAATGCATTGATGCCACGGCTGCCTTTACTGATGTCGGTTTGGGCTATCACCAGGTAAGTGCTTGCGCTGTTACCATTCGTGATCCAGTTTTTAGTTCCATTCAATAAATAATGATCACCTTTATCTTCCGCAGTGGTTCTTTGTGAAGTAGCATCACTGCCGGCTTCCGGTTCGCTCAGCAGAAATGCGCCGATGTGCAGTTGGCCATCTTTTTTTCCCTGCGCCAGCGGAACCAGGTATTTTTGTTTTTGTTCTTCCGTACCATATTCCTGCAGGCCATAACAAACGAGGCTGTTGTTCACACTAACGCAAACGCTTACACTCGCATCCACTTTGCTGATCTCTTCCATCGCCAGTACATAACTGATGGTGTCTAATCCGCTGCCTCCGTATTCCGGTTTAACCATCATACCCATGAAGCCGAGGTCGGCAAGTTTTTCTATCTGTTCTTTCGGGAATTTTTGCAACTCATCCCTTTCGATCACACCCGGTAAACACTCGTTCTGGGCAAAATCACGGGCAGCCTGCTGTATCATCAACTGTTCTTCTGAAAATTGAAAATCCATATGGTAGTTTTTTGTGGCACAAATGTAATGGATAATGGAGAATAGAAAATAATTAATGGATAATTAGTTAATGGATAATGGATAATGATTTCTAATTGAAGATTCTTCCTAAACCTACAGACATTTCCATTCGAAAACATTATCCATTGTCCATTATTCCGTTATCCATTACACATATTCCGCTATTTTTGCCCTTCAATCTCTCATCTTGGATACAGCACGGCAAAATTTTAAGGTTCAACGGTTAATAGCAGGCATCTCCATTGTACTTTTCCTGATCAAGATCACCGCCTGGTACCTCACCAATTCGGTGGCCATCCTAACGGATGCATTGGAAAGTATCGTAAATGTGGTGGCCGGACTCATCGGGCTTTACAGCCTGCATATTTCGGCCAAGCCCCGTGACATCGATCATCCTTACGGGCATGGAAAAGCCGAATTCATTTCCGCGGCGGTAGAAGGAACCTGCATAGCGTTGGCGGGTGTATTCATTGTATATGAAGCGGGGCGAAACCTGTTTGTGGTGCATGAGGTAAAAAAACTGGATTATGGTATCCTGTTGGTAGGCGTGACGGCGATTGTAAATTACATAGCGGGATTGGTCTGCGTGCGTATCGGCAGAAAAAATAATTCGCTGGCATTGGTATCGAGCGGTAAACATTTGCAGACAGATACTTATACTACCGGGGGGATCATCATAGGGTTGATCTTATTGTATTTTACCAAAATAGGTTGGGTAGATAGCGCTGTCGCAATTTTATTTGCGCTGTTCATCATCTACACAGGTGTGCGGATCATACGTAGCTCGGTGGCCGGTATCATGGATGAAGCGGATGACGAATTGCTCAAAAACCTTGTGAATACGCTCAATAAACAAAGACGGATCAATTGGGTGGATCTGCATAATGTACGCATCATCAAATACGGCGCAATCCTGCATCTCGACTGCCACCTGACTGTTCCCTGGTATTTCAATGTGCATGAAGCGCATCATGAGATCGATGAATTATCGGCGCTGGTAAAAAAAGATTATGGCGAATCGGTAGAGCTATTTGTGCACTCCGATGGCTGCCTGGAATTTAGTTGTCCGATCTGCCACAAAGGCGATTGCCCTGTGCGAAAACATCCGTATCAGCGGACAGTTGAGTGGACGGTGGACAATATCAGGATCAATAATAAACATCATGTGAAGACATAGTGGATAATTGATAATTGATAATTCTTACATTTTGAAATTACAATACTGAATCGGGAGTTTTTACGCTTAGTTCCATTATCCATTATCAAATTATCCATTCAAATTATGTTAGATAAAAACTACTGGGATACCCGTTACTCTCAAAACGATACCGGCTGGGATATCGGGTATGTTTCGGGCCCGATCAAAAGGTATGTGGATGGGCTGACTGATAAAGACCTGCGGGTTTTGATTCCCGGCTGTGGTAATGCTTATGAAGCGGAATACCTGTTGCAGAAGGGGTTTACAAATGTAACACTCATCGATATTTCGCCATTCCCCGTGGCTGCTGTAAAAGAAAAACTGAAAGATTTTGTTGGTAAAGAACTGGATGTGATCTGCGGTGATTTTTTTGAGCTGGATGAAAAATTCGACCTCATACTGGAACAGACATTCTTTTGTGCACTTGACCCATCGCTACGCGAAAATTATGTAAATAAAATGGCGGAGCTGTTGAATGAAAATGGCAGGCTGGCCGGAGTGTTATTCAACAGGGATTTTGAAGGCGGCCCGCCATTTGGCGGAACACAAGGGGAGTATGAGCCATTATTCAAAGATAAATTTGATATCCATAAAATGGCACCCTGCTACAATTCTATTGGCCCGAGGGCAGGCACGGAGTTGTTTATTGAATTGATAAAACGCTGAAAAACCAGGGAGGTCTTCGAAACCGCCGGGGTTTAATTGGAAAATATCTTCGCCACCCCAAAGGCCGCTCCAGCCGCAACAGCCCCTATCAACGTCACTCTCAGCGCCCCCCACCACGGGTTCATGCCGGTGATCCTGCTTTTGAAATAACCGAAAATGAACAGGCAGATAAGGGTAGCGATGACGGAATATTTCAAGGCTTCCTGTGTGCTGGAAATGAAAAAATAAGGAGATAGCGGAATGATACCGCCGATGATATAAGAGATGCCGATGTTGAGGGCGCTTTTGGTGGCACGTTTCGGGTCAGGTTTTTCCAGGCCAAGCTCATATTTCATCATGAAGTCCACCCAGCGTTTTTTATCCTGTGCGATCTCTTCGGTAGCCTGCTGTTGTACCGCTTCGCTCAAACCGATGTTGGCAAAAAAATCTTTTGTTTCGGAAAGTTCCTCATGGCGCATATGTTCCACTTCGTATTCTTCACGTTTCACCTCGCTGTGGTAATGATCCTGCTCGGTCTTGCCCGACAAATAACCGCCCAGCCCCATCGCTATACTACCTGCCACAATCTCCGCAATGCCGGCAATCACAATGATACTGCTGTTGGAAACCGCGCCACTCAAGCCCGCGGCCAGTGCAAACGGAACCGTAAGCCCATCACTCATACCGATCACCACATCCCGGAGCATGTCGGAACTTCTGAGGTGTTTTTCTTCGTGAGGGTGGGGAGTAGTTTGTGACATGATGCAAAGATAAAGAATCTATGATGTATGATCTATGATCTATGATTTCTTAAGTAGTAGAGTACTTCCATTTCCTGGAAAATATTCCAGTCGAAAGATATCATAGATCATAGATCTCAGATCACAGATTCTCCAGGCTTTTTGCAATGATCCCCACACAATCCATGATCTGTTCTTCAGTGATCACCAGTGGTGGGGCGAATCGTATCTTATCGCCATGAGTAGGTTTGGCCAGCAATCCGTTTTCCTTGAGCTGCAAACATAGTTCCCATGCGGCTTCCGGGTTTTCGTGGCGGATCACGATCGCATTCAGCAGACCCCGTCCCCGGATTGTTTTTATGTGTGGTGAATTCAGTTTTTCGAGTTCGCTCCTGAAAATTTTGCCCATGGCTTCCGCATTAGCAGCCATATTTTCTTCTTTCAAAACCATGAGCGCTGCAACCGCTACTTTACACGCCAGCGGGTTGCCGCCATAGGTGCTGCCATGTTCGCCCGGCTTAATGGTGAGCATGATGGTATCGTCGGCCAGCACGGCGCTGATCGGCAATACGCCGCCACTCAGTGCTTTACCGAGTATGACGATATCGGGGCGCACATTTTCAATATCCACCGCCAACATAGTTCCGGTGCGGCAAAGCCCGCTCTGGATCTCGTCGGCCACCATCAACACATTATGTTGGGAGCAAAGCGCCCGCACCCCGGTATAGTATCCATCATCGGGAACCACTACGCCCGCTTCGCCCTGTATAGGTTCAAATAAAAATGCGGCTACATTTTTATCCTGCAATGCTTTTTCCAAAGCCACCAGGTCGTTGAACGGTATCACTTCAAAACCTGCGAGGAAAGGCCCATAGTTTTTAGTGGCCGTAGGGTCGGTGCTGTAAGAAATTACACCCAATGTGCGCCCATGAAAATTGCTGCTGCAGACAACGATCTTTGCCCGATCGGCTTCGATCCCCTTTACTTCATAACCCCATTTCCTGCTGAGTTTCAGGGCGGTTTCCACGGCTTCAACACCTGTATTCATAGGCAATACTTTATCGTAACCAAAATAGCTGGTGATAAATTTTTCGTATTCACCTAACTGGTCGTTGTAAAAAGCTCTTGAAGTCAACGTTAGTGTCTGTGCCTGTTGCAGCAATGCATCGAGGATCACCGGGTGGCAATGCCCCTGGTTTACCGCCGAGTAGCCACTCAGGAAATCATAATATTGTTTATCATCCACATCCCAGAAATGTACGCCTTTCGCTTTTTTCATCACAACGGGCAGGGGATGATAATTGTGTGCCCCGTACCTGTCTTCGAGGTCTAAAAAATATTGCGTATTGGCTGATGCCTGGATAGTTGATTGCATGAGTGAATGGGTGAATGGGTGAATGGGTGAATGTATAGTGAAGTGTGCCGGCTTCGCGATTTTTATATCATTTAGAAAAACTGAATACGAAAAGGCATACGTATTCAAAAGAAGGTAGCTATTATCTTCGATGGTTGAGCAGATCCAGGTTGGATCTCAGGAATGCTGGTATGGCAGAAATATTTTTGATGGGACGAAGATATGGTTTTAAACCAATTTACAAAAGTAATGCGCCGGAAAATTCACGGCCGGTTTGCGCCCTTCTGCAAAAATGCCGAATACGCTGCTGCCGCTGCCGCTCAATGAAGCATAGAGGGCGCCGATATCGTAGAGATAATCTTTAATCTTTTTTATTTCGGGATAAGTAGCAAAGACAGGTGTTTCAAAATCATTGAAAATCTGTTCTTTCCATGTTTCCACCGGGTTTTCGATGGCTGCCCGGAGATCGGTATGTTTCGACCCATCTTTGCGCAGCAAAGAAAAAGCCTGCCCGGTATTTACATGTATGCCCGGGTGTACCACCTGGATATTGTAACGGCCCAGGTCAAGCGAAACGGGCTCCAGGTTTTCCCCGCGGCCTTTTCCGATCGCCGGTTTGTTCACCAAAAAAAACGGGCAATCGCTACCTAGCTGTAATGCATATCCTGCTAGCCGTTCATCAGGAATGGCTAACTCAAAAAGTTTTGCCAGCAACTGAAGCGTGCATGCCGCATCTGCCGAACCGCCGCCCAATCCGGCCCCCGATGGTATGGCTTTGTGTAAATGCATTTGCACCGGTGGCAGTAAAGGGAAATCTTTTTTGAGTAAATAATAAGCACGTACGCAAAGGTTATCATCGATGTTACCATCAATTTCATTTCCCGAAGAAGTGTAAGAAACAGGCGAGCTTGTACCTGTTGCCGGTACGATCTCCAATGCATCTTTTATTGCCAGCGGGTAAAAGACCGTCTCAAGATCATGAAAACCATCTTCTCTTTTTCCGGTTACCTGCAGCCCGATATTTATTTTGCAATTGGGAAAAACAACCACGTTTAATTAATAATTTATAATTAATAATGAATAATTACGAAAGCGGTAAGTAATAAAGATAAACAGTTTCTGTAGTGATCCAACATGCACTTAATCGAATTATTAATTATTAATTATTAATTGGCATCGGGATTGTAATCATAAGGGAGTAAGTTCGCTGCTTTTTCATAGATCCAGTAGCCGCTGAAAGAAATGCTCATGGGGTTGACGAGGATGCCGTTGCTATCGATCTCCAGTTTGTCTTCTCCTGCCTTAAAGATCATGTACGCCCTGAAACCTACTGGCAGTGAGCCATTGAGTAATGTGTTCTGACGCAGGTAAGCTTTCGACGCAGGGTCTTTGTTATACTGTACCATCAGCTTGATTTTCCAGCTGGCAATATATTTTACTTCCGTTTCGCTGCTGTCTTTTCTTACCAATGCCGAATCGGTTGTTGGGATGGCCATATCCATCGCCTGTATCTGCCCATCCGGTTTTCTAATGGAGTCCGTCCGTACAAAAAATACTTTGAAGGAATTTTCATTCAGCTTATGGCTGATGAGTGAACGGAAAAAATGCATCGTGCTTCCGTAATAGGCTTTACGCCTGTGTTTCACCCAGCGTTTTTTATCACCCATTTCTTCATAACGGGTGAAACCATAAAAGGAAGTGGCACCGGTATTTTCATTGTAATAAAATTCCTGCAGCTGAAAATAAACCCTGTAGCCGAGGAGTTTGTTCACGATCACTAACGGGGTATCACAGTACGCTTTGAAGGCGTACCTGTCGGCCGGATCCTTGGTAAAATAAATACCATCAATATTTTTCAGCTTGCTGGTAGCACCTTCCTGGGTGATACCTAAAAAATTATCGGAAAATATTTTCAGGTATTTCCTTCGTGTGGCATCTGGCAGCACCACTATATCCTGCATCAGCGATTGCTTTGCCATCAGTTTAAAAACATACCGGCGATTGATGTCTTCACCGGCAGCAGGCCGGTAGCTGATGATGTCAAAACCCACGGAGGAAATAATGAGTTCCGGATGCGGGATGGAGGGGAATGGAATGGAAAATTCACCATTCTGGCTGGTGGTAGTTCCGTAAGAAGTGTTATTGAAATAAATACTGGCGCCAGCCAATGCTTCGCCGGTGGATTCATTCACGACTTTACCTTTGAATATTGCCTGCGCAAAACCAGTGCAGGAAAGCAATACAAAAAATACGATATGGAATATTTTACGGAGCAATGAATTATTTGCCCCGGCTTTTGATCTCGTCCCTGATTGCGATAGCTTTGATATAATCTTCCTGCTCCAATACTTCGGCGAGCAAGGTATTCAATTCTTCGAGGCTGAGAGATTGGAGATTTTCCTTGCCACCGGTTTCAGAAGTGAGGGTAGAAGAAGCGGCCGGAATATCGGTCTTTTTGTGATCGTCTTCCATCAATACGCCTGCCTGGTCGAGAATGTTGTCGTATGTATAAATGGGGCAACCGAACCTCACGGCCAGTGCCAATGCATCGGAAGTGCGGCTGTCGATCTCTACGGTATCATTGGCCGAGCTGCACACGAGTTTTGAATAAAATATACCTTCCTGTAGGTCGTTGATCACGATCTCGTGCAGTTCCACATTAAAAGCGATCATGAAATTTTTCATCAGGTCGTGCGTAAGGGGGCGGCTTGGGTTCATCCTTTCCAGGGCTACCGCAATGGCCTGGGCTTCAAATCCGCCGATCACGATCGGTAACCGCCTTAAGCCGTTAACTTCGCCCAATACTACTGCATATGAATGAGTTTGAGTAATGCTATGCGAAAGCGCCACTATTTCCAGTTCTATTTTCTTCATAATTGTGTACGAAACTAAAACAATTTTTTTATTGAAATCATTGTTTTTTGGAAGTTTTCACGCAAAGGCGCAAAGAAAAAATGTAAAAGGGGCAAGGCTGAATAAAAAAGCCACAGATGCGTTTACACCTGCGGCTCAATATATTACTGACGAAGGCCAACCGACAACCGACCACTGTAATAGATGTATTAAGGTCAATCATCATAAATGTACTGTGGTCCGTGGTCGGTGGTCTATGGCCCGTCATCTTTACGCTCCCTTCAGCTTTCTCACGGCATCAATGATCTTCGGCATCACTTCAAATGCGTCGCCTACGATACCATAATCCGCCGCTTTGAAGAAGGGCGCTTCCGGATCTTTGTTGATCACCACGATGGTTTTGCTACGGTTAACCCCCGCAAGATGCTGGATGGCTCCCGAGATACCGATGGCAATGTATAGGTTTGGCGCAATGGCGAGTCCGGTTTGTCCAACATGCTCATGATGCGGCCTCCAGTGAATATCGGCTACAGGGCGGCTGCAGGCTGTGGCGGCACCCAGCAATTCTGCCAGGTCGGTCACCAGTCCCCAGTTTTCAGGCCCTTTCAGTCCACGGCCACCGCTCACCACGATTTCCGCTTCGCTCAATGGCACTTCGCCTACCACTTTATTTACAGAAGCAACTTCCACTTTAGCCGCGTCGATGGTAGCAGCAAATGGTGCCACTTCTGCAGTTCCGCTGCCGGTTGTTACGGCAAATGAATTTACGTTCAGTGCGATGATCTTTTTGGCGCTGGTTACAGCAATATTGGCGAATGCCTTACCGCTGAAAACCGTTTTCTTCACCACGAAACCATTGCTGGTGTCCGGTAAGGCTACTGCTCCCGAAACCAGTCCGGCTTTTAACCGTACGCTCAAACGTGGCGCTACGGCCTTTCCTGCGATATTGTTGCTGAATACGATCACATCGGCATTGGTAGCTTCCGCTGCCTGTGCGATGATCTTTGCAAAAACCTGTGCATCGAAATTGTTCAATGTAGCATCGGCCACTGTATGTACTTTTTTGATGCCGTAATTTCCCACTGAGGAAAGATCATCTGAAACATTCCCTAAAACTATGGCTTCAGCCGTAGAGCCAATTTGTTCTGCAACTTTTGAAGCATAAGACGCAGCTTCAAATGAAGACTTCTTGATATGTCCGTCTGCCTGGTCTAAAAAAACTAAAACGCTCATATAATGGATAATTTAATAATGGATAATTGATAATGCTTTCAACTGGTGCTTTATCTTTTTTTTAATTTTATTTTATTCGCAACTTACTTGTCTTTATACTGGCAGTAAGTATTTTTAATAGCTCTTCGCAATCTCTCTTTAAAGAACGATACATTTTTTCGGTTATGTAAAAGGTCGCACTCAATAGATCGAGCCAATAATCGCATTCGTTTGCCTCTTTTAAACCAATGCTAAGTTTATGAATAAAATCCCTCACACTCTCGGCTTGTTCAGATTCGCGAATAAGTGCTCCGATAGAAGTTCCACATCTCATTACCTGTTGAGAAATAATATATTCCCTGTGCCGACTTTTTAAGAACTTGTATAAATTAACCATCCGTACAGAAAAAGCAAAACTTTTTTGTTTTAATATATTGGGTTTCATGATAACGATTGAAAAGCAATATTCAGATTTCCTGAATTGTCTACCAAGGTTATTTCCCCGATAAAAACTGTTGTTTTTCCCAACAGATTTCAGCCTGAAAGCATTATCCATTGTCCCGTTATCCATTATCCATTATATCACCCTCGCCTCCTCATGAAGCAACCTCACCAGTTCTTCCGGGTTATCCGCAGGAACCAATTTAACCCCTGCTTTTGCCGGGGGCAGATCAAAAGAAGCAACGGCAGTCAACGTTTCAGCTGCTACAGGTTCAGTCACTTTCAAAGGTTTGGTACGGGCGCCCATGATGCCTTTCATGTTCGGGATACGTTGTTCCGCCATCCCTTTCTGGCAGCTCACTACCAATGGCAGTGCCGCTTTATCGGTTTCTTCACCTCCTTCGATCTCACGTACCACTACAGCTTTTCCTCCTTCGAGGTCAAATTTTACTGCATGGGAAATATAGGGCAGGTCGAGGAGTTCGGCTACCATACCGCCGATGGAAGAACCATTGTAATCGATGGTTTCTTTACCGGTAAATATCAGGTCGTAAGCGCCGTCTTTTGCGATAGCGGCAATCTGGGATGCAATGTTGAAGCTGTCAGCATTGTCGCTGTTTACCCGGATCGCTTCATCACCACCCAAAGCAAGTGCTTTGCGGATGATCGGCTCACTGTCGGCGCCGCCAACATTTACCAGGTGAAGCACCGTGGAAGGATCGGCTTCTTTTAATTCGATCGCCCTTACCAGGGCATACCATTCGTCGTAAGGATTGATGATCCATTGCACGCCGGCTTCGGCAAATTTCGTATTGTTGTCGCTGAAAGCTATTTTTGCCGTTGTATCGGGCGTTTTACTGATGCAAACCAAAATTTTCATACTACAATTTTTATATCACCAGGGTTGGCGACGACTTATAAATAAAAGTTGTTTATGCAACTATATGCAAATATATAGGATTACAAAGATAACTGGCGCAAGCAGCTAAAAAAAATTACAAAATGATTTTCGCTGTCAGCCTGAGCCTGTCGAAGGCGAAATTATGTATCCTGATCCGCCTTCGACAGGCTCAGGCTGACTGATATTTTAACAAAAAGATCAATTTAGAAAAATGAGTGACAGGATACAAAAATTACTGGAATTTATGAAGACTTCCGACAAGGACAGCTTCCTGCAGCATGCGCTGGCGCTGGAATATATCAAGATCGGGAACGATGAGGAAGCCAGGAAACTGTTCAACGAGATATTGCTCCGCGAACCTACCTATATCGGCTCTTATTATCACCTGGGCAAATTGCTGGAAAGGGTAGCGGATTATGAGCGGGCGATCAGGGTTTATAAACGGGGAATGGAGGAAGCTAAAAAGGCGGGCGATAACCATAGTTATAATGAACTGCAGGGAGCCCTGGAGGATATTGAAGAATAAAACGGACAATGGATAACGGTATAATGGATAATGTTTTCAACCCGTAATACATACCAGTGCCGAAAGTTCTTCAACGTTAATGCATTATCCATTATCCATTCTACTATTATCCATTACAAACATGAACTTACAATCATCATTTAAAAGTTTCATACAACAACATCATCTTTTCTCTCCAAAAGATCGTCTGCTCGTTGCCGTTAGTGGCGGGGTGGATAGTATCGTGTTGTGCCATTTATGTAAATCGGCGGGCTACGATTTTTCTATAGCGCATTGCAATTTCCAGCTGCGCAATGAGGAGAGCGAGGGCGATGAAGCATTCGTAATAGCTTTCGCGAAAGAACTGGAAGTGCCGGTTCGGGTGAAAAGATTTGATACAGAAAAATATGCTGCCGAAAATAAAGTGAGCATACAGGTAGCCGCAAGAGAACTGCGTTATACCTGGTTCAACGAACTACTTCAACAATCTGAAGAAGATAAAAATATTGCAACATTCAACACTCCCCTTGGGGAGCGGAGGGGCTTTCTCCTCACCGCTCATCATGCTGATGATAATATGGAAACCATTTTGATGAACTTCTTCAAAGGCAGTGGTATCAATGGTTTGAAAGGGATCTTGCCAAAGCATCACAATATCGTCCGGCCTTTGTTATTTGCCACAAAGGAAGATATCCACGCATATGCGAAAGAAAATAATTTATCGTATCGCGAAGACAGCAGCAATGCCAGTGATAAATACACCCGCAATTATTTTCGCAACCAATTGATCCCGGCACTGCAAGAAATTTTTCCGCAGGTAAAAGAAAACCTGCTGGACAATGCCATCCGTTTCAGGGAGATCAATACTATTTATAAATCTGCTATTGATGCCACTAAAAAGTCATTGCTTACACAGGTGGGCAACGAACGGCATATACCTGTATTGAAGCTGGCAAAAACTCCGGCGCTTCATACGGTGCTGTATGAGATCGTGAAAGATTTTTCTTTCTCCGCCGCCCAGGCAGAAGAAGTGCTGAAGCTGCTGGAAAGCGAAAGCGGAAAATATGTGCAATCCGGTACTCACCGCATTTTGCGTAACCGTAAATGGCTGATCATTTCGCCGCTGGCAGAAACGGATAATTCTGTTTATTTGCTGGAAGGGAATGATACGCAACTGGTTTTTCCCGGCGGAAAACTGGTCAGTACAAAATTACCTTTTACTCAAACGATAGACGCATCGCCATTGGTGGCGCAGTTATCAGCCAAAGAGTTGAAATATCCGCTGATCATCCGCAAGTGGAAACAAGGCGATTATTTTTACCCGTTGGGCATGCAGAAAAAAAAGAAGCTGAGCCGTTTTTTTATCGACCAGAAATTATCGCTCAACCAGAAAGAAAATACCTGGGTGGTGGAGAGTGATAAAAAAATAATCTGGATCGCAGGATTACGCATCGATGATCGTTTTAAGATCCGTAATTCCTCAGCAGCAGCTCTCCGTCTTGAATTTTTACCTTCCTAAAATGCTCGGATTTTTAAACTGCTCTATGATCGGCGTGATCAGCGATGGGTTCATGATACCGATTAAGAGGATGGTAAACAAGAGCCCGAATAAAGAGCCGTATAAATGCGCATCATGGTTAACATTATCACTCGCCCTGCGGCTCATATAGATACAATACACGATATACAATACCGCAAATAATGTATACGAAATAGGAATTGCCGCATAAATATACAGCCTTCCCCATGGGTTGAAAAGTATACCGGCAAACACTACTGCCGAAACGGCTCCCGACGCACCCAGCGCCCGATACGAAGGATTATCCCTGTTCTTGAAATAACTGGGCAAATCCGATACGATCAATGCCAGGAAGTATAAAAGAATGAAAGCGATCTTGCCGCCCAATCCATAATAAGTAAACACCCGCTCCACCTGCTGACCAAAAAAGAAGAACGTGAACATGTTGAAGAACAGGTGGCCCCAGTCTGCATGCAAAAAGCCTGATGTGATAAAACGACCGTACTGTTTTTCTCTTTTGATACCGTAAGGCCACAGGATGGTTTTGCTCACAAAAGAATCGTTGCTAAAGCCGATGATAGAAAAGATGACGTTTATGGCTATCAGGATGAAGGTGATGGGGGACTGGGAAAAATCCATATAAAAGGAATTAAAAATTACGAATTACGAATTACGAGGCGTAAAGGTATATACTTTTCGGAGTCATGTAAGGCAACAATTAAACACATTCGTAATTCGTAATTATTAATTCGTAATTGTCATGAATGGTGATATTTCTCATTCCTCATGATCGTACACGCCCTGTATATTTGCTCGGCCAGGATGAACCTTACCAGTTGATGCGGAAAAACCAGCTGTGATAAGCTCCATTTAAAATTTGCCCTTTGCAGTACATCGGCGCTTACTCCAAATGCGCCGCCGATGAGGAAAACGATGTTCTTTTCGCTTTCATTTGCCCTTTGTTGGAGAAAAGCAGCCACCCCTTCACTGTTGAGCAATTTCCCTCTTTCGTCGAGCACCACGAGATAATCCTCTTTTTTCAGCTGGTTCAGTATGAGTTCCCCTTCTTTGATCTTAAGGTCTGTTTCACTCAGCGAAGCCGCGTTTTTTGGAGCGGGTAATAAGGTCCATTGTACCGGGAAATAATTGCCAATCCTTTTGGTGAATAGCTCTATCCCTTCACTGACGTGGCTTTCGTGCGCCTTTCCCACGCTCCATAATTGCAATTTCATTGCCGCTGTTGTTGGTGAAAAATTGTTGGTTCAAAGTTTGATGAACTACCCTGCAAAGTAACAACAGTTTACCCGATAAAAAATTTGTAGATTCATGCAAACAATCTCACCGGCATTGAAAAAAATGTTCCGTTATACATGGAAGGTCCTCAGGATACTGCTGCTGGTGTTTGTTGTGCTTTTTGTTGCTGTATATATATATGTATCAGCCAATAAAAAAAAGATCCTCGCCGAAGTGACGGCAGCCATCAGCACCAAGATCAGCGGTAAAGTGGATATCGCCGATGCTGACCTCAGTTTCTTCAAAAATTTCCCCAAAGTGGCGGTACGATTGAGCGGTGTAAGGATCACCGACACCATGTTTACTTCGCATGGACATGTTTTTTTTGAATGTAAGGAAGTGTATGCAACGCTCAGCATCAGCAAACTGCTGAAGAAACAGACGCCCATCAATGGTTTGCGACTGGATAATGGACGGATATATCTGTACACCGACACTTCAGGATATACCAATACCTATCTGTTAAAACCCAAAAAAACGGCACCTGCAGCGCAGAGTCAATCTGCATCCAACACCAACGAATTAAAAAATATCCGGCTCAATGATATCAATATCGTCATCGATGACCGGCGGAAAGAAAAGCTGCACGATCTTCTGGTAAAGGAGCTGGATGTGAAGCTGGACGATGAAGCTACACAAACCGTCTTTCATACCAAAGCCGATATATTGGTCAACAGCCTTGCATTCAACCTGATTAAAGGGAGTTTTCTGAAGGGAAAAACTTTTAAGAGTGATCTCAGCATGCGGTATGATAAAAAGCTGAACCAGCTTCAATTTGACAGCGTGGATGTGAAGTTGCAGGGACAGCGTTTCAATATCACCGGTAGTTTCGATCTGGGCGCTGTCTCGCCACAATTTTTTCTGAAACTTTATACAAAAGGTGCGGGTTATGAAGAAATAAAAGCATTGCTGCCGGAAAAGATCGCCCGATCGTTATCCATTGTTCAACTCGACAAAAAGCTGGACGCAACGGCAACGATCACTGGCCCGCTGAAAGGCGGCGAACCATTGCTTAAAGTGAATTTTTCCACCAAAGATGCCAGCCTGGCCACGCCTTTCATGGATTTTGAAAAAACGTCTTTTAATGGTTATTATACCAATGAAGTGATAGCCGGGTTTCCAAGAAAAGATCCGAATTCCAAAATACTCGTCACGGGTTTTTCCGCCGAATGGCACGGATTGCCCATGACGGCAAAAAGTATCGAGATACTCGATCTGCAGACGCCTTTGCTTACGGCAGACCTTACGGCAAATTTCCCGTTGACAAAACTCAACGAGCTCATCGGCAGCGAGGCGATCCGTTTGCAATCGGGCGATGGAACTGTGGAATTGAAATACCAGGGGCCGATACAGCGAAACAACAATACCAACTCATTCCTGGATGGAAATATTTCATTCCGGAATGGAAATGTGCTGTATGCTCCACGCAATGTTGAAATGAAGAACGTGAATGGTAACCTGCAGTTTAAAAATTCGGATCTTTTTATACAGAATATCCAGGCGAGTGTGTTAGGAAACAGCATTGTCATGAATGGCACTGCGA
Organism: Ferruginibacter sp. HRS2-29; assembly: GCF_024343615.1. Classification (GTDB taxonomy): domain Bacteria; phylum Bacteroidota; class Bacteroidia; order Chitinophagales; family Chitinophagaceae; genus Ferruginibacter. The sequence goes on along the minus strand of NZ_RJUB01000004.1, from coordinate 87,108 downwards.
AAAATCTTCTCACCCTCATCAATACCGAACCTGGAAAAGTGAATATAGATTTTAGCATCTTTTCGCCTTCACTCAACCTGGGCGCCTTCACTTACCTTTTAAAAAGCAGGGGTAAATCAACTTCCGGAGCAACCTCCAAACAAAAACGGGCACAGGCCGCCGATAATATCGATAAGATGCTGGAACAAGGTAATCTCCATGTAAACCTGAAAGCCAATACCCTTTACTTCAAAAAATTCAGGGCCGATGGAGTGGTGGCAGATATCACCCTGTTGCAGGATCGGTATGTGATCAATAATGTAAGTATGGTGCATGCGGGTGGAAATATCAGCATGAAGGGGGCTTTGCTCAACCAGCCAAATGGCCGGAGTAAAGCCAATCTGGATGTGAATATGAGCCGGGTGAATGTTCAGAAATTATTCACCGCGTTTGATAATTTCGGGCAGGATGGTATTACGGCGCAAAGCCTGGAAGGAGCGCTGGATACAAAGCTTTCGGCATCTATGCTCATCAGTGATGCGGGTAAAGTGATGCCGGCAAGTATCGAAAGCACCATCGATTTTTCCCTGAAGAACGGTGCATTGAATAATTATGAACCCGTTAAGAAGCTACAGAATTTCATTTTCAAGAACCGGGATTTTGACAACATCCGCTTCGCGGAATTGAAAGACAGGCTGGTCGTACACAATCAGGACATTACCATCAACCGCATGGAAATTCAATCGAGTGTGCTGTCGATGTTTGTGGAAGGCATTTTCAGCAACCGCGGCAATACCGATATAAGTATACAGGTGCCGTTGAATAACCTCAAAAAACGCAAGGCCGATTATGTGCCTGAAAATATCGGTACCGATGCAAAAGGCGGCAGAAGCATTTTCATTCGCGGGCAGCCAGGGCCTGATGGAAATATCAAATTCAAACTGGATCTTTTTCAACGATACAAAAAAGATAAGAAGGTATCTTAATAGTGCCGGTTGACGGGTTGGTGATCGTATGAGGGTAGTTAAAATGCGTTTTCTCTGCGAAAACTCCTTTAACTCCTGTTCTCTGCGGTTTAAGAAACCTTGCTTCACCGCAGAGTACCAAGGAAAAACAAACTTCGCAGAGATAATTTCGCTAACGATCAATAACCCGCATCCGCCACTCGCCACCATATTTCCGATTAGCGGAAATTATTACCGTTTAAAAAATTAAACATCTGTTTAATTTCAAAATAAATAATACATTTGCATCTTCAATGTATCATTGGGTATTTGATGAAAACAGTGGTTCCGGATGCCATACCGGGCCTTGGATGAAGGGAACCTGAAGGGTTATTATTACAATGAAAATGAATGCATTACAAACATTCAGCAACGGCTGCACTTAGCTTTGATCCCTGCCTGCGGTTCTTCATCGTTCAGATCATACCACGATAGCCATAGTTCGATTGCCAGCCTTGAAACACGAACTGAAGTGTTGCCCTGCATACCCATGTAGCCAGGGCATTTAATTTAAGAATAAAGTGATAGTAATGAGGAACAAAAGAATGAACGGGCCTGCACCTGTGGAGGAGCGAAATTTAAGGCCGGGAAAAATTGTGTTGGGTGTGGCGATGTTGATCTGCCTGTCGCCTTTTGCGGTGTCTGCCCAGGCAAACTCACAGGATAGCCTGCTCAATGAGGTGACGTTGAAAGCAGCCGTTGAGTATGCCATCAAAAATCAACCGCGTATACAGCAGGCTTTGCTGGATGAAGAGATCACCGCATCTACTGTGCGCAGCAAACTGGCAGATTGGTACCCCCAGGTGAATTTCGCCTACAGTTTACAGCATAATTTTTTATTGCAGACAAGTGTGATCGGTGGAAACGCCATCCGGCTTGGTGTTGATAATACTTCCGCAGGACAATTCACCGCATCACAAACGATCTTCAACAGGGATGTTTTACTGGCGCGCCGCACAAAATCTGATGTATTGCTGCAGACAAGACAAACTACCGAAAGCAATAAGATAGACCTTGCGGTAAATGTGACCAAAGCATTTTATGATGTATTGGCCACTACCCAGCAGATAAAAGTAGCCACTGAAAATATTACCAGGGTGGAGCGTAGCCTTAAAGATGCTACTGCGCAATACAAGGCGGGCATCACCGATAAGATCGATTACAAAAGGGCAACGATCACGCTCAACAACCTGAAGGCTTCCAAACGCAGCAATGAGGAGCTGGTGAAAGCCAAGCTGGAATATTTGAAGTCTTTGATGGCTTATCCTGAATCGGGCACGCTGAATATTGTGTACGACAGCACCGCGATGGAAAACGAAATAGCGCTGGATACCTTACAGAGACCGGATTACAAATCACGTATCGAGTACAGGTTGCTGGAAACACAACAGAAACTTTTGAGTGCGAATGTTTCGTATAACCGTTGGAGTTATCTTCCGTCTGTTTCTGTGAATGGTGCATACAACCTCAACTTTCAGAACAATGATTTTGGTAAATTATACAACACCAATTTTCCCAACTCATTTGCTGCGCTGACTTTGGCCGTGCCTATTTTCCAGGGAGGAAAACGTAAGGCGAATATCAAAACTGCTGAATTGCAGTTGAAACGCAACAGCTACGATATCGCTGCGTTGAAAAACAATGTAAATGCCCAGTATGCACAGGCCCTGGCGGTATACCAAAGCAACCTCGAAAATTATCTCGCATTGAAAGAAAACGTACAGGTTGCCCGGGAAGTATACGATGTGATCAACCTGCAATATCGTTCGGGTATTAAAACATATCTCGAAGTGATCACCGCGGAAACTGACCTGCGTACTTCACAGATCAATTATTTCAATTCGCTCTACCAGGTGCTGGCCGCCAAAACAGATGTTCAGAAGGCGCTGGGTCAGATCGCCTATTAATTATAAAGAATAATTCTCCAACATTACAATAAGAAAATATGAATCATACATTGTCAAAACAACTCTTCAGATATACCGGGATCGCTTCATTGCTGCTGATGGCAGCTTGTGGCAATAAAGCCAGCACACCGCCACCACCACCGCCACCCAATGTTACTGTAGAAGAAGTAAGGGCTACGGATGCTGTTTATTTTGATGAATACCCGGCTACCATCACTCCGTTGAACCAGGTAGAACTTCGTCCGCAGGTAAGTGGCTTCATCACAGGTGTTCATTTCGCCGACGGCGCAAAAGTGAGAAAAGGCCAATTGCTTTATTCGGTAGATGCGCAATTGTACTCTGCCAATTATCAGCAAGCGGTCGCCAATCTGCAGGTAGTGGAAGCCAATCTCAATAAAGCAGAAAAAGACGCAGCCCGTTATCACGAACTTGATCGTGCGGATGCCGTAGCGAAACAACTGGTGGATAATGCCGATGCGGCTGTACAGGTGGCTCAACGCCAGGCTGCTGCTGCAAGAGCGAATATACAGGCCGTTTCTACCAGCGTGCGTTATACAAAAGTATTTGCGCCGTTTGATGGTATCATCGGTATTTCATTGGTTAAAACCGGTGCGGCGGTTACTGCCGGACAAACGTTACTCAATACAGTTTCGGCTGATGGTGAACTGGCGGTTGATTTCAACGTAGAACAAAAAGATATCTTCCGTTTCGCCAACATGTTGAATGAAAAGCCGAAAGCAGGCGATTCTACTTTTACACTGGCATTTGAAGGGGAAGTTTATCCTCAGCCCGGTAAACTGGCATTGATAGACAGGGCGGTGAACCCGCAAACCGGTACTATCAAGGCAAGGCTCGTTTTCCCTAATAAAGAAAACCTGCTGAAAGCCGGTATGAACGGAACAGTAAGGGTAAAAAACAACAGCGCCACACAGGCGTTGGTGATACCTTACAAAGCAGTGGTAGAGCAGCTCGGCGAATATTTTGTGTATGTACCGGGCGATAGCAGCAAGGTTTCTCAGAGAAAAATTGTGCTGGGGAAAGCGCTTGGTGCTGACATTATTGTAAAAGATGGATTGAAGGCAGGCGAAAAAGTAGTTACCCAGGGTGTTCAAAATCTCAGGGAAGGAACTAAAGTAACGATAGGTGCGCCTGCGGCAGCGGGCGCTGCAGCACCAAAAAAATAGATTCATGTATAGGCTGGTAAGCAGCCGAAAAAACGACAAATGATAGCAGAAACTTTTATAAAAAAACCTGTAACGGCAATCGTGATCTCAGTGGTGATCGTGCTGGTGGGCTTGATCGCCATGACCGTGTTGCCCATTGCACAATATCCGAACATCACCCCACCAACGGTGACTGTATCGGGAAACTTTACCGGTGCGGATGCACAGACTGTAGAACAGACAACAACAACTGCGATAGAAACCCAGATCAATGGTACGCCGGGCATGACTTACATGAGCAGCAACAGTACCAGCAGCGGACAGAGCAGCATCAACGTGAACTTTGATATCGGCACCGATGTCAATATTGCGGCGCTGGATGTACAGAACAGGGTGAGTGTTGCGCAACCTACCTTACCCGATGCGGTAAAGCGTTTAGGTCTTACCGTTAGAAAGCGTAACCCCAGTATCATGGTGGCGCTGGCATTGTATTCCCCGAATGGAACGCACGATGCTACCTTCATCGGCAACTATGCCAACATCTACCTGAAAGATGCTTTGCAAAGGGTACCGGGTGTGGGTGATATCGTTTCGCGTGCGGATGATTTCGGCATGCGTATATGGCTCAATCCTGAGAAACTGGCCGCCCTGGAAATGACCACTTCCGATATCCTTGCTGCATTGTCGGAACAAAATCTTCAGGTTGCCGCAGGAACGATCGGTGGTAATCCGCAACCCAATGTGCAAAGCTTCGAGTACAGCGTACTTACCAACAGCCGCCTGAATACAAAAGAACAATTTGAAAATATAATCGTTCGTACACGGCCTGAAACCGGAACGATCGTTTACCTGAAAGATGTGGCAAGGGTAGAACTGGGTAAATTTGATTACGGTAGTAACGCTTATGTGGATGGCAAGCCCGCCGCATTCGTATTGATCTACCAGGCGCCCGGCGCCAATGCGTTGACCACATACGAAGGGTTGACAAAGGCGCTGACGGAGATCAAAAAGACTTTCCCGAAAGATATCGACTATGCGATGCCGTTAGAGACCGTTACGGTAGTAAAAGTTTCGATCGAAGAAGTATTGCATACCCTCATAGAAGCCCTGATCCTTGTGGTAGTGGTGGTGTTCCTGTTCCTGCAAAACTGGAGAGCGACATTGATCCCTGTATTGGCGATCCCGGTTTCATTGATCGGTACGTTCATCTTTTTCATACCATTCGGGTTCACCATCAATACGCTTACATTGTTCGCGTTCGTACTGGCCATCGGTATTGTGGTGGATGATGCCATCGTAGTGGTGGAGGCCGTGCAGCATTATATAGATCATCAGAAATTATCCCCGAAGGAAGCCACGCGTAAAGCGATGCGGGATATTTCGGGCCCGGTGATTGCGATAGCATTGATCCTTGCCGCGGTATTTGTACCGGTAGGGTTCATTCCAGGTATCGTAGGCCGCTTGTACCAGCAGTTTGCCATCACCATCGCGGTATCCGTAATGATATCGGCATTTGTAGCCTTATCACTCACACCGGCATTGTGCAGCATCATGCTGAAACCATCCAAAGATGAAAATGCGAAAAAGAATGTGTTGGAAAAATTCTTTGCATGGTTCAATGATAAGTTTGGTAAAATGAACCGTGCCTATACCAGGGGTGTCGCCAAATGGATCCGTGCCACACCGCTGGTGCTCATCATGCTGGTGTGCCTTTTCGTAGGATTGTTCTTCATGTTCAAAGCCAAACCATCCGGGTTCATTCCTTCGGAAGATGAGGGCAGGTTATATGTTACCTACGAAATGCCTGAAGGTGCTTCTACCAGCAGGAGTAAAGCCATGTTGCTCGATATCATGGGGCGTGTGCAAAAAGTGCCGGGTGTGCGTACAGTAGGCGGGCTTGCGGGATTAAACATCATCAGCTTTTCCAATAAATCCAATGTGGGTACGATGTTCGTGAACCTCAAACCATGGGACGACCGGAAATCGAAAGAGCTGCAGTTGCAAAGCATCATCGCGAATATCCAGAAAGCTACGGCTGACATCAAGGAAGCAAGGATATTGCCTATCGCGCCACCTGCAATACCCGGACTTGGGCAAACAGCTGGTTTCACATTTGAATTACAACAAACAACCAGTACCGATAATATCCAGCAATTTGAAGCAGTTGCCCGTAATTTCCTCGCGGAAGTGAACCAACGCAAAGAGATCGGGATGGCTTATACCTTCTTCACTACGCACACGCCAAGTTACCAGGTGGATGTAGATAAAGAACAGGCGAAGAAAATGGGTGTGTCTGTGTCGGATGTATATGCTACGATGAGTACATTACTCGGAAGTAGTTATGTGAATGATTTCAACCTTTATGGAAGAAACTTCAGGGTGATGGCGCAGGCGGATAGCTCGTACCGTTCCTCTATCAGTGAACTGGGGAAATACTATGTGCGAAACAGCCAGGGCAGCATGATCCCGCTGAGCACGCTGGTATCCACGAAAGTGGTGGAAAGCCCGTCGCTCATCTCGCATTACAATATTTACAGGGCGATTGAGATCAATGGTGGGCCAAAGCCCGGTTTCAGTAGCGGACAGGCAATTGATGCCTTAAAAGAAGTGGCCGCTAAATCGTTGCCCGTGGGTTACAGTTACGAATTCAGTGGTCTGAGCCGTGAAGAAATTGCCGCCGGGGACAGTACGGTGATCATCTTCGCGATCTCGATCATCTTCGTATTCCTGTTCCTGGCAGCCTTGTACGAAAGCTGGTCGATACCTTTCTCTGTATTGTTTGCGGTTCCTATCGGGGCATTCGGGTCTATCCTGACCTTATTGTTGCTGCCGAAACTTACCAATAACGTTTATGCGCAGATCGGTCTCATCACCCTGATCGGCCTGGCGGCAAAAAATGCCATCCTGATCGTTGAGTTCGCCAAAGAAAGGGTAGACCATGGTGTGGACATCATAGCGGCAACATTGCAGGCGGTAAACCTTCGTCTGCGCCCGATCGTTATGACTTCACTGGCATTCATCCTTGGTGTATTGCCACTGGCTTTTGCTACCGGCGCTGCCGCTGAATCCCGTAAAACCATTGGCTGGACCGTATTTGGAGGGATGCTGTCGGCCACAACGCTGGCGATATTTGTAGTGCCGGTACTGTTTGTACTGATCACCAAAATATCGTATGGTAAAAAGATCAAAAAACTAAAAGAAGAAAAAGCAGAGATAGATAAGGTGGATGAAACGATCATAAATTCAGGACTATAAACAATTACGAATTAAAAATTACGAATTTGGCCCCGTTTGTTGCGGGGTCTTTTCATTTAAAATCGAAAATTTTATAATTTATTTCCGCCATACTTTTAAAGTATCAACGTTTGTAGAACGGCCTCAGCCGGTGGGGTTTCGCCGTAGGCGAAATTGGAATGGATCGCGAAGCGCCATCTATTCCAAACCAGCGGGTGCAGTCCCGCACAGTACTGTGGGGAGCGCAAACATTCGACCCGACGGGCGTGGAGTATAACGGAATACCTTTATAAGATAGCCACGAAATAAAGTAAAAACGCCACAGATGTTTAATTTGCTTTAACAATAAACCGCCAAAATGACAACCCGATAGTTTTTAAAATACTTGCATACTATTTGTAATAATAAGTGAACGCGCCACAAGGCACGTTCTGACAAAAAAATCAAACATATGGAACTGAACAAATTAACCCCGGAAGAAGAATATGTGATCGTAAGAAAAGGCACAGAAATGCCGTTTACCGGCGAGTATAACAATAATAAACAGGCCGGAACTTATGTATGCAGGCGTTGCAACGCACCTTTATATAAATCAGAAGATAAATTCGATTCGCATTGCGGATGGCCGAGTTTTGATGATGAGATCCCTGGTGCGGTAAAACATGTGCCTGATGCGGATGGCCATCGTACAGAGATCGTATGTGCCAATTGCGATGCACATCTCGGACATGTATTTGTCGGAGAAAGGTTTACCGCTAAAAATACCAGGCACTGCGTGAATTCGATCTCGATGAAATTTATACCAGCTTAAAAAATTAAACAGATGAATACAGAAAGAGCAATATTCGCCTCAGGATGTTTCTGGGGCACCGAGTTTTACATGAAAAAAGCGGAAGGCGTCATTTCCACAGCACCGGGTTATATTGGTGGTACTCTGGAAAACCCTACCTACAAGGACGTATGTACCGGTCGTACCGGCCATGCGGAAGCCGTGGAAGTGATCTATGATCCTGAAAAGATATCTTACAGCGATCTTACAAAATTGTTTTTTGAAACTCATGAACCAGGGCAGGTAGATGGCCAGGGCCCCGATATTGGCCCGCAATACCGTTCAGGCATTTTTTATCTCAATGATGAACAAAAACAAACCGCGGAAGAATTGATCCAACAGTTAAAAGATAAAGGATATAAAGTAGTGACCGAAGTAACGAAAGCCACCACGTTTTACCCGGCAGAAGATTATCATCATGACTATTATGGTAAGAACGGACATAGTCCTTATTGCCATCGGTATGTGAAGAAATTTTAGCTGAGTTTAGAGAGGGATCAGGGCTTAGGGATTAGTGTTTAGCGTTTCCTTTAATGGGTGCCTAAACTCTGATCTCTAAAACTATCTCAATCTCATCAAACTTTCTATGTAATAATAATCCGCGTAGCTCAACGGTACATCCACTTCGCTTTTTGCAGGAAGATGCCCCACACTATGTTTGAGGATAAAATGATGTTGTTCCCCTTTTTTATTGAGATACTGATCGCTGCCAAGGTTTGATACGATCGTGTTGGCAGTCGTTCTGTATAATTCAGCCTCACCAGGTGTAGCATAACCTGAAAGTTCCAGCAACGCGGAAGCTATGATGGAGGCTGCTGAAGCATCTCTTAAAGCAGCAGGAATATTAGGCGCATTGAAATCCCAGTATGGAATCTTATCAGCAGGCAGGTTGGGGTGGTTCAGCAAAAAGCCTGCTATCTTTTTCGCCTGCTCCAGGTATCTTTTATCTTTCGTTTCGCGGTAGCACATTGTATAACCATATAATCCCCAGGCTTGTCCGCGTGCCCACGCACTGTTATCCGCAAAACCTTGTGCAGTGCGCTTCACAATCACATTCCCGGTTTTGCCATCATAATTCACTACGTGATAACTGCTGCCATCGGCCCTGAAATGATTGGTCATTGTTTTATCAGCATGCGAAATAGCGATCCTGTAAAATGAAGAATCGCCGCTCAGTTTTGTCGCTTCAAATAACAGTTCGAGGTTCATCATGTTATCGATGATCACGAGGAACTCTTTGGGGTCATCGAGTTTGCCCCAGCTGCGTATAAGCCCTACCGTAGGGTCGAATCTTTCCGACAAACTTTTTGCCGCATCGAGTATAACAGGTAAAGTAGCCGCGGTGTCTTTTGTGATCCTTAATTGATTGCCCACGCTGCACCATATCTTGAAGCCGATATCATGGTCGCCGGTATTCAGGCTTTCTTTTTCAACAGCTTTTGTACGGCGTATCGCGGCGTTTTTTACTGCACTGTCTTTTGTAAACTCATAGAGATACCAGAGGCTTCCGGGAAAAAATCCGCTGGTCCACCAGCCACGGTTATTGGTCACCAGGTTTCCACTGGTATCAAGGCTTCGTGGAAACTGGTCGGGTTGTAATGACTGATCCATCAGCCGGTATTTTTCTGCGGCATCATGCAGGAGTGCAGCGATCTTTTTCTGACTGAGAGGCTTCACTTTTTTGCCCTGGGCACAACAAAAATTAAAAGAGAAAGCTGCAAAAAATAATAACAGGGAAATGCGTAATGTCGGCATAAAGCAAATGAATTAAATGAGTAGCCCTCTTTTGAGGAATATACAAATTTATACAAAAACAGTATTCGGAATTTATACAGCAAACCTGCGGATGCGGTGCGAAAACTGTGCGTAAATGAAGTGGTAGAAATTTGGAAAACACTGCTTCAGGATATTATCTTAGCTGTACAATTATGAAAAAAGCAATACAGTTAATGTAGAGAGCATTTCAGAAAGTTTGAAACGCAGAAGTAACTTTAATAGATGCGACTGCAATTCGAAAAGAGCATCGGGTGCAAAGTTTGATACTTGAGCAATCAGTAAAGAACCAAGGACTTGATGCTTTTTTATTTTGTTGCAAATGCCCGCCGTTGCTCACTTATACAACAATGCAAGCCTTTCTTCCGGTGTGGCCGAAAGGAATTTGTCCAGGAAGGTTTCCTGGCTGGAGAGTTTGTTATTCACCCTTTCAAGTTGTTCACGAAGTACGTCTGTATCGTGCTGAACTTTGGCTTCAGACTTAGCCAGGCTGTCAATTTTTTGCTGCGCAACGCCCAGTAATTTTTTCGCCGTATTCAATTGTGCTCTCATTTCACTATCGGTTTTCGCAGGCGAAAATTGTGCGTTTCTATAGGTGATAAACGCGTTTAATTGCACTGTTGCTTTGTTCAGATTATTTACGATATCGTTGTAGTTGTCCGAATCCTCTTCTTCGCGGATCATTTCCGAATTCATTTTCAAAAAAGCCAGGTCGTTTCTTGTCATATCATTCAGAACCCCCGCCTTTTCTATGCGGGCGATACCGGATCTTAATTGTTGCAACTCATTCAGCTGCAGGTAGGCCGCAAGCGAATCTTTGAAATTATACGGAATCCCCGGCTGCCTGCTGCTGTAAGAGCCATTGATGAAATCCTTGTGCGATACCGGCTCGTTGCTCAATTGCCACAACGGGTCGAAAGGGATATGCGTTTGAATGAATTCCGCCGGGGTTACCAGGAAATAACGGGTTGCCGGAAAATTATCCTTATCCCAGGTGGGATCGCAGAAGTACCATTGACCGGAAAGGGAAACGGCGCACCAGCTATGGCCTGTGCGGTCTACACGTCCGCCCTGGCGGGTGTAACCATTGACCACATAAGCGGTAAGCCCGCTTTTTTGTGCGATATCGGTAAATACGGCAGCGAAATTTTCACAGACACCCTTACGCCTTTTCAGAGCTGCGGTCACTTTCATCGCCGGGTCGGGGTTGAAGTTGATCAGGTACATGCTATCGCGGCTGTATTGAATATGCGTGGCCGTCCAGGTATGGATTGCACGAAACCTGGCTTCCTCCGAACGGAAATTGTCGACCACATATTTAGCGATCGTAGTGGAAGAAAAAGTAGAATCGTAAGGAATATTCAACTCCTGTGCCCCGGCAAATCTGCACGCTGTCAGCAGGAAAAGAAGCAGGGCAGTTTTCATCTGACTAAGATAAATTAATCCGTCTGAAAAAAAAGCTAATATTGGCTCGTACAGCTTAGATTTGTGTTCCACCAAAACTAACCTGCCTTATGTCTGTTATTTTCCCTGATTTTTTTGAAACCAATAATTATTTTATCGACGAAAAGCTGGCTTTTTTCAAGTTCACCAATGCTTATCGGGTGTACGACGAAACGGGCATGGAGATAGGCCTTATCCGCCAGCGTTTGTCGGCCGGCCAAAAAGCGCTCCGCCTTTTGCTCAACAAAGCCATGCTGCCGTTCATGCTGGAAGTGTGTGATATGGATGGCAATGTGCTGGTGACGATCCGCCGTGGCTGGACGTTCTGGATGTCGAAGATCACGCTGACAGATGGTTTTGGCAATCCGGTCGGATCGATCAAACAGAAATTCAAGTTCCTGAAACCGACTTTCAAGATACTGGATGAGACCAACACCGAGATCGCCGATATCACCGGCGACTGGAAGGGCTGGAATTTTGCCATCGTTGATGAACGCCAGCAAAACATCGGCACGATCACCAAAAAGTGGAACGGAATTCTGAAAGAAGCATTTACTACTGCCGATAAATATATCGTTTCCATTGTACCGGAATATGCCGAAAACAGGCGTAAGATGGCGATCGTTTCTACGGCCATCACGATTGATATGGTGCTGAAGGAAAGCAAGTAAGTCAATAGTCAATAGTCAATAGTGAATGGTGAATGGTGAAATCTTCGAAATGGTTTTGTTTGCTGAACATTGGTAATTGCGGAAGGCTGTAAAATAATAAAGGAAAAGGTCAACGAAAATCGTTGACCTTTTCCTTTAAAAATAATCTGTGATTTTATAAACCGGCGAATTCTAACAACCTTCGAAGGTTTGACCATTCACCATTCACTATTCACTATTCACTATTCACTATTCACTATTGACTTTTCCTTCTTCTCAAAGTGATCCCCGCATTTTTCGTAAGATCGCCCGAAAAGCGTATCTCGTACCTTTCCGCCCCATCCCTGATGATGAGCAACCCGGTATTGGGCGGCAGGCTTCCAAGGTTTTCGGCATACATGACCAATTGTATGGAATCGCCCATTTCGGGGGTGATGTAGATCGTTTTGTTAATGGCGTTGGTGCTCAGGCCCTGTTTTGCCATCAGTATTTTTCCGTTGAGGATCACACTTACCGTATCGCCGTCCACTTCCCCATTATCATATAGCGTAAGCGTAAGGCTATCTGTTTTTATTTCCAGTGTCTTGATCGTTTCTATACTTCGTTTCGCAAGATTGGCGGTAAAGTCCGGCCCGGTTATATTAGGCCTTACCAGCACCGGGGCAGGTTTTGCGGGAGCCGAAGCAACAGGTGCAGTCACCACTGATTTTTGAACCGGTGGCGGGGTCTGCGTTACAGGTTTCGCTACCGCAACGGGTGGGGTAGCCACTGGCTGTGGCTTCTTTACAACCGGGGAGGCTACAACGGGTGGTGTTATAACTGCCACAGGAGGCGGAGTAGCCGGCACTGCTTTTTCTTCCACTACCGGCTCAGTTTCAATTTTTCTTGCCACGCCGGAAGATTGAATGGTCATTTTGGCAACGGAACCGGTACTGTCTTTAGGAAGTGAATTCCGCAGATCTGTTTTGGCGACTGGTTTATTTACAACAGCTCCAAACACAGGTTTTTCCGGCTGAAGAAACGAAAGGTCTTTCCAGAGCTTCATGGAATCCAGCGCAGGATGCAACGCGGTAGGGGCCGACGTGTCCACTTTCTGCAGCGTGATCTTTCCGCTCAATACCCTGAATTGCCTGGTGGCTTTCGTTTTGAACGGCCCTGCCATTGTCATCACATCCCCCTCAACTTTCAGCACCAGTTTACTTACCTGCTTTACATCTTTAGGGGCAGATTGCTGGAAATTATCATAAATGAGATCGTCATCTTCAACCGTCACCTGCCCGTCGTTGTTCTTCACCTTGATGGATTTTACGGCAGACATCTCCTTTCCGTTTACCGTAAATCTTACGTAGGAATAACCGACCAGTTTACCATCGGCCTCGCTGATGGCGAGTTCGTACGGCAATTCTTTTTCGGTGGTGGTAATAGTTCCCTTCCAGATCCCGGTTATATCCTGCGCAAAAACCTGCTGCGGAATAAAGCCTGCAACTACTATAAAAAGGCTGAATATGAAGTGAATCCGATGTTTTGTAGAGGTCATAATATATAATGGTAAAGTAAAATACGAAATTTCTTCGAAAGCAGGATACCTGATGCAGGAAGCCATGTACCGGTCTTTTACTGAATTATTAATTATGCATTATCAATTAACAATTGTATTGGATTTTTTTATCTTTAAAATAAAACCTACTGCTATGCTAAAAAAAATACTGTTTGCTTCCATGCTGTTGCTGGCCATTGTGGGCTGTAAAACCAAAACCGCTTTCAACTACAATGAGGACTTTGTAAAGAAAGAAAAAGAATTGATGCCGGAAATGACAAAGACTGAGAATAGTGTTAGAAAATTCCTGGCAAGCGAACAGTTTGATAGTATCGGGGCGGCGGGTGCGCACATGGAAAAACTGATAGATGCACAATTGCAGAAGATAAACGATTCTCCGGCGCCGGATGTACCGGGCAGTGAAGATTTCAAAAAAGCCTGTGTACGCTACTTCTCTTTTATCAAAAGCATGTATACCGGGTATAAGAATTTTGGCTATGCCAAAACCGATGAATCCAGGAACGAAGAAATGACCAAACTGAGGGACATTGTTAACGAAAAAACAACTGAAATGGCCGCCATCAAAAATGCCCAGCTGAAATACTCCAGCGCAAATGGATTTAAGATCGAGCAATAATTGTTGGAGCGAAATAAAATTTAAAAGGGCACCCAGTGCCCTTTTTTTATTGGCTTAGTTTCCATGATACCCCGAACGACAACCCCGCCCGGTGAATGTATTTGTTGTTTACAACACGTTGCATATCGTATTTCATCAGGCTGTAGCGCAATCCCGGTTCCGCAAATGCCACATATTTGTTGCTGATGCGGCGGGAAAATCGAAACCCCGCAAAAAGATCCGCAGTAAATTTATATTCGCTCCGGCTGCCGCTTTCCATTTTTTTATACAGAGGTTGCAATTCACCGCTGATACTGTTATGGTAGCGGGTGCTGATATTCAGGTAGGTTCCGCCAACAAATGAAAAAGCCCATTTATCCCGGTTGTACAATTCGTAATGCAGCAACACCGGGATGCTTACAAGGCTGTAGCTGTTGGTAGCATGAATGATACGTTGCCCCGTGCTGATGGAAGAAACTGTGTCGTCAAAGAGGAATGGTGCGCCATTGTTGGGATTCAGCCGCTTAATTACGTTGAAATCGGTGCTCGTCTCCAGGCCGGAAAGCCGTACATTTTCTTTGATGAAAGAATATTGTATCCCGGTGCCGACAGCCAGTTTTTTATTGATATGCTTTCGCAATGCCAGCGTATACGCAAAAGCAGCTTCGGTTGAGCTGCGTATATCCGTTGCCGTAAATTCCGTTTTGCGCATAGGCGTGGTCGTTATGCGCTTCACCGAGATCAGCGGGTCGTTTTTGTAAAAAGCGATGTAGGGCGTTATAGACAGGTCGGCGTAAAGCCCGCTTCTCTTTTTGCCCGGCAAGTCTTTTTTTGCGACTACTACTGAATTGTTTTCAGGGCCCGTTTCCGGCGTCATTTGCAAAAGATCTATTTTTTTACTGATGGCTGATGCACTGTCTTTCCCGGTTGAATCAACTTGTCCGCGGGCCACAGGACTTGGTTGCACGGTTCCCGGTATGTTGTTTTTATTGGTGGAAAGCAAACCATTTTCCGGTACTTCATCCGCTTCATCCGGCGTAACAGGATTGCTGTTGGTGATAGTGACCTTGCTGCGGCCGGCGATCCTTTTTTTAGTGCGTTTGTTTAAGGCGATGCCATCGTTCTCATCACGGGATGTTATGCTGTTTTTTGAAACAGAAGCCTCTGTTCCTTTCGGATTTTTATTTGTGGTAACACCTGTTGTATGGCCTTTGCTAACTCCGCTAAGCGCGGTACTTTGCACCGTTCCGGTATCAGTACGGCGATCATTTTTCTGAGTACCGGTGATGGAATTATCTTTCGTACTACCACCGTCTTCAATTGTTTTTCTGGTAAATGGATCACTCTCCGGAACTCGCTTCACCTCATCACCTGCGTTCTTTTTTACAGAAGCTACAGCAGCGGGTTCATCATTATTTTTCAGCTGGTAATACCCACCCAGCGTGATGCCTGCCAGGAGCACAACTCCGGTAAACCACCACCAGGCCACATATCTTCGCTTCTTGTTTTTCCCCGAGATATTTGCCCAGGCATCTGCCGGTACGGGAGCTTCATGGCCTCCGGCTTTTTGCTGTATCAGCTTATCAAATAAATCGTCTTTCATACCGTGATCAAATTAAAACTTTTCAAAATAAGCCCCTGGAGCATCTTCCGGGCTTTTAATAATTGTGTCCGCGACGTTGCAGGCTGTATCTTCAGCATCGCCGCTATTTCTTCGTGGCTGTATCCTTCTATGATGTTGAGGTTAAAAACGGTGCGGTAGCCGTCGGGCAGCATGCGGATCATTGCATGGATCTCGGCTTCGGAGATCTTCGACAATACCGATGGAGCTTCGGATATGGCATCCACATGATGTTCGCCGATCTCCCGGAAATCAAGTTTCTTTTTTGAAAGATGGCGCAGCGCCACGTTGGCAAATACACGTTTCATCCAGCCTTCAAAGCTACCTTCATGCCGGAACTGATGAATATTGTCGAAGATCCTGATGAAACCTGTCTGCAGGATATCCTGTGCAATATGCTGGTCGTTGGCATAACGAAGACAGACCGACATCATTTTGCCGGCATAACGGTCGAACAGTAAGCGCTGATGGCTACTGATCTTTTTTACACAACCTTGTATCAGTTCTTCTTCTGTCAATTCCTATAAACTATGTTTTGTTTAACGAAGATAAGAGCAGGTAGATACCCGCCCTTATTATTGAATCCCCATCGTTAATTGTTTCTTCTCACCCTGAAGGTGACGCTTATCGCATGAACGCTTGATGCGTTATTAAAATCCTGTACATTGTCCGCCGAAAAACTGCCGGATATGAACCCGCCTGTATTCCCATATTCCGTTATAGTCACGGTGGCAGGCCCCGCCAGCTTTCCCCGGCCACTCGGGAAATCGGGGAACCAGATATCGCTGGTAAAATGATTGCTGCCTAATGAATAACCGCCGCTTATCTCGAAGCTGATCGCGGGGCTTCCGCTTGTGCCGCTGGGAAGCATCTGGATAATATTGGTAGAAAGATTATTGAATGAAAATGCGGCCATCGTATCCGCGGGTTCCGTCACCACACGGGTAACGCCATCAAAAATATAGGAGAGCGTACTCACACTGCTTATCCCACAGGCGGTATTTACACCCAGGTTATTCGCACCCGGCACCAGGTTGAAGGTCTGCGGTTGATTTTGCTGATTGGTTGTTTTATCCACCACTATATAATTCACCGGAAGATTGGTGCAGGCAAGTCCGGCAAAACTGAAGCTGCCATTCACGATATTGATCCTGTTGTAAAATCCTCCGTCGTACGTTTGTACATAACCGTTAGTTACCGGCTGGCCGGAACAATTATTGGCAGTTCCCGAAATTGTCACCAGGTTTTGTCCGAGGTTGCCGGTAAGTGTTCCAAGATCTATATCGCTGTTGGCTGTGGTGAAATTATGCGAGTAAGCTGCAATGGCGCATGGTGTTACGATGTCGAGGACCAGTTGTGTATGGGCAGGCACAGAGCCATTTACCATTCCGTTGGCGTCTGTGTATCCAAACCCGGAATTGTAAGACTGAGCACCGGCCTGGCTGATGCGTACCGGCACATTGGCCAGTGGCTGCAAAGCGGTATTAACCACCTGTGCGGTAAAACTTACCAGCGACGAAGGATCGGCCCCTTCCCAGAACGAAAAGTGGCTGACATTCCCGGTGTAAGCATTCCCGTTTTTGGTGGCCGTACTCTCCTGTTTCCAGAGCCCTGTTGCTTCATTCACCGACCACAGTGCAATAGTTGAAGGAGTGGTGCCGGTAACGGAAGCTGCTATCGGTATGGTCAATGTGGCGGTTTTACCGGGAGCAAGTTGCAGCTTCTCGCCGTTATTGCCGGTCAGTTCCACCGCTATCGTGGCATACGATCTTAATAATTTCAAAAGCCCGGCCGTATCCACGCCGCGGTTATCGCCGGGGGCGTAGAGCTGCATGTCGCTTGTTTTGTTGATGTCGATGGTACGGGCGCTTACATGCACCGTTCCTGTGTAGGGCAGGTTCGTAGAATCGGCGATAAGGCTGCCTTCGGAAAAAACGATCTTCGCTCCGTCAGCCGTAGTGATAGTTCCACCCGAAGTTCCGGCGAAAGAACCGGTTTCATTTTTGGTGAGCAATTTTGTGCGTAGAAATGTTTCTTTATCCGCCATCGGCTGAAAAGTGCGGATGCTTTTATAATAACCTGTTTTGGTGATAGTGATGAAGCCGGCCATTTTTGCAAGTAATACATTATTGATCCTGAAATAACCGAACGCATCCGTAAAAGCCTGGCCGTTTCCTGCGGTCACCCTCGCGCCACCAACAGGTTCGTTATTTTCATCCATGATAAACCCCGCCACAGACGCATTCACTTTGATGGAAGGATCGGCGGGTACTTCCGTCGGGAGCCCGATATATTCTTCCTCTGAATAATTTTTCTTGCAACTGGTAAGGGATAAAAAAGCTGCCAGAAATAAGATCAATAAGCGGTTAAAGCGCATGCTATATGTTTTTCATATATGATACGGGATGGGGAGGATCTGTTGCCTGAACACGATTAAAAATTAAAAATTAAAAATTACGAATTACGAATGCGAAAGGTAAGGTCATGGGTGAAGGGATGCCTAGCTCTTGATTTTTTTCTTTTGGAAATCATATACGAGGTAGAACAGGGCGGGCAGGATGAAAATGCTACCGATCAGCAAAGCAAGACCTAACGAGTAGATCGTTTTTTCATGTCCGCTGTTTTCAAGTAAGGAAAGGTGTGCGCCGTTTTTGAGCAAAACGATATCCGGGAAATGCCTGTAAGTAGTAGTCAGTAATATCATCGTTACCTGGAAGCCCGCGAGAACGCGGAGGATAAACCGTTTTCCTTTTTTTACCAGCCACCAGAATAATACCAGTGAAAGCGATGCGGCGGTGATGGCGCTTATGCCAACGGCATTGCCAAACACCCATTCTTTCAGCGGGATGCCGTCAATTTTTGCTGCGATAAAAACAAGTACTCCAGCTATTGCCGCAATAATATTAGTGGTCCTGGCTTTGGCTATAAAACGCTGCGTATCTTCTTCGTTATCCGTTTCGCCGATGAGGTATACTGCCGCCAGGAAGCCGCAGATAGCCACCGTAAAAATTCCTACTGCTACAGAAAAAAGATTGAGCCAGCTGAAAATATAACCCTCCAGGAAATTATGCGCACCGGGATCGATCTTTCCCGATACAGCGCTGCCGGCGATGATGCCCAGGAAGAGTGGGGTGATGCAACTGGCATACATGAAAATGCGGCGATAGATCACCTGCATATCGTCGACTACTGCATCGTAATGCCTGAACGTAAATGCCGTTCCCCGGGCTATGATACCCAGCAACATCGCGGTGAGCGGGATATGCAACGATACCGACATGGTAGAATATATTTCCGGAAAACCTACGAATAAGATCACGATGGCGATGATGAGCCACATGTGGTTCGCTTCCCAGATAGGGCCGATCGCACGGTACATGGTGCGGTGCGTACGCGGACGGTTCTTTTTGGAAGTGAACAATTCGATGATGCCCGCGCCAAAATCCGCCCCGCCCATCAGCAGGTAAAGCAGCACGGAAACCCATAAATATGCAATGACTACGTAAAGCATGATCAATATTTTTAAGGCAAATGGATAATTGAATAATGGATAATGGACAATGTTTTCAAATTGTATGTTCTTTAATCTTTTAAAAAATGTCCGCATGGATGCATTATCCCATTATCCCATTATCCATTATCCCATTATCCATTATTCCATTATCCATTATCCATTACCCATTATCCATTATCAACATCGTATAATTTCCCCACCATCTTTATCTGCCTGTACAACATATATATCACGATCAGCGCCAGCGAAAAATATACGGCGGTAAATAAATAAAATGAATAAGCGATGCCCGGCATCGGGGTAACAGCATCTTTGGTTTTCATCACACCGTTGATGATCCATGGCTGCCTGCCCACTTCCGTAACGGTCCAGCCGGCTTCTACCGCGATGAAACCCATGGGGGTGGCCAGCACAAAAAGTTTGAGCAGCCATTTACTATTGCGCCAGTTCTTTTTGCGCAGCACTGCTATGAAATACAGCACAGCGATGAGCATCATGATAGTTCCGAGGCCAACCATCACCTGGAAAGCGTAATGCGTGATGGCCACCGGCGGTTGTTCATCCGCAGGGATCTGGTCGAGGCCTTTCACTTCACTTTTGAAATCGCCGTGCGCCAGGAAACTCAATGCACCCGGTATACGTATGGCATAATCGACTGTTTTGGTTTTTTCGTTGGGAATGCCGCCGATGATAAGAGATGCCGAACTTTCAGTTTTGAAATGCGCTTCCATCGCTGCAAGTTTTGCCGGCTGCCTTTTGGCGATATCTTTCGCGGAATGATCGCCGCTGACAGTCTGCAGCAATGCTGCAATACACCCGAATACCGCTGCTATCTTGAAAGCCTTGGTATGAAATAAAACATTTTTGTTTTTCAATATCATCAACGCATGTATGCCCGCCACCGCAAAACCGGTAGCAGCAAAGGCCGCGAGCGACATATGCAGGGATTGTGAAAACCATGCTTTGTTGAACATGGCTTTGATGGGATCGATATTGATGTATTGTCCGTCGACATAATCGAACCCGGCGGGACTGTTCATCCAGGCATTGGCCGCCACTACGAGTATTCCTGAAATCAACCCGCTGATGCCGACAATTACGCCGGTGAACCAATGGAACCATTTGTTGAAGCGTCCCCAGCCATATAAGAAAAATCCGAGTGCGATGGCTTCAATGAAAAAAGCCGTTCCTTCCAGGGAAAAAGGCATGCCGAAAATAGGCCCTGCATGTTTCATGAATGTGGGCCAAAGTAATCCGAGTTCAAAAGATAAAACAGTTCCGGAAACAGCGCCGGTAGCAAAAAAGATCGCTACGCCTTTGCTCCAGGCTTTGGTTACATTTTTATAAACATCGTTGTTTGTCTTGATCCAGTAGTAATGTGAAACTGCCATGAAAAAAGGCATCACCATACCTATACAGGAGAAAATAATGTGAAATCCGAGAGAGAGGGCCATCTGGGAGCGGGCTGCGATAAAATCGTCCATAAGAAACAGTTTTTTATCCGCCGCAAAGGTATGCTGAAAACGGGTATCATTTTTTATTTCTTAATTCTTCCTGGATGTTTTTTCGCGCCTGTTTTTCATATAGGGAAAAAAAATGAGGCGTCTTGAATATCTGTTCCATCTGCAGGAAATTTTGCAGTACTTTTTTTCTTCCGGGTTTATATAAAAGATCGGGAAACCCGGTGTATTCTTTTCTTACTGCCAGGCTGTAAGCTTTGTACTCCTCCGGTTCGCTGCCCAATATGCATAGGTCGGCATCGGTGAAAAGATTGGTATCGTTGTCCGGGGAATGCTGATGTTTTTTGGTAGCGAGGATCATTTCCCTGCAATGCAACACTACCGGTTCCGGAACCTGTAGCGATTGCATAACTTTCACTGCCATCGCGGCGCTTTTATCTTCATTATCTCTCCTCAAAGGATTGTATACGATATCATGGTAAAATATGGTAAACAAAACAGCATCCCAATCCTCTACCCCTTGCCTGATTTCAACGAGTTCTTTCAGCAGATTTTCAAGATGAGCAAAGTTGTGGTAATGCCTTTTCTTGGCGGAATATTGTTTCTCTATTTGCTGCCAGAGTGTTGCCGCAACGTCGCTGCCGGCGGCATACCGGCCAACCAGGTGAAGGAATGTTTCTTTAAGTTCCATTGTGCTTTAAAATTACGCAAAGCGCCGATTCTTTTCAAGTCATTTTTTAAGAAATAACCGGTTTTTGAAAAATGATAAAAATCATATTCAGATATAGTGCCGGTCATTTTGCAGCAGGGTTGATTGAGCGAGATTTGTGTTATAAAATTAAACATCATGGCAACCACCACTTTATTTCACTCAGCAACTACCACTTATACTAACAAACACATAAAAACGAATATCATCGCCCGTTTTTTTACCTGGTGTACAAAGCAGGAAGGTAAACGCCTGATGTGGATGGGGATCATCCTGCCATTGCAGGCATGTATACTCGCGCCGGCAACACTGGCCATCGCATTGCTCGCCGGGATCCATTTCTCCCTTTTTATCCCGATCATCGCAGCATTAGTGCTCACTTTTATCACCAATCTTGCGGCATTGCCAACAAAGATCACCATCCCGGTTTTTGCGCTGGCAGTGCTGGTGGATATCG
Organism: Ferruginibacter sp. HRS2-29; assembly: GCF_024343615.1. Classification (GTDB taxonomy): domain Bacteria; phylum Bacteroidota; class Bacteroidia; order Chitinophagales; family Chitinophagaceae; genus Ferruginibacter. Next base: position 65,212 of record NZ_RJUB01000004.1, on the reverse strand, counting down.
GTGTGATGATTGCTGCATTGGTGATAGGCGCTGATCTTACAAGGATATTTTAAAGAAGGTATATTTCAACCACAGCGTATGCTGTATGCGAAGGCTTGTTTTTACAAGCCTTTTTATTTTTGATGTACCTCTGTTGCACATCAATTATTTCTACCCCTCCATTCCTGTTACACTTTTTTTTAAAAAAAAGTTGTAACGGTATTATCTGTTCAAGACTTTTTAATGAGTAAGTTAAAACTGTCAAAAAATGGTAGCATAAAAAGGGTAATGTAGACACATCACCCGTTTTTCTGACAAACAAGGAGTTTGTTCAGTAGACTGTGGCCAATGGCCGGAATCGAACCGGCGTTGCAAGTAGTATGAGACCTGTACCTCACCATTCAGTCACATGACCATTTATACTACAAATATAAACGATAAAAATTAATATCCTACTAAAACGGTAGACTAATTATTTTTTATGTATTTTTGAAAACGAAGCCGATTCGTTTGTATGCCATTTCACACAAATAAAATTATTGAACATGGCAAAGTATATTGTAAACATTGAAGTGGAGAACGCCGCGGAAGCGGATTATATAACATTGGAGGATGCGATGTCGAAAATGTATTTCAAAACAGAAAACCACACCTCCGCAGTGGTGCCATATTATGGCGGAAGCCGCAGGTTCAGCAGGTTTGCCGATATCGGCCTGCAGGAAGTGAGTGGGTTGGTAAAAAAAGCGGCAGTGCTGCTCGGAAAAAAATATTCCTTTTTTATCATCCGGCAAAGATCATTGCGTTGAAAATTGTTTTCTAACGTTGATGCATATGCGCATAATGCTTTAGACAGGTAAATGATATATTTTCATCTATCAGACTGTGGGTAGTAGTGTATTCAATAAAGGACTTAGATTTCCACAAGTTCAAAACTATTTGCCACAGTCCTGTATATTTACTTCAAATAAAAAATATGCTGCCCATTGGTGATGATAACTCAGACCGCAAGATATTTCCGTTTGTCAATATCATATTGATCGCTATTAACATCATCGTTTTTATTATCTACCAGAAGTGGGGGACAGACCTGGATTTTACTTTCAGCCATGCTACAGTGCCGACAGAGATCATGAGCGGAACAGATATCGTTACTTCTCCTATAACAGTCAATGACCCTCTCAGTGGGCGGGATGTGACAGTGCCCGGCCTTGGCCCGACTCCTTTCAGTGTTTATCTTACCTTGCTGACTTCAATGTTCATGCATGGCGGGATCGGGCATATAGCAGGAAATATGTTGTACCTGCTTATTTTCGGCGATAACCTTGAAGACAGGATGGGGCACCTGCGTTATCTGCTATTTTATCTTTTGTGTGGTGTACTGGCATCTCTTACGCATGTTGGCACCGATTATCTTTTCGGGGAAGATCACCTGGTACCAAGTCTTGGCGCATCCGGAGCTATTTCGGGTGTGATGGGTGGTTACCTGCTTTTGTTTCCGGGCAAAAAAGTCAAGGTACTGATATTTATACTGCTCGTCCGGCTACCGGCATTCATCGTACTTGGCTTCTGGATTGCCTTGCAGATAGCAAATGGTACCGGTTATCTTGGCGGAAGCGAAGCCAGTGGGATCGCTTATGCGGCCCATATCGGCGGGTTTGCCGCAGGATTATTGCTGGTGAAGAGTTTTGTGAAAAAAGAAAAGAATAATGGATAACTGTTCAATGGATAATGATCAATTATTCATTATCCATTGAACCATCATCCTTTAACTATTTGAGTTCTTCCTCTATCACTTCATTAAAAATTACCTCTTTTTCCTGCACCCATTTTGGCAATCCCGGGGTGATGATCTTCCAGGTACCGTCATCTTTCTGCATCTGAAGCATTACACGGTTCCCCCTGTCATCACTTACATCTACAGAGAAAATTCCATCGTTATGGGGATTGGCCTTACGGAAGTTGAATTCCTTCAATTGCCCGTTTACCTTCAAAAGTTTAGTGAATTGTATATTTCGCACAAAGTCAAATTTCATGAGATATGTTTAAACCCGACCTATTGCAATAATTATACTACAATTTGAAAATGGGGAAAAATGTCAGGTGAAGCAGTCTTTTTAAGATATCTATAAAAACAATATGTATCAATGGGTAAGGTAAAATGAGTTACATATCATCCATCTTTTTGAAGCAGTGACAGTCATTGACACTATTTTCTTCACTATTTTCGCGGCTCATACCAAAAATTGCGTTGAATGATCTATCATACCGAAGCCAGCCTCCTACAATTATCCATACACCAGGCAGGCAATAAATTGCTGGATGAAAAATACGTCTTATCTGAAGCCCCTTATGAGATCCAGGATGATGTGCTGGAAAAATTGCTGAAGCAATATTTTTTGACGCCTTTTGAAAAAACGAATGAGGTTTATAGATTATATCATCCATCTGATGATCTGGGATTGAATGAGGTCTATCATTTTGTTTCCGCAATTTTTGATGATGCTGAAACTTTTCATGCAAATAGCGAGCAATTGACCAAACATCTTTACGATACTTCTAATCACCCTAAAATAAAAAGTGGCGAACTGTACGTAGCTTATTTTGAGCAGTTACAGATAGAAGGCGCCCTGCACAAAGCAGTGGGTATTTTCAAATCGGAAAGTAAAGAACCATACCTGAAAGTAGCGGCTAAGAAAAATAAATACCAGGTCGATTACGAAGAAGAAGCCATCAATATTAAAAAGCTGGACAAAGGTTGCCTGATATTCGATACAGAAAAAGAAGAAGGGTATAAGGTCGCGATTGTTGATCAGACCAATCGCAATGGTGATGCCCAATACTGGGTGGATGAATTTTTGAAACTGAAAGTGCGCAATGATAATTACAACCAGACTTCCAACACGCTGAGCATTTACAAAGAATTCGTCACGGATAAACTGGAGGAATCATTTGACCTTACCAAAACGGATAAGATCGATCTGCTCAACCGTTCGATGAAATATTTTAAAGAAAAAGACAATTTCGATCTCGACGAATTCGCTTTTGAAGTGATCAATAATGAAAAGGGGATAGAAGCGTTCAAAACATTTAAATCTACCTACGAAGAGGAATCGGGCAATATGATCGCGGATTCTTTTGAAATAAATAATGCCGCTGTAAAAAAACAGGCCCGTGTTTTCAAGAGCGTGCTAAAACTGGATAAAAACTTCCATATCTATATTCATGGAAATAATGAGCTGATTGAAAAAGGATTTGATGAAAGAATGAATATGAATTTTTATAAGGTTTATTTCCGGGAAGAACAATAGTCAATTACGAATTAATAATTACGAATTACGAATGATTGCGAAGAATGAAGCGGATAGAAAAATCGCAGATTTTAAAGAGATAAAAGGATTTCACAGATTGGTTTCTGCAAAGCAGAAACGGAAATGCAGTTTATAAATTTTGAAGCTTTAATAAAAGTTCTCAAATTTATAAACTGCATTTCTGTTTTTACGAAGTAAAAATAATCTGTGCAATCCCCTTCATCCTTTTTTAATCTGCGATCCCCCTTCGCTTCATTCTTCGCAATCATTCGTAATTCGTAATTCGTAATTCGTAATTCGTAATTCGTAATTCGTAATTCGTAATTCGTAATTATTGAAGGTTGAGTTTATTCTGATAATAATCTAAGATCTTTGTTCTGAAAATATAATCATACTTCGCCAGTATCAGGTTGATCGCGGTACGATCGGAATTGTTTTTTGCTATCAGGTAGTCTACTTGTGTTGATACACCTGCTTTGTAGCGCACATCGGCAATCCTGAAAGCTGCATCGAAATCACTCACCTGCTGAAGCAGTAAGGTGTATTTGTCATAAGCCGCAGTCATGTTTAATGCAGCTTGTTCGATGGATTGTTTTAACTGGATCCTGGTAGTTTCAAGGATATATTCATTGTTCCGGAGCGTGTTTTTCGACAGCAACAGATTGTTTTTTGCCGTATTTCTGTTGAAGATCGGTACCCGTACATTCAACCCGAATGAAGTATTGTAGTTGTTCTTAAATTGATCGGTATAACCGATCTTTTGTGTCAGGTAATTGTTTCGTGTAGTGATGACCGGTAGTTTATCGGTCCCCACAGTTACAAAGTCGCCCGATTCAACCTGCGTGGTATTGAGGAAAAGCTGGCTTTGTGCCGCATTGGAATAATTTGTGTAGATATTCGCGCCAAAACTTACCTGCGGATAAAACGCGCCGCGGGAAACTTTTACTGCGGAAGCAGCACTCCGGGTGCGCAGATCGGCAGCTTTTACCGATGCTATGAACTCCAGGGCCTGCTGGTAAATGCTTTCAGGATCAGCGAGGTATTTAGTAGCATAATCCGATGCGGATACCTGTTCTACCTTCATGTTTTTATTGTAAGGAATGTTCATCAACTGGCACAACGCAAGTTTAGCAGTTTCCACGGCATTGCTATTGTTTACAACGGCCAGTTCATCATTTGCCTGCTGGCCTTTTAGTTCATAAAGCTGGGCCGGAATGATCGATCCTTCATTGTTAAGCTGTGTAAGCCTTTCCACCTGCTTCTTCGTAAGCACAAGCTGGTTTTGCGACTGATGCAATTGTTCTTCATTATTCAATACCTGCAGATATGCCAGCAAAACATTCAGCATGAGATTGTCTTTGGATTGTTGTACATCCATTTTTCCGGCTTCTTCGTTTTGTCGATTTTGTTTTACCAGGTTTTTCAACTGTCCTCCATTGAACAGGACAACATTGGTACCAAGGCCATACTGGCCGTAAAAAATTTCCTGGTTAATATACGAGTTGGTAAATGGATCGATGCTGCGTCCCTGGTTAAGGCCGTGATTGATATCAGCCAACAGGTCCGGAAGCCGGTTTGATCTTGCCTGGTTGAGCAGGATGCCTGAACGCTCCAGTTGTAAATTGGATTGTTTCACCTGCAGGTTATTTTCGAATGCGATATCCACGCATTTCTTAAGGCTAAAAGTGCTGCTATCTTGTGCCAATACCGGTATGCAGCTCATCATTATCCCGGATAATATTATTAACGTCTTTTTCATTTTTCTGATTTGTCTGTTCTTAAAGTTCAATTCTCGCATCCAGCATATGAATGGTACGGGAGCCGTAAGCGGCATTTTTTTCTGAGTGCGTGGCTTGTATGATCGTAACGCCTTCGTCATTCAACTGCTTGAAAAGTTCCATGATCTCTTCGCCTTGTTTTGAATTGAGGTTGCCCGTAGGTTCATCTGCAAGTATGAGTTTCGGAGAAGCTATCAAGGCACGCGCTATCCCTACCAGCTGTTGTTGCCCTCCGGATAACTGCGAAGGGAACAGGTCTTTTTTACCAACGATGTTGAACTTATCGAGCATATCTGCTACCAATGCTTTTCGTTCCGATTGTTTCACATCCTGGTACAATAAGGGGGTTTCAATATTTTCATAAACAGTGAGTTCGTCAATCAGGTGATAGGCCTGGAATACAAACCCGATGTGGCTTTTGTAAATAGCCGAACGTTGTTTTTCTTTCAGCTTGAACACTTCCTGTCCCATGAAATTGTAATCGCCTTCATCAGGCTGATCCAGCATGCCGATCACATTCAGGAGAGTTGATTTTCCCGAACCTGAAGGCCCCATGATAGAGATAAATTGTCCTTCCTGTATTTCCAGGTTGATATCTTTCAGCAGGAAGATCCTTGATCCACCTTGCGTTACCCATTTTGAAATATGTTGTAGTTGTATCATTTTTTATGATTGATGAGTGAGTTTTATTCTGTCCGTAAATTTTTTACAGGATTGGAAAAAGCGATCTTTATAGTTTTCAAAACGATTACGATCCCGGTCAATATGGCCAGTAGAATTCCAACGCTGATGAATGGAAACCATGTCACATCGATCCGGTACGCATAATTTGTCAGCCATCTGTTTACAAATAGCCAGGTAACCGGCCATGCGATGCAGTTTGCGATGATCAGCAGTATCGAAAATTCTTTTCCGAATAATAACAATACCTGTGCAACAGAAGCGCCCAACACTTTTCGTATGCCTACTTCTTTGGTACGGCGTGTGATCGTTTGCGTTACTATACCCAATACACCCAGCAACACAATGACCAGAGCGATGCCGGTAGCAGTGCCTGAAGCTAGTTTCATCTGGCGTTCGGTGCTGTAAAGGCGGGCCAGCGTATCATCCATGAAAACATATTCGAACGGGGCACCGGGCAGGAGCGAAGACCATTTCTTTTGTATGGAGGCAAGATTTTTTTCTGTGTCGGCAGTATTGATCTTGAACGAGAGATAACGGAACAATGGAGCATTCTGCACATGGATGAAGTACATCGGTTTGATGCTCTCATGCAAAGTGCCGAAGTTGAAATCCTTCACCACGCCTCCAACAATGGATGCCTGTGGATTGCCTTCAAACTTTACCTGCTGACCGATTGCTTCCTGCGCATTTTTCCATCCCAATGCTTTTACGGCAGTCTCATTCAATACTACTCCAAGCGAATCGGGGTTACCACCTTTTTCATTAAAAAAATCTCCGGCTGCCATCGGTATACCATAGGTGGCCCTGTATTTTTCATCCGTAAATAAAGAGACAGCCACAACTCCTTTTGTAGAATCCTGCGCTGCTTTGTAGAGGTTGTTGTTCATACTCGCACTCGCGCCATCCGGGATTTCATAGGAAAAGCTGGAACTGATGACACCCGGAAGAGAAGCAAATTGATTGCGCACAGATATCATTTTTTGCACACCTTCCGGAGTCCAGTCACGCGGCACTTTGGCCGTGATGACCTGGTCTTTTTTATAACCAAGATCTTTGGTGAGGAAGAATTTAACCTGTTCATTGATAAATACAGCCGCCACGAATACTACAATTGCAGTAACGAACTGTAAACCTATCAATGAATGCCTGAACCATATTTTTTCTTTTACGGTTTGTAATTTTCCTTTCAAGGAATCGAGTGATCGTTGCCTTGATAAAACGAACGCAGGGTAAATGCCCGCCATTACGCCGATCAGCAGGGTAAGGATGATGGGTATGAACGCGAATTGCAAAGGAAAAGAAAATAACCTGGTCAGTTCTTTATTCAGCATGTTACCAAAGAACGGCCTTGCTGCTGCGTATAACAGTAAAGAAACGATCACGGAAAATGCCACCAGCACAATTGATTCCGTCAGGAATTGTATGATCAATTGGCGTTTGTCGCTACCCATAACTTTACGGACGCCGATTTCTTTTAAGCGGCTTACGGAATTACCAACGGAAATATTTACGAAGTTGACCATCGCCATGAAAAGGATAAACAGTGCCACGGCGCCCAAAGCCCAGATTGTCCTGTAAACGATACCATTGTTGGATTGCAGGTAATAATCCTTAACAGGGGTGAGGTATACCTGTAGGTTTTTTTGAACAGACGGTTCTGTATTCAGTTTTATAAGCTGTGCAATAGGAGCCTGTAGTTGTGATGGGGTTACCCCTTTTTTAAGTTGCACATAACTCAGTACAAATGCATTTTGCCAGGCTTCAAAAGCGGCATCCCTGCCAAAGAAACGCAGGCTGGAAGCGGGCAGGAAAAATTCATTGGTCCCTTTATTGATGCCGTTGCCCCAGCTGTTGATAGTATTCTGAGGAGGATCTTTCATTACCCCCGTGATCTCAAAATCCTGTTTGCTTCCTGAAAAAGACTGGATGGTAAGCGTTTGCCCTATTACGTTAGTAGTGCCAAAATATTTGATCGCTTTGGATGCGGTAAGCACAAGCGAAGTTGGTTTGTCCAACGCAGTGGAAGCATTTCCATATATTAACGGGAACCCCATCATTTCAAGGAAACTGGCATCACCTACCTGCAGGCCTTCCGTAAAATGTTTATCACCTTTTGATACGATTGAACTGATGCCATCGTGATGATAATAATTTTCTACCAGGTTGGGGTAGTTTTCTTTGAGGGCTTTGGAAAGCGGCGCCAGTGTAGCAAAATCGAGACCCATGGAAGGGTCCTTCCATTTGCTTTGCAAGAGGAATATCTCGTCTTTATGCGAAATATTTTTATTCACCTGCAGTTCGCTCCAGATATAAGCACCGATCAGTAATGTAAATGCTATACCTATCGAAAGCCCGAAAATATTGATGGCAGTGAAAGTTTTATTCTTCCACAGGTGCCGGACAGCTATTTTAAAATAATTTTTAAACATATTGTTGTTTTGATCGTAATCAATTTTATTCGGTCCGAAGGCTCTTTACGGGGTTTGCGAGGGCAGCTTTCATTGCTCTGAAACCCACTGTGGCCAATGCGATCAGGATGGCGATGGAGCCGGCCAGTAAAAACGACCACCAGCCAACATTTATATGATACGCAAAATCCTGCAGCCATTTATGCATGAAATACCAGGCTATCGGCGATGCGATAATAAAAGCGATCAGCACCAGTCGCAGCAGGTCTTTTGAGAGCAAAGTCACTATACTCCCCACACCCGCGCCTAATACTTTTCGTACACCTATTTCTTTCACACGCGATTCCACTGTAAAAGATGCCAGGCCGAAAAGCCCCAGGCATGCGATGAAGATGGCCCATATGGATGCTGTGGTGAAGATGTGCCCATACTGTTTTTCGGATGCATACAACTTATCGTATTTTTCATCTTCAAAAAAATACTCGAACGGGTTGCCCGCAAAACTCTCTTTGTAAGCCTTCTCAAGCGATGCTATCTTTTCGGGAGTGTTGCCTGGCGATAATCTTACGGTGTAATAACTGCTCGTATTTTGAGGATAAAATATCACCGGGTCGATGGCATGTTGTACTCCCAGGTGATGATAGTCTTTTACTACGCCAATTATCTGCAATGGCCGCTCATCCCACTGAACATTCACATGCAAAGCTTCTTCAGGATTTTTGAAACCTAATTGCCGGATCGCCTGTTCATTCATTAACACTTTACTGTTATCATTCCATTCAACCGCACATTCCTGTGCAGTAAAGTTTCTTCCGGCCACCAATGGTATTCCATAGGTTTTCAAAAAGCGATCACTGATGATGGCGAATGAATAGTTTTTTAATTCATCGCCTTTTTTAGAGGCAGGCTGTGTAAACCCGCCTGTAACAAAGCTGTAGAAATTGCCGGGCACACTGCCGGATACACAGTAATCCTGCACAAAACTTTTGGATGCCAGTGTATTTATGAATGCCTCTTTCCTGTTTTTATAAGTACTGTCTTTGCCTACCTCGGGGCCGCGTAATACGAGTAGTTCCGATGTATTGAGGCCAAGGTTTTTATTCTGCATGAAGCGCAATTGGCCGAAGATGGTAAGCGTGGCTATGATGAGTGCGATTGAAATAACGAATTGTGAAACAACCAGTGATCTGCGCAAAAAGATGCCTTTTGAGGTTTTGCTCACCTTGCCTTTTAAGATATCAAGAGGCTTGAAACCTGATAAAACGAACGCGGTATATCCTCCGGAAAATATGGAGCCGAGCATAAGCAATAACAGGCCATATATCCACAAGGTAGAACTGGTAATGGTTTGAAGCGAAAGAGGTTTATCTACCAGTTTGTTGAATAAGGGTTGTAATAAAAGGATCAATACGATTGCGAATAAAAAGCCAAGAAGGTTGATCAGCAAAGATTCCCCCATGAATTGCAAAACGAGGTTGCTCCTGCTTGCACCAATCACTTTGCGTACGCCTACTTCGCCTGCACGTTTGAAGGAGTTTGCAGTTGATAAGTTGACATAGTTGAACCAGGCTATAACCAGTATCAGCAGGGAAATTCCACCCAGCACATAGATGTATTTCAGGTTTCCGGTAGTAGGGTAGCTGTCGCCCAACGAAGTTCCGAGGTGTACATTTGAAAAGGCCTGTAGCCTGAAGCGTACGCCATCCTTATCTTTTTTTAACTCATCCCTTAGGGTATTCAGCTTTTTTTCTAAAGCGGCGACGTCTGAATTTTTATTCAGCAGGAAAAAAGTATTGATGTATTGAGAATTCAGATTGTCGGGAGCAGCCCAATCGTTGCTGTTGAGATTTGCCGGATCTTTCAGTGTTTCCAGCGAAAACACCATATCGTAACGGATATCTGAATTTTCCTTCATGTCTTCGTATACGCCGCTGACTGTATATACAGCTTTTCCAAACTGGTTATTCAATACCAACGTTTTTCCTATCGCGTTTTCTTTGCCAAAATATTTTTTTACGGTAGATGCGGAAAGGTAGACCGTGTTTGGTTTTTCGAGATCTGTGGCATTGCCATTCAATAATGAAAAGCTGAATAAATTAAAGAAATTTCCATCAGCGTACCCGATGCCTGATTCGCGGTAGCTGGTATTGCTATTGTCATTTTTTGTAACGATGCCTTGTGCGATTCCTTCTTCAAAACGGCAGTATTCTTTTATCTCCGGGTAGCGTTGCCTGGCCTGCATTGCCCATCCCGGCTCTACTTCAGGCCAGGTTTTACCATCCGGAGATTCGTTGATGAGTCGATACATCGATGGCAGGTTGGCATGAAATTTATTAACGCTTTGCTCCAGGCTGATGTATTCCAGCAACAACAGGAAAGCGGCAATCCCCATCGCCAGACCGGTAATGTTGATGAAAGAGAAAACCTTGTTGCGGCGCAGGTTGCGAAACGCGAGTTTGATATGATTGGTAAACATAAATAATGTATGATGGTGATCGATCGGTTATTCTGTACGCAGGCTTTTCACCGGGTTGGCAACTGCCGCTTTGATCGCTTTGTAACCGACTGTTATCCACGCTATCATTATGGATATCAGGATGGCTATCAGGAAAACTCCCGCTCCAAGCTGTATCCTGTACTGGAAATTCTGTAACCAGCCATTCATCATGTACCAGGCCAATGGCGCGGCGATCACGAACGAGATGAGGATCAGTACAGTGAATTCTTTTGAGAACAGGTAGACGATATTTCTTTCAGAAGCGCCCAGGACTTTGCGGATGCCCACTTCTTTTGTTTTTTGTACTGCCATAAAAGAAACCAGGCCGAATAATCCGAGGCTCGAGATGAACACGGCAAGTGCTGCAAATATTTTATACAAAAGCGAAAGCTGGTTTTCCTGCTTGTAGAAATCATTGATCTTGGTATCCATAAAAGCAGTCTTGTAAGCATAAGAAGGATAAAAACTATTCCAGGTATTCTCAATGGCAGACTGTGTTTGGGCCAGGTTACTGGAGCTTATCTTGATCGCCGTTTTGCCATAAAAGTTCGAATTTTGTATGATCAGGATGGGATTGATGGCGTCCCGCAGGGAATTGGTTTTGAAATCTTTTACAACACCTACGATTTTCTTCCAGGGCGCTCCACCGATGCGGATATCTTTACTTAATGCGTCTTCTGGTTTTTTAAGGTTCAGCTTTTTCAGCAGTGTTTCATTGATGACTATTTCCCTGACAGAATCGCTTTTTTCGAAAGGCCGTCCTGCAATAAATTCCAGCCCGAAAGTTTTGAAATAATTTTCGTCTGCAAATTTCAACGAAACAGGATACGGTTCATCATCCTTATGATCAAAAGCGAAATTGCTGCTCCAGTTATTGTCAGAAGATGGTTCGTCAGCATTGAACGAAACATTTACTACACCTGGCGTCTGCAAAAGTTTTTCCCTGAATGCACCGTATTGCTGTATCACGCTGCTGTCAGCATTTGTAGACATTAACAACACTGCTTCTTTATTGAATCCAAGATCAGCGTTATGAACAAAATTCATCTGCATTACTGCAACGATCGTTCCCACGATCAATACCTGTGAGATGACAAATTGAGTTACCACCAATCCACGCCGCAATGAAATGCCACCCACTTTCGCGGAGGTGATCCTGTTCTTTAAAGCCATGATAGGCTTAAATCCTGAGAGTATCAATGATGGGTATAACCCGGCAAATAATGTAACGACTGCCCCTGTCAGCAATCCAAATACAAGTGTTTGCGCATTAAAAAGGCTAAGATTCTCCTGTATGGAAACGATGTGTTTGATGTAAGGAAGGCAAAGCATGGCGATAATGATGGCGAGTATTCCGGCGATCAGTACGATCAACCCGGTTTCGCCCATAACCTGCAGGAACAGCTGTTTCCGGCTGCTGCCCAAAACTTTTCGCATCCCGATTTCCTTCGACCTGCCTACAGCCTGCGCCGTGGAAAGATTGATAAAATTGATGCAGGCCATGATGATGATAAATAAACCGATGAGCGAAAGTGTAAGCAGGGTAGAGCGTTCTGTAACGTGATCGCCGAATGTTTCAAATCTTTTATCGAAATGAACATCTTTCAATGGTTGCAGGAAATTGATCTTTTCTGATTTATCATTTCTGCCCGTATAATTCTTTTTGCTGAATTCTAAAAGTTGCCGGTCGCCTTCCGCTTGCGTCATGGAAGCTGGTAGCAATGCAAATATCTGGTAATTGCTGGAAGTGGTTCCCCATTCGGTCGCATTGAAATTATAATGATCACCATATTTTTTTACTGTTTCGTAGGATACCAGGGCTCCTAATGGAAAATCAGTGTTGGCGGGCACATCATCTAAAATGGCGGTAACTTTCAAAGGGACGAAATTGTCCATCAACAACATTTTGTTTACAGCATCTTTCCAGTTGCCGAAATATTTTTCCGCGTATTTTTTTGTCAGCACCACGGTGTTAGGTTCTTTCAAAGCCGCCGGCGATCCATTGAGCCAGGTATAACTGAATAGTTCAAAAAATGTTGGCTCGCAGAAGAACATCCCTGAATCTTCAATGAATTTTTTATCAGCTCCTCCGGAATTATTCACCACGGAAACCTGTGCGCCATACAATGAGTTCAATGCTGTGAATTTAGTATTCGGCATTTGCAGGCGAAGCGCTTCCAAAGCGGGGTTTGGAATGCCGGAAGTATAGTTGGTGCGGTCTGCATATTTATTTTGCGTAACCACGTGATAAAGGTTCTTGTAGTTAGGCTGTGTTTTGTCATACGACATTTCATAACGTACTACGAGGAATAATAAAAGGCAGGACGCAATACCGATGGCGAGGCCGGTGATATTGATCGCAGCATAACCTTTATGCTTCAGCAGATTCCGGAATGCTATTTTGAAATAATTCTTTAACATGATAAATGTATGATGTATGATTTGAGATGCCCGCCCGTCTGACATCGTTCGGACGGATATGATGTTCCGCAACTACATTTTAAACCAGGATATTTTCGGTCACTACCTGTCCATCGAGCATGCGTATGATCCTGTGGCTGTAACGTGCATCGTGTTCGCTGTGCGTTACCATCACCACAGTAGTTCCCTGTTCGTTCAGGTCGGTGAGCAATTGCATCACTTCATTACCATTGGATGAATCGAGGTTACCGGTAGGTTCATCCGCGAGGATCAGTTTGGGATTGTTTACTACTGCCCTTGCCACTGCCACACGCTGTTGTTGTCCACCCGAAAGCTGCTGTGGGTAATGGTTCCGGCGATGCATGATCTGCATCTTTTCCAATACCTCATCCACTTTTTGTTTGCGGTCAGCTGTTTTGATACCGAGATAGATCAATGGCAGTTCTACATTTTCAAAAACAGTCAGCTCATCGATCAGGTTGAAACTCTGGAAAACAAAACCGATATTTTTCTTCCGCAGGTCGGCACGTTTCCTTTCATTGAATCCCGCGATCTCTGTTCCGTTAAAAAGAAAACTGCCTTTATCCACGTCATCCAGCAAGCCGAGAATGTTGAGCAACGTTGATTTTCCACAACCGGAAGGCCCCATCACTGCTACAAATTCACCTTCCTTTACTTCAAAAGAAAGTTTGTTCAAGGCAACAGTTTCTACGTCTTCTGTACGGTAAACTTTTTCGAGCTGAGAAATTTTTATCATGATCTTATTTTTATTCGTTTTTTAAATTTTATATAGGGCAGGTGTTAATAAACTGAAAGGTTTTTCATGATGCGGTATCCCGGCAATTTTACAGAAGCCCCTTGTTCCTGATGCTTTTCATGACTCTTCGGAAATGAAGTTTTATCTTTTCCGGTAACATCATTTTGCTGCCGGTGCAACAGCGCCCAGAAAACAACTGCAGATAGGGTCAACAATATTGTTAATTGCTTTTTCATGTATTCGGTTTTTTAAAATTCTTAATTTTTACTTCATCATTGGTCTTATTCTTTTTTCAATATGAGCTCCTGCATCGTTCCGTAATTTTCGTAACTCGATGTGATCACTTTTTCGCCTGGTTTCAATCCGCTCACTACTTCATAAAAATCCGGGCTCTGGCGATTGAGTTGGATATCTGTTTTATAAGCGATGGTGCCGCTTTCGTTCAACTTGTAGATCCAGTTGCCGCCGGTCTGCTGAAAGAAACCGCCCGTAGGGATCAGTATCGCCTGTGTTTCATCACTGAGTGCCAGCCTGATCTGTAAAGTTTGTCCCCTGCGTACCCCTTCCGGTGCAGCTCCGTCAAATTCCATATCCACCTGGAACCTGCTGTTCGTAACCTGCGTATATACTTTTTTTATTTTTAATTTGTAGTCTTTTCCTGCCAGTGTAAACTTACCCATAAGACCGATGAAAACTCTTGAAATGTAGTGTTCATCAATATCTACACGTACCTTAAAACCACTTGTTACGTCTATCTGCCCCAGTCTTTCGCCTTTGTTTTTCGACTGGCCGATCTCTGCATCCAGTGAAGTAAGTTGGCCATCTACCGGAGCCCGTACAATCAGGTCACCCACTTTTTTGCGCATCAATGCCAATGCATTTTGCATTCTAGAATAAGATTGTCCCGCCTGGCTGATCTGCAGTTTACCGGAAGCCATATCTTTCTCCAGGGTTTCCTGGGTGAGTTTTTTTCTTTTCAACTGGTAATTGTAATTATTTTCAGAAGCCTTGAATTCCTGCGACCCGATCGCATTCTGGTCGTACAGCGTCTTATTTAATTTATAAACCCTTTCGGCTTCAATGCTGGCGTTATCTACATCCGCCATCTGGTTTAATTTTCCAATGGTGTTCTGATCAGCATTGTTGCGGGTGTTTTGCATCTGAGTCAATACATCATACACCTGGGTTTCCTGGTTGGCAAGGCTCAGTTCAAGATCGGTGTTTGCCAGGCGAAGGATCGGCTGATCTTTTTTCATCATGGCGCCATCTTCCACATATTTTTCTTCCACTCGTCCACCTTCCAAAGCATCCAGGTAAATGGTGGTCACCGGAAGCACGATGCCATTCACGGGCACAAATTCCTGGAATGGCCCCTTGGTAACTTCACTCACTGTAATGCGGCTGGTATCAACATTCAACCTGCTCTTCCCGGAAGTCAGGAGGTAGCTTGCCACAACAAGCCCAACCAGTGCTGCAACACCCACGATCGTCAGCACCCTTTTTTTGTTCCATTTCTTTTTTTCTATAACTCTGTCCACGGTATGATTTTTTTGTACAAGAGATAAGATAACAAGTGTGCCATAAACTATCATATGTGATTACCAGTTAGTTATAAAAAATCTCAACTGTCCGTTTGTCCGCAAACAATACAACAAGTGTCCGCTTTTGATACACATGCCACCGCTTCCAATATCTAAAATATTAGTTGTCATAGCTTTAGATTTATGGTATACTTGTAGTTCAATACCGGATCATATATTATACATTATGTTATTAAAGAATGCTTCAATACTGATCATCGACGATGATACAGATGTGCTGACTGCTGTCAGGCTACTGCTGAAAACCGAAGTGAAAGAGGTACTCACGGAAAAAAATCCTGAAAATATAAAGCATCTGCTGGCGAAACATTCGTTCGACCTGATCATGCTGGACATGAACTTCAATAGTTCTATCAACACCGGAAATGAAGGGATTTACTGGCTGCGCAAAATAAAAGAACTCAAGCCGTCTGTTGCGGTGATCATGATCACCGCTTACGGAGATATAGACCTGGCAGTGCGTTCGCTGAAAGAAGGGGCTGCAGATTTTGTGGTAAAACCATGGCACAATGAGCGCCTGATCACTTCGCTGAAAGATGTGCTTAATAAAAACAATGATAAAGTGGCGTCAAAAAAATCGGCTGATGATGGCGCCACATTCAACAAGGAAATTCTGGGTACTTCGGAAGCGATGCAGGAGATCTTTTACAAGATTGAAAAGATAGCGCCTACGGATGCCAATATTTTAATACTTGGTGAAAACGGTACCGGTAAAGACCTGATCGCGAAAGCGATCCATGAACAATCACTGCGCGCCGGAAAACCTTTTGTAAAAGTGGACGTAGGTGCATTGACCGAAAGCCTTTTTGAAAGCGAACTTTTTGGCCATAAAAAGGGAGCGTTTACAGATGCCCGTGAGGATAGGGCAGGAAGGTTTGAAGCAGCCGATGGCGGAACATTATTTTTGGATGAGATAGGGAATATTTCTTTGCAGCAACAATCAAAATTATTGAGCGTGCTGCAAAACCGGCAGGTGATGCGGCTTGGAGATAATCTTCCGAGGTCCATCGACATTCGCCTGGTATGTGCTACCAACGTGCAGTTGAGTGCGCTCGCCAATGAAAGCCGCTTCCGTAAGGACCTTATTTACAGGATAAATACGGTGGAGATCATTTTGCCGCCCTTGCGGAAACGCAGTACAGACATCGTTTTGCTGGCCAATCATTTCAGCAGGATATACAGCAACAAATACCTGAAGCCTGTGTTGAAATTTGATAAGTCTGCTACAGAAAAATTAGAGAAGTATAGTTTCCCGGGTAATGTGCGTGAACTTCAATATGCGATAGAACGTGCGGTGATCATGGCCGATGGTGATGTGTTGCAGGCAAATGACATTATTTTTTCACCGATAGAAACTTTTACGCCGGAAACGGAAAAGATAGATGAAACTACGCTGAGTGTGGTGGAGAAGAATACAATATTAAAAGTGATTGAAAAACATCATGGAAATATTTCCAAAGCCGCCAAAGAACTGGGGCTCACAAGAACGGCTCTTTACAGGAGATTGAATAAATATGACATTTAAAAATTCAGACTGGAAGATCATCTGGCGGGTGATGTTATTGCTCGCAACACTGGTGCTGGCAGCGTTCCTGGCGGTCAGGAATGCATGGGTGTACCTGGTGATCCTTACGCCGGTGATTGTTTACCAGGTGATATTATTCATTCGCCTGCAACGTACGGCCTACAACGAACTCAACCAGTTTGTGAAGTCGGTACAATACCGGGATTTCTCCCGCAGTTTCGATGTGGCGGGCGCTTCGGCAGATATGAAACCGATGAGAAAAGGTTTTAATGATATCATCGAAGCGTTCAAACAGATGAGTAAGGAAAAAGAAACCCAGTATCAATACCTGCAGCAAATACTGGAGCTCGTGGATACCGGGATCATTTCTTATAAAGTATCCACCGGCGAAGTGGTCTGGATGAATGAATCATTGAAAAAGATGCTGCAACTGCCATATCTTAAAACGATCGGTTCGCTCAAGCGCAGGGACGAAGCCTTGTACAATGATATTTTGTCGCTGAAGAGTGGCAGCAGCAAGATCGCGACAGCACACCTGGAAAATGGTTCATTCAAGCTGATCCTGGCGGGCACTACGTTTCAGACGGATGGAGAAAAATATAACCTGGCTGTTTTTCAGAATGTGGATGAAGCATTGGATGAAACGGAAGCGAAAGCCTGGGAAAAATTATTAAATGTGATGACACATGAGATCATGAATTCCATTGCGCCGATCTCTTCACTGGCGGATACTTTAAAGCATCGCCTGAAAGAATCCATGAGCCATTTGAACAATGATGCCGGCAGTGTGGATGATCTGGAATTAGGAATAGATACGATCAAACGCCGCAGCGAAGGGTTGCTGAAATTTGCCGAAACATATCGCAACCTCAACAAGATCAGTGCGCCGAGTGTGAGGACGGTGTATGTACGTGATCTCTTTGAAGACATCAACAGCCTGATGCAGCCTACATTTGATCAGAAAAACATCAGTCTCGATATAGTGCTGAAAGATATGGGTATGATGTTGGAAATCGATACCAGCCTTATCGAGCAGGTATTGATCAACCTTGTTGTAAACAGCATTGAAGCGATCAGGGATAGCCCGGAACCTACCATTACTTTATCGGCTTACCGGGATATCAGTAAAAAACCGGTGATCAAAGTGGCTGATAACGGGACCGGCATAGCGCCGGATGTGATGGAAAAAATATTCATTCCTTTTTTCAGTACCAAGAAGAGTGGGAGCGGGATCGGGCTTAGCCTTTGCAAACAGATCATGATGTTGCACAAAGGAAATATCCAGGTGCAGTCGGTGGAAGGAGAAGGGACAGTGTTTTTATTGCAGTTTTAAAGAATATGCAATGGATAATTGATAATGGATAATGGATAATTGTACAATGGATAATGGTCAATTACTATTACTTTGTAGTACGTTCGAACACTAATATGCTTCCACTGTAGAAATTATCTATTGTACAATTATCCATTATAACTATACATTCAAATGAAAAGGCAGCATAGAAATGCCGCCCCTTTTCGATTGATTGCCGTTTTATAAACTGACGCCCCGGGCGGATTCGAACCGCCGTTGAAGGTTTTGCAGACCTTTACCTAACCACTCGGCCACGAGACTATATATCATTGACTTTTAGCCAATACTATTCTTAAATTGCGATAGACGCCATTGAGCGTGATCACCCTGCTTTTAAAATTTTTATGCGATATGAATATCTTTACAGGCTTATCCTGCCAGGTTGTAAAACGAAAGTTTCCATTCGCATCTGTAGTCGCCTCTTCTTCTCCTTTTACCACATATAAATATGCTTTATCTATCGGCGACTTTGTTTCTTCACTGATTATGGTACCCGATACCTCATTGGCTTCAAATACCGGTTTTGAAATAAATAATTGGAGCGTCAGAAATAATAAATACATACAGTAACGATTTCCGGATCAAAAGTAGGAGAGTTTTATTAATCTACCAAATTAGTAGACTATTATTTGATGGTTAATTGTACGGTGGGTAATATTATCCATTGTACAATTATCCATTATTATATATCCAGTAGCTTTTTCAACCTTGTATATCCGTTCCTGCTGACAGGGATTCTTGCCCCGTTTTTGAGAATAGCGAGGTGATTATCTTTTTCGTAAGCATCGATCCTGGTCACCTGTTGTACATTCAGAATATAGGAGCGGTGGCTGCGGACAAAGGAACCCGGATCCAGCAGCGATTCAAAATAGGCCATCGTTTTATTCTTCAGAAAAGCGCCTTCGGCAATATGGATCTTAACATAATCATCGGCAGCTTCCAGGTAAAGTATATCATTCATGGGAATGATCTTGATCTTGCTGCCGGTTTTTACCACGATCCTGTCTTTTTGCAAAGGCGATTGCGCAGCATCATTCAGCAAAGCTTCTGTATTCGCGGCAGCAGAGTGTTGCGTGGTATCCATCCACTTTTGTATGGCTTTGGCAAAACGCTCTTTGTTAAATGGCTTGAGTAAATAATCAACTGCGTGCGCTTCAAAAGCCTTGATGGCATATTCGTCAAATGCAGTGGTGAAGATCACCGCAGGCGGATGTTCCACGAGTTCGAGCATTTCAAATCCATTGATCTTCGGCATCTGTACATCCAGGAATACGAGGTCGGGGTGATGCTGCTGAATTGCTTTCAGTCCTTCAAATCCGTCGCTGCACTCCTGTACGATCTCCAGGGAGGGGAAATCCTGCAGGTACTCGGTTACTATGAGTCTCGCCAGTGGTTCGTCATCAATTATCAGCACTTTCATAGATCAGTTGTGGTATTTTAACGGTGGTAGTGAATAATTTATCGGCGGCTTTTGTTTCCACCAGGTCGTGGCGTGCGTACAAAAGATACAATCTTCTTTTTACAGAACTCAATCCGAACCCTTCCCCTTTTTGCGGCTGCGCCGTATCGGGATCGAACGGATTGCTGATGACCACGATCAGTTGGTTTTCGTTTGTAAGCGTTTGTATACGAATGGTTACTTGTCCTATGGTATCATACAGCCCGAATTTGATGGCATTTTCCACGATCGGCTGCAATAATAACGCAGGTATCTTCATCGAAAGGCTTTCATCGCTGCTGGTCAGTTGTGTATCCAACCGGTGGCCGAAACGAACCTGCTCAATGCCCAGGTATAATTGCAGATGTTGCAATTCTTCAGCAAGCGTTACTGTTTTGTTTTCATCTTTTTTGATCGTCCCCCTCAAAAAGTCAGACAGTTGCTGGATCATATTCCTCGCTTCCTGCGGCCTCGTGCCCACCAGTGCGCTGATCGAGTTGAGGCTGTTGAATAAAAAATGTGGTTGCAGCTGTCTCCTGAGGGCAAACAATTCCGCTTCCTTACTCAAGGCTTCCGCGTCGTTTTTTCTTTGTTCCGTTTCCTGCTGGTATTGGAAACTGTACCACAGCACACAGATCATCGACATGCACACGATCAATAAGAACGCAATTCCCCAGCGTATCGGTAAAGAATATTTCAGCGAAAGCAGGTAAGCATTATTTCCTTCATAAATATTTTGCAAAAGATATTTACCTGTAAAAACTATCAGCGAACTCAGCAACAGGCTGATAAAAAAGATATACCAATAACGTTCTTTTTGTGGCAGGTAAAATTGCATCACATAACAAAGCAGGAGGCAGGCGAATGCCGAAAGTCCGTTGTACACGCCGCTATCCGTGAGCGCTATCTGCCAGTAGAGCCCCAGCCACCATAAGAGAATGGCATGCAGGGCAGACCAGGCCAGCCACCAGGTAACGAATACCTTTAAGAATTTTACAACTGAAAGTGGTGAACGGGCCAAATGGAGTTAATTGAAGACAATTTTGAAATAGGTATTAATAATGGAAAATTGAATAATGGATAATTTTTTAGGCTTGAACGATATCAACTTCCTGAAACAACATAAAGTTGGAACAGAAAACATTATCCATTATTACATTATCCATTCAGATGATTCATTGTGCTTTACACTTGTTCGAATAACATCAACGCATTTCTTTCTCTCGTGTGCCTTGCTTTATTGTGCACGATGTTGGTATAATTCTCGCCATCCTCATGCTCTTCGATTCGTGAAAAGACTTCAGCCCCGTGGATCATATCATGCAGCTGATACAGTTCCGATACATTGATGAACTTCCATTGCACGAGTTGCTCAATATGGTTCATAAAACTATCCTGTTCATCTTCGCCGATCTGGTGTGCCTTTTCAAAAGCCTCATCGGCATTCTCCGCCAGCACCAGCCTTACCTGTTCATCAAACTGAGCTTTGTGGTCGCCATCACCGCAAATGATGCGGAAAACTATTTTTGCAAGATACCATTTCATACAGATCAATTAAAAATTACGAATTACGGATGACGAATGACAACCACGAATTCAAGTTACTGACTGTACGAATCTTCATTCGTAATTCGTAATTTGACATTCGTAATTGATTCAGTAGTTGCGGATCTCAATTCCGCCGAAAACAGAAGTGCCTTTTAATACCAATACTTTCGTGGGGTCTACCACACCGGTGGTATGGCGTTTATCTTCGAGCCCGCCGAGAAATGACACCAGTTCGGGTTGTATATCCCAGTGAGCAGGCACGATCAGTTTGGTGCCGCCCAACACCTGCGTCAGTTCAAGCGTGACCCTTCCGTTTATATCGGCCTGGCTGAGGTTGAGTTCTGTGCCCCCTAAAAAACTGGTGACTTCACCGCCTTTGAAATCCTTGGATAAGATGACTTTTTTGGTTCCGCCCAAAATGCTTACAATCTCTAAAGGGGCTTCTGATCCCGGGGTTGCATCGTCACTACTGTTGAACGAACCGGGATTTTTTTTTTCATCGAAATCATCACATCCGGCCCAGTTACTGAATTTTTCGTTGAAGCTTTTATGCCTTGGGCGAAAAATGAAGGCGAGCCCGATGAAGATCAGCAGTATCGGCCAGGTATATACCCTGATATTCCATTCAGGATGCAGGTCGGCTACAAGGAACAAACCGCCGATCAGCGTGAACATCAGCCATCCCGGCCCACGAAATTTTTTGCGGATTCCAATGAACAGGCCTAAAACGATCATCACTACCGGCCAGGTAAAAAACCATTGGGGAAATGGGGCGCTTAGTTTCTGTATCAATAAAATGGCACCTACGGCCGATAAAACCAAACCTGTAAAAACGCGGCCTTTCGCACTCCTTCTTTCAAAACGTCTCGCTCTTCTTTCAAAGCGGTTCCGCATGTGTTCATCTTGTATCATGATTGCTGAATTTTAAACAAATCTACTCTGAGAAAACACAGCATGCAAGAGCCTTTAGGCTTTGCGAAGGAAATTGCCGGTAAACGGAGGGGAAAGGTCGGTAAGCGGAGGTTTCCCGCAAAGACGCAAAGCGTAAAGGCAAAAGTCGCAAAGCAAACATTTTTTTTATCATCACCTTTGCGCCTTTGCTTTCCTTTGCACCTTTGCGTGGAATCTCCTAGTTTTACAAAATGCACGAAATGCTCCGCAAATACATAGAACAATATTCAGGTTCCACACTTACTGAAGAAGAATTCGCATTGGTAACAGCATCTTTCAGGCCCAGACATTTGCGCAAAAAACAATATTTTCTCCAGGAAGGTGATGTAAGCAAGAATATGGCTTTTATTGTAAAAGGCGCCATGCGGCAATATAGTGTGGATGAAAAAGGGGGAGAACATATCATTTTTCTGTGCACCGAAAACTGGTGGGTAGGCGACAGGGAAAGTTTTACCATGCTCACCCCTTCCAGATACAATATCGACGCGGTAGAAGATTCGGATATCCTCGTTACCACCAGTGAAGCATTTCAGGGATTGGTAGATAAGATCCCCGCCATCAATAACATGATCCGCACCATGGATCAGCGCAATTCGATCGCCAACCAGAAGCGTATACATTCCGCCATCAGCCTGACCGCAGAAGAGCGTTATTTCAGCCTGCTGGAATCCAATCCCGCCTTGTTTCAGCGTTTTCCGCAAAATATGATCGCTTCCTACCTGGGTATCTCTGCCGAAACATTGAGCCGTATCAGGAAGAAACCACGGACGACAGACCACTGACGAGAAACGAGAGACGACAGACCACGGACGACCGATCACGGTCAAGTCTCCTGATTACAATGTTGCAGATACGATTGAACTCCTGCTATTACGACCTGTCGGTAGTCTGTCGTCCGTGGTCTGTCGTCGGCCTTCGGCCTTCTGCCTCTTGACTTTTATCAACGCGATTTATTGTCGTTTGTCATTTTTATCCGTACGGGAATGTTTCAATTTTGCCTTATCAAAAAAAGGAACATACGATGGAAAAGATCATCAGCACAAGTTATGGCGGCGCAAATTCAAAGGTGGGGGAACTGTTGGTAAACAGGTTGCTTCCCAACCGGTATGTAGATGCAGTGGGCCCATTCGTGTTTCTCGATCATTTATATCCTGCCAATATCAAGCCTGCAATACCTAAAGCGCCTAACGGAGAGTTTGCACATCCGCATCGCGGAATTGCCACTTTCAGTTATTTGTTTAGCGGCGCGCTGGAACATTTCGATAGTTATGGCCATCACGGTATCGTGGAAGCCGGTGGCGCACAATGGATGAAAGCGGGTAATGGAGTGATCCATGATGAGCATAACAGTCCTGCATTCCAGGAAAAAGGCGGCCTTTTGCACGGGCTGCAGTTCTGGATCAATCTGCCTGCGGAAAACAAAGCCGAATTGCCCGATTACCTGGCAGTTCAGGCGGCGGATATTCCTGAAGTGCACCTGCCGGATGAGGCAGGAAAACTGCGGGTGGTGATCGGAAGTTTTGGCGATCATTTCTCCCCGGTAAAGACCTATTCTCCCCAATTCCTGTACCATCTCAAATTGAATGCAAAATCAACTTTTGTGCTCCGGGCAAAGCCAGGCATGGAATACGCGGCACTCGTGCCCGACGAAGCGGTAAAGATCAATGACGAATCCTTCGCGAAAAGCGAATTCATTTCCTTTGGCGCCGATGGCGAAGATATCATCCTTTCCAACCCCGGTATTACCGTTGCGGACGTGATCATTTTCGGCGGAGAATATTATGCAGAGCCTATCGTGGCAGAAGGGCCGTTTGTGATGAACACCCGCCAGGAGATCGGCGAAGCCTACCGCGATTTTCACCTGGGAAAATATGGAACGATCGATTATAATAAAACATCAATTTTAAAATAAACATTAAAAACTAATACAATGTCAACAACAAAATGGGTAATAGACCCCGCACATTCCGAATTACAATTTAAAGTGAAACACCTGGTAATATCTACCGTTACAGGTTCTTTCAAAACCTTCAGTGGTGAAGTAGTTTCCGCTACCGATTCATTTGAAGATGGTAAAATAAGCTTCAACATAGATGTGAACAGCATTTATACCAACCAGGAACAGCGCGACGAACACCTGAAAGGCACCGATTTCTTTGATGCTGCCGCGTTTCCTCAAATCAGTTTTGAGTCCACTTCTTTTGCAAAAGCCGGTGGCGATGAGTATAAACTGGCCGGTAACCTTACTATGAAGGGCGTGACTAAACCTGTAGAACTGGATGTCGAGTTCGGCGGATCCGAAAAAGATAATTACGGCAATATCAAATACGGTTTTGAAGTAACCGGAAAAGTAAACCGCAAAGAATTCGGGTTGACCTACAATGCACTTACCGACGCCGGCGGCCTGGCTTTGGGAGAAGACATCAAGGTGATTGCGAATATCCAGCTTGTGAAAGAAGCGTAAATCCCGCTTCGCGTGATCTGATAGGGAACGCAGATGGTTATGATGATGATATATTAAGATGTTGGTCCAATAACCGGATTTGCCATAATCATCATACTAATCTGCGTTCCGTTTTTTCTCTAAGGTGATCGTAAATATTTCTTTCGGGTCATCCCATATGATAATCTAAAGATTTCATCTTAATTTATCATAATCATCATAATAATCAGCGTTGCGTGGTATCTTTTCCAAAACTGGAAAGGATTTTGTTTCAAATACAAGTAAATTAGCGGAAAAATCAGCACATCTTATCCCGCTACAAAATTACTTTTATGAACTATTCACAGGTACTGGAGCATTTGAAACATGAAGTGATCCGTTTTTACAAGGAAAGGGAGGAACCCGGACTTACTTATCACAATCTTCAGCACACACAGGAAGTAGTGGCGCATGCGGTAAAATTGCTCAATCATTACCAGTTGAATGACAAGGAATCATTCATTGTAATGGTAGCAGCCTGGTACCACGACATCGGTTATTTCAACGGAGGCGCTACCGGGCATGAGGAAAGGGGAGCGGCAATGGCCGAAACTTTCCTGAGGGAAAATGGGGCCGAAGAAGATGTCATCCTCGCCGTACGCAATTGTATCATGGCAACGGTACTGCCGCAAAGCCCGCAGACTTTACTGGAAAAGATCATTGCCGATGCGGACCTGTATCATTTTGGAACCGATGATTTTGCCGAGCGCAACAAACTGATGCGTAAGGAAGCCGAATGGCGTACAGGCAATAAGATACCAAAATCTCAATGGAGGCATAAAACTGTTCAACTGTTGCAGGCGCATCACTACCAGACCGATTACGCACAGGAATTGCTGGATGCAAAAAAAGCCTTCAACATTGAAAAACTGAAAGCCAAAGATGATGATGAACTGATCTCACCAAAAGAAATATTAAAAGAGGAAAAGAAGACACCCGATCCGGAAGTGTTTTCAAAAACTACCAAAAAGGATCGCCCCAACCGTGGAATTGAAACCATGTTTCGCATCAGTTCCAGCAATCATCAGCGTTTGAGCGATATGGCCGATAATAAGGCCCATATCATGATCACCACCACTTCCATCATCCTCTCGGTGTTGCTGAGTGTGCTTTTGCGTAAGCTGGAAGACAATCCACACCTGGTGATCCCCACCATGATCATGCTCACAGTCTGTGTAGTGACCATGGTTTTTTCCATTCTGGCCACCAGGCCGGCCATTCCCGACGGGCGTTTCACCCACGACGATGTGGCGCAAAAAAAAGTAAACCTGTTGTTCTTCGGTAATTTCTACCGGATGAGTTATGAAGAATATGCCGAGGGGGTAAACGCGATGATGAAAGACAGGGAGTTTTTATATGGCAGTCTTACCAAAGATGTGTATTCGCAGGGGCTTGTGCTGGGGAAAAAATACCGGCTGCTGAGGATCGGCTATAATGTTTTCATGTTTGGAATCATCGTGGCGGTGCTGGCGTTCGTAGTCAGTACGATGATATTCGGCCACTAATCTATAATCTCCATGGAGGATCTGCTTTTTTTTAACAGGGATATCAGCTGGCTTTCTTTCAACGGACGGGTATTGGGAGAGGCAGCCAGGGAAAATGTACCCCTGCTCGAACGTATCAATTTTCTTTCTATATTTTCTTCCAATCTTGATGAGTTCTACCGGGTACGCATACCCGCTTTGCTGGCGCTGAATAAGATACAGAAAGATAATTCCTCCGTTTATGATGAAGCCGTGGATATCATTGACATTCAGCAAAAACATTTCGGCGGGATTTTGATTGATTCCATCATCCCGTCTTTGCGGCAACACAATATATTCCTGCTGTACAAAGATCCTGTACCGGAAAAATTATTGCCGGATGTCAGCAATTATTTTTTCACGGCCATAGCCGGGTTCATGAGCCCTGTGTTGCTGGAAGAGGGTACTGCATTCTTTCCTGCCAACAACCAGTTGTACATAGCGGTAACGGTGCGGAATAAAAAACAGGCAGAGCAATTGTACCTGGTAAACGTTCCTGTAAATGAGGTGCCGCGTTTTTATAAAGCGACACAGCCCGAAGGCGATTATATCATTTTCCTGGAAGACATCATCATCCTGCACCTCCAACAGCTTTTTCCTGCAGCGGAGATCAATGGCGCTTATCCCATAAAGATCACCCGCGACGCGGAACTGGAATTACAGGACGAATATGCCGAAGACCTGGCAGATAAAATTGAAAAACAACTGGCGAAACGCGATTTCGGTTTTGCCTCGCGATTTTTATATTCACCGGGATTGCCGCTGAGATTGCAGCAGACCATCATCCATCTTTTCAATCTGCACAAAGCATCGATCGTGGAAGGCGGACTGCATCACAACCTGAAAGACCTTTCATCCATACCGGTAAGAAACGCGGAACTTTCTTATCCGCCGTGGCCGGCATTACAGGATAATAAATTGCCCGGGGAGAACCTGTTCGATTCCATTTTGAAAAAAGACCGGGCAGTGCATGCCCCATACCAGTCTTATGACACGATCCTTCGTTTTTTCAACGAAGCTGCCATCGATCCTTCGGTGGAAGAAATCTATACCACCATGTACCGCATCGCCAAAGATTCGAGGATCGCGTTCGCTTTGATCAGTGCGGTGAAAAATGGAAAAAAAGTTTCGGTACTGGTAGAATTGAAAGCAAGGTTTGATGAAGCGAATAATATTCACTGGGCAAAAGAAATGAAAGCGGCCGGGGTAAAAATAAGTTACAGCAGCAATGCTTTGAAAGTACATGCTAAAATAGCATTGGTGATCCGTAAGGATAAAAAAGAGCCTTACATCGGCTTGCTGGCAACCGGGAACCTGAATGAAACTACCGCACGGTTTTATACCGATCATATCCTGCTGACGGCGCATCAGCCGATGCTGGCTGAAATGCAGAAACTGTTCAGCTTTTTGGCTAAAAGAAAAAAAGTCGACAAAGAAGACGCGATCGATTTCAGGCACCTGCTGGTAGCACAGTTTAATCTTCAGTCAAGATTTTTGGAGCTGATAGACCGCGAAATAAATTTTGCGGAGCAAGGCCTTCCTGCTGAAATCATGATAAAAATGAACAACCTCGAAGAAGAAGTGATGATCTCGAAGTTGTATGAAGCATCCAATGCCGGGGTGAAAATAAACCTGGTGGTACGCAGCATTTGCCGGCTGGTGCCGGGTATAAAAGGGCAGAGTGAAAACATTGTAATAAAACGCATTGTAGACCGCTATCTCGAACATGGCAGGGTGTTTGTCTTTGGAAATAATGGCCGGCCGGAGGTTTTCATGGGCTCTGCAGACTGGATGAACAGGAATATCTACCGGCGCATAGAAGTTTGTTTTCCGGTATATGATGAAAATATCCGTGAGCAGCTCAGACATATCCTGGACTTGCAATGGAGAGATAATGTGCAGGCTGTTTACATCAATAAGGAACTGGACAATAAACCTGTAATGAATGAGGATGCGGCGGTAAGATCGCAGGAGGCCATCCGGGAATATTTGCGCACATTGATCAATGAATAAAATGATATGAAAAAAATAATACACTTAATGATAGGCTTGCTGGCGATGGTATTGGTACTTGCTGCCTGCAAAGCTTCCGGACAAAAGGAGCAATCACCGAAAAATTATAACCTGTCATTACCCTCAAAATTCCTGATGCCTGAAAGCCTGTTTGAGATATCGGGTATCGCTTTTTATAAAAATAACCCGGATACGGTGTATGCCATACAGGATGAGGAAGGGAAATTCTTTCGTTTGGCCTGGGGTGTCAAGAAGCAGTATCACAGCAAGTTTGGGAAGAAAGGTGATTACGAGGACGTAACTATTGTGAATGACAAAGTAGTGGTATTAAAAAGCAATGGCTCATTGTATATTTTTCCTTTTGCCGACCGTTTTGTGGAAGATATAGACAGCACCCGGGAATGGAAAAAGATATTACCCGAAGGTGAATACGAAGGTATGTATGGCGATGACAGCACCGATAATATTTATATCATCTGCAAGAATTGCGCAGGCGATGATAAGAAACAGGCGGTAACAGGCTACATCTACCACATGGGGGACTCGTTGGCGCCGGCGGGGAATTTCAGCATTGATGTGGACCAGATCAAGGCACTAACGGGTAAGGTTAAACGCGGTTTTCGCCCATCCGCGTTAGCGAAAAATCCGGTGAATGGCTACTGGTACATCATTTCAGCAGTTAATAAACTCATGGTGGTTACAGATAGCAACTGGAAGGTGATAGAAAGTGTGGAACTCAATGGCAACCGCTTCAACCAGCCTGAAGGCATCGCATTCGACAAAAGCGGTAACCTGTACATCTCCAATGAGGGCGATGATCTTACGCAGGGAAATATTTTAAAATTTACATGGTCGGCAAAATAATTTACGATGATCAGATCTCTATTTCTTTTTTTGATCCTTTCTGTTACCGCTTTTACTGTTACCGCACAGGACAGCATAAAATACAGGATCATATTTATTGGCGATGCCGGCGAAATGAACGCGACACAAAAACAGGCGCTGACCCATGCCGCCAACCACATCATCACCGGAAAGACGATGGTGATGTACCTGGGTGATAATGTTTACCCGAGGGGCATCGGGTTAAGCGATGCTACGGCCGACGACAAACGGGAAGATTATGCGATACTCCGGTCGCAATACGAGCCTATGCGAAAAAAAGGGGCGCCGGTATTTTTTCTTCCCGGCAACCACGACTGGGATAAAACCGGGGTAAATGGGTTAGCTAAAATTCAGCGCCAATGGCGCTATATCGAAAGCCGCGGGGATTCCCTTTTAAAACTTATTCCGGCAAATGGTTGTCCCGATCCTGTAGAGGTGCCAATTAACGAAAACCTTGTGCTGATAGCATTCGACAGCGAATGGTGGCTCTTTCCATTCGATAAAAAAAATCCAGAATGTGAATGCCAGACACAGACCGAGATACTTGAGAAGCTGGCATTGCTGCGCTATAAGCACCGTAATAAAATAATCCTGCTGGCTTCGCATCATCCTTTTCAGAGTTATGGCGAGCATGGCGGAAAGTATTCTTTTAAAGACCATGTATTTCCCTTTACCATTCTCAACAGGCATTTGTATATCCCGTTACCCGTGGTAGGTTCACTGTATCCTTTGTTGCGCACCACTTTTTACAACCAGGAAGATATCAAGCATCCACGTTACAGGAACATGATCAACAGCATTGACGCGGTGTTTGACAGCTTTCCCAATCTTGTGCATGTTGCCGGTCACGAGCATGGATTGCAGTTCATCAAAGGAAAACAGAACAAGATACAGATCGTAAGCGGTGCCGGTGCCAAACATACCAATGCGGTTAAAACTAAGTACTCATTGTTTGCAAAAGCAACACAGGGGTATGTTACAGCCGATCTGATGCCCGACAACAGCATGCAGTTCAACTACTATGAATATGTTCCGGATACCATCAGGCAGGCATTCACTTATACATTGCCTTATAAAAAACAACCTGAATATTCGGTGGAAATGTACAAGGCTTTTTCCGGGGATAGCATAACGGTAAGGGTACATCCTGAATATGACAAACACAGCAAACTGCACCGGAAAATGTTTGGCGAAAATTACCGCAAGGATTGGGCGCAGGAAGTAACGTTGCCGGTTATACGAATTTCTGATTTCAACGGGGGGCTTACCCCTACAGAGTTGGGAGGTGGTAAACAATCGAAATCATTGCGCCTGAAAGATAAAACCGGTAAGGAGTGGGTGATACGCAGCGTGGAGAAAAATGCTTCGAATATTTTGCCACCTGCCTTACGCGAAACTTTTGCCAGGGATTGGCTCGATGATGCCACCAGCGCCCAGCACCCGTTTTCCGCATTGGTGGTGCCGCCGATCGCCAAAGCGGCGAATGTTCCGCATTCAACACCCATCATAGGTGTAGTGGCGCCCGATAAGGCTTTGGGTGTATATGGGATGTTGTTTACCAATGAAGTGGTATTGCTCGAAGAGCGTGAACCATTGGGCGAATCGGACAACACCCCCAAAATGCAGCGCAATATCCAAAAGGATAATGATAACCGCATCGATGCAAAAGAATTTCTGCGGGCACGTATGCTCGATATGTACATTGCCGACTGGGACAGGCACGAAGACCAATGGCGCTGGAAAGATACGGCCAATGGAAAATCGAAAAGTTATCTCGCCATTCCCCGCGACCGTGACCAGGTTTTTCACCTGATACAGGGAGTGGTGCCGAAGATCGCTTCGAGGGAATACATCATTCCCGAGCTGGCGGATTTTGGAAATACACTCGAACAACCAAAATGGCTCATCAACGAAACCAGGTTTGCCAATTCATTCCCGGAAGCGCAGTTGAGCCACGATGAATGGACGAAGCAAGTGGAACTCTTTACAGCCGCTATTACGGATTCTGTGCTGGAAGCGGGTTTGCGTAGGTTACCGGAAGCGTCTTACAAATTACGGCACGACGAATTTCTGGCAAAACTAAAAGCAAGACGTTCAGCCATGCCGGAAGCGATGGAAACTTATTACCGTTTCATACAGAAGATCGCTGACATCAAAACAAGTGATAAGAATGAACTGATCGAGATCACGGGCGTTGAAAACGGCGACCTGAATGTGAAAGTCCATAAGATCTCAAAAAACGGGGCAATAGAAGATGAACTGATGAATAAAACCTACGACCGTTCATTGACAAAAGAGATCAGGATATATGCGGGTAATGGCAATGACAGCATTGTAGTGAATAATAAAACATCGGATATCAAACTGCGCCTTATCGGGCAGACAGATGAAAAAGCCTACAATGTGATTGCTTCCAAAGGCAGAATAAAATTATACCAGCGTCGCCATAACGGTACTTTCAGCGGCGATAGCACTAAGTTCAAAACAAGGATATCCAACGATAGCCTGAGTACCGTTTTCACTCCTGTTAATTTATACAATATCTGGCAGCCACTTACCAGCATCGGCCTCAACTATGACGATGGGCTCATCCTCGGTGGTGGCATCAAGTATACCCACCAGGAAGGGTTCAGGAAATATCCTTTCGCCAGTCAGCATCAGCTTACTGCCGCTCATTCGTTTTCTACAAAAGCATACAGGATACGCTACACTTCCGAATGGACGCACGTTTTCAAGACTGCCGATATCACCATCAACGCACTGGCGAGAGCCCCGAATAATACCATCAATTTCTTTGGAGTGGGCAACAATACGCCTTATGATAAATCCGGCAACGACAGGCGTTTCTACCGCACGCGTTTCAGTACTTTCCAGGTGGATCCAGCCATTCGCTGGCGCAATAAACAAAGCAAGACTTCCTACGTAAGCATCGGCCCATCCTGGCAGTATTACCGCTATTCAAAAGATGATAACGATGGAAGGTTTATTACCAGCACTACCAACATCGGCTCATACGACAGCCTCACTTTGCAGGAAAGCAAGATGCACCTTGGTGCGGTTTTCATTTACTCCCAGGACAAACGCAACAACAAGATATTGCCGCAGTATGGAAGTTATTTCAATGTGCGGATCCAGGGGTATGCAGGCCTGGGCAAATTCGCCAGGTCATATGCGCAGATCATTCCGGAGTTTGCTTTTTATAAAAACCTGAATGCGAAGTCTACGGTGATACTGGCAAACAGGATGGGCGGCACGGTTTCTATTGGCAACCCAGCTTTTTACCAGTCGGCCTTTATCGGCGGACAGGAAAACCTGCTGGGATTCAGACAATACAGGTTTGCCGGACAACATAGTTTCTACAATAACCTCGAGCTGAGGGTGAAGGTTTCTGATATCGCCAATTACATTTTGCCGGGTCAGTTTGGCATTACCGGCTTCTGGGATGCTGGCAGAGTTTGGGAAAAGCATGACAATTCTGCTAAATGGCACAACGGTGCAGGAGGTGGTATCTATTTTGCACCTGCGTCGCTGGTTGCCTTCAGTTTTGTCATGGGACATTCCACCGAAGGCTGGTACCCGTACTTTACAATGGGCTTACGCTTTTAATTATGCAGACAAAAATACTTGATCTTACAAAAGATAAACCGCAGGGGGATGCAGTACAAACTGTGCTCACTTTCAGGCCCTTCATAGATTTTTTGAAAAAACGCCGCGATGCTACAGAAGGCGTAAAAAACGGGTACATCAATTATGTGATAGAGCAGTTTGAACAAAAACCTGAACTACTCGATAAGATTGATGTAAATGATGCTTACCGCTACGGCGATGAATTTCAACTGATCTACAATACACTTTCCCCGATCGTAGAAGATGAGAATAAACATTACTGGTCGCTGAGCCTGCCGCTGTCGCCCGTATTATTTTACAGCACCAACGCGTTTTTTAACCTGATAGCCGATATCACCAGCTGCAGCATCAGGAAGGAAGTTTTGCAGTCGAAAGAAATAGCAGACATCGTTACCAATCAGCTCAAGTTCCGGTATTCGCTCATTCTTGAAAAATGTTATGGTATCCCATCTTTTTTCAACAGGGAGATCATCCATTCAATGGCGGATGCAAAGACCGGCATGAACAGGTTTTACAAGATGAAAATGGATATCCGTTTCATTGATGTACATACCGTGAAGCCGCTGCCCGATATCAATATCGAATCATTGAAATCCCGTACCAGTTACGATCACCAGGATGTGTTGCCTTTGCTGCAGCGCATTTTGCCCCTGGATATGTTTCGTTTCGAAGGGTTTGGATTAACACAGATTGCCGATATCACTTCTCAATATGCGATTGAAAATATTAAAAACGCCATCCTCAATACATATGATATGGATGAGGAACAATGTTTTGATACTATCACGCGTTCGCTGAAAGCCCTGGTAGGCAACAATGAAATTGAATTTGGTGTGTTGCCGGTACTCAGGATCAACAACAAGCTGGTGTTCGACAAATCGATGTGCTCCAATAGCATGGTCATCGGTATCACGCATGAACAGGGGCTTGGGGAAGAAACCTACCTTGCGCTGGCACAAAAATACCTGGACGAACCTAAAGTTATTTTTTATAAAGAGATCACCAAAGCGGATGAAAACCGGAAAGGGTACCTGCGGTTATTAAAAAAATCTGGTGTAAAAAGTTATGCGCTGCTGCCCGTTTATTTTAATAAATCCCTGGGCGGGGTGCTGGAAGTGTATTCCAAAAAAGAAGGCATACTCGACGATGTGGCGATGACGAATCTTGATGTGGCCATGCCTTTGTTGTCACAATTGCTCAACAATGCCGTTCACCAGTTTGAAGATGGGATCGAGCATGTGATCAAAGAAAAATTCACCTCCGTACAACCGGCCGTTCAATGGAAATTCAACGAAGCCGCCTGGCATTATATGCGTGATAAACATTCTGGCAGCGCCAACACCGAAGTGGAAGACATCGAATTCAAAGCGGTGTACCCGTTGTATGGAGCCGTGGATATCCGCAATTCCACCATAGAGCGTAATGCCTCACTTAGCAGGGATCTGCAGGTGCAGTTTGGTTTACTCATCGAAGTATTGAAAGAATTGAAAGAACGCTCCGGATTTGGATTGATCGATGAAAAAATTTATCTCACGCAGAAATGGCTGGAAAAAGTAAGTGAACCGGATGGGTTTTACGAAGAGGTTAGGCTCAATGAATTCCTGGAGAATAACATCGTGCCTTTCCTGTTACATTTTCAAAAAGGGAACCCGGTATATGAAAAAATAAGTGCCCGTTATTTTGAGGCCATCGATGAAGCCTCCGGTATCGCCAATTACAACCGCCGGTCGTTGGAATCTTCGATGACCACCGTGATATCAGCAGTTAATTTTTACCTGGAAAGTATGAAGGGGGAGATCCAGCAGGCTTATCCTTCTTATTTTGAAAAGTTCAGGACGGATGGTGTGGAGTATGATATTTACATCGGCCAGTCGATTGCGCCCGATAAACCGTTCAGCGATATTTACCTGAAAAATCTCCGGCTTTTGCAGGTGAGCTCCATGGCTGCTATCGCAAAATATGCGCACTCGCTTATCGACAGCCTGCCGGTGCCGGTAGAAACCACGCAGCTCATCTTCGTACATTCCAACCCGATCGATATCAAATTCCGTAAGGATGAAAAACGGTTTGATGTGGAAGGCGCCTACAATATCCGTTATCATATCGTAAAGAAAAGGATCGATAAGATACATATCAAATCTTCTGCGGAACGCCTGACGCAACCCGACAAGATCGCCATCGTTTATTTCACCAGGCAGGAAGCGGATGAATATCGTGGCTACATCAATTACCTGCAGGAACAGGGTTTGTTGAAAAATGACCTCGAAGACCTGGAGCTCGAAGAAATGCAGGGTGTGAATGGATTGAGGGCATTGAGGGTAGGAGTGGTTATATGATTACACGAATTGAAACGAATTACGCGAATTACACGAAAGCGAAATTTAAAAGCACTTATAACAGTAACGCCCCTTTGAAAAAAGGGGCGTTACTGTTATAAACGGCAAAGTCTTGACTATTCACTATTGACTATTCACTAACTGAATGATTGCCTGAATTCCAAAGGGCATAGCTGATGACAATCGCCTTCCGATCCTCATTTAAACCCTCTTATATTCCTCATTACCAAAACACAGCATAATTTTTGGGTAGTATTCAACAGGAAAAAATTACCACGGTCACTTTTAGTGGATATAGCTGAATAAATTCAAGAGACGAGTATGAAAGTAAACCAAAGAAAAGATAAGGAAACGGGTGTTTTGGAAATGCTTCCACAGGCGATAGGTGCATTAAAGAAAAATATAATCGAGCCATTCATGGGCGATAGCCCCAATGGAAAAAATAAGGACGAACGTTCGCCGCTCAGGGCCGAATTGTTTACAGAAGAGCAACTCGAGCAATATGCTACAGACCTTGCCGGAAGGCATGTTTTGGTACAGAAAGATCAATCCGAACAATTGCTGAAACGCCTGGCTTCCAATGAAGCGATCCTTCTGGAAGTACACGAATTGCTTACAGAAACCGTAAGGAAAAATAACAGGGTGGTGCCTGCGGGTGAATGGCTGCTGGATAATTTTTATTTGATTGAAGAACAGATCTATATCGGGAAAAAACATTTACCCAAAGGATATAGCAAGGGCTTGCCGCAACTTTCCAAAGGCCCATCGGTTGGTTTACCCCGTATTTATGATATAGCTGTGGAAATAATTTCTCATAGTGACGGGCATGTCAACCTGCGAAGCCTTAACAGGTTCATAAATGGTTATCAAAAAGTGCGCTACCTGCAACTGGGTGAATTATGGGCTGCACCTATCATGCTCAGGCTCGCGTTGCTCGAAAATCTGCGCCGGCTTTCCGTGCAGATCTCCCTCGACATACAGAATAAAACATTGGCGGCTTACTGGGCCGACCTGATGATGGATACGATGGAAAACGATCCGAAGAACCTGGTGCTGGTGCTCGCGGATATGGCCCGTTCCGAACCCCCGATGGAAAGCGCCTTCATCGCCGAATTCACCCGGCGGCTGCAGGAAAAAGGAAATATGCTGGCGCTGGCGCTCAACTGGATCGAACAACGGCTGACGGAAGAAGGGTTGAGCACATCGATCCTGATCCAGCAGGAAAATCAGAAGCAGGCTGCCGATCAGTTGTCCATCAGCAACAGTATCAGCAGTCTTCGTTTTTTAGCCACCACCAACTGGCGTTCATTTGTAGAAAGCAACAGCATCGTAGAAGATATTTTGCGCAAGGATACAGATGGTGTGTATGAAAAAATGGATTTTTTTACCAGGGACATGTACCGGCATACCATCGAGCGTATTTCAAAACACAGCGATCATACAGAACAGGAAATAGCCACCATGGCGATCTCCGCGGCTGAGGCCAATAAAGATTCCCTCAACAGGCACAGTGCACACGTGGGATATTTTTTGATCGGTAATGGGGTGGCACAGTTGGAAAAACAGGCAGCGATGAAACACTCGGGGTTTGAAAGTTGCCGCCGGCTCGCCAATCGTATCCCACTCGTAAGTTATGTTGGTGCCATCATCCTCATCTCAGGGTTGCTCACGTGGTGGCTGTTTCAAAAAGCCGGACTGGAAGGGCTTCGCGATGGCTGGCTCATCGGTTTTGGTATCATGATCCTCATCGCTTCCAGCCAGCTGGCAGGCAGCGTGGTCAACTGGTTCATCACATTGATGGCAAGGCCTTGCCTGCTGCCGAGGATGGATTTTTCAAAAGGTATTCCCCAGGATTGCAGCACGATGGTGGTGATCCCCACGATCATTTCCAGCGGCACTGCCATCAGTTCGCTGGTAGAGAACATTGAAGTGCATTACCTCGCCAACAGGAATGATCATCTTTCATTTGCCTTGCTCACGGATCTTAAAGATGCCGGCGAGGAAGTGCTGGAAGAAGATGCAGCTTTGATACAGCTTGTTTCTGACAAAATAATTGCCCTCAACAAAAAATACGAACGCGCCGGTAATGATGTGTTCTTTCTCTTTCATCGTCCACGCAGGTGGAACCCGAAAGAAAATGTATGGATGGGCTACGAACGCAAACGCGGAAAACTCGGTGCGCTCAATGCACTGATCAAAGGCACAGGAAAAGAATACTTTTCAGTCATCATTGGTGAAGAAGAAATTTACAGCAAAGTAAAATACATCATCACCCTGGATTCCGATACGGAACTCCCCCGCGAAACAGCCTGGAAGATGGCAGGTAATATGGCGCATCCGCTCAATCAGCCTATTTATAATGAAAAGCTGCAGCGGGTCACTGCCGGTTACACCATACTCCAGCCAAGGGTTTCCAACAGCCTGCCCGGTAATGGAAGTTCAATCTACGCCAGGATACACGGAAACGAACCCGGCACCGATCCATACACCCGTGCTACTTCGGATGTGTACCAGGATCTTTTCAAAGAAGGCTCTTTCATCGGTAAAGGCATTTATGATATCGAAAGTTTTGAGCGCACCTTCCATGATAAATTTCCGGAGAACAGGATTTTGAGCCATGATCTGCTGGAAGGATCCTATGCCAGATCGGCATTGATCACGGATGTGCAGCTGTATGAAGAATACCCGGGCGCTTACCTCACCGATGTACAACGCCGCCGCCGCTGGATCCGTGGCGACTGGCAGATAGCTTCCTGGGCTACACCATTTGCCCCCGGGCAGGATAAAAAATTACATGTCAATAAATTATCGGCTTTATCCAAATGGAAGATATTCGACAACCTCCGCAGAAGCCTGGTACCACTGGCTTTGCTGTCGTTGATGATAGCAGGATGGGCCATATTGAATAATCCGGCATCGTGGACGTTGGTGGTGATGGGCATAGTATTCCTTCCATCAATCGTGAATTTTTTATGGGAAACATTCAGAAAACCCGAAGATGTCACTTTTGTTCAGCACCTCATTTATGCCAACCGTTCGTTAAAAGATAATCTCAAGCAGCAGGTGATTGGCCTTATGTGCCTGCCCTTTGAAGCCTTCGTTTTCACACAGGGAATATTGCTTACCCTCTGGAGGATCTATATCTCACGGAGGAAGCTGCTGCAATGGAACCCTTATGGCAGCAGCGTTTTAAAGCGCACCGTCGCGGGTACGTATGCCTATATGTGGTTTACGCCGGTATTCTCTATCGGTATATTCATTTTTCTCACGTTATATTCTCCGGTCTCCATCATCGCGGCATCCCCGTTTATCATTGCCTGGCTGATGGCGCCGCTGGTAACCTGGTATATCAGCAAACCGGGAGCTGAAAAGAAAACGGAGATCACCGAATCGGAGAGTATTTACCTGCGTAAACTTGCCCGTAAGATATGGTCGTTCTTTGAAGTGTTTGTAGGCCAGGAAGACAATTGGCTGCCGCCGGACAATTACCAGGAGCAACCCGTAGAACGCATCGCCCATCGCACGTCGCCTACCAATATCGGGCTGTCGATGTTGTCGAACCTCACTGCCTGGGATTTTGGCTACATCACCCACGAAACATTATTGGAGCGAACCGGCAACACCCTCCGCACCCTGCAGTCGATGGAAAAATACCGCGGCCATCTGTACAATTGGTACGATACGATCTCATTGGCACCGCTGGCGCCGCGGTATGTTTCTACAGTAGATAGTGGAAATTTCATCGGGCATGTGATCACGCTCAAGCAAGGCCTGATGTCGGTTCCGGATAAAAAAATAATTTCGGAAAATGATTTCAAAGGGCTCGAAGATGCCTTGGGTATTTTGATCGAGAAGACAAATGAAAAGAAAGCGCTTACCGGGTTCATGGATTCCCTGCGGAATACATGGCCACAGCATATCCATGACCTGCATCAGCTCAATACATATCTTTCGGCGATCGAGGCGCAATTGAAAAATATTCTCGTCGAACTCGACCTCACCCCTGATATGGAAGACGACTGGTGGGCCGAAAAAACCATGGAGCATATCAAAAATATGCAGCACCAGTTGAACACATTTTTTCCATGGCTTGGTTTACCTGCGGCGAAAGAAAAATTCAGCCACCTGGTTGCCGATCTTCCTGCTGTGCCTACTATCAACCAGCTGGCACGCATCGAACAATCCTTGTTGCATAAGATAGTGGCTTGTTATCTGCCGGAAAATTCGGCTGCTGAAAATGAATGGCTGAACCAGCTGCGATCAGCTATTACAGATTCTGCCAGGTTCGCAAAACAATTACAGTTGCGTGCCGAAGTGCTGGCCCGGCAATGCGATGAATTCACCCACGTGGAATATGATTTTTTATACGATAAAATACAACACTTGCTCACAATCGGCTACAATGCCGATGAACACAGGGCCGACAACAGTTATTACGATCTGCTGGCATCCGAAGCAAGGTTAACGACATTTGTTGCCATTGCGCAAGGCAAATTGCCCCAGCAGAGCTGGTTCGCCTTAGGAAGGCAGCTGACGAACCTCGGTACCGATCCCATCTTATTATCCTGGAGCGGATCGATGTTTGAATACCTCATGCCATTGCTGGTGATGCCAACGTATGAAAATACATTGCTTGATCAGACAAACAAATCGGTCATCAAAAAACAAATGGACTATTGCCGAAGCCGCAATATCCCATGGGGTATTTCCGAATCGGGATACAGCAATGTGGATGCACACCTCAATTATCAATACAGGGCCTTTGGGGTTCCCGGACTGGGATTCAAGCGTGGCCTGGCTTCCGACCTGGTGATAGCGCCATATGCCACCATCATGGCATTGATGGTAGCGCCATCGGATGCGTATAACAACCTGCAGGTGATGAAGGAAGATGGTTTTGAAGGACGTTATGGATTTTACGAAGCCATCGATTACACGGCTGCAAGATTGCCACGGCGTACTACCCACAACGTGATACGGTCCTTCATGGCCCATCACCAGGGAATGGCATTTCTTTCTATCGGCTTCCTCATGTTTGATCAGCCGATGCAGAAAAGATTTGAAGCGGATGTGCAGGTAAAGGCCACCTTGTTGTTATTGCAGGAAAGGATACCGAGGATCACTACTTTTTATTCACCAACGGTACACGAATCGGATACTACGGTTTTTGCCGGGGGCAATGAATCCATGCGTGTGATCAACACGCCGCATACGGCCATTCCCGAAGTACAGCTGCTTTCCAATGGCCGGTACCATGTGATGCTTACCAATTCTGGTGGCGGCTACAGCCGTTGGAAAAACCTGCTCATCAATCGCTGGCGCGAAGATGCCACCTGCGACAACTGGGGTACATTCTGTTATATCCGCGACCTGGAAAATAATGCTTTCTGGTCGGCGGCATACCAGCCTTCACTCAATGAAGGCACAAATTACGAAGCCGTTTTTTCACAGGGCAGGGCCGAGTTTCGCCGCAAGGATAATAATATAGAAACACATACGGAAGTGATCGTTTCTCCCGAAGATGATGTTGAATTGCGGCGCATCCATATCAACAACCGCTCCCGCAAAAGAAGGTTCATAGAAGTTACGAGTTATGCGGAAGTAGTAATGGCATCGGCAGCTTCAGATGAAGCGCACCCGGCTTTCAGCAATCTTTTTGTACAGACAGAAATAAATGAACAGCGCCATGCGATCATCTGTACAAGAAGGCCGCGATCAGCCGATGAAACCACTCCTTATCTTTTTCACCTGATGAAAGCGCATGGAGCGGAAATACAACAAGTGACCTATGAAACAGACAGGGATCGTTTTATCGGAAGAGGAAATACTATTCATCAGCCGGGCATGATCTACAATTCAAAAGGGCTGAGTGGCGAAAGCGGTTCGGTGCTGGATCCTGTTATCGCTATTCAATACCGCATTTATATCGAACCCTACAAATCAGTGATAGTAGATGTGATCACCGGTGCGGCAGATACAAAAGAAGGCAGCAATGCCCTGATAGAAAAATACCAGGACAAACACATCGCTAACCGCGGACTGGAACTGGCATGGACTCATAGCCAGGTGATCCTGCGGCAGATCAATGCCACAGAAGCGGATGCTCAATTATACAACCGGCTGGCAGGCTCCATTATTTTTGGTAACGGTGCTTTACGAACCGATCCGGCCAACATCATCAAGAACCGCCGCGGCCAGTCTGCCCTCTGGGCTTATTCCATATCCGGTGACCTTCCCATCGTGTTGCTGCAGATAGAAGAATCATCGAGCCTCGATCTTGTAAAACAGATGGTGCAGGCACATGCCTACTGGCGCCTGAAAGGGCTCATCGTTGATCTTATCATCTGGAACGATGATCATGGTGGCTATCGCCAGGAACTGAACGATCGCATTCACGCACTGATCGTTCCGGGGTCTTCTGCCAATCTTAAAGATCAGCCAGGCGGTATATTCATACGGTCTACCGAACAGATATCCAATGAAGACAGGATCTTATTCCAGACCGTGGCGCATATTGTTATCTCCGATAGGTTGGGTACGCTTGAAGAGCAGGTGAACAGGGGCGCTAAACCAAAAAATACCATACCGGTTTTCAAACCGAGTAAATTCCATACCTCTGTAGATTCTACGCTGATCAACGATCTGCAGCTTCCGGAAGGCGTACAGTTCTTCAATGGGTTCGGCGGGTTTTCCGCAGATGGAAAAGAATATGTCATCAAGACAATGCCGGGCAAACCTACGCCGGCCCCATGGGTAAATGTATTGGGTAACCCGCAGTTCGGTACTGTTGTATCCGAAAGCGGCCAATCCTATACCTGGGTTGAAAATGCCCACGGGATAAGGCTTACACCCTGGAACAATGATCCCATAACGGATCTTAAAGGAGAAGCGTTTTACCTGCGGGATGAAGAAAGTGGCCGGTTCTGGTCGCCATCGGCTTTGCCTGCAAGAGGAAATTCCCCCTACATCACCCGCCATGGATTTGGCTACAGCATTTTCGAACATAGTGAAGATGGTATCTATTCATCCATGAAAGTATATGTGGCCATCGATGCCACCATTAAATTCATCGTACTTACAGTGCGTAATAATTCCAACCGGCCAAGGCGGGTGTCTGCCACGGGTTATATGGAATGGGTATTGGGCGACCTGCGTTCCAAAGCGCAGATGCATACCATAACGGAAATGGATAAACGCAGTGGTGCATTGCTGGCGCAAAATGCTTACAGTACAGAGTTTGAGCACCGCGTTGCTTTTTTTGATGTGGATGATGCCGGGCGTTCCTTTACTGCCGACCGTACAGAATTTATAGGCCGCAACGGAACATTGGCCAATCCCGACGCTATGAATAAAGTAAGGCTCTCTGGCAAAACCGGCGCTGCGCTCGATTCCTGTGCAGCATTACAGGTAGCTTTCGACCTGGTGGAAGAAGAAGAAAAACAAGTGACGTTCCGCCTCGGCGCCGGAAAAAATATGGATGAAGCCATTGCGCTCATCGAACGCTATGAAGGGAATGCCGCGGCTAAAGAAGCTTTCAAAAAGGTAGAAGATTTCTGGAAAGAAACCCTAACTAACGTGCAGGTGTACACGCCGGATACCGCCACCAATATTTTAGCCAATGGCTGGTTGAATTACCAGGCTTTATCTTGCCGCATCTGGGCCAGGAGCGGGTTCTATCAATCCGGCGGGGCATTCGGGTTCCGGGACCAGCTGCAGGATGTACTTTCGCTGATGCATACCAAACCGGGGCTGGTGCGAGACCAGATATTAATATGTGCTTCCCGCCAGTTCATAGAAGGCGATGTACAGCACTGGTGGCACCCGCCGAAGGGAAGGGGCGTACGCACTACCTGCTCCGATGATTACCTGTGGTTGCCATTTGTAACCGCGAGGTATATACAATCTACCGGCGATCAGCAGATACTGGAAGAGCAGGTGAGTTTTATTGAAGGGCGTTTATTGAACGCCGGCGAAGAATCTTATTATGACCTGCCTATCAGATCCGATAAAACTGCCAGTTTGTACGAGCATTGCGTGAGGGCGATAGAGCATGGGCTTCGTTTCGGCGAACATGGTTTACCGTTCATGGGATCCGGCGACTGGAATGATGGTATGGATAAAGTGGGCCAGCATGGAAAAGGCGAAAGCGTTTGGCTGGCATTTTTCCTGTACGACATACTGGAGCGTTTTTCAATAGTGGCTGTAGCGCACCATGACCAGGCCTTCGCGGATAAATGCCGTACGCAGGCATCGGCGTTGAAACAGTCGATCAATAAGAATGCCTGGGATGGCGAATGGTTCAGGCGTGCATATTTTGATGATGGTACACCGCTTGGTTCCAAAGAAAATGAAGAATGTAAAATTGATTCCATCGCACAAAGCTGGTCGGTATTGTCGAAAGCCGGGGATAAGGAACGTTCGCTCACGGCGCTGGCATCGGCAGATAAATACCTGGTGCGCAAAGAGGATGGCATGATACAATTATTTGATCCGCCGTTTGATAAATCATCGATGAACCCCGGTTATATAAAAGGATATGTGCCGGGTGTGCGTGAAAATGGCGGACAATATACCCATGCCGCTATCTGGCTGGTAATGGCTTTTGCCGAAGCCGGTAACGCGGAACGTACCTGGGAGTTGCTCAAAATGATCAACCCGCTCAACCGCGGGATCGATGCGGAAAAAATA
Source organism: Ferruginibacter sp. HRS2-29 (assembly GCF_024343615.1). Classification (GTDB taxonomy): domain Bacteria; phylum Bacteroidota; class Bacteroidia; order Chitinophagales; family Chitinophagaceae; genus Ferruginibacter. Next base: position 21,409 of record NZ_RJUB01000004.1, on the reverse strand, counting down.
GCTGTGTATAAATCAGAGCCATATGTAATAGCAGCAGATGTATACGCGGAGCCACGCCACAAAGGCCGCGGCGGCTGGACCTGGTACACGGGCTCAGCCGGATGGATGTACCAGTTGATCCTCGAATCATTTATAGGGTTGAAACGTACAGGCGATACTATAAGGTTCAAACCCTGCATGCCGGCCGAATGGGGAACTATAAAGATCCAGTACAGGTATATGGATACTACTTATATGATCTCGCTGAAAGCAGGTGAACAAAAGGAACATGCGCTCAAAATGGAAAACAAAGGCGGGCTTGTGGAAGTGGAAATATGAAAATGATCAAAATGTGGTTTGTTAAAAAAATATTAACAAACCACATTTTTGTATGAGGCCGTTTGCCGCTTATCCTGCGAAATATTTCTTTTACATCTTTTTTTATTTTAACTGTAACATTTCTTATTCTCTTTGCGTAAGACTAGAAAATCAGAAACTGTTATGAGAAAATTATTGACCGTTACCTTATTGTTGCTCTCGTTCTTTTTTGAAGCGACCGCACAAAACAATCCACCATTAACGGGCACGGTTACAGACCCATCCAGCAAGCCCCTCCGGGCAGTCACCGTTTCTTTGCTCAACGCTAAAGACAGCAGCCTGTTAAGGACTTCCATCACAGACAATGATGGTAAATACGAACTTCAGTCACCCGACAGTTCCTACCTGCTGCTATTCAGCATGACAGGTTTTTCTGAAAAATACAGTAAGCGGTATGCCGCAGGCGAAAAGCCTGAAGGCAACATAACGCTGGAAGTTTCAGGAAAAAAACTGGAAACAGTTACCGTTACGTCTAAAAAGCCGATGATCGAGATCAAGGCCGATAAAACGATCTTCAATGTAGAAGGCAGCATCAATGCTACCGGAAGTAACGCGTTGGAACTCCTGCAGAAAAGCCCGGGTGTTCGTGTAGACAATAATGAGAACATCAGCATGAAGGGTAAGAATGGTGTTAAGATCTACATCGATGGTAAAATGACGCAACTGGATGCCAAAGACCTGGCGGCTTACCTGAAAGGTATCAACAGCACTGATGTGGAAGCCATTGAAATGATCAGCAACCCGAGCGCAAAATACGATGCCAGTGGTAATGCCGGTATCATCAACATTCGCCTGAAGAAAAATAAAAAATACGGTACCAACGGTTCGGTGAATGCCGGGCTGGTACAGGGTGTTACGCCAAAAGGCAACGGAAGCCTCAACCTGAACTTCCGCGATAAAAAAGTAAACGTGTTTGGTAATGCCGGTTTCTTTATCGGGGATTATCACAACAACCAGGATATCTACCGCATTCAGAGCGATTCTATTTACGATCAGAAGAGCAACAGCATTTCTTCCAATAAATATTACAACGGTAAAGCCGGCGCCGATTTCTTCATCGACAAAAGAAATACATTTGGTGTGATGGCTTCAGTGAGTATCGGGGATGGTGTATGGGATAATAAAAGTCAGACGATCGTAAGCTACGATCCAACTAAAGCATATGCCAAAACGCTGAATGCAACCAATAGCATTGCGGGTAAGCGAACCAATTTCAATGGTAACCTCAATTACCGTTTTGTAGATACTACCGGTACAGAGATCAATGCTGATGCGGATTACGGGTTATTCCGCGGAACAGGGAGCAGCTTTCAGCCTAACTATTACACCGACGGGAGTGGCAACCCGCTTTACAGCATCATCAACCGCAATAACACACCTACCGACATCGATATCTACACGGCAAAAGTAGATGTGGAAATGAACAAATGGAAAGGTAAATTCGGTTTCGGTGCAAAGGCGGCTTATGTAAAAACACGCAATGCATTTGAATTTTTTACCGATCAGAACGGTGTGCCCGTTAAAAACCTGCAACGCAGCAACCGGTTCGAATACATTGAAAATGTAAATGCATTGTATGTAAATTATCAGCGTGAACTCACCAAAAAGATCAGCCTGCAGACAGGCTTACGTGCGGAACAAACCAATAGCGAAGGCGACCTGACCCGTGATGACGGTATCGTACAGGCGGATAACAATATCAAACGCAGCTATCTCGATTTCTTTCCAAGTGCCGCACTTACGTACAATATCAGCGAGAAACATACGCTGAACCTCACTTACAGCCGCCGTATCGACAGGCCTTCTTACCAGGACCTTAACCCATTTGAAAACAAACTGGATGAGCTCACCTATCAGAAAGGAAATGCCTTCCTTCGCCCGCAATATACCGGCAACATTGAGCTGGCACATACGTTCAAGAGCCTCATCACCACAACAGTAGGGTATAGCCACGTAAAAGATTACCGGTCGGAAATACTGGATACTACTAACAGCAATGCTACCTTCATTCAACAGCGTAACCTGGCGAGCCAGGCCATCTATTCCATCAGCATCGGTTCTTCATTGCCCATTGCAAAATGGTGGAGCGGGTATGTGAATTTTTATGGCAATTATCAGCGCTTCAAAGGACAGCTGACCAACACGGATCTTGATCTTGATGTAACGGGGTATGGCGGTTATCTGCAAAATACCTTCCAGTTGGGCAAAGATTATTCAGCAGAATTCAGTGGTTGGTTCAATGGGCCAAGCCTGGATGGTACCATCCGTTCAAAATCGATGGGTGCGGCGGATATAGGGTTGCAGAAACAATTCATGAAGAAAAAAGCTACTGTTAAGATCAGCTACACCGATATATTCCACACGGCACGCTGGGCAGGTAATTCAGACTTTTCCGGGCTGTATATCAAGTTGCGCAGCGGCTGGGAAAGTCAGACATTCAGGGTGAATTTCACCTACCGTTTCGGTAGCAACCAGGTGGCCAGTTCAAGGCAACGTAAGACGGGGCTGGAAACGGAAGCGGGAAGGATCAAAGGGGGAAACTAGATCAATTAATAATTAATAATTCATAATTCATAATTCATATAAAAATTGCCCGGTTGATAACCGGGCAATTTTTATATGAATATGGTCTTATTAGCCATTTCAATTTCATCTTCATTGATCGTATGGCCCATGTTGTTGTAGATCTTTTCGGTAACATCGGCATGTTTGCTTCTCAAAATATTGCTGCTGGCATACACTCTTTCTACCGGTACGTGCGGATCGGGATTTGAGCTGCCAATGAATACAGGCGTGTTTTCAAAATCGCCGGAATAATGATCGGGATATATTTTATCACCGATCAATCCTCCCGTCAACGCCACTACGCCACCGTATCTTGCAGCATTTCTTGTTACAAACTCAAGTGTAAGGCAGGCCCCCTGCGAAAACCCCAGGAAATAAATATGTTGTTTAGCTATCCCTTTTTCTTCTATATCCTTTACCGTTTCTTTCAAAACTTCCAAGGCAGAAGATAACCAAGGCTCGTTGTTTTTAGGCGGGGCCAGGAAAGAATTCGGGTACCAGCTGTTATTTTTCGCCTGTGGCGCAATCAACGCATACTCTTTCACCTGAAAGTATTGCGCCAGCGATAAAATGTCTTCCGCATTGCCGCCACGGCCATGCACCATGATCAGGGCTTTTGTAGCTTCATCTATATTTTTCCCCGCAAAGATCAGGTCTTTGGTATGCATGTTCAATCGTATTTGGTAATATCCAACGTAATGGGTGTAAGCGCTTTTTCGATCGAGTCCCGCTGCGGTTCAAATTGCGGTGGAAGCTTCAGCGATTCGCCCAGATGACCGGGCGCTTCATCCACGCTGAAGCCCGGGCCCGAAGTGGCTACTTCAAACAATACCCCGCCCGGCTCGCGAAAATAGATAGAGGTAAAATAATTGCGGTCGAGGATAGGAGTGGTGTTGAGCATCCTTTGCAAAATCCTGATACGTACTTTTTCCTGTGTCGCTTTGTCGGGGGTGGCAAAAGCGATGTGGTGCACAGAACCACGGCCAGGCAAGCCTTTCAAACTATCAGGCGAACAAACGATATCTACAAAATTCCCGGGTTCGTTTTTTGCCGCAAAGCGGAAACGGTTCCCTTTTTCGCTGATCAATACATGATCGAGTTGCTCGGTAAGCAAGCCCGCGGTACGCTCATAACCTTCTTCCCATATTTCCACATTGTAAAATCCCTTGATGGAATGCTCCGGTGGTATGTGCCCGTAGGTAAATCCGGGGCGCTTGTCGCGGTCATTGAATACAAGCTCAAGCCCCACGCCATCGGTGTCTTCAAAGTATACCACCATTTCGTCATCAAACCTTGCTGAAGGTTTTTTGTAAGTGATGCCATGTTTTTCAAACCGGCTTAGCCAGTAATCCAGTGAAGAAGCCGCTACCGAAAAGCTGGTGGTGTTGAGCATTCCCTTACCGTGGCGGCCGCTCTGCAATCCTTTGTAGGGAAAAAAGTAAGGATGGTGCCCGGGCTGCCGGTTTCATCACCGTAATAAAAATGATACACATCTTCGGCGTCGAAATTAACGGTCTTTTTTACCAGCCTGAGCCCGAGGAAGCCGGCGTAAAAATCAATATTTTCCTGGGCGCCACCCGCAACGATCGTTACATGATGGATACCTGTGATGAGTTTTTCCATATAAACGGGGTTGATGAATTATGATTCTTTTTGCCAGATATCCGCATATTCGTCGGGGTGCCTTTTAAACTGGGCATGCACAAACGCACAAAGGGGCAATACTTTCAGTTGATGCTCGCGGGCATGTTTCACCATTTCGGCCAGCAGCAATTTTGCAATGCCCTTGCCTTCGGCTTCAGGGTTTACTTCTGTATGGTAAACAGTCAGCAGCGCATCTTTGATGCTGATCACCATTTCACCTAGTTTTTTACCGTCTTCCAGCGCAGTGAAAGCACCGTGATTTTTTTCGTTGAGATCGAGGGATATTGAAGCCATACTTTCTAAAATGGTTTAAGAAATACAAGTTACATTATTTTTTTGAGTGCTTAAAGCTGGATTATTAAGGGGCTGTTATCACTGTTTTTGAAGTTGAATGGTACACCTGTATCGTTCATTCCTATGCAATGTGGCATAAAAGCAGCAGCACAATTGAAGTACATCTAAAATCAATTTTTGATAAAAATATCAAGGAGATGTCAATGCAGTTGTTGTTATTTTGATAAAGGTTTATCACTGAATCTTGCGCAGGGTTACTAGTAACTCATTTGGAATGTTCATTCATTGCTTTTTAAAACGGGTTAATTGGCTGCACTGCATCAACTATGAAATTAACTGAATTTACTCCATAAGCAGTGAATACTTGCAAAACCATTTTATACTGCCCTTCGAGTTTTTCTGTGCGATTGTTATGTGGTATGAAGTCTATCCTATGATATGATGAAGGATAAAGGTCAATGATTGACTCAGTATCAAAATGTAGAATATAACCTTCTTCAGTAGGAATTAATCTTTTGTTAGGACTATCATCACCCACAAATCCTTCGTCTGTTAGAAGACCTAACTTGATATTAGAAACAACATTTTGTGATTTGTTTAAAATGTCTATGGGTAGCGGAATTTCAGTAAGACCATAAAAATTCCCTTTCACTTCAAGAACACTGTCTTCTGTAATTCGAGTGCCATTTACAGAAAATACTAATTCAGTGTTATCGGGGATAGCCGGCACTTCTGGATTTTGAATAAAGTATAGAAGCTTTTTTGTTAACTCACTTTTTAAAGTGCTTATACTTTTGTTATACACGATAAAAGGATGATGTTTTAAATCAAAGGGGATGTCAGCAGCTTCTTGAATAATAAGTATTACACGTTTATTAAGTGCATGTGCATATCCAACTTCATAAAAAACATTTGGATTTTTACCTGTCATATCAGCTACAATAATGTCAGCTTTATTGATTTGATTGTAAATCCGGTCAAGCATTCTTTCTTCATAAATTTGTTCATCTACTCTTTCTCCATAAGTACCTGCATCTTCACACGCAGCTTTAATTCCCAACTTCCATGTGTCATTAAAGTCAGTATGAAAAGGCATCAAAGTAAAAACAAAAGGTTTTGTTGAAGTATTAGTTTGCATTAAATTATATTGAGTTTTAAAAAGGTAAATCATCAGTTAAATCCACGGGACTAGTTTGCCCTGGTGGTTGCCTAAACTGTAATAAGTTCTGATTTGATAAAATCCAGTCCTGTCCCAGAGAGGTTAAACGACATGCGGCGTATTCTTGATTATTGCTATAATCGTCAGATTGTTTGAATGTTTCAACCATTCCATTTTTCGTGAGCGTTAAGATACCAACGGTTGTAGCAATGTTTGTGTAACCTGCTTTATTCATTTCATTTTGCAAGTCATGTATAGCTACACCGTAGTCAGAAGTCAATTGACTTTCCATAATCAAAATCAGCAATGCGATTTGATGACTAGTCAGACCTTCAGTTTCTAAAACCGGAGTGGATTGTAGTTTTTTAACAGTTTTCGCTCTTTCTCTAAATGCTAATATTTTTCTTGTTATCGTATCGCCTAACACTGCAAAATCACTAGATGAACTTGTCTGATAAGTAATTATGTGCCTATGTTGAATGTCAAATGGAAATTTGCCCGCCCGCTCGTCCGAACATACCATAATTACGTCTTTACCACAGGCAACAGCGAACCCCAATTCATACCAAACATTTGGATTGTCAATGCTGATTTCCGCAAAACAGATATCACTTTCTGAAATACCCTTTTCGATATCATCTATGGGCACCCTAACACTTAAATCATTGTCAATACGATAAGGTTCATAACCAGCCTTTTCGATCGCAGGTTTAAAAATATCGACATATCTTTTATCAAACTTTGCCCTATCAAAGGGTTGAATAACAAAGCATCTTTCCATGGTACGAAATTAAATTTCGCTAATATACTGTTTACTTTCAATATAAAATCTTCTCTGGTCTAAGTTCGGCGTATATGGAATAGTTCCCAAGAATGTTCAGTATAGAGTATTGGGCTTCGTGAACTCATTAAAGGCTTTATCCTTTAAAAATGTTCAAATGGGAAATTGTCTATCTTAGAATAAAAAACCCTTATGAGTGAAAAGTCAACTGACTTATTTTCAAAAGAAATCAATGAGTTCATTGCCCATCACAATAACATCAAAAAGCAATACAATCAAAAAGGAAATGAAACTTTAAAGCAGTCAATCGAGTTTTCGAAACAAGAAAAATTACTTCAACCGTTGCATATTTTAGATGCAACCATCATTTTTCTAGTTACGGATATGATTGAAAATGACCGACTGGTTAATAGGAGGCAAAAGTTGAAAATGTTGCAGATGGCTGCGTATTTGCAGGGCATCGATATGGCATCACAACTTATTTTTGAAGGTGGTTACATTAAGGCTGCTGCAACTTTAAAACAGGACTATGAAATGATGGTGCGGTTGCAGGAAATCACAGATGGGAAGGATAAAGATGGCGAAACTCCTAACCCAAAAAACGGCTCGGCAGGTTATCGTATGATGTATGGCTTTTTCAATGACCTGGCACATCCGACAAAAAGGAAGCAAATGTACATAGCGTTAAAAGCTGTTGATGGTAGTTCTATAAACATTTCACCTCACAAAAAGTTCAATAAAGATTTAACAGGGGTGTTGATGTCTTTCAATTGCACTATAAAGTTAGAAATTCTTAAACAAGCTTTAAACTTTCATGCTGAAGTCTATGGAAATAATAAACATCACAAATTGGGGATATCATATTATCAGTTAGTTAGCAAGCATTTAATTGATAGTGGATTTTTTGCACCTGAACAGTCTGATCCTGCAAAGGGATAGCATAAACAGTTTGGCTTCTCACAGTTGAAATCTGAACATTAAAATTTATTGCACTTGTTGGGTCGTCTGCATCATCAACAAACTTTCTTTTGCTTACAGACTTCACAAATTCTAAGGCACATGATTCTTGCCATGCCAATCAGATCTATTCATCAACATATCCAAAGAAATACCTCAGGCAACTTCATTTTTTTACATTCAAAAAAAAAATTAACACAGTTATAAAACGAATGAACAAAAAGACACCTGTCTTTTTCAAAAAGCTCCGCAACATCGGGCTTGGGCTTGCAGCAGTAAGCGCCACTATTATGGCGGGACCTGTAGCGCTTCCAGCCGTGATCATCAAAATAGCGGGATACCTGGCCGTAGCGGGAGGTGTAGCCACCGCGGTAAGTCAAACCGCAGTAAAACGCGATAATTGATGTTGAACGAATCCTTCTTCTGCGCTTCCACAAAAGCCGGAACGGCAGGAGGTTTTCTCACCATCTTGCTGATCAACATCGCTACCAATGATATTCTCAAAACTATACTACTGGCAGCTATTGGTGCTGTAGTAAGTTTTGTAATCTCGTTGAGTTTGCGTGCGTTTGTTCGGTGGTGGAAACGCTGAATGAATATTAAGGCCGCATACAAGTGTGCGGCCTTTTTTTTAAAAAATCAATAGTATGAATTTTGATCTGGAACAAATTAATACAGTAGACGAGTATAGTGAGATCAGGCACTGCATGGATACTTTATTATCCCGACTCTGCTCGCAACATAATACTCTTGTAGAAAAGCTGGAATACGCTCTGGAAAAAAATCGAAAGGCAAAAGTGCAGAAAGAGAAATCTTGCCCAAAATCAAAGCCGCCAGCAGTACCGTTCGTTATTGCATCCGATACCGAAGATCTTCCTGCGGGAAAGTCGGTTCCTGCTAAGAGAGTACGCCGATCCGATAGGGAATTGTATAGCGGTGTAGAAATTGTAAAACTCGAGTTTTTGCGTAATGCTCTAGAAGCTCAGATCGATGTAGCGATACAGTTGAATATGTTGCTTTTTAAAGAAGATAGGCGATAAAAACAAGCACCCACTTTTCGAACAGTTAAAATAGCTTTTGCTTATCAGATCTTCTTCATCTGGGCCTATCTTCAGATATTTTTATTTTTAATAAGTCTTGTCGTTGTTGTTTTTCAGTGCAAGTGTAAATTATTATTCTTCTAAATAGCCCAATTCATGTTTTTCTTTTAAATTAAATACTTAGGTTTGCTTTGCCCTTCGATAACTAAAAACTAACTTTATGAGCCGCCCTAAGCTCAGTCTTTTAATCCTGATAACAACGGTCTGTACACTGCAAATCAATGCTCAGGCAGACTCTTCATTAAAATCTTTACAGCAGTTATCTTCTAAATATTTTGCTCAGGCTGATAAAAAAATTACCAAGTACAGTACCCGCCTCACTTCCAAAACTGAAAAAACAGTAGCAAAACTTACGCGATGGGAAACTAAAATCCGCTCATTACTGCACAAGCCAAGTCCGGAAACAGAACAACGTCTGTTTGCGAACGAAGAAATGACCTTCGCTGGTTTACAGAAAAAATTGCAACAGGGAAAAGTAGTCGCTGAAGGCTATACCGCCCAGTATAATGAATATCGCGATAATCTCACCATGAGCCTGCAATTTGTGATGCAGCAAAAGCAGTTGCTCGATTCTTCTTTGAATCAACCTGTGAATAAAGCTGCTCAAAAAATGGAGTCGCTGGAAAAAGATGTACAGCAAAGCGAAGCGGTGCAAAAATTCATTCGTGAAAGAAAAAAGCAGCTCATTAAGGAATCGCTGAAATATATCGGCAATAGCAAATACCTGGCTAAAATCAATAAAGAAGGTTATTACTATACCGAGACACTTAAAAATTACAAGGAGATATTTTCCGATTCAAAAAAAGCAGAAGCCACGGCTAAAGAACTGCTGAATAAAATACCGGCCTTTAAGAAGTTTCTATAACAGAATAGCATGTTGGCTTCAATTTTTGGCGTGCCCGAAAATTATGGCTCACCCGAGAGCCTTGCCGGATTACAGACGCGATCAAGCGTAAATACACTACTGCAAAGCCGTATCGCCGCCGGTGGACCAAATGCACAAGATATGATGAAACAGCAACTGCAGGCCGCACAGGCAGAGCTATCAAAAATGAAACAAAAACTAACGAAAGGTGGTACCAGTACAGATGATGAGTTCCCGGATTTTAAGCCAAACAACCAACGTTCAAAAACTTTTGCCCAGCGAATGGAATATGGATTGAACATACAATTTGCAAAGAGTAACCTATTGCCTTCCATAGCAGATATCGCGGTGACAGCCGGGTATAAAATAAATGATAATAGCAGCGCAGGCCTTGGGATAAGCTACAAATTAGGTATGGGATCATTCCAACATATCCGTTTTAGCCATCAGGGGATAGGTTTGAGAAGTTACGTTGATTGGAAGATAAAGAAGAATCTTTTTGTAAGTGGTGGTGGCGAACTAAACCATAATAGTGAATTCAGGAAATTCAGCCAATTACAAAATGAAGCGAACTGGCAAGTAGCCGGGCTGGTAGGCCTGATGAAAAAATTACCACTAAAATCAAAGTTTACAAAAACAACCCGATTTCAAATATTATACGATTTTTTATATCGTACCCACAAACCGGTGAGTCAGCCAATACTATTCAGGGTAGGATACGGATTCTAACAGACTAAATGTAAAGTGTAACATGAGAATTTTCAAACGATTATTTTGCTGCGCAGCAATGGGGCTAGCAGCAACGATGACCCAGGGCCAGGCACCCAACGACCTCCCCGTCATAGTACCTCCATCTCCGGAACTAGCATCGCTTGCAAAGATAGGTGAGTTGAGCGCTGGGTTACATACCGGTGCAGCCAATGTAAGTATCCCGCTTTTCGACGTTGCGGCTGGTGGCGTAAAAATGTCGCTTGCACTTTCGTATTCCACCAATGGGGTAAAAGTGAACGATATCGCAAGCCGGGTAGGACTTGGTTGGAACCTCATTGCCGGAGGAAGTATAACCCGTACCATCCACGATGAGGCCGATGGTGACCCATCAGTGACCTGGAAAAGTCCTCCGGACTTCGGAAATGCTGCTGCAACATATGATTATGCTTTTTATGCCAATAAGGATAATTATGATACAGAACGTGATGAATATTCATTTTCTGTAAATGGTATGTCAGGGAAATTTTTTATGGATGAAAATAATATTCCCAGGATGATGAGCCATAGCAACATCAAAATAGAAAAAAGCGGAAAAGTGTTCACACTAACCGATGGAAGGGGAACACGTTATATTTTCGGAGATGCTGCAACGTCTCCAAACAGCTTTGAGGAATACACAGTTAGTTATACGACCAACGGTATAGGACGTAATAATAAAGCGAGCCAGACAGGGTGGTTTCTTCGGAAAGTAGAAACACCGGAAGGTGATTTAATTAACTTCAGTTATCTGCCGGTTACTATTGAAACTATCCAGGGCCCCAGCCAATCTATGATAGTAACTCCATCGGCAGGTAATTCCTATAACGCAATCTGTAATGCAGGCAATCCTTGCGTAGGAAGATGGACAGCGCCTATGATGAATGAGGTTAAATATACCACCTCTTATCTAACTGGTATTACTACTTCCAGTGGACTGATGCTTTCCCTTACTTATAGTTCACGCGGTGACCTTGGTGGGGATAAACGGCTTGATGATATTTCTATTTCGCAGGGGGCTACCAGTGTTGCCACGGCACTAAAACGATATCATTTTGAATATGAAAGTTTCAACATAGCAAATGACAAAAATCAGCGTTTTTACCTGAAAAAACTGTATACCTATTCTACCAACCTCGTAGGGGGATACCAGATGCAACGCTTGTACATCAGTTTGAATACAACGACCGTTCATTGCCTTCCCAAAAGTCGTATGCCCAGGATTATTATGGTTACTTCAACGGAGCTACCAACAATACTGGATTTGCGCCGGTGGATAACGGTTGGATGTATGGAAGTCCTGGAGAAGTGACGAACCGTACCCCGGAATTTACCAGCATGCAAAAGGGGGTGCTTAAAAAAGTAATTTATCCGACAGGAGGTTCCGAAGAATTCAATTACGAGCAACATACTTTGCCCGAGCAGGTATACGACAGCAGTTTTACAGTAGTTAGCACTGAGGGAACGGGACCAAACTCGAATATCACTCAGTATACTATGAAGACTATCACTTTCACCACAGGTGCGATACCATTTGCAAAAACGACCATCAAGTCAGAGATAAACCCTGGATACACTTCGAATATTCCCGAGGATAATCATATGCTGTTTGAATTTCAGCTATATCAAGGCACTACTGCAATTGGCCCCATCCTTAAAAAGAAAGAGTATGGAGAGTTCAAGCAAAACTATTCAAGTTTCTATCTTCAGCCGTTTACCGAATATCGGGCCGAAATAAAAATATTTTTGATTAATACCAAGGCCACTCTTACTATTGAACATAGTCCGGTGCTCACCGCTCGTTGGCAAAATAATCCTGCCTGCGGCTTACGCGTGAATAACATCGTTTCATTTGATCCAGTCAGTAATAAACAAACAACCCGATATTACAAATATGCAGGCCTTACCAATCTGCAGAAAAGTACCGGTATGGGTATGTTGGTTCCTGATCTGTCTCAACATTATGAAGGCGGGGGTACTTGTGCATCTTATACAACAGGTAGCAGCGTAATTTATTCACAGATCTTATGTAATAACCTGGCCCAATTTAGCTCCAGCAGCATTTCCGGCACCATCAGTTTTGGTGGGTCATCAGTCGCATATACAGATGTAATCGAGTCTGATGATGCGGCGTTTGTCAACGGAGGCATTCAGCATTCCTTTTATACAGAATTAAATGATAGCAGGCCATTGCCAAAGTTAGGAAGCATCATGCCCTCAGCGCCCCGAAATCTATATGCGGATAGAAATGGAATAGAAGAAAAAACAATTTGGTTTAAAAAGAATGGAACAGGGTTCACTACCCTCAAAAAAAGTGAAAGCACCTACAGTGTTGACAATCGAGTATCTTATTCTTTCACGAGCTATGTTAATAGACAAAAATGGGAGCCAATCGGCACTTTACCAAACAATGAAAAACTGCTTGCATTCGATTGTGGGGAGTATAAATATAATAGCATATGGTTTCATCTCGATAACATTTCTATAACCGAATATGATCAGGACGGGCAAAATCCTATGGTCACCAGCACCAGCTATGAATACAATAACATTCAACATACCCAACCTACCAAAATTACCACTACTAATAGTAAAAATGAAATATTGGTTCAGGAATCCACTTATCCGGCAGATTATGCAACTCTACCTTACACAGCTATGGTAGCGGACTACATAATAAGTCCTGTGATCGAATCAAAATCTTCCAAGGCAGGAAATGTTATGGCAATCGTTAAAACGGACTACAAGAACTGGAGTGGTAAGATCTATCGACCCGAAATAGTAAATATGCAGAAAGGCAGCAATCCTGCAAATAAAGAGCCGCGTCTTCATTATTATGCTATGACATCCAACGGTAATGCACTTGAGGTTGCTAAAGAAGATGGTATACGGATGTCTTATGTGTGGGATTATGAAAATACGATGGCCATCGCAGAAGTGAAAAATGCACAGGTAACTGATATCGCATATAGCAGTTTTGAAACCCCTGCCGGTACGGGCAACTGGACTTTGACGGGCACCCTTTTACCTGCAGGAAGCAGCGACCTCAATAACTACTGGACAACATACACCGATGCACTTACAGGCAAACGTTCGTTTGGAGGGAAAATTACCAAAACTGTTTCGCCAGGCAAGAATTATACAATCACGCTGTGGGCCAAATCCGGTTCTAATACACCCACTGTCAACAACCTCGCCGGAACATTACTATTAACTAAGGGTAGCTGGAACTTATACAAATGGAATGTAACCGGAGTGAGTAGCGTTGCGGTTCAATGTAACCAGATGGATGAAGTAAGATTGCATCCCGCAGGTGCTTTTATGACCAGTTACACCTATATTCCTTTTGTTGGAACTTTAACGATAACGGATCCTGTAAACAATATCCAATACTATGAATATGATGGTTTAAACAGGCTCTTGAGGGTACGTGATATTGACAGAAATATCTTAAAGCAATACGATTACCAGTATAACCAGGCAATAACACCATGTGCCAATAAAATTGCCAACTGGTTGCCTACAGGTAATACCCGTTGCCTAACCAACTCTAATAACGTGTACACAGGAGCAAAAGAAAAAGAAGAGCGGGATGAAAATAATTGCAGTCCTACATATCTGAGCCTCAGATGGACAGCCACTACAACAGGTGTAGGGGAATGTGTAAATACAGTTACTTGCACCGGTGCAGATAAGCGGTTAGTCAACGGTGTCTGCGAAACTGGTGTGAAGACACTGGTGAGTTCGGTAAAATCAGGTAACACCTGGTATTGTACGTGGAAATATGTGTGGAGCGATGGATATGAAAGTGCTACATTCTTAACAACCGGCTCGACAAAATGTTTAGGCGGTCTCGTTGAGCTATAAATCTTTAAAAGTTTAGCAATGTATAAAAGCAGAATGCATAAATCAATTTTTTGTTTATTGGGGACTGTGATCTCTATAAATGCCGCTGCGCAAAATGTTCCCAGCACATGGACAGTATACCCTGCGGAGTTTTTACTAAGTATGCCTGTAGCCAATAACGGCGATGCCAAGATCAACTATGTGCGACAATGGGAGCCCTGGAAACCGATCACCGACCCTTTGTTAGTCGCTTCGCAGCCCTTAAGCGATGTAAAAGTAACCACCATGTATGCTGATGGGCTTGGCCGTACCGTACAGACAGTTATCAAACAAGCCTCTCCGCAGGGAAAAGATATGGTCAGCTATAAAGTATTCGATCAATATGGTCGCGAATCAGTCCAATACCTTTCTTATCCGGGTACTGCAACTGATGGATATTTTAAAACTAATCCTTACGCCGAGCAAAAGTCTTTTTATAGTACCGATCCGCAATATGTAAATGAAAAAGCATATTACAGTAAAACGGTTTTTGAACAAGCTCCACTCGGCCGGGTAAAGGAAACAATGCCAGCGGGTAACACATGGGCAGGAAGCAATCGTGGTGTCTTGATGACCTATGAATTAAATACGGTTGCGGATAAAGTAAAAATATGGTCAATAGCTGAAGCCATCGGAAGCATACCATCCAACTCAGGTGAATATCCGGCCGGGCGACTTTACAAGACGATTTCCCGTGATGAACAAAATGGGAAAGTAGTTGAATTTAAGGATAAGGAAGGCAAGATATTGTTGAAAAAGGTAGCGCTGGGCAATTCGCCGGGTGCCGACTACGATGGATGGTTGAGTACCTACTACATATACGATGATTTTGGCAACCTGCGTTGCGTTATCCAGCCTCGTGGAGTAGAGTATATGCATAGCCAACTTAATTGGACTCTCACTACTACATTGTTAAACGAACAATGCTTTCGCTACGAGTATGATAACCGTAACCGCATGATCATCAAGAAAGTGCCTGGAGCGGGCGAAGTGTGGATGGTGTATGATAAACGTGACCGTGTTGTAATGACACAGGATGCCAATATGCGTGGGCAAAAATGGCTGCTCACACAATACGACGAAATTGACCGTCCAGTAGCAACAGGCTTCGTCAACAGTAGTAATGACCGGGTCTATTTTCAATCGCTTACTACTTATCCGGCACTCAGTGAAGTATTGACTGAAACTTTTTACGATAATTATAGTTACAGTGGAGCAAAATCCTTCGACAATACCGATATCAGTAAGTTGGATGCAGGCAGCAACCCTTTTGCTGAAACGGTGCAGAAAGCGGTGATGGCTACAGGAAAAGTGACCGGCACAAAAACAAAAGTGCTGGGAACCGCCAACCAATATCTTATTACTACCACTTATTATGATGAAAAGAACCGGGTGATCCAGGTGCTTGCCGACAATATCAATGGTGGAATGGATATAGCCAGTTCCCGGTATGATTTCAGCGGTAAACTATTAGCTTCGTATCAAAAACAGACAAATCCAATATCGACTTCGAACCCGTTGACCCGCATACTTACAAAAATGGCCTACAATAGCAATGGTACTTTACAACAGGTTACAAAACAGTTGAATGACGATGGTATTACAAAAGTAATTGCAGCAAATACCTACACGGAATTAGGGCAGCTAAAAACAAAAAATCTTTCGCCTGCCTATAATAGCGGCGCAGGCTTGGAAACTCTTACCTACAATTATAATCTTCGCGGTTGGCTCTCCGGAGTTAATAAAGATTATGTAAATGCGGTCAACACTACTAGTAAATTTGGTTTTACCCTTAGCTACGATTTCGGCTTTACAAAAAATCAATACAACGGTAATATCAGTGGTACCACCTGGCGCAGTATGGGGGATAATGAACTACGTGCCTTTGGCTATGATTATGATATGGCGAACCGCCTGTTAAAAGCAGACTTCACACAACATAACGGAACATGGGTAAACTCACAAAATGTAGATTTCAGCGTGAAGATGGGCGATGGTGAAACAGCCTCTTCTGCCTATGATGCCAACGGTAATATAAAATCAATGTGGCAAAAAAGTTTATTGCTCGGCGCAAGTGACTGGATTGATCAGTTATCATACACTTACACGGATCCCAACGGATTATCCAACCGCCTAAAATTAGTGACAGATGCTAAGAATGACAACGATAGTAAGCTGGGAGATTTTAAATATAGTCCGTCAACAAAAACCAGTACCGATTACACCTACGACGATAACGGGAATATGCTAACCGATGCCAACAAACGTATCTATTCGACCACGTATAATTATCTCAATTTACCCGAACAAATAGAGATTTCTGTATCACCTCAATCAGTCTATATTGGTGGAGGAACCATACAATACGTATACGATGCTGCCGGAAATAAGCTGCGTAAAATTGTTACAGAAAGTTCAGGCCGAACAACCTGGAAAGTAACCACCACTACTTACCTCAACAACATTGTTTATCAATCCCTACAGTATTTTAACGGCTCTGGTCCAATTGCGCCGTTACAGGATATTCAGCAATACATCAGTCATGAGGAAGGGCGCATCCGTTACGTCCCCGCAGAAGGTGCCACAACAGCCTCCTGGCAATACGATTATTTTATAAAGGATCATTTGGGTAATGTGCGAATGACTCTTACTGATGAAGTTAAACCAGCAGCATTATATAAAGCTACTATGGAAACAGTTACCCGTAGTTTTGAAGATCAGTTATTTACAAAAGTAACCGCGACTGAATATAACAAACCATCAGGATTTGACGCTGATGGGGGCAATGCAAAAGTGAGTATGGTAAACAATTCTGCAAGTGCTGACCGGCGGATTGGTCCTGGAGTATTGCTGAAGGTGATGGCCGGGGACAAATTTAAAGCGAGTGTATTTGGGTGGTACCAACCCGGTGCTACAAATACACAGGAGCTTGGAGGGGCTTCGTCCATTGTAACCAGCCTGGTAAGTATTTTGAGTGAAGGTATTGCGGGGGTAGGAAAAATAAGCGGGACGTCATTGGGCAATAGTAACATGCTAAATACTCCTCTTAATGAGCTTTGGCGGATACAACCCACACCAGCACTTAATCAGCCCAAAGCCTACTTAACCTGGCTGGTGCTCGATGAAGAGCAGTTCAAAATGGTGAGCGGCAATTGTGGTGCTATGACGATACCGACCGTTAATAGCGGTGACAGTAAAAAAACACTGCTGGCTAATAATGGCGACTACATTACTGTAAATAAGAATGGATATCTTTATGTATATGTAAGTAATGAAAGCCAGGGTCAGGTTTATTTTGACGACCTGAAAGTGGATCATCTTGCTGGCCCGCTCCTTGAGGAAACGCATTATTATCCTTTTGGACTAATTATGACTGCTATCAGCAGCAAAGCAGCGGGTAGGATGGAAAATAAGTCTAAGTATAATGGTAAGGAAGAGCAGCGTAATGAATTCAGCGAGGGTAGTGGGTTGGATTGGATGGATTATGGGGCAAGGATGTACGATGCACAAGTAGGGCGTTTTTTCACACAAGATAGGTTTGCAGATAAATATGCTTCGATGTCTCCTTATCAGTATGCTGCGAATGACCCAATAAAAAATATTGATGTTAATGGAGATAGTACTTGGACAACCACTACTACCGTAAAACAAAAGGACGGTAGCACTATAATCACACACACGACCCATATCACAGGAAAGGTTTTAGACTTGGCAGGTGTTAAACAAGGCGGCGGCGGCTGTTCTAGTCCCCGAAACGCTGTAGGCGACCTTGTGTCGGGTATTAATAACAAACTTAACTCAAGTACAACAATGTCCGTAAACGGAAATGTCACTGACGTTTACAATTTTGATGCACAATATACGGTGGCAAATAGTATGGATGATGTCTCGTCATCTGACCATTTGTTAGTTGTTGTTGATGATGTAACAGGAAAGGCAGACCCATCTTTAGGGGGAGGAAGTGCCGGAGGAGTATCAGCCTTAAATGGTAAAATTGCATATACCGAAAACTCAAGCAATATGAACTGGTTGATTAACTCCAGTGTTCATGAGATTGGACACAATATGGGCTTGTCACATGAGCCAAAAGGAACTGGTAATGCAATGAGTTATGATTATTCTAACGGCGGCGGCTCTAAATTTGATGGACTACAGATAATGCAGATGTTCAATAGATCTAAGAATGGCGCACTTAACAAGGGGGCTAATAGTCAACACAGCATCAAGAGTACTAATAATTGGTTTTACAACACTTCTTCGAACCAAGAGCCGTATTATAAAAATATATCTAAAGGAGCAAGGATGCCATTAATAGTTAATAACTAAACTAAATATTATGCGATACAAATTTTTTTTATACTCTATACTGATATTGGTTGGTTCTTCCTGTAATAATAGTTCGGGTTATATTACTGTGCTATTGGAAAATAATAGTGACACAAGACCTGCTATTGAAATCGTTACAAATGTAAGTGATACATTGTATGCGAAACACATCGTAAAACGAAATAAGGAGCAAATTAGTTATACAGAGTTTAAAATAACCCAACCTGTAAAATGGGATGAAATCAAGTTGACATTTTTTGTAAATGGCGGACTGGACACAGCGTCCTGTAGTATTGTAAGAGATAGTATAAAAAAAAATACGACGGTTCATGTGAATCTTAACGAAGTTCTTTTTAAGAAAGGTGATAGCTACAATGGCTATACTTTAGATAAGGATACAGTGGTTAAAAAGCAATTCTATAGCGAAGTTATTTACAAATAAAACGAATAAAGCCACTCAATCGAGTGGCTTTATTTATTGCGTCAGTTTTTGCTTGATCTCCTGTTGAAAAGAAAAGCATCAATTAATTTAGAAACTATTGTTTTATTTTCTTCTGTCAGTTCACTGATTTTGTTGAACTGGTTAATGAGTGTTTTATCGTTAATGTTCTCTGCTGCCAGGTCGGCGGTGGTTCCGTTGATTAAATAATCAGTGGAAACATCCAGGGTATTGGCCATTTTTTTGAGTACGTTTGCGGCGGGGCTTGCTTCTCCTTTTTCATACCTGCCGATCTGTGAGTGATGCACACCTATGGCAGTCAAGATAAACAAACTAAGGACATGCAGGAAAGTTATAATAATAAACTTCCCACAGACGGAACTAAATCCGGAGGAACTTCACACTATGCTACGTTTTTGCTAAGATATAAAACAGGTACCGTTTATGTTTGTAGCAAAAATGGATATGGCCCAAAAGGTAGATTTGAAGCAGGAGCAGCATCAGGGGTGCCTACACCAATTTTTAATTATGGGCCGCCAACAGGAATTGGTGGGGGAAGTCCATATTACACACCTCAAAATAAATAAATATTTTATGTTACGTTATGTCATTTGTATTCTGGCCTTTCAAATAGCGGGTCTTTGGGCCATTGGCCAAAAATTAGTTTCAATTGGAAAATACTATGTGAGTTACGACGAAGAGAATTATCGGGAAGATTTCAAAATTGTTAAGCAAAAATTTGCCTATGATCAGCATAACAGACTTTACTTGAATGATTCTTTACTGCTTATAGTTCCCAAGGATTCGGTATTTGAAATTGAAGTTTATGCAGATAGGTATGTTTTTCTCAGTATGTATCCATTTCAAAAGCAATATTCTCCTCTTCCTGTTGAACGCCAGCAAAAAGAGCGTGTGGTTGTATATGATTTAAATCATTATGGTAAACACTGGGATTTTCATTTCCTATGGCATACCAGCCAGGCGCTGCGCTGGTTCGATCCGAAAAGGTCAAAGATTAAACTTGTGCGGGAAAATATTATTACGGCAAGTATTCATTAGTTTTTTAGAGAATTAAATACTGCCTTCTTGAATGCTATATGAGGAATTCGGCAAGTCATAAATGCGTATGAAAAATCTGTTGTTATTAATATGTGCGTTTTCAATTAACTCCGTTTGCTCGCAAACAATAAAATCACTATCACAATTTTTTGTTCAGGATACCCAAAGCGCAAAGTATTTTTTTCCTTTTAAAAGGAGATAATTTTTACTTGGATTCGACTGGCCAATTATTAAAAAATAAAAAATAATTGCAAATCTTCCCGTCGACTCATCTGCTTATTATGAAGTATTGAAAGAAAAATATTTGCTTGTATCATTTTACAGCCGGAAAGACGATTGGGTATCAATACGGGGAGACAAAGGGTAAAAGTTATTTCGTTGAAGAACACCAATATTTCCTGGGACTTTAATTTTGAAAATAAATTTACAAGCGCAGAATTAATAGATTTTAATCCCGAAGGCGAATTGTTTACAGTAAACTTAAAAAGTATAAAATCAATTCCTTTAATAAACGATTCTCTTTTTTGTACAAAACTTGGAAAAATTAAGTTGGCTGAACAAGAGCAAAAAACATGGCCTGCCAATAATCTCCAATGGAAAAATATTCGATTTTGGGTATTGATCGACGCGAATGGTCATGCGTCTCGTATACTATCAAAGAGCTTGAATAAAAATCAACTTCCTGGTTTTGTGCAGGATATTTCCAGGTTGTTAGAAAACACCCGATGGAACAGTAATAAAAAAACTGAAGTCGGTTTTAATGTATCAATTGAAAATGGGGAAATTCGAAAAGCTGTTTTAGTGCGACGGGATAATCGAAATATTACATTAGAAATCTGCAAGTAATTTTTCACTATTTTTTAGCAGGTCCCGACAAGAAATTTGCGCATGTTTATTTGTTGAGGCTAATATGGACTTCCGAAAGGGACTATCAATACAAATAGTCCCTTTTTCTATTTTACGTCAGTAGGGTAAGATTTCTTGAATAATTTCCGCATTGATAGACTAAAAAATAGACCGAAAAAATAAAAGCATTGATTCTGAATGGCTTAGTTTTTTATAACAAGTCCGATATGGACCTGTCGAAGGTTTCATAGAGTCAGCAGATTTGATTTAAAAAAATCATTGCATATTCCTCATAGTTACGCTCCGATTCATATTCTGATTATACGTTATTTCAATAATTTATAGTATTTTACTTCAAATAAAGGATAACTATTTATTATCAATG
>NZ_RJUB01000003.1 GCF_024343615.1 Ferruginibacter sp. HRS2-29 | reverse complement strand
TCCGGGCCTTTCGGAATAGAAGTAGAGGTAAGCCAGGTCATATTTACAATATTCCATGAGGCTGAGTGATTCCTGGTGCTCTTCTTCCGTTTCGGTACAGAAACCCGCGATCATATCGGTGGAAATGCCGCAATCCGGCAATATTTCGCGGATGCGATCTACTTTTGCCAGGTACCATTCGCGGCTGTATGTCCTGTTCATCATCTGCAAAACCCTTGTACTGCCACTTTGTACCGGCAGGTGAATGTAATTGCAGATGTTTTCATATTTCGCCATGATGTGTAATACATCATCGGTAATATCTTTCGGATGAGAAGTAGAAAAACGGATGCGCAGCAACGGCGATATATTGGCTACCAGTTCCATCAGGCGTGCAAACGTCACCGTCTCGTCCTTCTGTTCATCTATCCAATGGTAACTGTCTACGTTTTGTCCGAGCAGGGTCACTTCGCGGTAGCCTTCGTTGAACAATGCCTCACATTCCTGCACGATGCTGGCTGCATCGCGGCTGCGTTCGCGGCCACGGGTAAAAGGCACTACACAGAAAGAACACATATTGTTACAGCCACGCATGATGCTCACAAAAGCGGTTACGCCATTACTGTTTAGCCTTATCGGCGCAATATCGGCATAGGTCTCTTCGCGGCTCAGCAATACATTCACCCCTTTCTGCCCGCCATTGGCTTCTTCAATGAGGCCGGGAAGGCTGCGGTAAGCATCAGGGCCTACCACTATATCCACGAGTTTTTCTTCTTCTATAAAACTGGCTTTCAGGCGTTCGGCCATACAGCCCAAAACACCCACCACCAGGCCCGGGTTAGATCGTTTGAGTTGCCGGAATTCGGTGAGGCGTTTACGTACCCTGTCTTCCGCTTTTTCGCGGATAGAACAGGTGTTGATCAGGATAAGATCAGCCGTATCTACATCAGTAGTGGCGCCAAATCCTTCTTTTTGTAAAATGGAAGCCACCACTTCGCTATCTGCAAAGTTCATCGCACAACCATAACTCTCAATGTAAAAGCGTTTGCCATTGACAGCCACAGGCTCCTGCGCAGGCGCAAATGCTTCGCCCTGCCGCGTTTCATCATGTGTCTTAGCCAAAAGAAGTTCCTGCATCGTCCCGAAATAAATTTAATGCGCAAAGATACTGAAAATAGCAGAATGGTGACAGGATGGCAGAAAATAGTGAATGGTGAATGGTGAATAGGGAATGGTGAATAGTGAATAGTGAATAGTGAATAGTGAATAGTGAATAGTGAATAGTGAATAGTGAATAGTGAATGGTGAATAGTGAAACGTTCAAAGTTTTTCATATTTGCGTGAGGGTTCAGTAGACATCTGATAGATTTCCTAAGAACTCATCAAATTCCGGATGGTTCATGATACATTCTTCACCAGTTCAGTTTATTTTGCAGAAAAATCACCTTTTTGAAACTTCACCTGCTTATTATTTGTTGTTTAGTCAGCCAGTTGTCCTTAGCACAAAGAGATTCCACGTCTGGTATCATTGCAGGGAACTTGTTGGGGATCAACAATTCCAAAGCTGTGGAAGGCGCTTCGGTCATCGCCAATAACATGGGTGATACTCAAAAAATTTTTTACACTTTTACCGATAAAGACGGCGGCTTTGAGTTTTCAAAGTTACCATTCGGGTATTACCGGCTGTCTGTTTCTGCGGTAGGATTTGCTCCCGTTCGCATCGACAGCATTTATGTGAGGAGGGAACGGTCGGATTTTAACCTGGCAGATATAAAATTATCGGCCTCTTCAGGTTCAACGGACCTTTCTGCAGTGATCGTTTACGCAGAAAAACCTTTGTACGAAAACAAGGATGGAAAAATTACGTTCAATGCTTCGGAATCGGCATTAAGCAACAGCGCCAACGCGACTGAACTGTTGAAACAGACTCCACTGGTAAGTGTAGACGAAGATGGAAAATTGCTGATGCGGGGGAAGGAAGTGAAAGTGCTGATCGATGATAAACCCGTGGAACTGGATGCCCGGCAATTGCAGGATCTCCTGGAAAGCATGCCGGGCAGCATGATAGAAAAAATTGAAGTGCTCACCACGCCTCCGCCGCAGTATGCCAATGAACGCGGCGGCGTGATCAACATCGTTACAAAAAAAGGAAAGGTCGGCTTTAGTGCAAGGCTGAACATAGCGTATGGCACCCGGGGCGAAGCCAGTACCAGCGGGAATATCAACTATCGAAAAAATAAACTCTCGCTGAATTTTAATGTGGGGTACAGCTACAATGAATACCGTGGTATCAGCTACAGCAACAGGCAGAATATGTATGCCGACAGCACCAATTATTTCAACACTGCAGGATCCAGCAATAGTTACACAAAACGCCCTAACAGCAGGCTTTCCGTGGATTACCAGCTGACCAGGCAAAGCAGCGTGAATATGACTTTGCTGTACAATGCCAACGATAATGCAGGAATAAATAATACGCGTTACAGTAATATCAACCGGTTCAAGGAATTGTATAAACTGAGCAACAGGAGTGTGGGCAGCGAAACGGAAAGTGGCAATCCTTCAGCGGCATTCACCTATACTTTTAAAGGAAAAAATGTCCCGACCATATTTACGGTCAATGGGAGCGCCGCCTTGGGTAACTACGATAACCTCCGGAATTATTATCAGCGATTCCTTTTTCCGGATGGAAGCTTTACCGGTACGGACTCTACGCAGCAGCAAAATACGCATACCACCAACAAGACCTATTCGCTGCGGCTCAACTACGACAGGCCTATGGCCAACAATAAATATTACCTGAGCGTTGGTGGAAATATCAACTATTATCATACTTACAATACCCTTCACACGGCCTATCTGAAAAAGCCGGAGAATGTGCTTACAGAAAACCCTGTACTGAGCAATGAATTTGATTTCTACCAGGCTGTATATGCGGTGAGGGCTGCATTGCGTTACGAAGTAAAAAAGAATTTTTTCATCACCGCCGGATTGCAGCAGGAATACAGCCGCACCTCTTTCGATATCGTGAACAATGCCAACAATTACGCAAACCCTTACTACAGCACACTTCCATTTGCTACGCTGAATAAAAAGTGGGACAACGATTACAGTCTGACGGTGAGCTATAAACGCAGTATCAAGAGGCCGGGCATCAGCAATCTCAATCCGAGTGTGGATTATTCCGATCCGTACAATACACGTTTTGGTAACCCGTTCCTGCAGCCGTATTATTCAGATAATTTTGACGTGATAGGGGGGTATTGGAACAAGAAATTCAATATCAACTTATCCATCGGCTACAATGCCCTGCAGCAGATATTCAGTTCCATACGTACGTTGCAGGCCGATGGGAAAACCTTTACCACCTGGCAAAACCTCAGCGGCCGCAAGGAATATGAAAGCAGTGCGTGGGGGGGATTCAATGTCGGGAAAAAGATCAAAGCCACTGTGAGTGCGGGATATAGCTACAATGTTTACAGTGAGCACGATCGTACTGTCAACCGCTTTCGCAATGGCGGTTCTTTGAATTCTTCTGTTACCGGAAATTACACAGTCAATCCATTGCTCACCATGACGGGCAATTTTGCTTACCGCCGTTTTGCCAATCCGCAAGGAAGTTTGCGCAGCACACTCAGCATGAGCGTTGGGATACAACAGAAATTATTTCATAAAAATTTATCCGTAAGCCTCAATATCATCGATCCATTCAGGCAGCAGCAGAATAAATATTATACTTACGGGCCCGGGTATACGCTGGAGAGTTTTTATCGCAACAACAGCCGGAATTATAAGCTGGCATTGGCGTATACGTTTAAGAAAGCCACGAAGAAGAAAAAGAAATGATTACACGAATTAGCGAAGTGGCTAAACCCCGGAGGTTTTGAAAACCTCCGGGGT
Source organism: Ferruginibacter sp. HRS2-29 (assembly GCF_024343615.1). GTDB lineage: Bacteria > Bacteroidota > Bacteroidia > Chitinophagales > Chitinophagaceae > Ferruginibacter. The sequence continues at coordinate 142,313 of NZ_RJUB01000003.1, read as the reverse complement.
TTTAAAAACCCTGTAATTCGTTTTAATTCGTGTAATGAAGTTTGCTCTTCAGCCAGCTGTTTTTTGCCGGGGTTATCCATTCTTCCAGCAATTGTTTTTTAGTGAGTACTGTATTGTTGAAGTATAATGTATCGCCGGTGATGAGGCCATTTTCCAGGGCATAATTCAATTGGGAAAGCGGTATCTGCTCTACTTTATTTTTTACATAGAAACTGAGCAGTTGCCTGTTGAACATATCAACCCCATACTTTTTTTCGATCTCTTTGATCACCCGCACACTGCTGTCGGTGCTGCATCCGCTTACTCCTGCAGAAGTTTCATCCGCCATGAAAATGATGAAGCGGCCAAAGAATAGATTGGCGTAACCCTTTACCGGCGTGCCGTGGCTGTTCCAGCTACTGACAAAATCCTGCAATGTTTTTTCCATGTCGAGGGCTTCGCTCATAAAAAATAAGCGATCTGACTGGTATATCCACACCCTGCTGCTGTCGTGAAAATCTTCGGGAATATGTTCGGCTATGTTGAAATCCATAATGCAAATGTATGATCTATGATCTAAGATGTATGATCTGAGGTCTTCAATTTTCAAGTACTAACTATAATGTGTACCAACTTTCGTTTGAAAGCGATCATAGATCTTACATCATAGATTTTACATCATTGAGGCTGCCACCAGTTCCGCGATATCCATCACGGCTACTTCGTCTTCTTTTTCTTTATTTTTTACGCCATCTGTAAGCATTGTGTTGCAGAAAGGGCAGGCTGCCGCAATGATGCTTGCGCCTGTTTCGAGCGCTTCATTGCTACGTTCGATATTGATACGCACTGTACCCGGTTCTTCTTCCTTGAACATCTGTGCCCCGCCGGCACCGCAGCAAAGCCCGTTGCTTTTGCAACGTTTCATTTCCACCAGTTCGCCATCCAACGCTTCCAGTACTTTTCGCGGGGCTTCGTAAATGTTATTGGCACGGCCAAGGTAACAGCTATCGTGGTAAGTGATCTTTTTTCCTTTGTACGCACCGCCTTCTTTCATGTTGATCTTACCGCCATCTATCAATTGCTGCAAAAAAGTAGCATGGTGGATCACTTCATACGTACCGCCCAATTCGGGATACTCATTACCCAATATATTGAAGCAATGCGGACAGGCGGTCACGATCTTTTTAATTCCATACCCATTCAGTATCTGGATATTCTGGTAAGCCATCATCTGGAACATGAATTCGTTGCCGGCCCTTCTGGCAGGATCGCCGGTGCACATTTCTTCTTTACCGAGAATGGCGTATTTTATTCCAACTTTATCCAGTATCGTCACGAATGCCTTGGTGATCCTTTGCGCCCTCTGATCAAAGCTTCCGGCACACCCAACCCAGAATAATATTTCCGGATTTTCGCCACTTGCCATCATCTCAGCCATTGTTGGTACATGCATGTTATAAGGTTTATTACAACAAAGTAAACAACATTTTATCATTGATGTTTGCCCAATTGCATTTATTTTTACAAATTAACTACTGATTTGAAAAGTCTCATACAAAAAATAAAGAACTGGGAAGCATGGCCGTTCAAGCTCATCTATGCACCCCTGGTGCCTTACTGGTGCTGGTACATGATAAAGTCCGGCGCAGTCTGGTTTTTTACTCCCAGCAATCCAAAGCTCACTTTTGGCGGAATGGAAGGCGAACCCAAACGGGAAATGTACGACCTGCTGCCAAAACATCTTTATCCCACCACGTTCAATGTATTGCCAACGGATGACATAGTTTCCATACGGAAATGGCTGGACGAAAATAATATCCGATATCCGTTTATTGTAAAACCGGAAGTCGGCGGACAGGGTATCCTGTTTCGTAAAGTAGATAACGAAGAGGAATTGCTGCATTATCACCGCAACATTCCGGTGGAATATATTGTTCAGGCGATGGTGCATTACCCGATCGAAGTGAGTGTTTTTCATATCCGCCACCCGAAAGAAGCAAAAGGTGTGATCACCGGATTCTTACATAAGATACCATTGCATGTGATCGGCGATGGAAAACATACGCTCTCGCAATTGGTGGCGCTGCATGAAAAAGCGTCTAAGCGTGTGGGTGAGTTGCACAGCAAGCACAAAGAAAACTGGGATAATGTGGTACCTGCAGGCGAAAAGTACATTCTAAGCTATGCCGCCAACCACAACCGGGGCGCTCATTTTGTGGATCTCAAAAATGAGATCGATGATAACCTGCTGAAAATATTCGATGATATCAGTATCAGCATCAACGATTTTTTTTACGGGCGATACGATATCATGTGCAACAGTATTGCTGAATTGAAACAAGGAAAAAATTTCACCATACTTGAATACAATGGCTGTGGTGCCGAACCCAATCATTTTTACGATACGGGTTATACTTTGCGTAATGCACACAAAGAGATCCTCAAACATTGGAAAGCGCTATACACGATCAGCCGTTACAATGCGTCGCTCGGTGTAAAACCATGGGCGTTTATTCGGGGAATGAAATTCAGGAAAGAAACGGTGAAATTATTTGAAGTGATGAAAGCAGCGGATGAGAAGATAGGGTAGAATTAATAATTAATAATTATTAATTATTTCGGATGATATATCTTTTTGTTCTTTACGGTTTGTAATTATTAACTATTAATTATTCATTATTAATTAAAACGGCTTTCCATGAGTTTTTTGGATAATGAATTTTGTCAGCGAAGGAAATAGTTTCATCACTTTGATAAATAAATTCGTTGTCCAGTTTTTCCCAAAGAACCGCTGAATAATGCGCCCGGTGCGAAGCCGTGAAGAGAACTCTTTCTTCCATTGTTCATCATAAGAATGCTCCATTTTTTGTCTGCTGATCTTAGCCTGTAAAAAATCTGCAATATTTTCGGCAGCAATTTTTGCTCCATGCATCGCCATACTCATACCGTTGCCACACAGTGGCGTGATCATTCCGGCGGCATCGCCGAGCAGTAATACATGATTTTCCACCCTGGATTTTTTAATGAAAGATACCTGGGAGATCGATAAAGGTGATTGATATAATTTTTCGCTTCGCTCGAATATTTCTTTGAGATAGATATTTTTTGAAAGAATATTCTTCTCCATTTCTTCAATGGAATTATTACTCTCTTTAAGATTTTGTGCATTGGTAAGATAACAGAGACAATACTTATTTTCTTCAATCCTGGATATGCCGCAATAGCCATTTTTGAAATTATGCAACGCGATGGTATCGTCAGGAAATTTAGTCCTGATATGATATTTCACGCCGATGTAGTTACTGAGTTTGTTATTTACCTGCTTTACAAACGGCCTTTTCCATCTGATGTCGAGATTGCTTCTTTTGCCAAAACAACCGCAACAGACCTTTGCCTGAAAGTCACCGGAATTGTTTTTGATAGTAAACATGTTATCCGTAAAAACTGTATCAGTCACTTTACAGTTTTCCAAAACAGTTACGCCTTTTTGTTCCGCAATATTTTTGAGGTATTGATCGAGCGTAAACCTGCTGATCCCGAATCCCCCCAGGTCGAGGTCCTGATTCAGTTGTGTACCATCAGGTGCCGTTACCACCAGTTTTGTTATGATGGGTAACTCCAGTTCTTCGATATCAAGTCCGAGGCCATGCAGAAAATCTTTGCTTTCCAGACTAATGTATTCGCCGCAGACCTTATGAAAAGGGTATTGTTCTTTTTCAAAAAGGATCACTTTAGCTCCTTTTTGCGCCAGCAAAATGGATAGGCTCAGTCCGGCCAGTCCGCCACCAATGATGGCTGTATCGTAGATGGAATCATGCATGTTTGAAAATGATCAGGTGCCGGAAGGCCCATTTCCAGCGGATCTTGTAGTTGGAGATACCAGCTTTTGTAAAAATATTTTTCCATTCGCTTTTGGTAAAACCACGGGCTACCGAAAGCGGCGCATCATTTTTTACGAGGTAAGACCTTGAAAAAAGCTTCGTCAGCCATTTGATGGAATAATAGGCGAATACATTTCTATGAAGATCGTTGATGAAAAATCCGGAACGGCAATTCGCTTTCATCCATTGCAGTTGTGCCACCAATTGTTCTTCAGTAAAATGATGACAAAACAGGGAAGAGAAAATCACCCCAGGCTTGTTCTCTTTAAAATCTATCAGCCGGTAATCGTTGATCAGCCAATCCACGGGCATTGCGGGGTATTGCTGCTGCGCAAAATCAATGCATTCTTTTTTGATATCTATTCCGGTGAGGGAGAGGGCGTTTTTTGAATGCCGGCAATGTTTATAAATGGCATTCAGGTTATCGCCACCACCACAGCCGATCTCGCAGAAGCTGATGGGGGAAGTGCCTGCATGTTCATTTACAAAAATTCGTATACCCGTCAACGTTATACGATGCCCTCCGAGCAGACTGTTGATCGTATTGAGCTCACGCATATTCTGGCGGATGTCTTCAAACGGGATATCATCCCGGTCAAGGATCTCTTTTTGGTTCGATCTGGTAGAAAGCTTAACCATAAGTAGCTGTAAAAGTTTCCATGGTGAGTCCCGGGCCAAACGCGGCGCCAAAAATGGTAGCTTCCTGTAAAGGTTCGGCGCTTAATTCTTCCAGTATTTTTTGCAGCACGAATACGATGGTAGCTGAACTCATATTGCCATAATCGTTCAATACGGTGTATGAATGTTGCAATGCTTTATTATCAATAGCAAGACTTCGTACGATAGTATCCAGGATTTTTTTGCCGCCGGGATGTATACACCAATGCGTGATATCGGCTTTTGTTTTGCCCGCATTTTTCAGCGAAGTGGTCACCAGCTCTTCAAAATCTTCTTTGATCAGGTCGGGTACAAAACCCGATAATGTCATCAGGAAACCTTTGGAAGATATCTCCCAGGCCATGTCCTGTCTGCCTTTGAAACTCACATCGCTGAAAAAATTCCGGAGGGTGATCCCTTTTTCTGCAACATCGTTTTGAAATAACATCGCGGCGCATCCGTCGGAGAATAATAAAGAAGCGGTGATGTTGTCAACAGAAATATCTTTTTGAAAATGCAGCGTGCAAAGCTCCGTGCATACCACGATCACATTTGCTGCGGAGGAACTTTTACAAAAAGCATCCGCGATTTTCATGGCATGGATGGCGGCATAACATCCCATGAAATTCACAGAACTGCGGACGATATTTTTGGGCAGTCCCATTTGTTCGATGATGTCAAGATCCAGCCCTGGCGCACTCATGCCGGTACAGCTGACCGTAATGAGATGAGTAATGTCAGTTTTTGATATTTTAGTACCGATACATTTTTCAATCGCCGAAATGGAAAGTTTAGCCGCTTCTTTTGAATAAAACTTCATCCTCTGTTCTATCGCAGGAAAAGGCTCAAGGTCTTTTGATGGGGGAAAAAATGTCCATTGCTCCCTGGGGCTGCTGTAGTCAGGAATTACCGAATAGCGTGTGCTGATGCCGCTTTGATGGTAAATGAATTTCAGCTTCCTGCTATCAGTTTCGTTGGAAGAATAAATATTGTCGGAAAATTTGTATAAGTCATCCTGTGTGTGTTTGAACTCCGGGAGACTCGTTGCTATAGAAGTGATCTTACTCAAAATTTATCTGCTATTAAAATCGTGATGAATGCCGCATTGGTGCAGACGGAAGCCAGCAGGTTCATGCGCATGGTGTTGGTGAAATTTGCATTGTCCACACTTTTATGCACTTTATAGAACCACCAGAAAAAATATACGAGTACAGGCAACATAAAGGTTTGAAAGATGATGAAGTTGTCCAACTCCAGATTCTCTGCAAAATAGATGCCGAGCATCAACATCGCGATGAAATAGATGATCGCTGTAAAAACAAACGTGCCCCTGTAACCCAGCAATATGCTCAAGGTACGTACTCCATCTTCTTTATCCTGGCGATGCTGATATATCTGCGTAAGCGGATAAAACCCGCCCACCAGCAATGAAGACGCCGCCATCGCTACCGGTGATACGGATAGCTGTAAGGCGCTGCTGCAGCCATGTTTTACCAGGAAGTAGGTGATGGCACCCTGAAAAAAAATGACCGTCAGGTAACCTGTCACCGGGTATTTTTTCAACCGGATGCCCCGGTAACTATAAGCCCGCGATGCGGCTATGTAAAGAAATATTCCCACTACAAAATAAAGGCTGATAAAAAAACTGAGCAATATCGCCACTATATCCATCGTAACGGAAGCATAAAAGAGTTGCCTTGTGGGGGCTTTGGGATTTTTGATCCCACCGATGCTTTCAGTATCACGGTCCATATAACTGTTGTAACCGTTGCTGGAAGGGTAAACGAGCAGGTGGAGAATGATAAATACCAGCAAGGCCCGGCCCCAATTGACTTCCAGTACCTGGCTCAGAGCAAACCAATACACCGGCATCAGGAATAAGGAAAAATGGAAACGAAGTAATTGTATGGTGGAAGATCGGAGCATATGATGCGAAAGGGATTAGTTGGGGAAACCGTTGCTGGATGCTGGTTGCTCGATATTTCTTAAAAATTAAAATTTATAATAATCTTCGAAATTTATAAAATGCCAGTATCCAGCCTCCAGCCTCCCTTTGCTATTAACGTAATTTAGGTAAGTTTTGTTAAAAGAACTTTAGGATATATTTTTAAAATAATGCGTTTAATTTGTGTATCAAAAATTTCGTTTATGAAAAATACTTTATTCCTGGCCATTTTGCTTTTTTCTTTCGTGGGATTATATGCCCAGAAAACACTTACTCCACAGGATCTGGGCAGCAAGGTTCATTTTGTTATCAAGAACATGGCGATCAATACCGGCGGCGATCTCAGCGGACTGAAAGGGACGATCAGGATCGATATGAAAAATCCTGCGGCTTCTTCGGTTGATGTGACCGCCGATGTAAATACGGTGGATACCGACAACGACCGTCGCGATAACCATCTCAGGAATGCTGATTTTTTTGATGCGGCAAAATACCCGACCATCCGCATCGTCAGCACCAAAATAGCTACCACTTCCACTCCGGGAGCTTATGTTTTCACTGGTAATCTTACAATCAAAGATGTAACCAAAGTCATCAGCTTCCCGTTCAATGCCGTTTCCAACGAAGGCGGTTTTCTTTTTTCGGGTGAATTTGAGATCAATCGGCTGGATTATGGTGTAGGCAAGAGCAGCGCTACGATGAGCGATAATGTGAAAGTGGAATTGAAAGTATACGCGAAGTAAGGAGACGACAGACGACCGGCCACCGACAGGAAGTTTACAAGATAATTGCTGCAGTTTACCACTGCGGCTTTTTTATGTAAGTAAGGAGTTGTTGAATTGGTGTAAGTAAGTCAGGCCGAAAAATTATTAATTATCCATTATTAATTATCAATTATCCACTATCAACTAACTTTGGTGCATGCCTAAAATTCTCCGTATTTTTTGTTGGGGGCTTGTCATTAGCTTTCTGGGTTCGCTGCCGCTGGGTACACTTAATATCGCTGCCATGGATATTGGTCTTGCAGAAGGCTTTACACAAGCTATTTATTTTTCGTTAGGGTCGTTGCTGGTAGAGATGGTTTACGTCAGAATTTCTCTAGTTGGTATTGATTGGGTAAGGAAACAAGAAAAGGTAATGCGGGCTATGGAATGGATTACGTTTGCAATCATTTTAGCTCTTGCTGTTGGAAGTTTTATTGCTGCAACAAAACAAGGAACTACCGGTCATGAATCTCCGTTGAAAAATATTAACATGCATCGTTTTTTACTGGGAATGTTAATGTGCGCTATTAATCCTGTACAAATTCCATTCTGGTTTGGCTGGAGCACAGTTTTATTCACAAAAAAAATACTGGAGCCTAAAAATCGTCAGTACAACTCCTATATAATTGGTATTGGTATCGGAACATTGTTGGGAAACTGTGTTTTTATATTCGGCGGCGCCTGGTTAGTGGGTCGCATCGCCAACAGCCAGCAATATCTTAACTGGATCATCGGCGGTATTTTCGCCATCACGGCTATCATACAGCTCATAAAACTATTGCGCCACAAGGGCATCGAAGAAAAAATGCATAAGATCGAGGATCAGCACAATGAAACAATTGTGCAGGAAAACTGAACTTCCGGTAACTTTTGATGAATCGGATGAATGATGGGGATGAGGCGCTTTTAATATGCACCCGGTCTTATCCGTCTGCAATCTTTTTTGCAGCAGCCATTTGCCGGGTGATGGATGGAATTCTTCATATCCGCTATTCTGGCATTATTTTTACAGAGGTAAGCTGGAATATTTTTTGAAAACAACCACCATGAAAGCAACGCAGGATCAGCTGGTAAAATTCATTTCGGATTTCCACCTGGAAATGACAGAAGAACATGTGGTATGTTTTGATGCTTCTATCGAATTCCGCACCGCTACCATTTACCGTAAGCTCGATTCGGAAGTTCATATCATTACGCTGAGCCTGACAGGACTATCGGTTTTGTATTTACTTCATCCGGATATTCCGCGTCTGCATATTCCCGATACCTTACCATTCGATCCCGGGCAATTCACATATTTCAAAAATTCCAGTTTGGTAATGGCCAGCCACAATGCCTTATTTGGGAAATTCCTTATCACCATTACTCCGTTGAGCAACGGATGTACTGAGCACACGATAAAGGAATTGAAAGCTAAAAAATTTAATTAGAAGATTCAAGTTCGGCAGCCCATTGGTCGCGATCATCCGGGCTTAGCTTCCACGGAGCGAAGTTATTTTCAATATTGCTGAACATGCCGTTCCATTCCTGCGGTGCATTACTGTCTTCCATCACGAGGCTACGACGCAGTTCCAGTATGATCTCCAGCGGATTGATGCTCACCGGGCATTCCTGCACACAGGCATTACAGCTGGTACAAGCCCTCAGTTCTTCTACGGTGATGTAATCGTTTACCAATGTTTTGCCATCGGCAACAAACTCTTTATTTTTCGCGATATTTTTTCCAACCTCAGTCGCCCTGTCGCGGGTGTCCATCATTATTTTTCGTGGACTTAATAATTTTCCTGTAAGGTTTGCCGGGCAGGCGGCAGAGCAGCGGCCGCATTCGGTGCAGCTATAGGCATCCAGCAGGTTTTTCCAGCTGAGATCCTGCACATCTTTGGCGCCGAATTTCATCGGTTGTGCATCACCTGAAGGAGCCAGTTCCGGCTGCATCATATATTTCACTTCGTTCTGTACGTTCACCATGTTCTTCATTTCACCCATGGGCTGCAGCCTTGCATAATACGCATTCGGAAATGCCAGCATGATATGCAGGTGTTTGCTGTAGGGGAGGTAATTGAGGAACGCCAGGATGCCGATGATGTGCAGCCACCAGCAGCTACGTTCGATGAATACAAGCGTGCCGGTCGACATACCGCTGAACAAACCCGAAAGTCCATCCGAAATGATGAAATGCCCTGTGGTATGGTAATGTGCTGCACCCTGCAATTGCAAAGCCCTGTCGGTAGCGTTCATGGTAAGGAAAAGTGCCATCAGCACTATTTCGGTGATAAGTATATAATTGGCATCGCTGCGGGGCCAGCCGTTGAGGTCTTTGCTGATAAAACGCCTGAGTTTGATGATATTTCTGCGGGCAAGAAAAATGACGCACGAAATAAGCACGGTGGCGGCCAGTATTTCAAAAACATTGATGAGGAAAGTATAAAAACCGCCCAGCGTTTCAAGAAAAAGACGATGCGTACCCAAAATCCCATCCAGTACTATTTCCAGCACTTCGATATTGATCACTACAAAACCTACGTAAACAAAAAGGTGAAGTATGGCTACCATAGGGTTGCGGAACATTTTCTTTTGCCCGAAAGCCAGCAGCAGCATATTCTTCCAGCGAAGGGCAGTGTTATCCGACAGGTCTTCATCCCTGCCAAGCAAAATATTGCGCCTGATCTGCAGGATATTTCTGGCGAATAAAATGCTGGCTGCGGCGGCTAACAAAACGAAAATTACCTGCGGTAAATACTGCATAAACGGAATTTGTAACAGCTAAGATAGAAAAATTAGCTTTTAGAAGCTTAGAATGAATAATTTTGGAAGGATTTTCACCCACGCCATTCGGCGGGGCAAGCTGCAAAGGAGCAAAGAAACGCAAAGGCGCAAAGTTGGCTTTCAATTCGTACAATCGTTTTTCGGTTTTGGGAAATCCCCAAATATTATATCGCTAATTAGTGTAATTCGTAAAATTCGTGTAATAAATATGATCCTAGACAAACATACCGCCGATAAAAAACTTCGCCGGATGGCGCTTGAAGTAGCGGAACGCAATTATGAGAATAAGGAGATCATCCTTATCGGGATAAAAGAAAACGGGATATTCATTGCCCAAAAGATCGAAGCATACCTGCTGGAAGTATTTCCCGGTTTTGTGAGGGTAATATCCCTTGAGATCGATAAAAAAAATCCCGGTGAGATAAAACTCAGCGAGGAAACCGATTTTAATAATAAGACCATCTTATTGATAGACGATGTGGCCAACAGCGGCCGCACCATGCTATATGCGTTGAAACCTTTACTGCAACAGCATCCCCGGCAGATACAAACCCTGGCGCTTGTAGAAAGAACCCATAAACAATTCCCCATCGATGTTAATTATGTAGGCCTCTCGGTGTCTACCACACTGCAGGAAAATATTGTGGTGGATGTGGAAGGGGGAGAGGTATTGGGAGCGAGACTGGAGAACAATTGACAATTACGAATTACGAATTACGAATTTTTCAAGTTGTACCTTCTTCATAAAGTCCGAAGGTTTGACTATTCACTATTGACTATTCACTATATGAAACCTAACAAATCCCTTTTAGTATTACTGTTTTCCATTATTTCCCTCTTCGCAAAAGCGGATGAAGGCATGTGGCTGCCGCAATTGCTGGGCAAGCTCAATGAATCACGTATGAAAAGCCTCGGCATGAAGATCAGCGCCGAAGACATTTACAGCATCAATAAAGGTAGCCTGAAGGATGCCGTGGTAAGTTTTGGCGGGTTCTGTACCGGCGAACTTATTTCTTCCAAAGGACTGGTGCTCACCAATCATCATTGCGGTTTCGATGCCATTCAAAATCATTCTACACTCGAGCACAATTATATCCGCGATGGGTTCTGGGCGCCTACCAATGCGGATGAGATACCTAACAAAGGATTGTATGCCACGTTCATCGTCCGCATCGATGATGTGAGCAAGGAAGCGCTCGAAGGAATAACTACGGGCCTCACGGAAGCACAACGCATGAGTGTTATTGAAAAGAACATGGAGAAAATAAAAGTGAATGCTAAAAAAGAACCGACGCAGGATGCATTTGTCCGCGGCTTTTTTGAAGGGAATCAATACTATCTTTTCGTTACCGAAACTTACCGGGATGTACGCCTGGTGGGAGCGCCGCCAAGCGCTATCGGCAACTTCGGAAAAGATACCGACAACTGGATGTGGCCAAGGCATACCGGTGATTTCAGCATGTTCCGTATTTATGCATCAAAGGATAATAAGCCGGCTGTTTATTCCACCGACAATATTCCTTACACGCCTAAAAAATCTTTATCGATCTCACTGGATGGCATAGCCGAAAATGATTTTACGATGGTATTCGGTTTTCCGGGCAGGACCACGGAATACCTGCCAGGTGTGGCGGTAGAGCAGATCCGCTCGGTGAATGATCCGGCGAAGATCGCGATCCGTGATAAAGCTTTGGCTGTGATAGACCGCTACATGCGCAAGGATGAAGCGATTAAGATAAAATATGCAGCAAAATATGCCAGCATACAAAATGCGTACAAAAAATGGCAGGGTGAAATACAGGGGCTCACACGCACCAATGCCGTAGATAAGAAAAAAACGTACGAAGCGGAATTTCAAAAGAGGGTATTAGCAAATGCGGCATGGAAAGAAAGTTATGGCAATCTGCTGACCGATCTGGATGCGGCTTATGCCTCTTTCAAACCTTTCGGGCTTGCCCGCGATTATTACACAGAGATCATTAATAAGATAGAGTTGAATGCAATCGCGATGAACCTGAATTCGTTGGTGACGGCTTACACTAGGAACGGGGAAGCTGGTTACCAGGATAAATTGAAAACGGTGAAACCTGCTATTGCTGCGGTGTTGGAAGAGTATGACGCGACAGTAGACCGTTCCGTATTTGAGTCATTGGCTGAAATGTATGTGACAGATCAGCCGAAAGCATATGTTTCACCTGTCTTGTTGCAATGGCTCGACGCTTCTGATAACAGTTATGCGGCGCTCGGCGGCAAACTGTACAGTCAGCAGGGATTGTATACTCAAAGCAATCTTGATGCGATCCTTGCCAAACCGGCTACAGAAGCGGTTGATGCTATCAAAGCTTTTGATGCGTTGAAGTTGTTTTCAGATATCCAGCAGACTTTTCAAAAAAATGTATTGGCAACACTGACTCCGATGCAGGAAAAGATCAACCAGTTGCAGCGCACATACACCAGGGCACAAATGGAAGTGATGACCGACAAAAAATTCTATCCCGATGCCAACAGTACACTTCGTGTAACTTATGGAAAAGTAGCGGGCTATACAGCCAGGGATGCGGTGAAGTATGAATATTTTACCGATATGGATGGGCTGATGGAAAAATATAAACCCGGAGATTACGAATTTGATGTTCCGGCAAAACTGCTCACCTTGTATAAAAACAAGGATTACGGCCGATATGGTAAAAACGGCGTGATGCCGGTTTGTTTCATTGCTACCAATCATACAACAGGTGGCAACTCCGGCAGCCCGGCGCTGGATGCCTATGGAAATCTGATCGGACTGAATTTCGACCGGGTATGGGAAGGCACTATGAGCGATATCAATTACGACCCGTCGATCTGCCGCAATATTATGGTAGATATCCGTTATGTATTGTTTATCGTGGACAAATTTGCGGGAGCAACCAGGTTGGTGGATGAGATGAAGATCGTGCACCCGAAAAAAGGAAAATAAAATCTCTGCGTAAACTTTGCGTTCTCATGTTCTCAGCGGTTAAGCGACTTCAAACCGCTGAGGACATGAGTTAATAGAGTTTTCGCAGACAATTTCCTGATATATTTCACAAAAATATAATGAATGAAGCCGGCATTTCCGGCTTTTTTTATGCACAATATTACCGAATTGTTAAGCCTTGAAATCCTTGTAAACCAATAGATTATTTAAGGTAGCTTTGCGCAGCCCATGTGCAAAAAATGTAAATAACGCATTAGGATAAAGGTTTACATTTAACCACATAAAATTTTCGGATATGGGCCAACTTCAAAAAATTCTCATGAACGCTGCTGAAAATATCTCCCAAATTTTAGTTGATACTTCTACTAAAGAAAAAATCCGCAAACATCTCTCCGATGTCAATGACGTGATCACGGAAGAAGATATCAAGAATATCCGCACTGATATATTTATTACAAAACCGGCGTATTCTATTAATCAGGTTGGAAAGTGATAGGCTTTACTAGTCTTATGAATGTATGATCTATGATGTCTTTCAGTTTGAAGGACTTTCGGAAATCGTACAGACTTAAATATTAAAGAAATCATACATCATACATCTCACATCATACATCTAAAAGTGGAACCAGTTCACACTCATCTTCCCCTTGCTGTATTCCAGCGAAGGAGTTGGGAATTTTATGATGTTGAGTAAGGTGAGCGCAAGTTTCACCCCTCTCTTTTTCGTTTTGATCTTAGTGAGGTCTATATCAGGAGCAAGATACCATTGCCTTCTTCTTTTGATATCCGAACGGTCGAAAGTGACAACCCCCTGGTCATCTTTGGCTACATTGCTTCTCGCGCCAAATACCCCTTCGATACCGGTACCCACCGAAACCTGCAGCCATGCCGGGATCCGGGAGTGCGGGAAAAAAGGTTTTAAACTGGTGCTCAGCCAGTACGTCTGGCCATTGTAATCTTTTAAAAAACGTTCAGGGCTGCTTTTTCCAAAAATATCATTACTGCGTGCATTCAGGCCGGGGTCATCATAACTTTTACGGTGAAACGACCATTTGAATTGTATCCGTTGTTCATCCCAGGCAAACTCCTGTGCCACCAGCATGCCGCTTCCCAGGATATTAGCGCCAAAATCGCCCCAGCTCCAGCCCCATTCGGTGCTGAACCCATCCAGTATTTCAATAGTGGTCTGATAAATGGCACCGCTGAAACCACCGAGCAGGATCCTTTTTTTTCTATCGATCCCTGTCCAGCGCCAGAGTTCCATGCTGGCCTTGCTTTCGGCATAGGCACTGTACGTATGACCGATCTTATCCATGCCTTTCCATTCGGAAATATCGTTGAATGCATGAAATTTTCCCTGCGGGTAATCTTTATACCAGGCTGCGTAAAGTCCGGCCATTGCTGCGCCGTAGCCGGCAACGTTGATGATGGCGATGGTTTTGATACGATTTTTCCTGGTTTTATCACTTATCCCATCCAAACAAATGCAAACGGTACGTTTATCACCTAATCCATTTCCCACAGGTTCTGGTGGAGTAATAATGCTGTCGGAGAGAGCATATTCAAACGTATTGGCAGTCTTAGTTGGAATATTCTGTTGTGAAAATCCCGGGGTACAAATAACACAAAATAATAAAGAGATGAACATTAATTTGCCTGTGCAGGGAAAAAATCTGGTTAAGGTATTGCAGGAATGATATTCAACTCGGTTCATAAAAAACAAAAATAACTTTAATGTGCTGAATAACATACGAATATTCTACATTTGAAGACTTTAAAATATCACCATATGGATACAAAAATTCAACAAAAGATAGACAAGTGGTTGTCAGGTAACTACGACGAAGCTTCCAAAGAAGTGATCCGCAAAATGGAAACGGAAAATCCCGATGAACTGGCGGATGCATTTTATAAAAATCTCGAATTCGGTACGGGAGGCCTTCGTGGCATCATGGGCATCGGTACCAATCGAATGAATAAATATACCGTGGGTATGGCTACGCAGGGTTATGCAAATTATTTGAAACAATGTTTCACCGGCGAGATCAGCGTAGCGATAGCGCACGACTGCCGCAACAACAGCCGCGATTTTGCAGAGATCACCGCAAATGTATTTGGCGCAAACGGTATCAAGGTTTTTCTTTTTGAAAGCCTGCGCCCTACGCCTGAACTGAGTTTCGCCATCCGTCACTTTGGTTGCAAAGGTGGTGTGGTATGTACTGCCAGCCATAACCCGAAAGAATACAATGGGTATAAAGCATATTGGGACGATGGCGCACAGATGGTTTCGCCACATGATAAAAATGTGATCGTTGAAGTAGAGAAGATCGAATCTACCGATGATGTGAAATGGAGCGGTGGCGAAAGCAATATCACTATTATTGGTAAAGAAGTAGATGAGCTATACCTCGAAATGGTGAAAGGATTGAGCGTTTACCCGGATGTATGTAAAGCGCAGCACGACCTCAAGATCGTGTATACGCCTATTCACGGATCAGGCATCATGCTGGTGCCGCAGGCGCTGGAAAAATTCGGCTTCACCAATGTTCATATTGTGAAAGAACAAAGTGTTCCCGATGGAAATTTTCCGACGGTCATTTATCCGAACCCTGAAGAAAAAGAAACGATGAGCATCGGCCTGAAACAGGCTGAAGAACTGGATGCAGATATTTTGCTGGGTACCGATCCGGATGCAGACAGGGTGGGAGTAGGCGTAAAAAATAATAAGGGCGAATGGATATTGCTGAATGGCAATCAGACAGCATTGCTCGCATTCACCTACATGATCGAAGCCCGCAAAGCCAAAGGCATTGCACAGCCGAATGATATGGTGATCAAAACGATCGTAACCACCAACATGATCGATCTGATCGCTGAAAAAAATAATGTGGCTTGTTATAATGTATTGACGGGTTTCAAATGGATATCATCATTGATCAAAGAAAAAGAAGGAAAAGAAAATTACATCGTTGGCGGTGAAGAAAGTTTTGGATTGATGATCGGCGATAAAGTGCGTGATAAGGATTCTGTAAGCGCTGTAGCGCTCATTTGCGAAATGGCGGCGTATGAAAAAAATAAAGGCCGCAGCCTGTTTGATAAACTGGTGGATCTTTATGTGGAATATGGTTTCTTCAAAGAAAACCTGGTAAGCATTACCAAGAAGGGAATGAATGGCGCTGCGGAGATCGCGAAGATGATGGAAGAGGACAGGGCAAATCCGCCACAAAAATTTGACGGCATAGCCGTAGAAAAATTGCTCGACTATGAGTTGCAGGTAGGGAAAAATTTACTGGATGGCAGCGAATGGAAAATTGATCTGCCTAAAAGTAATGTGCTTCAGTTCCTGCTGCAGGATGGCAGCGTGATCTCTGCAAGGCCCAGCGGTACCGAACCTAAGATAAAATATTATTTCAGTGTGAATACCCCACTGGCTTCAGCTGACGAGTTCGATGCTACAGAAGCGGAGCTGGATGCGAAGATCAAACGCATCGAGAAAGAACTTGGGGTGTAGTCAATTACGAATGATCCAATACGAATTACGAATGAAGACGATAATAAGTGTTCATTTGTAATTCGTTATTACAAACTTTATGAGAAAAATCCTGCCCTTATTTTTACTATTGGCATGCTCAGTTGCCAATGCACAACAAAAATCGCCCGATCTTTTTCCGCAGAAGGTGAAGGTCTTAAAACGTTTCCTGGATAAATATCATTACCAGCCACGGATATGGAATGATTCAGCATCGGCCTTATTGTACAGGCATTGGATCGAAATACTGGACGATGACAAGTTGTTGTTTACACAAAAGGATATGGTTGCATTGTCAGCATACCAGTACAAACTAGATGATGAGTTGCAGGGAAATGGGTGGGGTTTCTTTAATTTATCGGTTTCCCTTTACCAGGCAAAACTGAAAAAAGCGGATAGCCTGATTAGCCAGGTATTGGCGAAGCCCATTGATCTTACCCGGTCTGACGCTGTCAGTTGGCCATTTGCCGCTTATGCAGCCAACGACCAGGAACTTGCCCTACGCTGGCAACAGTTTCTTAAATGGCAGGTCTTAGGAACCATAGTGGATGATATGGTATCTGCAAAAAGAGAATTGCCGCCAACTTTACCAACTGATTTTTCTACACTTGAAACAGCGGCTCGCCAAAAAAGAAAGAAGGCACAGCTTAACCAGATACGGAATCTTTTGAAAACACCTGCCGAACTGCTCCAATCGATGCAGGATGATTACCTGAATGCCATTTCCTGGAGTTACGATCCACACAGCAGCTACATGGATCTGTCTGAGAAAAAAGAATGGGATGCAGCTACCAGTGCCTCCGAATTCAGCGCCGGGCTTGATCTGTCGGTGAATGAAAAGGAAGAAGTGGTGATCAGTTTTCTGCAGCCGGGCGGGAGTGCGTGGCGTAGCGGACAGTTGCATACCGGTGATGTGCTGGTTAAAGTGAAAACCGGCGCAAAGGAGAAAACAGTCGAAGAAATGTCTGCGGAAGAATTGGAAAATTTATTGAGTGGTGATAGTGAGGCTGACCTGGAAGTTACGGTACGCACCGCTTCGGGTGAAATAAAAACGGTTAAGCTTCACAAGGAAAAGATCAGTGACGATGAAAGCATCGTCAAAAGTTATGTATTGCATGGGCAGAAAAATATCGGTTACATCAGCCTGCCTGGCTTTTATAGCCGGGAAGAAGAGGGGCAGACAGATGCTCAGTACGATGGTTGTGCCAACGATGTGAGCAAAGAGATTGTAAAGTTGAAAAAAGATAATATCGATGGATTGATATTGGATCTGCGGTATAACGGTGGCGGCAGCATGTGGGAGGGGATGCAACTAGCCGGGATCTTTATCGATATCGGGCCTATCGCCTCTTTGAAAGACAGGGATGGGAAAGTCCATTTTCTGAAAGACCCCAATCACGGAACGGTATACGACGGGCCATTGATGGTGTTGGTGAATGGAGCGAGTGCCAGTGCCAGTGAATTTGTGAGCGCTGCATTACAGGATTACAACCGTGCATTGATAGTAGGTGGAACTACGTATGGCAAAGGTACAGCACAGGTGGTATTGCCAATGGATACCGGTACTATATCGAAAAATGGCAACTACACCGATTTTGTGAAAGTGACGGAAAATAAATTTTACCGGGTCAATGGGAGCACCACACAATGGAAAGGGGTAGAGCCGGACATCGTTTTACCGGATATCTACGCCGGCGATTCATACAAGGAAAAGTCCAACGCCAGTGCGTTACAGCCTGACAACAGTAAAGAAGGCATTTACAGGCCATTGCCGGCATTGCCTGTTGCGCAACTGAAAGCCTCTGCCCGGCAACGGATCAGCGGTGATGAATATTTTACAAATATTGAATCTGTAGGGGAATGGATCACTAAATATAAAACGGGCAGAACGGTGCCGCTGCAATGGAACAGTTATGTGGCCTATTACAAAAATACCATGAGTATGTTTGATAAATTAAGCGATGAAAAAGAGAAAACACTTATTTCCGTTACCAACAATAATTTTGATCAGCAACAGGTCAATCAATCAACCGAACAAAGTAAAATGATCAATGCGACTTATCTTAAACATATCAGCGCCGACCATACGGTGGCAGAAGCTTATAAGATAATGCTGGACTGGACAAAGTGACCTGTTGAATAAATGCAAAACAAAAGTTTTAAAAAATACTTTTTTCACCTATTAATTATTAATTTGTTTAAAAATTAACCTTATGAGATCATTTCTACCCATCGTCTTTATGGGCGTTGCAATTCTTTTTTCTACCAAAAGCCTGGCACAAAACTTCGAGAACCCGGGGGATTATATGGGAGCAATCAGCCAGCAACAGGAAAATATTTCGAAAAAATTCATGAGTTATGCCAGCGCCGCTGCGCATGGAAAACGGGCAAAGAAGGTAGAGAACCTACGCTCGAAATTACTGGATGAAGTTCAGGAAGCAAGGATGAATATCAGCGGGATGCCATCTTACAAAGGAGATAAAAGCCTCCGGGATACGGCGGTGAACTTTATGAAATTTTACTACAATGTATTGAATGATGATTATAGTAAGATAGTGAACATGGAAGAGATTGCCGAACAGAGTTATGATCAGATGGAGGCTTTCCTGATGGCCCAGGAGATGGTAGATAAGAAGCTGGATGAAGCGAACGAACGTATGAAAACCGCGAGTGAGAGTTTTGCTGCAAAAAATAATGTTACGCTGGTAGAAGGTAAAAGCAAGCTTGGCGATATGACCAAAAAAGTCAGTGAGCTGAATAAATATTACCACGAAGTCTATCTTATATTTTTCAAGGCTTCGGTGCAGGAAAATTACCTGCTGGAAGCAGTATCCAAGGGAAATATTACAGGTATCGAACAAAGCAAAGGATCGCTGCTTAAATATGCCCAGGAAGGGTTGGAAAAGCTGAAGTCGATAAAAAGTTATGAGGGCGATAATGACCTGGTATCGGCAACTTCAACGATGCTTAACTTTTATGTAAATGAGGCAAAAGGCAAAATGAGCACAATAAGTGATTACTTTTTGACCAAACAACGTTTCGAAACCACGAAGAAAGAATTTGAGAAAAAAAGCAGCCCTACCAACGAAGACAGGGATAACTACAATAAAATGGTGAATGAAATTAACAAGGCATCCCAGGATTATAATAAAGCGGGCCAGGATCTTAATAAAGAAAGAAATACAGTTTTGAATGACTGGAACAAAGCTGTCAATCATTTCTTTGATGAGCATACTCCACATTATAAATAATGAATTTTAAAGCCGGCTAATTTTTTAAAAAAAATAATCAACTGTTCAGTAACCCCATTTAATTAATAATCAGTCGTTGCTGATTATTAATTAAATTGCGGGCTGCAATGAGAAAATTTGAAGACACATACAGGCATAAGGGCCTGAGGAAAAAACTAATGGACCTGCTCCGTGAAAAAGGTATCACCGACGAAGCTGTGCTTTCAGCTATGAACAATATTCCCCGACACTTTTTTTTAGATACAGCATTGGACAACATTGCTTACGAAGACCGGGCATTTCCGATCTCCGATGGGCAAACTATCTCACAACCGTATACTGTAGCCTATCAGACACAATTACTGCAGGTAAAACCACACGAAAAAATTCTGGAGATAGGCACAGGCAGCATTTACCAGGCAACGGTGCTGGCCGAAATGGGGGCAAAAGTTTTTACTATCGAACGGCAAAAAAATCTGTTTGAAAAGACGAAACAGTATGTTTTTAAATCGCAGTATCATAACCTAAAATTCTTTTACGGCGATGGCTTTGAGGGCTTGCCGACTTTCGGGCCTTTCGATAAAGTGATCATCACGGCGGCAGCGCCTTTCGTTCCTCCAAAGCTGATAGCACAACTTAAGACCAACGGCAAAATGATCATCCCGGTAGATGATGAAGATGGTGAACACCAAAGGATGTTGCGCCTTACAAAAAATGCTGATGGAAGTTATTCAGAAGAAGCTTTTCATAATTTTTCTTTTGTGCCGATGCTGAAGGGAAAAAGCAACTAGGCAATTAAGAATTACGAATTAAGAATTAAGAATGGTGATCGAAGCGAAGATGAATCGCAGATTAAAAAAGGATGAAGGAGATTGCACAGATTGTTTTCTGCAAAGCAGAAAACTAAAATGCAGTTTATGAAAACTTCAATACCATTATAGGCTTGATGTTTTTATAAACTGCATTTTACATTTTTCACGCAAGGGGAAATTAATCTGCGAAATCCTTTCATCCTTTTTTAATCTGCGATTATTCCTTCTGATCTTCTTCATCACAATTCGATGCCGATTTTCTTCATCAATATCGATGCATTCATGCTTTGGCAAACTCCCGGCTTTAATTTATAATCGAAATAAAGTTCTTCATTATTCACCTGTACATCAAAATGGTAATTGAGGATATTGTCGGGATATTCTTTTTGAAGCTCCGCCAGGGCTATATCATGTGTTGCAATGATGGCTGCAGCCTTTTGTTTGATGAGTTGTTTTACCAGAGCAACAGAACCAGTGTGGCGATCGAGAGAGTTGGTGCCGCGTAATATCTCATCCAATAAAACAAAAACTTTTTCTCCGGCATTTACTTTGTCGATGACAGTTTTCAGTTTTTTCAATTCGGCATAAAAAGTGGAAGTGCTTTCTTCAAGGTTATCGGCTATGCGCATGCTGCTGATGACCTGTACCGGGGAGATGGAAAAATAACGGGCGCAAACCGGCGCGCCGGCCATCGCCAGGATGGTGTTGATGCCCACGCTTCTCAGGTAGGTGCTTTTGCCGGCCATGTTGCTGCCCGTCACCAGCATCACTTCTCCACGCTGATGAATGTTGATGAAATTATCCACCCGTTTGCCGGCATTGATCAGCGGATGGCCAAGTTCAGTAGCTTCTATTGAAAAGTGATTTTCTGTGATCAACGGGAAGACCCATTCAGGATTATTGAACTTTGTATTGGCAAAGCTATTGAGTGCTTCGTACTCACCCAGCACGCTAAACCAATTACTGATCGAAGTGGTATTGTTCTTTTTCCATTTCTCAAGGTCCAGCATTTGCTGCAGGTTCCAAAGTAACCAAAGATTCAGCGGCGCAGAGAGCACTATATTATATCTCAGGTCTAGTTTGTCTAAGATCTTTTTTAATTGCTTTAATTTCCTGGAAGCATTCCCGTCATCGGCCGTGAAATTCTTTTGCAATGTAACCAGCAAACCGGAAGAAAAATTTTCCTGCTCAAGGCTGGCGATACTTTGCGAAAGTGCATCGAGCTCATCCACCATTTTAGAGAGTTGCTCATGCACCGGCCCCACGTATTTATTTATCTGGAAAGCGATGACCGCGAAAAGGAACAGGGTGCCATAAAATACATTCATACTTACGATATCCAGCCATGCCGCCGCACTTACACCCAACATGATTGCGGGCAAAAAATATCTCAGCCATTTCCATGCTTTGAAAGCTGAAAAAGAGTCGGGTTGCGCAAGCCAGTTCTGCAACCTCGATTGTGTGCGATGTGTAATGGTTTTTTCTTTTCCATAAGCCTGTAATTTTTGTCGCCAGATGGTTTTGTCGCAAAGTTCTCTGACGGCAGATTGCCTGTTGGCAATTACTTCTATAGTAGCCGGCGCCAGCAACCAATCGGCGAGAGTAGTTGCCCCCATTTCGGAAGTGGCCCTGTTGAGGAATTGAAAAAGTGACGCATGCCCCAACAGATCCATATCGTTGGCGTAATAATGCTCTTTTGGCTGTAGCGATGACCCATCAGCAAAATGATAATAACCCGAAGTAAGAGCGGTCAGTTCATCTTTGTTGATCTGTATCAGGTGGGCAAGGTGTTCAATGGCAGCTTTGTTGGCAAGGTCCTTATATATCAGCTGAATAAAAATAAACAATAATACAATTGTTGCCACTGCCACGTAAAGCCATCCCAGCGACCACAAAAAATAAAATGCCGCTATCAATGCCGCTATGCTGCCAAAACGAAGTATGCCGAACACTGATTTTTTATTCGATAATCTTTTATGTTCGGTGGTCAATTCGGCCAGGCGGTCTTTGTAATACGAGTCCGGGGTCATTGCATCAATTTACCGGAAAGATACATTCATACCGGCAAATAAAGTACCTGCGGTATTATATGTGGTAGCTCAATGTAATTGTAGCGTTGTTTTAAAATCTATAAAGAAAATTCACCTGTTCAGAAAAAAAACAGCCGGTGTGGAAACACCGGCCGTTACTCACTGTTTGTCGTTTACCATTTAACGTGCTTTCAGGTCGGTGAATTTAAAATCGGGCGCAAATGCCGGATGTACTTTTTCCACTACCATATCTTTGTCCAGCGAAAGATTGCCGGATTGCCTGATCTTTGTTGATGAAGTGCCGAGGGAAATTCTATACTTACCTTTTTCGGCTATCCATGACTGTTGTGCGGGTATGAAAGAGGCAAGATCTTTAGGTGCCAGTGTCAATGAAACTGTAACTGATTCTCCCGGTGCCAGTAATTTTGTCTTCGCAAAAGCTTTCAGTTCTTCCGAAGGTTTGTCAATACTCCCGGAAGGGGCTGAAATGTATAATTGTACTACTTCTTTGCCGGGAGTCTTTCCGGTGTTTTTTATATCGGCTGTAACGGTAATGTTACCAGCGGCATCCGTATTTCCGATCTTTATATGGCTGTACTGAAAATCAGTATAGGATAACCCGTAGCCGAATTCAAAGGAAGGTTTTACATTGAATGTATTGTAATAACGATAGCCAACATAGATACCTTCGGCATAGGTAACTTCTTTCGGATCATTGGCCGGTGTGCCCGGAAAATTGGATGCTGAAGGAGTGTCTTCATATTTTACCGGAAAAGTCATGGTAAGTTTTCCTGAAGGATTTACTTTACCCGTAAAGATATCTGCTACCGAATTACCGCCTTCCTGGCCGGGTTGCCACGAGAGCAGGATGGCATCCACTTTGTTTTTCCAGCTGGCGGTTTCTATCACACCGCCGATGTTAAGGATGACCACCACTTTTTTGCCTGCTTTGTGATATGCCAAAGATACCCGGTCGATCAACTGTATTTCATCTTTGGCCAGGTTGAAATCGTTGTCAACATTCCGGTCACCACCCTCACCGGAATTTCTTCCGATGGTGATGATGGCGATATCCGTGCCGGCTGCTTTCTTTGCGATCAGTTGCTCGCTCAGCTCCAGCTCCGGCAGGCGTTGCGGCAAGGCAAGAATGCCTTTGCTTTTGCGGCCTTCAAGCTCGGCCGCTTTTTCTTTTGCTACGAATGGGATATATAGGTTTTTCAATTCTTCATCTGTTTTCAACCCTGCATTTGTGAGGCCGTCAATCAATGAAATGGTGTAGGCTTCGTTTACATCCCCGCTGCCGGTTCCTCCCGAAATAAAATCATAGGAGGTGACACCGAAGCCGGCGATCGTTCCGCCTGTTTTCGTGTAGGGGAGAACGTTAGCTTTGTTCTGCAACAACACCATTCCTTCAGCCGCAGCTTTGCGGGTTATATCCGCATTACCTTTCAGGTCGGGCTTATCGGAATATTTGTAATTCGTCATCACGGGCGAACGCATTACAAGTTCCAGGATCCTCTTTACATTCAGGTCTGCTACTTCTTTGGGAATGCCCCCGCTTTTAATGGCAGCCAGTATCGCATCGCGTTGCGAAGGTAATCCCGGCATCAGCAGATCGTTGCCGGCATTCAATTGTTCTATAGAGTTGCTGGTACCGGCTTTGATGGAAGCGAAGCCTGCGAAACCGCCAAACCAATCTGTCATCACCATACCTTTATACCCCCATTCGTTGCGCAGGATATCTGTCAGCAGATCTTTTCTCGCGGAAGTATATGTGCCGTTGACGAGGTTGTAAGAAGACATGATCGTCCACGGCTGCGATTCTTTTACTGTTATTTCAAAACCTTTCAGATAAATTTCACGCATAGCCCTTTCGCTCACATGCTCGTTGATTGAAAGGCGATTCGTTTCCTGGTTGTTGGCGGCAAAATGTTTTACAGAAGTGCCTACACCATTGGATTGAATGCCATTTACCATTGCCGCGGCTATCTTGCCCGATACCAGTGGGTCTTCCGAATAATATTCAAAATTTCTTCCGCACAAGGGATTGCGGTGTATGTTGAGTGCGGGGGCCAGTAACACATCCACACCATATTCTTTCACTTCATTTCCCATGGCTTTGCCTACAGCCTGCACCAGGTCTGTATTCCAGGTAGATGCCAGTGATGTGCCTACAGGGAATGCAGTGCAATAATAGGTTTTGCGATCGTCCGACCTTACCGGTTTGATGCGTAAGCCGGCGGGGCCGTCTGCCAGGATGATTGCCGGTATTCCGAGTCGCGGTATGGCATACGTTCCGCCTGCAGCACCGGGCACGCGGCCTTCTACAGCGCCTGCTACGGGGGTAAGCCCATCGAAGCCAGGCATACCGGTACCGATCAGGAAATTCGCTTTTTCCTCATCCGTCATCTGCTCCACAAGATGGGCTGCACGAGCACTGACCGGCAACCGGGTATCTTCATAGACATCGAGTTTGCCATTACCATTCAGATCGGCAAATGTGAAACCATTGATAGTTAATACCGGTGTTTTTTTTCCAGGATGATCCATGTTGCTTTTTTCTTTCCAGGAAATTCCTGCAAAAACCAATCCGGTGAGGACGAAGAGGGAAGATTTTCTGATATGGCTGTACATCATTTATTTTTTAAAATGAAAAGTAACAATCGGGCTAACGAAACTTCATTGCTTCATTATGAAGCAATATTAGTAATAAAAGTTGAAAACGGCCATATTTTTCTTTTACCCACTCATTTTATATATAGTGCTGTATATTTTACATGCGTACATTTGCAGGATGCAGCTGAAAAAACTATTGGAAAAAAAATCCGCGGAAGCTAAAAGGATCTACCTGCCGCATATTTCAGTGGATTGTGTGGTGTTTGGTTTTCATGGCGGTATGCTGAAAGTATTACTGACAAAGCTGAAGGACCAGGAACTATGGGGCTTACCCGGTGGGTACATGCTCAAGACGGAGAACGTACATGAAGCGGCCAGCAGGATATTGAAGGAGCGTACGGGCGCCGAAAATATTTACCTGCAGGAGTTTGGTACGTTCACCAGCCTCAACCGCTCCGAAGGTTTTTTTAAAGATTACCCTGATTCGTTGTGGAACAAACAACGGTTCATTTCCATAGGGATGTTTGCGCTGGTAGATTACGAAGATGTGACGCCGATAACGGATGATTTTTCTGCCGCCTGCGAATGGAAAGATATTTCAGACCTGCCCCCGTTCATGATGGATCACCGGGAGATCACCGATAAGGCGTTGCTGACGCTTCGCAAAGAATTGAATTATAAACCGATCGGGTATAATCTTTTACCGGCAGAATTTACCATGCCCGAACTCCAGAGATTGTATGAGACTATCCTCAATAAAAAACTCAACCGTGGAAACTTTTATCGCAAGATGATCAGTTATGATATCCTCGATCAGTTTGAAGAAACCCGTAAGGGTGGGGCACACCGGTCGCCCAATCTTTATTGCTTTAATGTAAAAAAATACCAGCAGGCATTGAAAGACGGATTGAAAGAGGGTTGGTGAGTTCAGTAATTTATGCCTCAACGGGGAATCCACTCGTTAGAGATTTCTGTAGTTTTTATTGCACTTAACGGGTGTTTTTGCCCGCTCATCGAAAATTGATGGCGTTGGCATCCCCGGGATTTTATCTATGGTGTGGCTTTTGTATTGTGGGTGCAGAAGTAAACTGATCCAGTCATGTCTGCCGTCAAAAAAATAATGAAAGCATTGGGTTTTGCGAGGAAAGTAACACATACTCATCTTACCATAGCAAAACGTCCCGGAGAGGATGAGGGGGCGATAGTAGTGGAAATGCCGGTGAGAGAATATAGTAATAACGCTATTGATCCGAAAAACGAACCAGCTGTTACAATCCTGATCTACATCACCCATTAAGTTTTTAGTAGTGCATAATTTGTGAAATATAAACCGGCCCATCAGCGAGTACTGGTGGGTTTTTGATTGACTAACTGTAGATCGGACAGCGTATGACTACAGTCATGAAAAATAATTGTAAGAACGCTAATGCTGACATGAAAAAGCGTATCTGCAAATTTGTGATGGACTGCTTTTAGATGCAACCGCCCATTTTTGTAAGATTGTACTTTACCTTAGGCAATCACGACAATGCCCCCGGAGGTGGCCCGCCTGCAGGTTTTGTACGGTCGTCTGGCAGCGGTACAAATTCATGATTATCGGTTAGAGGCAATAATATCCTGCCTTGTTTCCAGTCTTCTTTCGCCTGTTCGATCCGTTCTTTGCGGCTCGATACAAAATTCCACCAGATGTAACGATCGCCAATATGTTCACCACCCAACATCATCATGGTAGTTTTTTCTTTTGCCAGAAGAATGGGCTCTGCACCTTTGGTAAACACAAGTAGTTTACCGTCGGCATAGGTAACCCCATTTAATTCCAGGCTTCCGCGTACAATATAAATACCTCTTTCACTATGTTCTTTGGGTAAGGTAAAAGTGGCGCCCTGCTCCAGTTCAACATGTAAATAAAACAAGGGCGAGCTTGTTTTTACATCACTTTTTAATCCGTAAGCATCACCTGCTATCAGCCGCATCCATACACCTTTGTCGGTGAAGACGGGTAATTCTTCTGCGGTATAATTTTTAAAAGAAGGATCAGATTCTTCATCCTTTTCGGGAAGTGCCACCCAGGTCTGTATCATCTCCAGTCCACCGGCAGCGAGTACCGAAGGGTCTTCAAAACGTTCGCTGTGAGCGATGCCTTTTCCGGCCGTCATCCAGTTTACTTCACCGGGTTTTATCAACTGCTCTACACCAAGACTGTCCCTGTGCATCACATTTCCATCCAGCAGGTAGCTCACGGTCGATAACCCGATATGCGGGTGCGGCAATACATCCAGGCTGGTGCTGGCCGGCACGCTGATGGGCCCCCCATGATCCATAAATATAAAGGGGCCTACCATTCTTCTCTGGCGAAACGGAAGGATACGTTTAACAGAAAATCCAGGCGATAATATCGCTTCGCGGGAATCTATTACGATGTCTAACATGGGTGATTGTTTAAAGAATAAAGTTACGAAAGTATCGTGAAGGGTTACTACGGCGGCGTCGGTGTCATGAACAGCATCAACACGTGTATAAAAAAAGTCCCCCGGATTTTTTCCGGGGGACTGCACTTACTTTTCAGGACGATTACTTTCCTTTTAAATATTTATTCAATTCCTGTTTGGATGCGTCAAAATCAAACACTTTCGCCACTTTGAAATAATTCCCTTTATCATATGTTTTTGCATAAGCAAACTTGGCAAATTCGAGTTTGCTGTTTTCGAAATCAAACAGTTTACAGATCTCTACTACCTGGTCGGTAGTTACACAATTGGATTCCACGATTGTTTTAGCTGTGCTCAGTTTCGTATTTTCAAAATCGGCATCATCGATGGTACTTTTCGCGGATGCGAAATTTGCCCGGCTCATGGGTTGAGGGCAGCCATAAGGTCCATTGTAGCCTGGCACATATTCAATTACTACCGGAGTGGCGGGAGTAGGAGGGGTAGGCGGAACAGGAGGGAAATTGCCTCCGGAATTTCTGATGCTTTCAATATAGTTGTTGAGTTCCTGCACCATACTGTTGGTGGGAAGCGCCTTAAAAACTTCTTCGTAATTCTGTGGATCAAAAGAACGGGTGTAGCTATACTTGGCCAGTGCCATTTTATCGGCATTCATATACATGGCGTCACATAATTCGTACACCTGGCTGGAGGTAAGACAGTTGGTCTGCGCTATTTTTTCAGCGATGATCTTTCTGCCTGCGGCGGTACCCTGGCTACGTACCCTTTCGAGTTGCTGCCTGAAACTGATGGCGTCCATCGGGTTGCGGCAATAACCACCGCCGTGCATATTTGTAGTAGTAGTACTGGTTTGCACGCTCGTACTGGTAGAAGTAGTGGTTCCGCCCTGCACATTAAAGCTGACATTAGCACTCTGTTCATTTACATTCATACTGATAGAAACACCATCTGCATTGATATTGGGCAAAGGAGTGGTATGATAAACGATCACCTGTTCGGGGGCAAAGTTGGTGGCACTGGGGGTTTCATCAAGATCAATCTCCCCGGCAGTTTTTATTACAAATTCATTTTCCCCGGCATTTTTTTTCTTCTTCGCCTGGATACTCCACGATTTTTCCGTTCCCGGTTCGAGGGATACTTTATCATTGATAACAGCGAGTTTACTGTCGTCAAACCTCACTTTAACATTGTACACCATCGGTGAACTCATGTCTGTGATCTTTACATTGGACATCGGTTCCGCATTTTGCTGGATACCATTAACGATCAAATAAAATTTTTCTTCATTCGGGGTAAAAAAGATCATGTTTGCTTTCTTTTGCGCAAACGAAACGAAGACGATAAAAAAGGCAGCGATCAGGCAGAGTAACTTTCTTTGCATATTTAAGTTTTTGGTTTATTATTTTTCAAATATAAAGGGGGAAATATAATATACCTATTGGATTATTAATGAATTAACAACATTTTCTTTTTTAATTATTTTAAAAACCCGGCCAATACCCGATCGCTTTGATAATTTTTCCGGTATGGGATAAAATGAGTTGACAACTCATGGGAGTTGACTACCCGAATGCACATGGATATGGATTAACTTATTGCCATTAGCCCGTTGGTTTCAACGCTGCTATCGAAGTAAATGCTAAAGGTGCTGCCTTTGCCAATTTCGGTTTTTACGTGAATTGTAGCTTCCGCCGCATCAACAATTTTCTTCACAAGATATAATCCTACTCCCTGTCCTTCGAGGGTGGGGTTTAACCGTTTATACATTCCAAAGATATTTTCAACATCTTCTTCTTTCATTCCTATACCGTTATCGCTGACTGTGAGGAGAAAGCCTTCGTCGGTTTTGGTGGTCGTGATATCAATCACGGGTGATTTTTCGTTAAATTTTATCCCGTTAGAGATCAAATTAAATAAGATGCTCCGCAAACTCTTTTTCGAAAAGAGGATCCGGGTAATATCCAGGTGGCAATTGAGCACGGCATTGCATCCGGTTATTTTATCATTCAGGCTCCATTCTACATCCTGGATCAGTTCTTCTATATCCACCATCTCTGCCGGGAGCATATCACTATCTATTTTAGCGATGGTGGATATTTCTGTGATCAACGACCGGAATTTTTTTACGGAGTTGTTGATGATGGCTAAAAAATTGTTGAGGGCGGGATCTACATCATTCAGTTTATTCATCACATTGATGCTGAGCTCGATATTACTCAACGGCGCTAAAAGGTCATGCGAGGCCGTGTGTACAAAATTATCGAGGTCGCCATTGATCCGGATGAGGCTCTTGTTTTTTTTGCTCAATTCATCCTGCATTGTTTTTAAGGCTGTAATATCGTTGAAGGTAAGGATGGCCCCATCCTTTTTATTGCCTATCTGCTGGATATATGGCATGGTCACCACCTGGTACCAGCTACCGTTGTTGGTTTGGATCTCTTTAGTGATGATGGTACCTTTTGATAACACCAGTTTAATATCATCGATGAGGGTCTCGAATTTTATATTGGTGGAAATATTGCTTAATGGGCGGCCAATATCCGTTGGCAACAAATTGATGAGATTGACTGTTCCCGGAGAAAATTTCATCAGCAACATGTCGTTGTTCACGAAAAGCTGGCCATGAATATTGCTTCGGAAATAATTGTTGAGGTCATCATTCAGCTCCAGTAATTCCTTGTTTTTTAACTGGTATTCCGTATTGATGGTTTGCAATTCTTCATTTACGCTTTGCATCTCTTCATTGGTACTTTGCATTTCTTCATTGGCCGAAAGCAACTCTTCGTTATAAGATTGCATATTATCGTTGGAAGCATCCAGTTGTGCATAAGTATTGTGCAGCCTGTCTTTCAGGTTGTTGAGTTCGTCTTCAAGTATATTGATATATTCATCGAAATGCTTTTTTTCATCATAAGGGGCAGCAATGGTTTGCAATGTAGCTTCATCAGCTGAATGATTGAACACCACCAGGAATATCCTGGATGAACCATGCTGGATATTCAATGGATACACCGAAAGATCTATTCTTTTTCCACCATTTTCCTTAAGAGGAACACCGTTAACAATAACTCTTTCATTGTTCTTCCTGGCGCTGATGATGCTGGTGTTGAATACAGCCATTAACGGTATAGGAAGTAATTCTACAATGTTGGAGGTGAAATTCTTTTGCAACAGGAACCGGGTGGTATCGCCATATGTTCTCAATACCGTATTGTTTTCATCGATACAAACTGCCAGGTAATCGAGGTCAGCAATTAATGTTTTATTGACGGCTTCGGTGAGGGAGTTAAAGATGTGCTGGTTACTTTCCGGCTTCGCTGCCGCACGCTGCGCCTCTCTTACATCCGCCATCTGTGGCAGGGCAAAACCATCAAAGTAAACAGATCTTTTTGTTTGAAGGCTCTTAAATATCTTGAACTTTTTATTGACCGTTTCCAGGTGTTGAGCAATAGTTCCCGGATTTTCACTGCTGCCTAAAAACAGGTATCCGTCCGTTTTTAACCCGAACAACAGCATCAGGTAAATTTTCTTTTGGAGGTCAACGGACATGTAGATCAGCAGGTTGCGGCAACTGATCATGTTCATGTTGCAGTAAGGAGGATTTTTTACCAGGTCGTGCTGTGCAAAGATCAGCATTTTCCGGATCTCGTGTTTTACCCGGTATTGGTTACCTTCTTTGGTAAAATATTTATCAAGGCGCTCGGCACTGATATCCTTTACAACGGCTGAGCTGTACAGCCCTTTGCCGGCTACCGCGAGTGCGTTGTTATCGATATCGGTTGCAAATATTTTTACGACAACATCTTTGTGCCCATCCTTCAACAACTCATGAATGATGATGGCGAATGAATAGGCTTCCTCTCCGGTGGCACATCCGGCCACCCACATCTTGAGTTCCTCCCCATCCTGTAGCTTTGCCAATATTTTGGGCACACAGTTCAATTGTAAAAATTCAAATGATTCCTTATCCCTGAAAAAAGAGGTTACGCTGATCAGGAAGTCCTGCGCCAGCGCTTTTACTTCTTCCGGATCATTTTTCAGCAAAGCAACATAATCTTCGAGGTTGCTGACCTTTTTTTCGGAAGCCCTTCTTTTTATCCTCCTTAAAATCCTGGGCCGTTTGTAACCGCTAAAATCCAGCGGCAACTGTTCCTTTATCAATTCAAGGATATCTTTCAGGTCCTTTTCGTCGGTTGAGCTGCTTATGAATACGGCTTCGTATTGGGCAAGGTATTGCTCTATGGCCCGTGGCATTTGCGAAGGTTCAAGTATCAGGTCGGCAGCACCGGCCGAGATCACGCTTGCCGGCATGCTGCCAAATTCGGCGTTCCGCGGATCGCGGGCTATCACCATGCCACCCTCCGCTTTGATCCGCTGCGCACCCTCCGTACCATCTGAGCCCAACCCGGAAAGTATCACACAAATGGCCTTTTCACCACAGTCGATCGCCAGGGAGGTAAAGAAAGTATTGATAGTGAGGTGGGGCCCTTTCACTTGTTCTTTTTCTGTTAGTATGAACCTTCCGTTCACAATCGTCATAAATTTATCGTGGGGTATCAGGTACACTTCATTGGTGAGTACCAGCATATCATCTTCCGCTTCTTTTACCAATAATTTACTGTGCTTCGCGAGTAACTCTACCATCCTGCTTTTAAATACCGGCGACAAATGCTGGATGATGACATACGACACTCCATCCATTGGTGTATGATCGAAAAATTCATTGATCTCTTCCATGCCGCCGGCAGAAGCGCCAATGGCTATGATGTGGTGGGGAACGGAGTGCATAATTGCTTATTTATAGTGAACGATAGGGGGTAAGGGAAATCAGGTGAATTGAAGACTATATTCAAGCTACACCATTTAATCGAGGGTGTATGATTTATTTATAAAGATTCCGGCCTTTTTTCTACATGAGCAAATAATACCCCGAAGTATTCCCCAATGTTCATCTGCTATGCGATCCTTGCAGGCTTTACCTTAAACAAATGGGATACCAAAGTGTCTGAGGGCATGTCGAATGTGGACTTAATTTAATTCCGTTAATGACGCGAATACAGATGATATATTGGCAAAACCATTTGCACCCGAAGAATTATATCAACAGTTGTGCAGGCTCTTCTTATAAATGGAAATAAGCAGATGAGTATATAAGTGACTTTGCCAGGGTTTGTTTACATATTCAGGCTTCTGCTACCTTCACCCAATTACTAATAAATTTTGAGCTTATATGTATGTTGGCAAGTACCAAAAACAAAAATGCCGCTCCCGAAATTATTGTCGGGACCGGCATTAGCATAATCTGGTAAGTGAAAAAGTGGAGCTGCAGGGAATCGAACCCTGGTCCAAACATATTCGCCACAAGCTTTCTACATGTTTATTTAGTTATTAATTGTCGGGATAAAGCAGGGACCTAACCAACCAACTATATCCTTAGAAGAATGTTCTTAATCAACCGTCACATCATTCGGTTGAAGCAGCCCGTTTTTGTTTTGAGTCGGCGGCGGAGCATGGTAACAGGCGAACCTGCCCGGCGGCCCTAATGGATGCTAATCTATCGATTAAGCAGCCATGGCATACTGAGTATTGCCATATAAAGTTTGAATATTCAGATTTAAGTGCTAATTATCCAACGCACTACATGCTTACACTTGCAAAGATCTATGCTGTCAAAACCGGTCAGCCCCGGGTAATGGGCAAAATTACGGAATATAAATGAAACAACGTTTGCCTTCGGGAGTTGAAATTACAAATCCAGTTCCATCTGGATATTACAACGTTTATACGGTGTAGGATGCCCCACGATCTTTTTAAACCCCAGTTTGTAATACAGGCTGATAGCGGGTTTTAAAATAGTATTACTTTCCAGGTAGATCTTAGAGGCGCCGAGTTCTTTTGCGGCATTGATCACGGCTTGTCCGAGCAACCACCCGATGCCTTTTCCCTGTACCTTAGGCGAAACCGCCATTTTCGCCAGTTCATAATCATACTTACCGTCATTCATTTTTATCAGGGCGCAAACTCCCGATGGCTCATCATTGTAAAGCGCAACCAATATTTTGCCTCCTTTGCTGAGAATGTATTCTTCCGGGTGATCAAGTGCCTTGTAATCCGTTTCTTCCATTTCAAAATAAGTGGATATCCATTCTTCATTGAGCGAGCGAAAGGCAGACTTGTGTTCCGGCTGATACTCCACGATCCTTACATCGGGATTGCCGTTGATTTCCTGTGACATAAATGATCTTTATCAAAATTAAAATTTTATTGTGCAACTATCGCGATAACAAAGGGTATTATGTAAATATAAAATGGTATCAGTTACCCTGGAATTCTATAAAAAACAAAAGCCATCCGGTTACGGACGGCCTTTGACCTGTTGTGGCGTTTCTCAGGATTTAATGAACTTGAGTATATCGGCATTGATCGTTGCTGCTTCTGTTGCCGGCATGCCATGCGGAAAACCGGGGTAGGAGATGAGTTGGCCGTTCTTCAATAATTTTGCCGCTTTTGGTCCCGAGTTGGCATAAGGAACGATCTGGTCGTCTTCGCCATGCAGTACCAACACCGGCACCTCTACAGCTTTCAGGTCTTCGGTAAGATCCGTTTCCGAAAAAGCTTTGATGCCATCATAATGTGCTTTGATGCTGCCCATCATGGCCTGGCGCCACCAGTTTTTCTTAAGCCCTTCGGATACTTTTGCGCCCTCGCGGTTGAAGCCGTAAAATGCAACAGGAAAATCGTTGAAATATTGCGCCCGCTGTGTGGCAGTGCCTTCGCGTATTTCATCGAATACAGAAAGTGGTACACCATCGGGGTTTGCCGGGGTCTGTAACATCAGCGGAGTAATGGCGCTGATCAATACCGCTTTGGCTACACGGCCCTGCCCGTATTTCGCTACATAACGGATCGCTTCGCCGCCGCCGGTAGAATGCCCGATGTGAATGGCATCTTTGAGGTCGAGGAAGCGGGTGAGTTCGGCAACATCTGCTGCGTAAGTATCAATGTCATGCCCTTCCGAAACCTGCGAAGAGCGTCCATGTCCCCTGCGGTCGTGTGCGATCACGCGGTAACCCTGCGCCAGGAAAAACATCATCTGCGCATCCCAGTCGTCGCCGGATAATGGCCATCCATGATGAAATACAATGGGCTGCCCGGTGCCCCAGTCTTTGTAATAGATTTCTGTGCCGTCTTGTACTTTGATTGTGCTCATTGTTGTAAATTTTAATAGTTAAAAATAAATTTAAGGCCATCCATCATCCATCATCCATCATACATCATCTATCATACATCATAGATCATACATCATCCATGTTTTCAGTGAATAGCAAATGCCAGAGAAAAATGCCGGATAAAAGCAGCAACGCCGGAAACCCCAATGCCCATTCATCCAGTTGATGCATACAAAATGCTGCGCTGAATGCTCCTGCAACAAACCCGCCCCAGATAAGTAACAGGTGCCAGGCGGTAGTTTTGTGCTGTTGTTTTTGTTGCCTGTCTGATGTCATTCCCGCCATGGCCACCTGCCTCGCAAGGCTGTTGAGTGTACCTGTTACAAAATCTGTATTTACTTTTTCTTTGCCTACCGTGGTGAGGATCGTATTCATGAAACCCATTGCCAGGCTGATCATAGCGATGGATACCAGTGGTGGAATGGTAAAGTTGAATGCCAATATCATATCCATCAGCAGCAGCCCTGCAACGATCATGAAAGGTACCGGCCTGATGCCTGGTCTTTGGCGCATTGAAAGGGAGGTGCCCAGAAATATGCCTGTTACAAATGAACCGATGGCTGTTGCGGCCGGTAAAGCCAGGTCTATGTTTTTTTGTGAAAGGTTGAAACCCAGCTGCGTGGTATTCCCGCTCATGAATGAAACATACGTTCTCCATTTGATAAACCCGATGGCATCAATATATCCGGCAATCAATGCCAGAAAAATGGCCATCCTTTCCTGTACGCCTGTTTTCTGCGATACAATAGCCTGGTCATTCAATGCGGAAGGAATTGCCTGGTTCATAATTGCCCGGTTTATTTCTTTGGAAGAATGAATGATTTTTTTGCCGGTAATTTTTCTATCTCACCCTCCGCTAATCCAAAGTTGGTGCTGACCACATCAGCCGGGTTGCCGGATAGCCATTCGCTGAGATCGATCGATTCGTAGCGGCCGCTGTTAAACCCGATCAGCACCCGGCAAACCGTAGTGCCGGTATTTTTGATGTAATGCCCGGCACCCATGGGTACATAACCCACATCGCCTGCATTGAATTCTTCTTTCACTACCGTGGCTTCCGCAAGGAAGACAGACATTTCGGCCTGGCCGGATAGATAATATTGCCACTCGTCCGCATTGGGATGCCAGTGCATTTCACGCATAGCGCCGGGTTGCAGTTCTATTACAGAACCTGTCATGGTAGTGCTGATGGGAAATTCTTTAGCCGATACCAATCGCTGCGTGCCGCCGCCGGGAACCACCTTGGGTTGTTGCGCATGCAAAGGATAGCGATGAGGAGTGGTGAGTTCGATCTCCGGCCTCGGTGTGGCCACAAAGGAAGATTCATCCGGTACTACGCCTGCGGCGAAATAGGCCTCTTTTTTCGGCAATGCCGCTACTTCTTCCAACGACAGGCCAAGGTTTTGGGCTACAATTTCCGGGGGCATCGAAGCCACAAAATCGGTAACGCTGAAAGTATGGTCTTCCGAAAAATTTCCATTGTCGAAGATCAGGATGAAGTGGCATTCGGTGGTGCCGGTGGCCTGTATCGAGTGGCCATATCCCTTTGGAAAATACCATACATCCCCTTCGGAGAAATTGTCGACATAGCTGCTGCCATCCGGATGTATGATGGTAGTGCGTACGGTGCCACTCACCACATAAGCCCACTCGGCTGCGTTGGCGTGCCAGTGCAGTTCCCGCATGCTGCCGGGTTGTAATCTCATGGATACCCCGGCAATGCCTGCCGACGCCGGGAAATCGTTTACAGAAGCCCCCCTGGTAGTGCCGCCATCGGAAGTACGTGGGGTTTTCTTTTCCAATTCGTATTTGAAACTGAGTGGCTGATTGTTCATGATAGAAGTTTTGTGATGAAGAAAAGTGTTGCCTGCTTTCTGTTATAAAAATACTCTGGCAATACAGGGCTTGGAAGCAATATTCGTCCAACAGGCAATTATGGTCGTTGGAATGTTCAATCTGCAGGGTGGTAGTGGATAATAAGTACCTCGGTAATTTGAAAGTTTCAAAATCTGAATATTCTTGAATTCATAGTTCCTTTCGCGAAGAATATCATTGTTTGCAGAGACGCCTCAGCCGGTGGGGTTTTGCCGTAGGCAAAATTGGAATGAATCGCGAAGCGGTATTTGTTCCAAACCAGCGTTTGCAGTCCTGCACAGTACTGTGGGGAGCGCAAACGCCCGGCCCAACGGCCGTGGAGTATAAAGAGTTTAAACTGAAAAAAAATTCGTAAAATAAAATAAAGTGTGGGATTATTACAACCCCTCAAAAAAATGCTGCGCTTCTGGCAACGCATTTGCACAAATATTCTTCAATGCTGCAATACCTGCTGCAGCTGCATTTACATCCGCCGCCTGCTCAATAGAGTCGAGTACAGGCTGCAATATTTCTGTAAGCCCCATGATCGAAACAGTCGTTTTCAGGTCATGCGCCTCCGCACGTAAAGCCGCGATATCACCCGATGATACGGCATTGCCTATCTTGTCAAGCGATGCGGGAACAAGCCGCAAAAACTGCTCCGTCACTTTTTGCTCATATACAATATTGCCTTTGCTGATGTCTTTGAGGTAACCGGTATGGATGAATTGGTAACCTGCATTTTCTATATTTTCGGAAAAAACGAGTGGCTTTTTTTCTTTACCCGTAAATTTTAAAATGGCATTATACAGCTGATGCTCAATGATAGGTTTTGGGAGGTAATCATTCATACCGAAGCTCAGGCATTTCTCTTTTTCTCCCGCGAGCGCATGTGCGGTCATTGCTACTATGGGAACATCGGAGCCCATTTCCTGGCGGATAAAACGCGTAGCCGCATAACCATCCATTTCAGGCATCTGTATATCCATCAATACCAGGTCTATCGGTTGCTGGCGCAACAATGCGATCGCGGTGGCCGCATTGCCTACTACTTCATGCTGAAAACCCCAGTTGCCCAGCAGGTGCGTCATCAGGCTTTGATTCATTTCATTGTCGTCTACCACCAGCAATTTTACGGAGGAGGCTGAAATGTTTTTGTAGCGGTCATCTTCCGTAACCGCTACTTCGTTCAACTGTTCAGGGGAGATCAGGTACGGAATGAAAAGTGTAAAAGTAGTGCCCGTGCCGGGTTCGCTTTCTACCGAAATTCCTCCGTGCTGTATGTCGAGAAGGTCTTTTACGATGGATAAACCCAGTCCGGTACCACCGTAATTTCGTGTTGTGGAATCTTCTGCCTGGTGAAAACGATCGAACACTTCCGTTAATTTTTCCTTCGGAATTCCGATGCCCGTATCAGTGATACGGATACCTAAATCTATATTCTGTTCAATTTTATTTTTTACATACACATCAATGTAAATGCTGCCGGCAGCAGTAAACTTGATGGCATTTCCGATAAGATTTACCAGTACCTGGGTAAGCCTCGTGGCATCGCCTATCAATGTATCGGGAACATCCGGGTCGATCGTAAGCTGTAATGCCAACGCCTTTTCCCTGGCCCGCTCGTGAAACAAAGTGCGGATGGAATCGAATAGCCCACGCACACTGAACCGGGTATGTTCAATCCGCATCATGCCTGCCTCGATCTTCGAGAGATCCAGAATATCGTTAATGATGGCGAGCAGGTTTTCGCCTGCCTTTTGTATGGATGAAACAAATTTTCCTGAGTCGGCATCCAGTTTTTTCTGCGAAAGAAGATTCGTGAAACCCAGGATAGAATTGAGCGGTGTGCGTATTTCGTGGCTCATGTTTGCCATGAAATTTTCCTTTACGGCGGCCGATTCGCGGGCTTTTTTCTCTGAAATATCAAGCTGTTGTATCAGGCTGTTTTGCTGGCGTATCCTGCTGATGATAAACCAGAGCCAGCCGCTGCCGAGCAGCACTATCAGGCCTATCATGGCGCCGTTCCACAGTTTGGCCCGCCGGGCATCCCGTTCTACAGAAGTGGTCAGTTGCTGCATTACGAGTTGCCGGTTATCATTGATCTTTTTGGTAAGCTGGCTGATCTCATTCGAAATGATCCTTGCCCCGGGGTTAGAGATCATGATCGTGTTATCCATTTTGCCGGTGCTGGTATATTCCGTCACCAGCTGATCTTTGGTATCCTTTTTTTTATCGATCAGCACACCGAGGCGCTTGATGTAGCCGATGTTTTTTTGATCCGGGCTTAACGTTATCAATGTATCCAGGTAATTCTGCACTTCTTCCACTTTGTCGTCCACACCTTCCAGGTGCGATATGTCATCCGTGGCAATCGCGGCCCTGATGCGGCTTTCCACCCATATGATGTCCCGTTCCACTTCGCGGAGATGGTTGCTGGTGCGCAGCTCTTTCAGCAAGCGGCTGTTGCCGTTGATCAACCTGTTTACATTGGAAGAAGAATTGTATTGTACAAAAACGAGCGATAAAGTGCCTGTTACAAAAAGTACAACTATCATTGAAATAAACTGCCTGGTGCTCATCTTGTCAAAATTGATCATAGCAAAAGAAGTAATTTCAGTTAAAAAAATAGTTGCCGCGATATTGTTCGCCGGAATGGCTTTTCAGGACGGTGAATGCCGGATATCTGTCGTTGGGAAAGCTATAGTACGTTCATTTTCCGGTTCAGCGCTTTTCGGTACGAATCGGCTACGGGTAAAGGTTTTCGCCCGATCACCACGGCGCCATCCTGCAGCGTATCTATCTTATTCAATGCCACGATGAATGAGCGGTGGATGCGCAGGAACTTATCCGATGGCAATCGCTCCTCCACAGATTTCAGCGTGTTGTGAATGGCGTACATTTTTTCGGTGGTATATAATTTTACGTAATCGCCAAGGGCTTCCGCATATAGGATATCATTCATGCTGAGCCTGCGGATCACGTTTGAATCGCGGATGAAAATAAATTCTTCACCCGTCGACTTCACTTCCTCCTGCTGGCTGTTGAGGATGTCGCGGGCTTTGTTGACGGCTTGCAGGAACCTTGCCGGGGTAACAGGTTTCAACAGGTAGTCCGCCACATTGAGTTCAAATGCTTCCAGGGCATATTCCTTATTGGAAGTAGTGAAAATGATCACAGGGCAGCAGTCGCCCAGGTTGCGTGTGAGTTCAAGCCCCGTCATGCCAGGCATTTCGATGTCCAGGAAAAAGAGGTCTACAGGATCTTTCTGGATGAAATTATAGGCTTCCATCGCATTGCTGCATTCGGCGCTCACGGTAAGGTCGTCCACCTGGCTGACCAGTTGCGCCAGCATCGTCCTGGCTATTTCGTTATCATCGATGATGAGGCATTTCATAAAAAGTGTTTTGATGGACGCAAGATAAACAGAATGCCACAGTTGTAAATGTATCCCCGTGACAATTATTTAACAACAGTTTTTTATTTAAGCCTGGTCTTTCACAACAGCTCATTACGATCCGGGTAGATTTCTAAAATGTTTATCCCGGTATCATTGAATGAACAGGCCAACGGGGGGTATTTCGTTTTCAAAAGAGGCTGAAATCCGCGGTGGATGCGGAAGGAGCGTATGATGCCCGTAAGAATATAGAACATGCAAAATATTATACAATATACACCGCATCTCCTGATCTCCGTTTCATTCGCCCTTTATTATTTTAGCCCTTGCAAAATTTTGCGGCTACATACTACCGGTTTCAACGATTCAAATTGCCTTTTCAACGAAAACAGTTTGCATTTAGCCTGGGTAAAATATAGCTTTACAGTACAATCATTCAAAAAAATTAATCATTTTAAAAACTAAACAACATGAAAACGAATATCGGGATCAGCGAAGAAAACAGGAGCCAGGTGGCAGCTCAATTGGGAAAACTCCTGGCGGATGAATTTGTATTGTACACCAAAACCCGCAATGCGCATTGGAATGTGGAAGGGCCGGATTTTCATAGCATGCACATTTTTTTTGAAGGGCAGTACGAACAGCTCGACGAACTGATGGATAGTGTTGCGGAACGCATCCGCATGATCGGCCATTATGCACCGGCCACACTTGCACAATTGCTTCAGCTCACGCATTTGTCGGAGTACAGCGAACGCAAAAACGACAGCATGGGTTTCCTCAAAGAATTACTGGAAGATCACGAAAGTGTGATTGAATTCATCCGCGGCAATATCAACGCATTTGCCAACGACTATGGGGATCTGGGCACCAGCGATTTCATTACAGGGTTGCTGGAAAAACACGAACAGATGGCGTGGTTCTTAAGATCGCATTTCAGGGGGTGAGATAGTGAATAGTGAATAGTGAATAGTGAATAGTGAATAGTGAATGGTGAATGGTGAATGGTGAATAGTGAATGGTAAATAGTCAAATCTTTGGGGTATTTACTGAATAGAAATATTATTAAGATTACCTTTCCATTCGTAATTTTTAAAAAGTTGGCAATGAAAACAATCCTCCTTCTTTTCACTTTGTTATTGAAGTTTCCGGCGGTATTTGCTCAACAGGCCGTCAGCGAAGTGGTGTTGGCAAAAAAGATCAATGATGTGGTGAGTGGTACGGCCAAAACTGAAGCGTATTTTTTTATTGGGGAATCCACCCGCGAATTTAAAGCTTCCATTGTGCTGAACCCTTTGATACCGGGCGGTAGTATGGATGATGCACCAGAATTGAAGCTGGTTCTGAAAGGCACTTTTCCTTTGGAAAAAATAGATTTTATGACTACGGCAGACAATGGGAAAATGTCGAAGATGTTGTTGACGGCCCAACTGAATGAAGTGTCCAAAGAGATGGAATTACCGTTTACTTTGTTTATTTCGACCGATGCGCCTTTTGCGGCGAATGGGAATGACAATATTTATCAGCCACGGCTAAATGCAGAACTGATCATCGATCCGAAAGATTTTGGATTGGCCACGGCTCCCTATAATGTACAGGGAGTGATATTGATCGGGATTAAAAATGCTGTGCTGAATAAATAAGCTTTGAATGCACGTTGGTCTTAAAAGGTTAGAAATGCAGTTTATACAGGCGAATTATTGTATAAACTGCATTTTTATTTCGCGTGCGCAAAATAAAAATGCGCAATCCTTTTGTCTTTTTAAAATCTGTGTTTTTTATTCGTGCCCCATTTTGCTTTATCAGGCTTCATTTTCCATATTTCCACACCCAATCCACCATTTCCCCATAGATCAGTTTTCTTCCTTCCGGGGTATTGAATCCTACATCATGGCCTGCGCCCGGCATCGATACGAGTTTGTGTGTAAAATTCTTTTGCTTCAGCACCGCTTCCAGCTTGAGTGCCTGTGAGTAAGGTACCAGCTGATCGGCAGTACCGTGAAAAAATAAAGCCGGGATATTTTTTACATGGCTCACCGGGCTTGCAGCAATATATTGCGCAGGCAGCGGTCTCCCTTTTGTATAAACAGCCCCGGTCATTTTACCGATCGCCGAAAGCACGTTCGCATCGGCCTGCGCATAATGATTGAGCATGGCGGTGTCTGAAAAATCAGTAGGGGAGCATTCTGCAATGACAGTGCTGATCTTATTGGAAGTGGTATAGGCATACAGGAGCGCCAGATGGGCCCCGGCACTTTCGCCATTCATGACGAAATTCGTTCTGCGGGTATTCCATTCCGAAGAGTAGCGTCTGCAAAAGCTGATAACAGTATCTATATCCTTCAGTAATTCCTGGTAGTGGGTGCGGTCGTTGTCGGCATACCGGTAATTGATATTTACAGAAGCGATGCCATGCGCCAGCAGGCTATCCTGCGTTCTGCCGCCCCAAACCTTATCGCCCAATGTCCAGGCACCGCCGTGTAATATGATCACGAAAGGCGTTTTGGACGTCCTGCCTGCAGGCAATGCCACATCCATTTTGCTGCTGGGGAACGATCCGTAGGCCACATCGTTGAGCCTGAGTTGTGTGAGTGTGCTGGCAGTATTTTTTGTGTTGCTGCATGCGGCCAGCAATGCCAGTAAAATGATGCCGTATCTCATGCCATAAATATAAGAATATTTAGTTGCAGCTATCAGGGTCTTTTAAATTCCCTGCGGTAATAATTATATTCCGCCTGTTTGTGCTCTACCCGCAATGTCACTTTCGAATATTGGTTCCAGAGGCAATCGATCAGCAGATCTCTTCCCAATATACCTGATACGAGGGCGATATCGTTGGCGCTATAAAACAATTCAAAATTGAAGTATTCCATTATTTTGCCGATCTCCTGTTGGTTCAGCGTAGCTGCAAAATCCGTGAGGCGGTACCGGGGCGATTCGATGATGTTTTTCGAATATCTTTTATAATCGGGCGCATTGATCCACACCATTCCCTGCCAGAGGTCAAAGTCATAGCGGTTATTGAGTTCTTCTATTTCCTTGTGGGTAAGTTCCCTGTTGCTGATGCAGGCCATCAGCTTCTCTTTGGCGGCATCATGAAAATCTCCCTGGTCTGAAAAACTTTCTTTGAGGTATTCAGGTCCCAGGCAGACAAACCTCTCTTTGAAAGCCGATAATAGGGTTGCTGATTTCTTTTTCCAGAACATAAGTTAGAATTAGAATGCAATATTAGTTATACTGAAATTTCCGTCCTACAGGGTTTTTCCTGTTTTTTAATAGGGAAATCGCAGATTATAAGGGATTGGTGTGATTGCACAGATTTCTTTTAAAATGTTTCGGTAGTTTTATAAGAAATCCAGTATATGTAATTGTTTCTATTAGCATAAACTGCATTTCCGTTTTCACGCAGTGAAAACAATCTGCGCAATCCCCTTCATCCATTTGTAATCTGCGATATATCTTCTCTTTATTATAAGGATGCTATTTCCGTTAAATCATTCAGGTCAGCCGTTGGGATAGCAATGCTTTCTCATTCCGGTAACGCGTTTTATCATTGCATCCGAATTGAGGATACCAACAAAACATCCTCGTTGATCCACTTAAAAAATAACAAAATGAAATCTGTATTTTTCAGCGCCCTGGCGCTTACGGGCATCTTATTGTCTTCCTGTAACAAAGAGGTTGTTGCTCCAACACCTGTTCCCGCAAATGCGAAAAAGCACCTTGTACAGCAGGCGTTCAGCGGGTATTATACCGACACAGTAAATTATGAATATGATGTTCAGGGGCGTGTTATCAAAGCTGGTTACCCTGAAGATGTTTATACATTAGTATACAATGGCAACTCGATATCTGTAAAAGACTTCAGGCCATTGGAAAACAGGCTGGTGCTGGATGCGACAGCAACCCTGGATGCAAACAAACGTGTGGTGAAACTTAATGGGAATGCGGCTTACGTAGCGAACTCGCCCTATACAACCGAATACGTTTATACATATGGCCAGGCAGGTGAACTACTATCTGTTACGGATACACGAAGCAATGGAAATGTGATAAAAAAAGTGTATACCTGGACAAATGGCGACATCACCCGCTTTGATGTATGGATCAATGGCGTGTTGAAATACTATATAACTTACGAATACTTCAACCTCGAGGATATCACAGGAATTGATCTGTATAGGTTTGAATGTGCTGTCACAGATATCATCGGGGTAAATTCCAAACACCTGGTAAAGAAATCGACAACAAGTTATGCAGACAGCACTCCTTCTTTTTCTGTTGATTTTATGTATACACTCGATTCACAAGGTTATCCTGTAAAGCTGGAGTCAAAAAATTCTTTCGGCGATGTATCAAAAGTGGTATATAAGTACGACAAATAATTAAAAAATAGTTGTCAGGCTGAATGGAGTCAGTTCAACATTTAACCGTCGCTGAGATATGCGGCGGCTTTTTTATGATCTAAACAGCTTCCCTCATTTCCTTCCTGTATGCCTTCGGGCTTTGCCCGCTTTGTTTGCGAAAGAATTTATTGAAATGGCTTTCATCAGTAAAACCGAATTCACCCGCGATCTCGTTCAGGCGTTTGTCGCTGAACTGCAGCCTGTGCTCGATCATCTTAGTTTTATAATTGGTGATGTACTGCTGCAAAGTCTCATTTGCATGGCGTTTGAAATAGCGTCCGATATATGCCTCTGAAACCGCGAAGTTGCTGCTGATGCTGGA
The DNA here is from genome assembly GCF_024343615.1 of Ferruginibacter sp. HRS2-29. Taxonomy (GTDB): domain Bacteria; phylum Bacteroidota; class Bacteroidia; order Chitinophagales; family Chitinophagaceae; genus Ferruginibacter. The sequence continues at coordinate 97,490 of NZ_RJUB01000003.1, read as the reverse complement.
TGCTTTCAATTTTTCGGGATAATAAATATTCTGCTGGATGTATTGCAGAATATCCATCGCTTTTTCTTCAGTACCCATATTCACCTGCTCCGGAAGATAACGGGCTATGTTGCGTGCCACGATGATGATCAGTGTATTCACCATTTGCTGCACCAACTCCCGGTTGTACAGATCTTTGTTTTCAAATTCATGCCGGATGGCTTCCACAGTGGATCCCACAAAAGGTTTGTCGCTATGGTTTTTTAATATGCAACCAGGGCGGTGATTGGCATTGTGCAAAATGAATTCGAGCCGCTGGATATTATCGGAAAGCAGGCTGCTGTTCTTTAGATAGATATCGGTAAAACGAAGAAAGAAAAATTCCGTCGTTGTTTCAATCTCAAACGAATGGGAATCTTCCGGTGTGATAAGGAACATATGCCCGGCACGGTAATGAAAAGTATTATCATTGATGGATTGAGTGCCGGTGCCCGAGATCACATACACCAGTTCAAAAAAATTATGCCCGTGCCCGGGCCTGGGGCAATCATCTGCCGTCACAAACTTTATAGAGAACGGTTCGTAAATATTTTCCTTTTGCATGGGGTAAAAATACCAATTTATATCATAATTGTACCAATTTGTTTGTCATTAATGGTATAATTTTGTTTTTCTGTTTTAAGATAATTAATATGAAAGCAATCATTCCGGAAACATTCGGTGGGATAGAAAATCTCGTTATAAAGGTGTCGAGGGTAAGGGGGAATGGGGAAGTAGTTCCTGACATGTTGAATGTTGTTAGCACGGGGAATAGTCAAATCCCGCTATTCCAATAGCGACGGTAGTTTAATCCCGGCATCTAACCAACACGCCTCAACGGGTGAAAATGCCCGTTCATCTAATTATTGAACAGGGTACGCGTATAATTCGTGTAATTCGTATTTCAAATTATATATCTAAAGAATCAAGGATATGGACATAGCAACACAGGGGCCTATAAAAAGGATCAAACAAAATAACCAGGGCATCGCCACCTTCTTATCATTGGCACTGATACCGTTATCAGGTTTTGCGATTGATATTTATATTCCTTCATTACCTTCTATGGGGGTAGGTTTGCACGCAGGCAGCATACAGGTGCAAATGACGATCACGATATTTCTCATCAGTTATGGCCTCTCGCAATTATTTGTCGGCAGCCTGCTCGATAGTTACGGAAGGTATAAGATCGGCCTCGGCGGACTGGTGGTTTTTGCCTTGGCGAGCATCATCATCGGCATGACGCATAATATCTACCTGATCTACGCCATGCGGGCAGTGCACGGCATTACGGTAGCATTGATAGTGGTTTCCAAACGGGCGTATTTCGTGGATGTATTTACCGGCGATAAATTGAAATATTACCTCAGCATATTCACCATCATCTGGTCTACCGGGCCCATACTGGCGCCGTTCCTGGGCGGTTACCTGCAGGATGTATTTGGTTGGCAATCTAATTTTTATTTCCTGGCAGTTTATGCGGTAGTGATACTGGTACTGGAGATCATTTTCGGTGGGGAAACATTGAAAGAGATCAAAGGTTTTGATCTGGGCCGCATTATAAAAGTATATGCCAAAATGATCCGCACGGCACATTTCACGCTGGGGCTGGTGATCCTCGGTTTTGCATACTCCATGGTGATGGTGTATAATATGACCGGCCCATTCATCATCGAGCACGAATTTCATCTTACACCGGTAGTTGCCGGGTATTGTTCACTCATACTCGGTCTTGCATGGATGACTGGTGGGTTTATTGGTAAAGCCACGATTAACAGGCCTTTCTTCAAAAAACTTTCGGTGAATATAATCCTGCAGATATTTTTTGTCGTGCTCATGTTGCTCAGTGTGGGCTTTGTGAGCAATCTTTTCACACTGGTGCTGTTCGCATTTTTAATTCATGTAACGGCGGGTTACACTTACAATAATTATTTCACTTTCAGCATGCGCCAGTTTCCTGAAAACGCGGCCATAGCCGGTGGCCTGGCGGGAGGTATAGTGTATGTGATCGTTTCTATACTGAGTTATGCAGTAGTGTTTACCATTCCCGCCAAAGACGAGCGCAACCTGGGTTTAAGCTACGCGTTACTGATCGGCTTGTCCGCGGTTGTGATGTATGCGGTGGTAAGGTTAAACAGGAAAAGAACTAAGGCGGGACAGCAAGTGATCTTATGATCCCAGAGTTGCACCTGATATGATCTTTGTATTTTTTTGTGGAGAAATAGTGACCAGCTGACTGGCAGTAGCAAGGGAAGGAGTTGGCAGGGAATACTGTTGCCGGCCTGTCGAGGAAAAATTTACCGCCAGGCAAAAAAGTACCAATGATAAATGACCGGGTTTTTATGTTCTTGGTTGATACTATCCAAATAATATTGAAACATGCCGATTCCCCAATCAGGCATCTTTTTCCCCATTCATCTTTACCTTGCCCGCGGGATACAAAGCTTTACTACGTAAAAATTTTTGGCACATTTTAGGATATCATAACCCATCCGGATAAAATCCAGGTGGAATTGTTGTGTGCGGATGTTATATAATATATAGGTTTTTTACCGCTATTCATAACGTATCTTAGCACACATTCAATAAAATATTAAAAATTTAACTGACTGTATTCATTAACCCGCAAGCATGATCCTGATTGTAGATGACCGGCCGGAAAACATTTTCTCCCTCAAGTCTATTCTTGAGTTGCATTCGTTCCCGGTAGACTCGGCAGGCAGCGGTGAAGAAGCCCTCAAAAAAACACTCAAGCAAAAATATGCACTCATCATCCTGGATGTTCAAATGCCGGGAATGGATGGTTTTGAAGTGGCGGAGATACTTTCGGGCAACAGCCAGACAAAAGATATTCCCATCATTTTTCTTTCAGCGGTAAGCACAGAAAAAAAGTTCATTACAAAAGGGTATAATTCCGGCGCTATCGATTATATCATCAAACCCATCGATCCGGATATCTTGTTGCTTAAAGTAAAAACATTCGTCCGCTTATACGAACAAAACCGCGAGCTCAACCTGATGCAGGAAAGCCTTCGGTCGGAAATAGAATTCCGCAAAAAGACGGAGCAGCAGATACAGGAAAAAGCCCAGGAACTGCACGGTATACTGGAAGCCATTCCGCAGATCGCTTTCACAGCGACTTCCGCAGGTTTGATCGACTTCGTAAATGAAAACTGGTACCTGTACAGCGATTCCATTACCAAATTCATTTCCAGCCATCCCGAAGACGCTCCTATAAAAGACCTGTGGAACAATGCCGTGATGTCGGGCAGGGAACTGGAAGCGGAAGTGCGCATCCGCAAGCTGAAAAGTGAGGTATGGCATTATCACCTGCTTACCGCGATACCCATCATCGAAAATGGTGCCGTGGTAAAATGGGTGGGCACATTCACCGATATCAATGAGCAAAAAATGGCGGTAAAACGTAAGGATGATTTTCTTACCATCGCGAGCCATGAACTGAAAACGCCGCTCACCAGCATCAAGGCTTATGTGCAATTACTCGACACTGTTACCCCGCCTGAAACGGAAACAAAACCTTATGTAGACAGGACTCTGATGCAGGTAAACAAACTGGATACACTCATCAACGATCTGCTGGATATTTCTAAAATTGAAAACGGCAAGCTGAATTTTGATCTGAAAGAAACGGATTTCGATCAATTGATCGACCGTACGGTGGAAATGCTGCAGCAGATATATCCTTCCCGGGATATCACCCGCGAAGGCAGGGCAGGAGTGAAAGTGATGGCCAATGAAGTGCGCCTCGAGCAGGTGATCATCAATTTTGTAAGTAATGCGGTAAAATATGCGCCCAATTCGAAAGAGATAAAACTCATCACCCGCAAACAGGAAGATGGAAAGGTTTATTTTGGCGTGCAGGATTTTGGTATCGGCATTTCCCGGGCCGACAGTGAAAATATTTTCAATAAATTTTTCCGGGTATCCGATACGGATTCAACGCCGCAGGGGCTCGGCATAGGGCTTTACATCTGCGCAGAGATACTGCGAAAACATCACGCCGGTTTTGGTGTAGAAAGTGAGCCGGGCAAGGGTTCCGTATTCTGGATCGAATTGCCGCAAAAGTAAAACCGATGCTGGTTGCTGGATACTGGATAGTGGATGTTCATAATTTTTGTGAACTGCTTCTTTCTTCGCTACGATAACCAGCATCCAGCATCCAGCAACCAGCATCACCTTAAAATAAAACTGTAACTGATTTATGAAGTCATCCCTGAACCGAAACCTTCTCATTGGATTCAGCATCTCACTGCTGATCCTGATACTTAGTTCCGCCGCATCTTTTATCAGCATCCGCAGCCTGCTGCACAGTTCGGCCGAAGTAGCGCATACCACTGAAGTGGTGCAGCATCTTGATCAGACCATTTCCGATATGAAAGATGCGGAAACCGGGCAACGTGGTTTTTTACTGACCGGCAAAGAAATTTTTCTCGATCCGTACAATGGCGCATTCGATAAAGTAAAAGTGCATATTTCAGCATTAAAAGAATTGACCATCGATAATAACATGCAGCAGGTAAGGCTGGCAGAGTTGAGCGAATTGGTAACACGAAGGTTTTCCAGTCTGCAGGCTTTGATAGATATGCGTAAAAATAATGCCCCGATTGAACTGAATGAATTGTACAGGGGTAAATCTTTCATGGATAGTGTGCGTGCCATCGTAAAAAATATGACGGATCGTGAACGTACGCTGCTTGATGCAAGGACGGCAACGATGAACAGGTTTTCCGCCTTTACACCTGTGTTGATAGTAGTTGCCGCATTTTTTGCGTTACTCATCACCATCGTGTTTTACCTGAAAGTGAAAAAAGACATTGCAGATAAAACAAGATTACAGGAAGAATTGCTGAACAAAGATATCGCCATCAGTAACCGTATAGAAATGATCAATCATATTGCCGGGCAGATATCTTCCGGCGATTACAGCGTTCGGGTACAGGATGCTGATACGGATAGCCTGGCCAGCATTTCAGGCGCACTCAACAAGATGGCACATTCGCTGGAGGTTTCCTTTACCGAGCTTGCCGACAGGGAATGGCTCAAGACCGGGGTAGCCGGCCTCAATGATGCAATACTGGGCGAAAATGACATGAACAGCCTTTCGCAAAAACTGATGAGTTTTATCTCGTCTTATACGGATAGCCTGGTGGGGGCATTTTATATCGCGGAAAGCGATGAAAGCTTTTCTTTGCAAAATGGTTTCGCCCTGGCCGAAAACCCATCCATGCAGACATTCAGAATGGGTGAAGGGCTTCCCGGAGAATGCGCCCGCACCCGTAAGATGATCGTGGTGAAAGATATTCCTGAAAATGAAATCAGCATAAGTTTTGCTGCCGCCAGCGTACAACCCACCAACATTGCACTGCTGCCCGTTCTTTACCAGGGAAATATCAAAGCGGTGATCGAACTGGGTTCTGTCAATAACTATACGGAAAGGGATAAAGCCTTTTTCGGCTCGATCGGGGAAAATATCGGCATAGCTGTAAATACTGTTCAGACACGCCAGAAGGTACAGGAACTATTGGAAGAGACACAGGCGCAGGCAGAAGAACTGATGAGCCAGCAAAGCGAGCTCGAACAGATCAACGTAGAGCTGGAAATGCAGGCACAGCAACTGCAGACATCGGAAGAAGAATTGAAAGTGCAGTCTGAAGAACTCATTGAAACAAATACCCTGCTGGAAGAAAGGGCAGGGATGCTGTCGCAACAAAATGAGCTCATCATTGAGAAAAATAATGAGATACAGAAACGTTCGGAAGAACTTGCCTTGTCTACAAAATATAAATCGGAGTTCCTGGCAAATATGTCGCATGAGTTGCGTACACCGCTGAATTCGATCTTATTGCTTTCGCGGCTGATGTCGGAAAACAATGAGCAAAATCTTACTCCCGACCAGGTGCAGTATGCACAGGTGATACAAAGTTCGGGCAATGGATTGCTGCAACTGATAGACGAGATACTGGACCTTTCAAAAATTGAAGCAGGCAAAATGACCATCGAGCCCCTGCCTGTACCGATCAGCGAAATGATCCATGATGTGAATGGCCTGTTTGAGCCGATGGCGAAAATGAACAACGTGGAGTGGAGGATAGATGTACATTCTAACGTACCTGCCGTAATAGAAACGGATAAGATGCGCCTGGAGCAGGTGTTGAAAAATCTATTATCGAATGCTTTCAAATTTACCCAGAAAGGATTTGTACAGCTTACGCTGAATTGTCCGGAAAACAGGCCAGGCTTCATTTGTTTTCTTGTAAAAGATTCCGGCATCGGTATCAGTTCAGATAAACTCGACCTGATCTTTGAAGCGTTTCAGCAGGAAGATGGCTCTACCCGCCGTAAGTTTGGCGGCACCGGGCTTGGATTATCCATCAGCCGCGAGCTGGCGAAATTACTGGGTGGAGAGATCACTGTTACCAGCACGCCTGGCGAAGGAAGCGAGTTTGTATTGTGCATTCCCGTACATTATGTGCAGTTTCCTGCGGGGGAAAAAGAGCCGGAACCAAAGGTTCAAAAGAAACAGGCAGCGCCCATAAGCGGTATCGGGATCAAAGCGGAAGACAAACGTTATCATACCGATATCATTCCCGAAGACATTGAAGACGATCGTGCAGTTATTACAGCCGATGACAAGATATTATTGATCATTGAAGACGATACCGCATTCGCAAAAGCGCTGGTGGAATATGCCCGCCAGAAAGGGTATAAGGCAGTGGCTGCTGTAAGGGGCGATGTGGGGATCGAACTGGCGAAACAATATTTACCTGCGGGGATCTTGCTCGATATCCAGTTACCTGTGAAGAATGGCTGGGAAGTATTGGAAACCCTGAAAAACAATGCGGCCACCAGGCATATCCCGGTTCATATCATGTCTTCTTTTGAAGTGAAAAAAGAAAGCCTGTTGAAAGGTGCGATCGATTTCATCAACAAGCCGGTAGCGTTCGAGCAGCTGAATACGATATTTGATAAGATAGAATTTGTATTGAGTAAGAAAGAGAAAAAAGTACTGATCATCGAAGAGAATTACAAACATGCTAAGGCATTGGCTTATTACCTCGGCACTTATAATGTGCATACAGAGATCAACCAGAGCCTCGAAGACAGTATCACTTCGTTGCACAAAAGTGAAGTTGATTGTGTGATACTCGATATGGGTATTACGGATAATAGTTATGAAGAATTGCTGGAAAAAGTGAAACAGAGCGAAGGGCTGGAAAGCATGCCGGTGATACTTTTTACCGGCAAACAATTATCGCAGCCGGAAGAGTTCAAGTTGAAAAAATATGCAGACGCGATCGTATTGAAGACCGCTAATTCTTACCAGCGCATCCTCGATGAAGTGACCCTCTTCCTCCATATGGTGCAGGAGAATAGTAAAAAGGGGCTCCCTAATTTTGAGCATTCCGTAATGCAGGAAAGTGTGTTGAAAGGAAAAACTGTACTGCTTGCGGATGATGATGTGCGCAATATTTTTTCCATGACAAAAGCGATGGAGAAATACGGGCTGCGCATCATTCCGGCGATGGATGGTAAGGAAGCGATCGATCTGCTGACAGCAAATTCTGCTATCGACATCGTACTGATGGATATCATGATGCCCGAGATGGACGGTTACGAAAGCATCCGGAACATACGTAAACAAAAGCGCTACAAAAATCTTCCTATCATAGCAGTGACGGCAAAGGCGATGAGTGGCGACAGGGAAAAATGTATTGCGGCAGGCGCTTCGGATTATATTTCCAAGCCGGTGGACATGGATCAGCTGGTATCGTTATTGAGGATCTGGTTGTATGAGAACAGGTAGGGAATGGTGAAAGGTGAATAGTGAATAGTGAATAGTGAATAGTGAATGGTGAAACTATCGGTTTTTTTTAGCGGGGTGAAAATTTCAGGCTTGCGCTTTGATTCGTGTAATTCGTCAAATTCGTGTAATAAAAATATATGCATAAAAAGATCCTCATCATCGATGACGATGAACGGAACATATTCGCGTTGAATGCTGTACTGAAAGCCAGGAATTTCAACTGCCTTTCTGCTTTCAGCGGACAGGACGGATTGCAGCTGCTCAAAGAAGATCCGGCCATAGATGTGGCTTTGGTAGATATGATGATGCCCGGTATGGATGGGTACGAACTCATCGGGCAGATACGCCATGAGCCATTGCTGCGGCATCTTCCGCTGATAGCAGTAACAGCGCAGGCTATGCCAGGCGACGAAGAAAAATGCCTTGCAGCGGGTGCTGATGGTTATGTATCCAAGCCCGTGGATGTAGATAAATTGCTGCAGGTGATGGGGGGATTGCTTACCGGAAATAATTCGAGAGGATGACAACAAATGAAGAACTGGAAGGTTTACTGGAAGAGATCATACAATATTATGGGTATGATTTCACCGGTTATTCTCGGGCATCGCTGATGCGGAGAGTGAATGCCTTTTATGTAAAAGAAAGGTGTAACAGTTTTGCCGACCTCAGGCAAAGGGTATTGGAAAACCAGGCATTCTTTATTCATTTCGTAGAGGAAGTTACGGTGAATGTGACGGAAATGTTTCGCGATCCGGGATTCTACAATACGCTGCGGACCGAGATCGTGCCTGTGCTCGCCACTTATCCGTTCATCAGGATATGGCATGCCGGTTGTTCAACAGGCGAAGAAGTTTATTCCATGGCCATACTTTTAAAGGAAGCAGGTTTGCTGCACAAAGCGATCCTCTATGCAACCGACCTCAATCAGAAAGTATTGGAGAAAGCCAAGGCAGGAATTTTTCCGATGAGCCAGATGAGGCAGAATTCGGAGAATTATATCAAGGCCGGTGGCCGGCACGAATTCTCTTCTTATTATACCGCTAATTATAATTTTGCCCGGTTCGATAAGGCTTTGTCTGATAAGATGGTTTTTTCCACGCACAACCTGGTGTCGGATTCTTCTTTCAACGAATTTCAGCTGATACTCTGCCGTAATGTGCTCATTTATTTCGACAAGGATCTGCAGGCGAGGGTATTGCAATTGTTTGATAAAAGCCTGGATTCATTGGGTTTCCTGGCACTGGGTAGCAAAGAGTCGCTGAAGTTTTCGGCCATTGCGCCCTATTATTCGCAAATAGCTAACAAAGAAAAGATATGGAGAAAGAAACGATGACTTCTCCCGAAAAACTGATCGTGATCGGCGGCTCTTCCGGTAGCCTGGAAGTGCTGATGAATCTGCTGCCGCTGTTAGGTAAGCGGCTACCCGTTCCCGTTATCATCGTATTGCACCGCAACAATCAATCGGATAACGGCCTGGTAGAATTATTTGCCAGCAAGACAAAACTCACCGTAAAGGAAGCTGATGAAAAAGATATCCTTGTGCCTGGCACGGTTTACATTGCGGCACCGGATTATCATTTACTCATAGAGCAGGATAAGACACTTTCGCTGGATGCTTCCGCAAAAGTGAATTTCAGCCGTCCGAGCATTGATGTCACGTTCAGCTCTGCAGCCGATGTATTTGGAAAAGGTCTTACAGCCATACTTTTATCCGGTGCTAACGCAGATGGCGCCGATGCCATGATCTATGTAAAGGAATGCGGGGGGAAACTCATTGTGCAGGATCCCGATGAAGCATTAGTTGGGTATATGCCGAGGCAGGCGATAGAACAGAATGATGTGGATATGATTTTAGGAGTGGTTGAAATTGCAGAATGGATAAATACAGAGTTTAGGGATTAGAAGGTTGTTCAAACCGAAGATCTTTCTAAACCCTAAACCCTAATCTCCTGCTAAACCAGATTTGCTCTGAATTTCTCGGCTGCTTCCGTCACCAACGCCTGCAGGTCCGCTATTTCAAAAGGTTTTTTCAGCATGTAATCTGCACCGGCTTCGCGGGCTAATTCTTCCACGTGGCTGTTGGCGCTGAAAAATACTACGGGGATATTTTTAAATTCTTCGGTGCTCTTCAAAAACTGAACGGCTTTCACGCCGCCGATATCCGGGAGCCAGTTATCCATCAATATCACATCCGGTTGTTGTTGTTCAACATCCTGGGTGATCTCGCGACAATTATCCCTGCACGATACTTCAAAGCCACGCATCTTTAAGATCGCGGCGGTTACTTCCAGGATATCCTTGTCGTCATCGTAGATCAATATCTTATAAGCCATAAATAAAGTTGTTTCAATGCGGTTGTTTGACCGTTTTCTGAAAAATCAATCGGGCTGTAAGTTAATTATTTTGAAGCTATTATTGTCCATATTGCATTTTTTCATTGCTTCTATTTGAGAAATACTATTTTTACCTACCTTTAAAAAATCAAATTGTTTTGCCGCAATGTCAAAAACCAATGACATACATACTTCTATAGAGGACCTGCAAGTTTCATTTGCCGCCAGCGGCGATACGGCTATTTTCGAAAAATTATACCTGCTGCTTTACCGCGACCTGCACAGGTTTGCTTTCAGCATCATCAAATCCCAGCATATTGCCGAGGAGGTTGTATCTGATGTGTTTGTGCAACTCTGGAAAAAAAGGGCCTCACTTCCCGAGATCAAAAACCTCCGGGTATTTCTCTATGTGGCAGTAAAAAATCTTTCCCTCACTTATTTATACAAGGCAAAAAAGCAAAAAGTCTGCTGGATAGAAGAATATGCCAATGGAACAGATATCCAGGTAACTACGGGTAATTCAGATGAATTATTGATTGCCAAGGAGTTATCAGGGAGTTTGCAAAAAGCTATCAACAATCTTCCCGATAAATGCAAAGCGGTCTTCAAGCTGGTGAAAGAAGACGGGCTCAAATACGCAGAAGCAGCCAAAGTCCTCAACCTGTCTATCAAAACCGTTGAAAATCAAATGGGTATAGCCCTGAAAAAAATTGCCACGGCGATGAAATCATACCGACACGTTTAGGGATCAGGGATTAGAGTTTAGAATTATTCGCTGTTAGAACGACCTCTAAACCTCTCCTAACCCCTAATCTCTAATCCTCTTCAAATTCTTAAAAAAAAGTTAACGTCCCTTTGGGGGTATCCTTCCATTTTTAAGTCCTTCCATGTATAAACTGCCATATTGGACGAAAACAGGTTCTGGATATTAGCTTCCAAACAGATTGCTGGAGAGCTTTCGGTTGATGAAACAACTGAACTGGAGTTGTTATATATACACTATCCCCAATACAGGGATATCATTTCCAATCTTGCTATTTCCCATAAATACAAACAACTGACAGCGGAAGCGGAAGAAAAAGCCCTTCGCAACCTTCGTTTGAAAATTGCTTCTGTAGAACCGCTCAGTGAAGAAGTTCAAGATACATTACCTGTTGAGTTGCCGGAAGAACAGGAACAACCACGTAGTTTCTGGGCTACTTACAAAAAGAAAATAGTCTTATCGTCTTTTCTTGTTACGGCAGGATTGGCGTTGCTGTTCATGATACTCTCCGGTAACGGTTCTGTAAAAGAAGATACCCTCAAACATTCGGAGAACAATATCGCCACCCGGCCGGGATCCCGCTCGCAGGTGAAATTGCCGGATGGAACGAATGTTATCCTGAATTCTGACAGTAAACTGAGTTACCCCGATAATTTCCTTGGCAATACCCGTGAGGTGACGCTGGAAGGGGAGGCTTATTTTGAAGTGACAGAAAATAAATCCAAGCCGTTTGTGATACACCTTCCGGCGATGGATATAAAAGTGTTGGGCACCACTTTCAATGTAAAGGCATACCCGGGTGAACAATCTTCGGAAGCCTCGCTGATAAAAGGTTCCATAGAAGTAACACTGAAGAACCGCCGCAACGAAAAGATCATACTCAAGCCCAACGAAAAAATATCGGTGCTGAGTACGGGCGAAAATGAAAATTCTGCCCTGGCCAAAGATGTTAAATCTGCAGATCCAAAGCAGCACAATACCACTGTGGCTCCCCTTATAGCTGTAGCCCACCTGGATATGGATGAGAAAGAACATATCATCAAAGAGATCGGCTGGACACAAAACAAGCTGATGTTCCGCAATGAAGACCTAGGCGCTATCGCAACGACCTTACAGCGTTGGTACGGACGACCAATAGATATTCAATCGGAGAAACTGAAAAGCCAGAAGTTTACCGGCAATTTCAACAACGAAAGCCTCATGCAGGTAATACAGGCGCTGCAGGTTTCTTATAATTTTAATTACAAGACAGAAAATAATTCCATCATCATTTATTAATTAAATACGATCTATGCCATAAAACGAAAAGACAAACATCCAAAACCAGCACCGGGCTGCAACCCGGCACTGCTAAAACCAAAAAAACGATTAATTAGCTATTGTTTAATCTTAAAAAGTAAAACATGATTATTGCCAAACAAATTGCTTTCTTCAGAAGTGAGAAATTCAGGAGAAAGGTGATGAATAGCATGAAGCTGGTATCTACAGTACTGCTTCTGTTCTTCATGCAGTTATCGGTACAGGCAAAGAGCCAGAGTAAGATAACCCTCAAATTAAAAAGTGTTGACCTCACCAAAGCGATCAGCATGCTGGAAAGTAAAAGCGAATACCGCTTTGTGTACAACAACAGCCTTATCCCTTCTGAATTGAAAATTGATGCGAATTTCAGGGAAGCGGATCTTCCGGAAGTGTTGAGTACCTTGCTTAAAAACTCCGGTTTGTCTTACAAAATGATGAAAGATGACCTGGTTGTTTTGTATAAACCAACCGGAAATGAAGTGGTGGCCGATGTCCGTGTAACGGGTACGGTAACTGATGAAAATGGCCGTCCGTTAGCGGGTGCCAGCGTAAATGTAAAGAACGGCGGCGGTGTTTCTACCGATGGTAATGGTAACTATAGCCTGAACGTGGCAGATAATGCCATCCTGGTATTCAGTTATGTTGGTTACGAACCAAAAGAAGTAGCAGTAGGTGGCCGTACAGATGTAAGCGTTCAATTGTTCCCTTCTATCAAAACCGGCGAACAGGTGATCGTGGTTGGTTATGGCAGCCAGAGGAAAATTGATGTGACCGGTGCAGTTACAAATATCAAAGGGGAAGAATTGGCAAAACAGGCTTCCATCAACCCGATCGGCGCTTTGCAAGGTAAAGTGGCGGGTGTGCAGATCACTAACTCCGGGGCTCCGGGTGCTTCACCTGAGATCCGCATCCGTGGTGTAGGTACCATCTATGGTACTGCAAGCCCGTTGTATGTTGTTGATGGGGTATGGTATAATGATATCTCTTTCCTTAACAATAATGATATCGAAACATTGAGTGTATTGAAAGATGCATCCAGTGAATCTATCTACGGTGTAAGGGCCGCCAATGGGGTGGTCTTGATCACAACCAAAAAAGGACGTGCCGGCAAAGCTGTTGTTAACTACAACGGTTATGTAGGTTTCCAGACGGTAACCAACCAGGTGAAAATGGCTAACGCAACCGAATACGCCACTATCATCAACGAATTATATGCACAAAATGGTGCTCAGCCTTTGTTTGCCAATACCAACTTTGGTAAAGGAACAGACTGGTACCACCAGATAATGAGGGATGCACTGGTAACCAGCCACCAGGTTTCTGTAAGTGGCGGTACGGATAAATCCGATTACAACCTGTCATTGAGCTACCTCAACCAGGATGGTAATGTGGAAACCAATAACTACAAAAGGTATACAGCCCGTTTTGTAAATAATTTCCAGATCATCCCTAACCTGAAAATAGGGTATAACATTACAGGTGCATTCAGCAAATCGAATGACATCCCGGGTGGTATCTTCCACCAGTTGTACGCTGCAGGTCCGGTAGTACCTGTATATTACGCAGATGGTACATATGGAGATCCAAGCGATTACGCATTGGGTGATGGTAATAACTTCAACCCGCAGGTAACGATCGATTACTTCAACCAGAAATCACAGAACTACCGTTTTACCGGTAGCGTATTCGGTGAATTCAAATTCGCGAAACATTTCACCCTCCGCAGCAGTTTCGGTGGTGAGTTCGGCGATGGCGATGTACGTGGTTATACCCCGGTATATACCGCTACATTGAAACAACGTAACCTCATCAGCCAGCTGAGCATCAATAAAAATCAGACAAGAAACTGGATATTGGAAAATACCGTTACTTATGATAATAAATTTGGCGACCATACTTTCAAGGTACTGGTTGGCCAGTCTGCCCAACGCAATAAATATTATACAGTGACAGGTACCGCACAAGGTGTTCCATACAGCAGTGAAGGCGATCTTTACCTTGCTTTAGGCAACAATGCCACAAGGAATGTGGTAGATGGCGGTTCATTGAACACCAGCACTTCTTATTTCGGAAGGTTGAACTATGCTTACAAAAACAAATATCTCCTTACGGCTTCTATGCGTGCGGATGCGAGCTCACAGTTTTTCGGCAGCGACCTTTGGGGTTATTTCCCTTCAGTAGGTGCGGGCTGGGTGATCAGCAAAGAAAAATTCATGGAAACCCAGAAAATTTTCAGCACATTGAAACTCAGGGGTAGCTACGGTAAGATTGGTAACAGCGTAGTACCTATCAATCCTTCCGTATTGACCGTTAACCAGGGTGCATACCTTACAGCGATCTTTGGCGGTGCAGCTTATACAGGTGCAAGCGTTAACTCTATCGTTCCTCCATTCATCAAATGGGAAACAGGTGTTGGTACGGATATCGGCCTCGAAGCTGGTTTCCTGAACGACGCTTTGACTGTTGAGATCGATTGGTACAATAAAAAAACAGAAGATGCGATCTTCGGTATTCCGGTACTAACTTCCATCGGTACAGGTTCTGCCTCTATCATTGGTAACCAGGCTACCTTCCAGAACCAGGGTCTTGAATTTGCAGCATCATGGAGAAGTACCATCAACAGCAACCTGAGCTATTCAATCGCTGGTAACTTCAGTGCCAACGAAAACAAAGTATTGAAAGTAACCACAGGTGCTAACCCGATCTATGCAGGTGGCGCAGCTTCTACAGGTGGTGGGCTTGCAACACGTACCGTACTCGGACAGCCGATCGGCCAGTTCTACGGATACCAGGTAGCAGGTATTTTCCAGACACAGGCTGAAGTAGATGCTTCTGCACAGAAGATCAATACCAAACCAGGTGATTTCAAATATGTTGACCAGAACAACGATGGTGTGATCGATGGCAGGGATAAAGTTGCTTTGGGTAACCCGAATCCTAAATACACTTATGGCCTCAGCACCAACTGGGCATACAAACAATTTGATCTTACAGTTGACCTGCAGGGTGTAGCGGATGTAGACGTTTACAATGCTAACCTTGGCCTGAGGTATGGTAACGAAAACTTCTCTAAAGAGTTTTACGACAACCGCTGGCATGGTGCAGGTACTTCCAATACTTACCCTTCTGCAAGCATCGGTGGTGGCAACAACTACCTGCCGAATTCCTTCTATGTAGAAAGCGGAAGCTATTTCAGGATCAGGAACCTGCAACTGGGTTATACCATCGCTTCAAAAATGACCGACAGGTGGGGTATCAAAAAGATCAGGGCCTATGCAAATGCGCAGAACATCCTGACTGTATTCAAATACAACGGTTTCTCTCCTGAAGTTGGTGGTACACCAACCAATGCCGGAATCGATGCGAATGTATATCCGTTGTTTGCTACTTATAACTTAGGTGTAAACGTTACTTTCTAATAAATAAACAGTTTCGATATGAAAAATAATAATATTAAAAGAGTCGCTTCAGCTTCGGTACTTGCATCGATGCTGTTGCTTGGGGCATGTAAGAAAACTTTTCTTGATGTGCCTCCGCAGGCTACACAGCCAAGCGTTGAGTTCTGGAAAACTCCGGAAGATGCTGCCAAAGCGGTGAACGCGATGTACGCCAACCTCAGGGAATGGAAGAACGTATCATTTGCACCTATCGCCATCGAAAGCATGGGTTCCGATGATGCTGAAAAAGGAAGCAGCCCGACGGATGCAACTTTCTTCAATTCTTATGACAATTTCGGTATCAGCCCTACAGATGGCCAGCTGGCTGATTTCTGGACAGGGCAATACCAGAATATCAATTTCGCCAACCAGATACTGGACAACGTTCCTGCTATCACCATGGACGAAACATTGAAAGCACGTTATTTCGCGGAAGCGAAATTTGTAAGGGCATATTCTTACTTCAGGCTGGTGCGTGCCTTCGGCGATGTGCCAT
This sequence comes from Ferruginibacter sp. HRS2-29, assembly GCF_024343615.1. GTDB lineage: Bacteria > Bacteroidota > Bacteroidia > Chitinophagales > Chitinophagaceae > Ferruginibacter. The sequence continues at coordinate 81,319 of NZ_RJUB01000003.1, read as the reverse complement.
TGAGGTTGAATGTACCTAAAGATGCCTCTGAATATAACCTTCCACGTACGCCTAAAGCGGATGTATGGGCAGCAATTGAAAAAGACCTGACCGATGCCGCAGCAGTATTGCCACAGTCATACCCTGCAGCCGATGTAGGCCGTGCCACCAAAGGTGCCGCTCTTGGCCTGCATGCAAAAGTTGCTTTGTATCAGAAAAAATGGGCAGATGTACTGACCTATACCAACCAGGTAATGGGAATGGGTTATCAGCTGTATCCTGATTACGAAGCGCTCTTCAGGGTGGCGAACGAAAACAGCGTGGAATCTATCTTTGAGATCCAGGCAAAATACATCGCAGGTAATTGCGACGCATCCAATTCCCAGTACTCACAGGTACAGGGTGTAAGGGGATCAGTTGGCGGCGGCTGGGGTTTCAACGTTCCTACTGCTGACCTCGCTGCTTCTTACGAGCCAGGCGATCCACGCAGGGATGCTACCATCATCTTCCGCGGAGAAACTACCCCTGAAGGTGATGTGATCCCGGCAACTGGCGACAACCCGATGTACAACCAGAAATCATATGTTCCGTTTGGTCAATACCCGGGTGCATGTAACGAAGGTGCTGAACAGAATATCAGGGTAATGAGGTATGCAGAAATTCTGCTGATGAATGCAGAAGCTGCCAATGAATTGGGCGGTGCAAATACAGCACAGGCGCTTACTTCATTGAACGCGGTAAGGGCACGTGCAAGGGGTTCAAACCCATTGACAGTATTGCCGCCGGTAACTACTACCGATCAGGCCACGCTGCGTGCCGCTATCTATCGCGAAAGGAGGTCTGAAATGGCAATGGAATTCGATCGTCTTTTCGACGTGATCCGCCAGGGCCGTGGTCCCGCAGTATTCGGTAGCAAAGGTTTCGTGGCAGGTAAGAGCGAACTCATGCCGATCCCGCAGAACGAGATCGATCTGAGCGCAGGCTTATTGACGCAAAACCCGAATTATTAATCATTACTCATAAAAATATTGATATGAAAAAAATATCTTTCAAAATGATTTTGGGTAGCCTGACGCTCGGCCTTGCGCTGGCTTCGTGCTACGACAAATTCGATCCGAAGACATACGCGCCACCGTTTACCATTAGTGGTTACTCAAGCGTATCTCAAATACAACCTGCTAACCTCGTAGGGTACTGGTCATTTGATGGAAGCCTTGTGGATAGCGTATCGGGAACTTCAGGTGTTAATACAGGTACCAGCTTCACACCTGGTTTCAAAGGACAGGCAATGCAGGGTGGTATCAATAAATATGTTCAATTTACTCCAGGCGCAGCTATCAAAGCACTTACGAGCATGACTTTGAGCTATTGGGTTAAAAATCCACCGCCTTCAGTCGGGATCGTTGGTACAGTATCTTTATCTCACAATGGAAATTTCTGGGGTGATATTGATGTATTCTATGAAAATGGAAGTACAGCCACCGCTGGTAAATTAAGGGCTTTCATTTATAATGGAACCGGAGACAGGACCATTTCAAAGGATGGTATCAATGGCTTGTTTGATGCATGGACAAACATTACGATCTCTTACGATGGTGCTACATCTACCGCTAAAGTTTACAAAGATGGTAACCTGATCCATACACAAACTTTTGCCGGTTACGGTAATCTGAATTTTACCAACTCAGGTAATCTGGTGTTTGGATGTACCCATTTTATGACTACTCCATCTTTGACCAATCATGGTCCTGAACCATGGGCAAGTTTCCTTACAGGCCAACTGGATGAAGTTCGTCTTTACAAATCAGTATTGACCGATCAGGAAGTGAACGCTATGGTGATCCTTCAGGGTAAAGGGAAATAAAATTTAATTTTAAAAGGGTGCTTCGGTAAAATCGAGCACCCTTTTTTAATCTTCACCACGATATAATTAAGTACCTTTAAGGCTGTCATATTTCAACAATGACAGCCTTAATTTTCTCTTTCCGATAAAGTGTGAAATGGAGAAAAATTATCCGGTTGCCCACCAAATAAACAGATCATGATTCAAAGAAAAACAGTTGCGGTCGCAGCTCATTTCCTGCTTGTTTGCCTGGCATTACTGGCAAGAGAAAATGTGTACAGCCAGCAGGTGAAAAATACCGGAGTTGAATATTGGCTTACCAAACCGGATCAGTCGGCATTGCTGCAGCAGCAACCAGCTATCCCATTCTCTGTTCAGAAAAGTGATCATCCCGTTATTACCATCCAGCCACAAAAAACATTTCAACAGATCGACGGCTTCGGCTACGCCCTCACCGGCGGCAGTGCCTGGCTGATCAACAACCTCGAACCTTCAAAGAAGAAAAAAATACTCAACGAATTATTCAGACGTGATAAAAATTCCATCGGTGTGAGTTATATACGCATCAGCATCGGCGCTTCCGATCTTGATTCAGTAGTGTTCAGTTATGATGATATGCCTAAAGGGCAAACAGATGTGCAGCTGAAAAATTTCAGCCTGGCACCCGATGAAGCCAATCTTATCCCCGTTTTGAAAAAGATACTGGCCATCAATCCGAAAATAAAAATATTAGGTTCACCCTGGAGCCCCCCGGAGTGGATGAAAGATAATGAGAACTCAAAAGGCGGAGAACTGCTGCCAAAATATTACAGCGTGTACGCTAACTATTTTGTGAAATACATTCAGCAGATGAAAGCAAAAGGAATTCCGGTGGATGCCATCACAATACAGAATGAACCGGAAAATCCGAAGAACAATCCCAGTCTTTGGATGACAGCCTTGCAACAGGCAGACTTCATCAAAAATCATCTTGGCCCAGCTTTTAAAAAAGCAGGTATCAAAACGAAGATCATTTTGTTTGATCACAACTGCGATCACCCCGAATATCCCATCACCATACTCAATGATAAAGAAGCAAGAAAATATATCGATGGCTCGGCGTTCCATTTGTACGTAGGCGAAGTGGAAGCGATGTCGGCTGTGCACAAAGCGCATCCTGACAAACATCTTTACTTCACCGAGCAATGGACCGGGTCAAACGGCACTTTCGATGGCGACCTCCAATGGGCCATCAAAAATGTGATCATTTGCACCATGCGCAACTGGAGCAGGAATGCGCTTGAATGGAACCTGGCCAACGATCCGGAGTTCAAACCGCATACGCCGGGTGGCTGCACCGAATGCAAGGGCGCACTTACGATAGGCCCCGGCAACGATATCAAAAGGAATGTGAGTTATTATATCATTGCCCATGCTTCAAAATTTGTTCCGGCCGGCTCGGTGCGTATCGAAAGTTCGTTGCCTGCAAATCTGCCAAACGTAGCATTTAAAACACCTGCGGGAAAAACAGTCCTGCTGGTGCTGAATGAAAATAAAACGGACGCAATATTTAATATTGAATCAAATAAAAAACAGGCCACGGCAAATATTCCTGCCGGGGCTGTAGCCACTTTTACCTGGTAATTGCTGAATACTGTTTTGAATAAAAAATATAACCGATGAATATTATCATGAAAACAAAAGGGTTGTTGGTTTGCCTGGCTTTGCTGGTATGTTTTAATTCCTGCAAAAAAAGCAGTGATGGAGGTGGCCCTACACCGCCTGTGGATCCCCCGCCGGCAAGCTTTTCGTTTAATTCTGTAAGAGTAAATGGAGTAAGTTCCGGTTTGAATTATATCGGGTTAAATGCTAGTCCTGTCATAAAGCTTTCATTCAATGCGGCATTGAGCAGGACCAGTGTAGCCAATGGCGCTATCAGTTTCAGGAACAACAGCAATGCCACGGTGTTGACAACATACAGCTACGAAAACGGCGATAGTACTGTAGTGCTTCAGCCAACAGCACCATTACCTTATTTAGCAAAATATTCCATACTCGCATCAACAGGTCTTAAATCTGCAACAGGTGGAAATCTCCTTTCTGCGGTCACCATCAATCTTACCACCGGGATTGATTCTACAAGAAAATTTCCTGACATCACCGACAATGCATTGCTGGACCTCGTACAAAAACAAACGTTTAAATATTTCTACGACTTCGGACATCCGGTAAGTGGATTGGCAAGGGAGCGTAATACCTCCGGCGAAACCGTTACCAGCGGAGGTTCCGGTTTCGGTATCATGGCACTGATCACAGGCGTGAGCAGGAATTTTATCACACGTGCCGAAGGGTTGGCGCGTATGCAAAAGATAGTAGGGTTTTTGAAAAATACGGCGCAAACCGTAAAAGGCGCTTACCCGCATTGGCTCAACGGTACAACCGGCGCGATCATTCCTTTCAGCGCTGCAGACAACGGCGCCGATCTTGTTGAAACATCTTATCTCATCCAGGGACTTATCTGCGCCCGTCAATATTTTTCCAATGCAGGTGATGAAGCCACGTTACGGGCCGATATCAATACGATCGTGAACAGGGTAGAATGGGATTGGTTCAGGCAGAACAACCAGAATGTTTTGTACTGGCATTACAGCAATACCGGCGGGTTCAGCATCAATATGAAGATACAGGGGTGGAACGAATCGCTCATCACATATGTATTGGGGGCATCTTCTGCTACACATAGCATTCCGAAAGCTGTGTACACCAATGGCTGGGCGAATAATGGAGGTGCAGGATTTGTAAACGGAAATACTTATTACGGCTACACGTTGCCGTTAGGTCCCAATCTCGGCGGCCCGTTATTTTTTGAACATTATTCTTTTCTTGGTATTAATCCAAACGGATTGACGGATGTATATGCTAACTATGCTACGCAAACGAAAAATCATACACTTATCAATTACAATTATTGCAAAGCCAATCCGAAAAATTATTACGGCTATAGTGATTCTGTATGGGGACTTACTGCAAGTGATATTTCCGGTGGATATACCGCGAGTTCTCCCACCAATGATGTAGGGGTAATAGCGCCAACAGCGGCACTTTCATCTTTTCCTTATACCCCCACCGAATCAATGAAAGCATTGAAGTTTTATTATTATGTACTTGGCGATAAACTTTTCAAGGAATACGGATTTGTCGACGCTTTCTCCCTGCATGATCAATGGTTTGCAGATTCATATCTGGCGATCGACCAGGGGCCGATCATAGTGATGATAGAAAATTACCGCACTCAATTATTGTGGAACCTGTTTACCAGCGCACCTGAGGTAAAAGCAGGCATGACAGCGCTTGGTTTTACAGCACCGTATTTATAAAAAAACCTCCGGGGTTTTTAAAACCCCGGAGGTTTGGACCTTGAACCTTGAACCTTGAACTTTCAACTTTTAACCTGATAGTATGAAACATTTCAATTTCATTCTTGTACTCCTTATTACTGCTACCAGCTTTTCCTGCGAAGCGCAGAAAAAAACACCGGTATTCGATCCGCTGAAACGGCCGAAGAACTTGTCGGATACCGCTTTGATAGAGCTGGTACAAAAACAGACCTTTCGTTATTTCTGGGATTTTGCACATCCTGTAAGCGGTCTTTCGAGGGAACGCAGCAATGAGAATTTTGGTTACGGAAATGATGTGGTGACCAGCGGTGGTACGGGTTTCGGTGTAATGTCGGTGATCGTGGCAGCAGAAAGGAACTGGATCAGCCGTGATACCGCGGCCAAATTTCTTCTGAAGATGGTTAATTTTTTACTCAAGGCAGACAGCTATCACGGCGTGTTCCCGCATTGGATGAATGGCAGCACCGGCAAAACGATCCCATTCAGCAGAAAAGATGACGGGGCAGACCTTGTTGAGTCATCCTACCTCTTCCAGGGATTGCTTTGCGCACGGCAATATTTTAATAATAAAGACAATAGGGTAGAAAGGGAATTGCGCAGCCGAATCAATTGGCTGTGGGAGGGTATAGAATGGAACTGGTTTACGCAAGGTGGCCAGGAAGTGTTGTACTGGCATTGGAGCCCCAATAATGGCTGGGCGATGAATTTCCCGGTACGTGGTTTCAACGAATGCCTCATCATGTATGTATTAGCGTCTGCGGGTGACCGTTATCCTGTGTCGTCGGCAGTATACCATCGCGGCTGGGCAGAAAGTAATTTTTTCACCAACGGGAAAACTTTTTACGGGTATAAGTTACCGTTAGGTTTCGATTATGGCGGCCCGTTATTTTTTTCGCAGTATTCTTTCCTGGGGCTTGATCCCCGTGGATTGAAAGACAGGTATGCCGATTATTGGGAACAGAATCAGAATCACACACTCATCAATTATTCGTATTGCGTAGACAATCCAAAACAATTCAAAGGCTATGGTCCCAATTGCTGGGGCCTAACCGCAGGAGATACTTACGATGGATACAATGCCTATTCACCTACCAACGATGCAGGTACGATAACGCCGACAGCAGCGCTTTCAGCATTTCCATACACCCCCGATAAATCAATGAAAGCACTGCGCCATTTTTATGATGACCTCGGCAATAAGATATGGAGCGAATACGGATTCGTGGATGCGTTCAACGAAACAAAGAACTGGTATGCTGAATCGCATCTCGCCATCGACCAGGGCCCCATCATAGTGATGATGGAGAATTACCGCACCGGGCTTTTGTGGAAACTTTTCATGAGTTGTCCGGAGATACAGGCAGGATTGAAAAAGTTTGATTTCAGAAGCCCATGGCTGGTTCCGCAAAAAAGTCCCGCTATATCCGATTAATCTTTAAAACCGATTGCATGCTGAAAAAATTATTCGCCATTTTGGCTCTTGCATCCTCCCTTGGCGCTGGTGCGCAGGAAAAATTATACAACTACGATTTCTTCACCAATAGTATGATGGAAGGAAATTATTTTTTCAGCAACACAAGTTCCAAAGGAAATTCATTCATTGCGCAGCAAAAAAATAAACTTCCGGTAAGTGGCGAATTTTTTTTTACCCCCGGCAATTCTCTGCGCTTGCAATACATCAATGGTTCTACAGGTACCTGGAGGGCTTCCGTTTTTCACCAGGAAAAACGCGGCATGGATTTTTTCCGTAAACCTACATTCCTCTCTTTTCATATAAAAGTAGAAAGCGACAGCACTTATGATAAAGATCTGCCGCTGGTGCGTTTCCAATACACAGATAGCACATATAGCAAACCGGTTTCTTTCCGGGTAAAAAAAACAAAGGACTGGGAAAGTGTACTCATCCATACCAGCACTTTTGGAAGTGAATTATCGTACCCGAACAGGGTGATTGCTATCGTTTTTGAACAGCAATCGAAAGATGGAAAGAGTAATACGATATATATCGATGATATCGGTTTTACAGTAAAAGAATTTTTCCAACCTGTTGCAAAAGCGCCGCAGTTATTGTCTGCAAAAGGGTATGCAAAACATGTAGACATTACCTGGCTAAAAGATACATCATCTGCTATTCGTTATGTACAGGTCTATCGGTCTGAAGAGGGACGGGCATACAACCCTGTAGGGATACAGGATGCAGCGATCGGACGTTATTCGGATTACACTGGTGAAACAGGTAAAAAATATTCTTACAAGATCAGTTACCTGGGAAATGATTTCCAGGAATCCCCCATGTCGGATATTGTTGCTGCCGCTACGAGAACGATGACAGATGGCGAATTATTAGACATGGTGCAGGAAGCATCCTTTCGTTATTACTGGGAAGGAGCTGAAAACTTCAGCGGGCTGGCAAAAGAAAATATTCCCGGCAGGCAAAGTATGATAGCTTCCGGTGCTGCAGGTTTTGGGTTGATGGCCATCATTGCGGCCACTGAACGTAAATTCATCACACGCGAAGAAGCGGTAGAACGATTTGTGAAAGTGGTGAACTTTTTATCGAAGGCAGAAAAATTTCATGGCGCTTTTCCTCACTTCATCAATGGCCCGGATGGAAAAGCAGAGCCGTTTTTCGGAAGGAAAGATAATGGCGCCGACCTCGTGGAAACTTCCTTTTTGATGGAAGGGTTGCTGGCAGCCAAACAATATTTTTCGGCGGATAATGAAAAAGAAAAATTCATCCGCGATAAGATCAGTGATCTCTGGCTTGGTGTGGAATGGGATTGGTTCAAACAATATCCGAACAGCAAATTCCTTTACTGGCATTGGTCCCCGGACAAACAATGGGTGATCAATCACAAACTCATCGGCTGGAACGAAACCATGGTAACTTACCTGCTGGCCATTGCTTCACCCACACATGGCGTTCCGGCATCGATGTATTATTCAGGCTGGGCCAACCAGGATTCAACGGGGCAGCAATATCGTTCTGCATGGGGCGGAACAACTGATGGATCAAAGTACAGCAATGGCAAAACTTACTTTGGCATCAAACTCGATGTAGGGGTTTCAAACGGCGGCCCGTTGTTCTTTACACATTATTCTTACATGGGCTACGATCCCGCTTACCTGAAGGATAAATACACGAATAATTATTTTGTCAATAACCAGAATATCGCGAAGATCAATTATACTTATTGTGTGGAGAACCCGAAAAAATACCTTGGCTACAGTGATAGTGCATGGGGGCTTACTGCCAGTGACGGGCCTTTCAGTTATTCTGCCGATGAGCCTAACATCGCCCAGGATCATGGAAAGATCGCCCCAACAGGCGCCATTTCATCTTTTCCATATACTCCTGTTGAATCGATGAAAGCACTCAAAAATTATTATTACAATCATGGTAAATTTCTTTGGGGTGAATATGGTTTCAGGGATGCATTCGACCTCACCAACAACTGGTGCTCTGAAATATACATGGGATTGAACCAGGCTCCCATGACGGTGATGATAGAAAATTACCGGTCGGGATTGATCTGGAAAATGTTCATGGCAAATCCGGAAGTGATGATCGGGTTACAAAAATTGCAAAAAGAAACAAGCATCACGAAATAAAAAATTACAGATGATGAAAAGCTTTTTATCGATTGTATTGCTCCTTGCATTGACAAATGTGAATGCCCAGAAAAGTGTATCGCTCACAAAAGGTAAATATGGAAACGGTCCGGATAGCATCGCACCAACAGGGATCATGCGTGGCGTGAGCGACAGCATTTTGCTGGATATCGTTCAGCGGCAAACATTCAGGTTCTTCTGGCATGGGGCGCATCCTGTAAGCGGATTGGCGCTTGAAAGAGACAATACGGTACATGCTGAATATTACTGGGATTACATCAATGAAGCATACGATGAACCCAACCTCAGTAAAGGTACATTTGGAAAAGACGCCTGCGCTATCGGCGGAACAGGATTTGGCATCATGTCGACCGTAGTAGCGGTCAATCGCGGCTGGATAGGAAGGGATACGGCATTGGGCCGACTGATAAAGATCGTCGACTTCCTCATAAAAGCAGATTGTTATCATGGCATCTATCCCCATTTCATGAATGGCATTACCGGCAAAACGATTCCATTCGACCGGATCGATGATGGAGCAGATATTGTAGAAACTTCCTATCTAATGATGGGATTGCTCACCGCCAAAGAATATTTTAATGGTACCACACTGAAGGAACGTTATTTTCAAAAAAGGGTAGAGCAGATGTGGAATTCCGCCAACTGGAACTGGCATACCAACAACGATAATAAAAACCTGTACTGGCATTGGAGCCCGACAAATGATTTCCAGATGAATTTTCCTGTATACGGGTATGATGAAGCGCTCATCACTTATATCATGTCGGCATCTTCCAAATGGCACCCCATATCAAGAGAGGTATACAACAATTGCTGGGTAGGCAGCCCCTCGTGGAAAAACGGCAAAGAATATTACGGCTACACGTTACCGTTAGGCAACTTCGATAAAGGCGGCCCGTTGTTTTTTGAGCAATATACATTTATGGGAATCGATCCCACCGGGCTCACCGATGATAACAGGATCGATTATGCTTTGCAAACGAAGAACCACACACTCATCAATCGGGCATACTGTATCGAGAACCCGAAAAAATTTAAAGGTTATGGAGAGAATTGCTGGGGCCTGACAGCAGGTGACAGTTATAAAGGCTACGTGGCGCATTGCCCCGAGGTTGACCTCGGTGTAATTCAACCTACCGCCGCCCTGTCTTCATTTCCTTTTACGCCCGAATATTCGATGCAGGCCCTGAAACATTTTTATTACAACCTCGGCAGTAAGATCTGGAGCGATTACGGATTCGCCGATGGTTTCAGCGAAGAAAAAAACTGGTATGCAAAAACGCACCTGGCCATCGATCAGGGGCCGATCATCGTGATGATAGAAAATTACCGGAGCGGATTGATATGGAAATTGTTCATGCAAAATAAAGATGTGCAGAATGGTTTGACAAAGCTTGGTTTTAAAAGTAAATGGATTAAGTAGGCTGAAGCCCCGGCTTCGATCTTAAAAAACAAAAGTGATAGTAATGAAAAAACTAACCGGATATTCTCTCGCAGTCATGTGTTGCCTGTTCAGCTTCACAGATTCGTCTGCGCAACAAACCACCTACTGCAATCCCATCAATATCGACTACGGTTACACGCCGATCCCAAACTTCAGTGAGTGGGGAAAACACAGGGCCACAGCGGATCCTGTGATCGTAAATTACAAGGGAGATTTTTATTTGTTCAGCACCAACCAATGGGGATACTGGTGGAGCCATGACATGCTCAACTGGACTTTCAATTCCAAAAAATTCCTGCGCCCCTGGAATGGCGGTGTATACGATGAACTCTGTGCACCGGCAGTAGGCATCATCGGCGATACGATGCTGGTGTTCGGTTCTACCTACACCGATAAATTTACCATCTGGATGAGCACCGATCCTAAAAATAATGTCTGGAAACCACTGGTAGATTCCTTCGCCATCGGCGGCTGGGATCCAGCTTTCTTCACGGATGACGACGGACGTTTTTATATGTATAACGGAAGCAGCAACCGTTATCCGACTTACGGAGTGGAACTGAACAGGAAAACGATGCAGCCCATCGGCACACGAAAAGAAATGTACCTGCTGGAAGACTGGCGTTACGGCTGGCAGCGTTTCGGCGAATACATGGACAATACTTTCCTGGATCCGTTCATCGAAGGTTCGGAAGTGATCAAACACAATGGCAAATACTATTTCCAGTATGGTGCGCCGGGGACCGAATTCAGTGGTTATGCGGACGGGGTGATTGTTGGCGAAACACCATTGGGGCCGTTCACGCCACAATCGGATCCGTTGAGTTTCAAACCCGGCGGATTTGCAAGAGGCGCTGGTCATGGAGCAACCTTCACGGATAACCTGAAAAATTACTGGCATGTATCTACCATATCCATTTCTGTAAAAAATAATTTCGAGCGCAGGATCGGTATCTGGCCGGCAGGGTTTGACAAGGATGATGTGATGTACTGCAATACTTCCTTCGGCGATTATCCGCATCACATTCCTTCCGCTTCTACTGCGGCAGAAAATGCACCCGGTGGTAATGGAGGTTTCACCGGCTGGATGCTGCTCAATTACAAAAAGCCAGTGATGGTTTCTTCCACACTGAATGCGTATAATGCCAATAACGCGGTAGACGAAAGTATCAAGACCTACTGGAGCGCTACCACCGGCAATGCGGGGGAATGGATACAATCCGATCTGGGCGCTGTATCAACAGTAAATGCAGTGCAGATAAATTACGCCGATCAGGATGCAGAGTTTCTTGGAAAACAAACGACCACCTATCATCAGTATAAATTATTTTATTCACTTGATGGAAAAAAGTGGAACATGTTGATGGATAAAAGTAAAAATAAAACAGACGTGCCGCACGACTATATAGAATTGCCAAAGGCAGTTCAGGCACGTTATATCAGGCTCGAAAATGTACATATGCCAACCGGCAAATTTGCTATCAGCGGATTGCGGGTTTTTGGAAAAGGTACCGGGGAAAAACCATCCGCAGTGAAACAACTGGTTGTGCTCCGTACAGAAAAAGACAAACGCAGTGCCTGGGTAAAATGGAGCCCCGATGAAAAAGCCTGGGCATGGAATATCTGGTACGGCACAGCTCCTGATAAATTGTACACCTGCATCATGGTGCACGATGTAAATGAGTATTGGTTGAAAACAATGGATAGCCAGAAGGCATATTATTTCTCTATCGAAGCCATTAATGAAAACGGCGTTTCGGAAAGGACCAAAGTGATGAAGGTGGAATAAAACCCCGGAGGTTTTTAAAACTTCCGGGTCTGACAGAGCATCTTCCTTTATGAACATCAAAATGCAAAACAAACCTCCGGGTGTTTATCTTATAAAATAACATCAAAATGAACTTCAGAAAAATTACCGGATTTTTTTCTATCGCATTTTTTGTGGTGATCTCAGCGGCAACAGCCCAACCCTTCGCCAACGATATAGCCGCTTTCAAAAAAGCCGATTCCATTTCTTTTCCTGCAAAGGGCCAGGTATTGTTTGTAGGTAGCTCTTCTTTTACCAAGTGGAAGGATGTGCAGCAATATTTTCCAGCGTATCCTATCATCAATCGTGGCTTCGGCGGCTCATCGTTGCCCGATGTGATCCGTTATGCACCGGATATCATTTATCCGTATCATCCAAAACAAGTGGTGATCTATTGTGGTGAAAATGATTTTGCATCTTCCGACACAGTTACTGCGGAGATGGTCACCGGTCGTTTCAAGACTTTGTTCAACATGATCCGCGAAAATTTACCGGGTGTGCCTATCGCATTCGTTTCCATCAAGCCAAGTCCGAGCCGCGAGCACTTATGGACAAAAATGATAGCATCCAATAAAGCGATCCGGAAGTTTTTGAAGAAGAAAAAAAAGGCGGCTTACATAGACGTTTACACTAAAATGTTCAATGCGGATGGGACAGTCATGGCGGATATATTCATTGGAGATCGTTTACACATGAATGCAAAAGGATATGCCATCTGGCAAAAAGCGATAGAGCCTTACCTGGTCAAATGAGTAAGATGAAAGTTAATAGTATTCATATTTGCCTGTTTTTTTAAATTATTTTAATAAGATAAAAACAACAGAGGAACGAATGAATTATTATGCTTTAATTGCTCGATAGTATTGAAAACATTGGTATCTTGAGGCCATTGCTTCAAATAGAAGCGAATATTTTCCGCCTCCTTTCAAGGCTCTCGGCCGGTGGCGGAAGTATTGTTATTTTTGATAAAATAAATTAACTGAAAATCAGGTGAGCTTGCCTGGATATTTTTTGATATGATAAAACGACACAACATGAAAAGTATGCAAAGGTTGATGATGCTGATCGCATTGTTTGCGGCCATCAATTCAACAGCACAGACCACTACCGATCCAAAGATGAAACCCTTCATCGATGCATTGATGAAAAAAATGACCCTCGATGAAAAGATCGGTCAACTCAATCTGCCTGGGTCAGGAGATATCGTAACGGGGCAGGCATCTAACTCCGATATAGGTAAAAAGATAAAGGAAGGGGCAGTAGGAGGTTTGTTCAACATTAAGACTGCTGCAAAGATCCGTGCCGTGCAAAAAGTAGCAGTGGAAGAAAGCCGCCTCAAAATCCCGATGATCTTCGGTATGGATGTGATCCACGGTTACCAGACAACTTTCCCGATTCCATTGGGTTTGTCCTGCACCTGGGATTTGAAACTGATTGAGAACAGCGCAAGGATAGCTGCGGTGGAAGCCAGCGCCGATGGCATCTGCTGGACATTCAGCCCGATGGTGGATATCAGCCGGGATCCACGCTGGGGCCGTATTTCAGAAGGTAGCGGTGAGGATCCGTACCTCGGTTCGCAGATCGCCAGGGCAATGGTGAAAGGTTACCAGCAAAATGATTACAGCAGCAATACCAGCATCATGGCTTGTGTGAAACATTATGCAGCTTATGGAGCCGCCGAAGCCGGCCGTGATTATAACACAACAGATATCAGCCGCATCAGCATGTACAACAATTATCTGCCTCCTTACAAAGCCGCTGTGGATGCGGGCGCCGGTAGCCTGATGGCTTCCTTCAACGAGGTGGATGGTATTCCTGCAACTGGTAACAAGTGGCTGCTTACGGATGTTTTGCGTAAACAATGGGGCTTCAAAGGTTTTGTGGTAACGGATTACACGGGTATCAATGAAATGATCGATCATGGTATGGGCAACCTGCAGACCGTGTCAGCACTGGCTTTGAAGGCAGGTGTGGATATGGATATGGTGGGTGAAGGATTTCTTACTACATTGAAAAAATCGCTGGCGGAAGGAAAAGTAACCCAGAAGGATATCGATGATGCCTGTCGCCTGATACTGGAGGCAAAATACAAACTCGGGCTTTTTAAGGATCCATACAAATACCTGAATGAAGAAAGGGCTAAAACGGATATTTACACTCCTGCACATATCAAAGCAGCCAGAACAACAGCCGCAGAAAGTTTTGTGTTGATGAAAAATCAGAACAATTTATTGCCGCTGAAAAAAGGCGGAACTATAGCGTTGATAGGGCCTCTGGCGGATACAAAAGAAAATATGCCGGGAACATGGAGTGTGGCAACCGACCTCAAAACCGCCATCACTGTGAGGGAAGGATTGCAGAATGTGCTGGGCAGCAATGCAAAAATATTATATGCCAAAGGCTCGAACCTCGATGCTGATTCTTTATTTGAACAAAGGGCTACCATGTTTGGCCGTGATCTGGTAAGAGATGGCCGTACTGCACAGCAGATGATGGATGAAGCATTGGCGATTGCCAATCAATCGGATGTTATCATAGCGGCGCTGGGTGAATCTTCCGAAATGAGCGGGGAAAGTTCCAGCCGCTCCAACATCGAAATTCCACAGGCACAAAAAGATCTTTTGATGGTATTGGTAAAAACCGGGAAACCTGTGGTACTGGTATTATTCACCGGAAGGCCGTTGGTATTGAACTGGGAAAAAGCGAATGTTCCTTCCATCCTCAACGTATGGTTTGGTGGCTCTGAAGCTGGTAACGCGATTGCAGATGTATTGTTTGGTGATGTGAACCCTTCGGGTAAATTGACGACCACATTTCCTCAGAATGTAGGCCAGATACCGCTTTATTACAACCACAAAAACACCGGTCGTCCGCTGACTGACAGCCTCTGGTTTCAGAAATTCCGTTCCAATTACCTCGATGTATCCAATCTTCCTTTATATCCTTTTGGATATGGCCTGAGCTACACAACTTTCAGCTACAGCGATATCAGATTGAGCAGCGCTACACTTGGTAAAACGGGTAACATAACGGCTACGGTTACACTAAAAAATACCGGCAACAGGGATGGTGCGGAAGTAGTGCAGTTGTACACCCGCGATCTTGTAGGAAGCGTTACACGCCCGGTGAAAGAATTGAAAGGTTTTCAGAAGATATTCCTGAAAGCAGGCGAAAGTAAAGCAGTAACTTTTACGATCTCTGCAGAAGATCTTAAGTTCTACAACAGCGAATACAAATTCGTTGCAGAACCTGGTGACTTCAAAGTATTCATCGGAGGTAACAGTGTCGATGTAAAAGAAGCATCTTTTAAATTATTGTAAAGCATAAAAATAAACAGGATAGTTTGCGGGCAAACCAATAGGTTTGCCCGTCTATCATTGAGGCGATCATCTTATTTTATCGATTGTAAAATAACCAGCATGAAAAAGCAATTATTCCTCCTCATTTTATTGGCCAATGGAATTTCCTTCAGCCAGGCACAACGTAAGACTTTTGCGCAACGGGCAGACTCGGTGTTGAAGCTGATGACGCTCGATGAAAAAGTCGGGCAGCTCAATCAATATAGCGGCGATTGGGCGCATACAGGGCCTATCACCAAAGATGGCGATAAGCAAACCCAGTTGCGTAATGGCCAGTTAGGATCCATGCTCAACGTGATGGGAGTGCAACACACAAGGGAAATACAGGAAATGGCTATGCAGTCGCGGTTGAAAATACCGCTGCTTTTCGGGCAGGACGTGATACACGGATTTCGTACCACATTTCCCATTCCCCTCGGACAGGCAGCGAGTTGGGATATCACAGCCATCGAACTGGCCGAACGCATAGCCGGTACTGAAGCGGCTGCAAGTGGCATCCACTGGACATTTTCCCCCATGGTAGACATAGCCCGTGATGCCCGCTGGGGCAGGGTAATGGAAGGGTCGGGAGAAGATACTTATCTCGGTTCGCTGATCGCGGCTGCAAGGGTAAGAGGTTTTCAGGGTAAGGGGATCGGGAATACAGATGCCGTAATGGCTTGCGTGAAACATTATGCGGCCTACGGTGCGGCCGTTGGTGGCCGTGATTATAATTCTGTAGATATGAGCCTCAATACACTCTGGCAATATTATCTTCCTCCCTTCAAAGCTGCTGTAGACGCAGGTGTGGGCTCGGTGATGAACTCGTTCAATACTTTGAATGGCATCCCTGCCACTGCCAATATTTATCTTGTAAAAGATATCTTGAAGAAACAATGGAAATTTGATGGCATCGTTGTGAGCGATTGGGGATCAGTCGGCGGTATCATACGCCACGGATATGCGGCTACTTACAAAGAAGCCGCGATGGATGCGATACTTGCCGGGTGTGATATGGATATGGAAAGCCGCGCCTACAAAGACCACCTGGCAAAATTGGTGAAGGAGGGAAAAGTGCCGTTGAAACTCGTGGATGAATCAGTAAAAAGGATCCTGATCAAAAAATTTGAACTCGGTTTATTTGACGACCCTTACAAATTTTCTAACGAGGCAAGAGAAGAAGCACAGAAAAATGTACCGGCGCACATGGCCGCCGCACGTGACCTCTCCCGTAAAAGTATCGTCTTGTTAAAGAATGAAAATCATTTGTTGCCTCTCTCCGCTCAAATAAAAACGGTCGCTATGATCGGCCCATTTGCGAAAGCGGTAAAAGACAATCTCGGCTTCTGGAGCATGGAATGGCCCGATGATTCTTTGACTATCGTGACACAATGGGATGGAATAAAAAATGCCCTCGGCAGGAATACAGAAATGTTATATGCCAAAGGTTGTAATATCAATGACACAGATACATCCGGCTTTGCGGAAGCAATGGAAGTTGCAGCGAAAGCAGATGTAGTGATCATGAGTGTTGGTGAAGCCAGGGATATGAGTGGTGAAGCCAAGAGCAGGAGCAACCTGCATTTGCCGGGTATGCAGGAAGCGCTGATAAAAGCGGTGCATTCTACCGGAAAAAAAATAGTCCTCATGATCAACGCCGGAAGGCCATTGGTTTTTGATAAAGCGGCTGCTCAGGCCGATGCGATTCTTTATACCTGGTGGCTCGGATCGCAGGCGGGCAATGCAATTGGTGATGTACTTACGGGTGCATATAACCCTTCCGGAAAATTACCTATCAGTTTTCCCCGAACAGAAGGGCAGTCGCCGATCTATTACAATCATCTCAACACGGGGCATGCAGCAGCAAGTGATACGATTAATTTTTATGTAACAGGTTATATCGATCTGCGTAACAGCCCGGCTTACCCGTTCGGGTACGGACTTAGTTATACCGGTTTTTCTTATGGTGATATAAAGCTTAATAAAACAACCATCAATTCATCAGGTAAACTGGTTGCGGACATATCCGTAACAAATACGGGCAATGCCGATGGCGAAGAAACAGTGCAGCTCTACATCCGCGATCTTGCCGCAAGTGTAAGCAGACCTGTAAAAGAGTTGAAAAAATTCCAAAAAATATTTTTCAAAAAAGGAGAAACGAAGACGGTCAGTTTTACACTGACTGTTGAAGACCTTAAGTTTTATAACGACCAATTGAAATATGTAGCAGAGCCTGGTGATTTTAAATTGTTCATTGGCACGAATAGTGATAATGTTAAAGAAACAGATTTTAAACTGATAAAATAATCATCCGCATGAAGAAATTGTTATTGGTACTTTTTATTTTTCCATTCGTATTGCAGGCGCAGGATAGTCTCTTTCAGAAAAAAATGTTTATCGGGAACGGCGATACTTTACCTTACCGCATTCTGCTTCCCAAAAATTACGATCCCGGTAAAAGATACCCGATGGTCATTTTTCTTCATGGCTCGGGCGAAAGAGGAAATGATAATGAAGCTCAGTTGGTACATGGCAGCAAATTATTTTTAGCTGATAGTAACCGCACAAAGTTCCCGGCGATCGTAGTGTTTCCGCAGTGCCCTGATAACAGCTTCTGGAGCAATGTGCAATTACCTGTTTCGGAAGATACACCCCGCGTGTTCAAATTTTTGGAAGCAGGTGCGCCAACAGTTTCTATGGCGCTACTCGAATATCTCATGCGTGACCTGATAAATGTATATCCTGTTCAGCGCAATAAGATATACGTCGGCGGATTATCCATGGGCGGAATGGGTACCTTGGAATTGTTAAGGCGTAACCCGAAATTTTTTGCGGCAGCATTTTCTATCTGTGGCGGCGCAAATCCCAAAACTGCAAGAAAAATAAAAAATATTCCCCTATGGTTATTTCATGGTGCAAAAGACGATGTAGTGCCGCCGAAATATTCGCTCGATATGGCCGAAGCTTTGCTGAAACTCAATGCCGAAGTTAAAATGACGGTATATCCGGAAGCGAACCACAACAGTTGGGATGCAACATTTGCTGAGCCCGAACTTTTGCCGTGGTTATTTTCACACAAGAAGAAATAGGGAGTTGTGCGTGACCGGAGTTTCGGTAGCAATTTCGGTTGTCTTCTGTTGCTTTATAATTAGCGAAGATATCTTCACCGCGGAGAACAAGAGGGAGCAGAGTTTTCGCAGACCAATATTTGCAGGCTCTGCGAAAACTCTGCTCCCTCTTGTTCTCTGCGGTTTAAAAACTCTGTCCACATAAGAAGGGACAGATCATATATGAACTTCCCGTCTCCCTTCGCAAACGATCAATTAACCGGTCACCCGCAGCCCGTAATTAATTAAAAAAGTCATGCCGGAAAACCGACATGACTACTCTTAATCCCCATTCATGAAAACTACTTTTTTATTTGCAATTTCTATTGCTGAATACTTTCAGTTGCATTTATATTTACTCCGTTGCTTTTTCTCTTAAATAGAGAAGCATCCACTTTTCCAAATTTGTAAGCCAATGTGAGCCTTACCATCTGCGGGTCACGTAACCTGCTGTAGGTTTGCACAAAATAATCGCTGCTCGAATATTGGGTGTTGATGCGGGTCCTGAAGATATCGCTCACACTCAACGAAACAGAGGCGGCATTGTTTTTCATAAAACTTTTCTTGAACGCTATATCCATCCCCCAGGATGATTTGATATATCCCTGTGAAGAACTCTGGCTTTGTCCCATCGGGTTGCCACCCATACTACTGCCTGTGTTTACCGGCAGGTTGGTTTTCGATTGATAAGTAGTGGTCAGCTGTATAGCAAAGTTGGAAGGCAATTTGAAATTACTGTTGAATTTCCCAAACATACTCCACAATGCATCCTGCGAAACAGCGGTCACGTTATCCGTATTCACTTTTGAATTGTAGAAATTCAGGTTGGTGCTAATATCCCACCATTTTGTAAGATTATTGACCATCGTTAGTTCCGTACCGGCAGCATAACTTGAATTGGCATTGATATAACTGTTGATCAGTTCTGTATTACCGCTTACCGGATCCACTTCCTGGGTCAGGTAACGGGTGATCAGGTTGTCGGTATGTTTATAATATACCGATGCCAGTAAAGTATTATTTCCTTTGAAAGTCTTCAGGTAAGATAATTCCAGCGATTGTGTGAATTCCGGAACGAGGTTCGGATTACCACGGGTGATGTTCAATTTATCGGTGTAATCAGTAAAAGGGATCAGTTGGAAAAAGTTTGGTCTGTTCACCCTGCGGCTGTAACTTAATTGAAGTTCCTGCTTGTTATTCAATTTCTGACTTAAGAAAACAGAGGGAAACAGACTTACCGGGTAACTGTTTTTGAACTTTTCACCAGTGGTATTCAATGTGCCGGTGTAATTGGAACTTTCCGCACGCAAACCGATCTTGTAGCTGAAGTTTTTGATGGTGCTGCTTAAAGTGGCGTAAGCGGCGTATACGTTGTCGGTGTTTTTATAGTGACTTGTAGCGGAAGGGATCAATAGATAATCTTTTGCGCTATCACTATATAAATAATTGTCGAGCACATTTGTCCTGCTCCTGATAGCGGCTCTGGCACCGACTTCCAGTTTCAGATTTTTTGATATGGGTAGCGTGTAATCTGTTTGTATCACAAAATTCTTATCACTGCCATAGCCATTTTGTGTCTGCAATTCCTGGCTGGCCAGGCTGCCTGTACTGGAGAGGTAATTGGTAGTATACAAAGAACTGTTGGTGTTCTTTCCGCCGAAATAATTCGCGTCGACTGTCATTTCCTCCCCATCTTTCGGAAAAATATGTTTGAAGCCAAACACAATTCCCTGGCCGTTGAATTCACGTGAACCGCTGGTGGTGCGCTGGCTCAAAGTATTTGATTTGTACGAATTATAGATGCTGTCGGTGTTGATATTGATAGACTCCAGCGGATTGAATTCTCCATGAACTTTTATGCCCGAAAGGGAAAGCGTGGTCCGGTTGGTAGCAAAATAATCAACGCCCGTTTTCGCAAAGATAAAACCACCTTTGTTTTTATTGTAATTGTCCTGCGATACTACAGTCTGCGGATCATCGAGCAAACTGGTACGGGTTGTCGTACCTTTAGTACGATCTTTCATCTGGTTGCCAAAAACGGAGGCGCTGAAATTTATTTTATTCTGGCGCACATTAAAATCTGCACCGCCATTTAATGCACCACGCTTATCGATCCCCGCTCTTACATTTCCGTTGTATCCCGTTTTTTTATTTTTCTTCAAAACGATGTTCAATATACCTGCGCCGCCGCCGGAAGCATCGTATTTTGCTGAAGGATTTGAGATCACTTCAACACTTTCAATCGCATCTGCGGGTATCTGATCGAGTGTGAGCGTGGTTGGCCTGCCATCCACCAGCAATTGCGGAGCGCTGTTGCGCATGGTGATGTTACCGTCTATGTCAACATTGACCGAAGGCACATTCCGCATCACATCCACACCGGTTCCACCGGCGCTCATGATATTTTTTTCTACATTGAATATTTTTTTATCAGCATTCAATCTGATAGTCGGCGATGAAGATACTACCGTAATGGATTGCAATTCTTTTACATCGCTGGTGAGTTTTATTTTGCCAAGATCTTTGTCAGTGGAAAATTTTGCAGATGGGCCATCGGGTTTAAAGGAAACAGTCTGGTCATAACTGGCATAACCGGTACTGCTGATCTTCAAAGTATAATCACTGCGCATCGGCACATCTTCAAAGCTGAAATCTCCGTTCGCTTGTGTAATGATACTTTTGAATAATAATTGTTTTGTTTTCGCGGTTGCAGAATCAAACCTGTTTTCCATCAGAAGCACGGTTGCTTCTCCTACGGGTTTTCCTGCGTTATCTGTTAATTTGCCATACAAATGCCCGGTTGCAGGCATGCCCTGCATACCGCTCATTGGCGCTGAAGGCATTTGTGCATAAACCGTGAAAGCAGTTACGAGTGTGGTGATGAGCATGAATATTTTCTTCATTGTTTAAATATTTATGCAAACCTACATTTCAATAAAAGGAGAGTAAGCGCAAAAGAGATGAGTAAGGGAAATGTTGCGACCAAATCCGCTTTCTTCAATAATTACCGGTTGGTAATAGTGGTGATGGCCTCACGATAGAGTTCACTTACCGGAAGCTCGGTAGAGTCGATGAAAACGCTGGTCTTACGGATAGACGTGATGAAAGCGACGGCGACAATGTAAGATTTATGTATCCGGACAAAGGATTTTGAAGGAAGTTGTTCTTCGATCGTTTTCATTGGCATCCTTGTTACCACAGGTTTTGTGCTGCTTTTCAAATGGATCTTTATATAATCTTTCAGGCCCTCCACGTATACGATATCCGGCAGACTGATCTTTACCAGGCTGTATTCTACATTTACAAAAAAATAATCGTTGGGTGTACCTGTTGATTCTTTTACGGAATGTTTCAGGTCGTAAAATTCTTTTGCCTTGTAGCAGGCTTTTACAAACCGATCAAGCGAAACGGGCTTTACCAGGTAATCGGTAACTGCTAAGTTGAATCCTTCCAGCGCATATTTTTCGTAAGCCGTTATGAGTATGATCATTGGCTTTGCCGTCATACTGTTGATAAACTGCAGGCCGGTGAGGCCAGGCATCTGAATGTCAAGGAAGATCAGGTCTACCGGTTCTTTTTCCATGATCTTCATCGCATCGAGCGCATTGTCGCATGCCGCCACCAGTTGCAGGAATGGTACTTTGCTGATATTATCTTCGAGCAATTCAAGCGCCAACGGCTCATCATCGATAGCAATGCAACGGATCATCAGGTTAATTGAATTTGAAGTTGAACTGTAAAAGTATACTCATTTTTACTGATCTCTAAATGTTGTTTATTGCCGTAAAGCAGTTCCAGCCTGCGTTGTACATTCGGTAACCCTATGCCGCTCGATTTGTCTTTTTCTTCTGTGCTGTTACGGGTATACCTGTTGCTTACGGAAAAATCAAGCGTGTTATTTTGCGCTTTCAGGGCGATGTCAATCTGTGCATCTTCAATCATTCCCGTACCATGCTTGAAAGCATTTTCAACAAATGGTATCAGCAGCATCGGTTCTATTTCATAGGAACGGTCGGGCTCAGCAATTGAAACAGTTACCACTACTTTCTTTCCAAACCTTTGCTGTTGCAGGTCTATATAACTTTGCAGGTATTCGGTTTCTTTTTCAAGCGATACTTTTTCTTCGCCTGTTTCGTATAGCATATACCGCATCAACGAAGAAAGCTTTATCAGCGAGGGTTCCAGCAGATCAGATTGTTTTCGTGCCAGCGATACCATATTGTTCAGCACGTTGAACATGAAGTGTGGACTTACCTGTGAACGCAACAATGAAAGTTCGGTCTTCAGGTTTTCATTTTCTTTTTCTTTTATCAATGCATCCGCGATCACTTTGTCACGTATGGTTTTGTAAGCGATGCTGCATGCCAGTATAAATAAGAAAGCAAAGGTGCAAAAAAGTAAATGCCATCTCCAGTTCAGATGTCCGGACGGATTATTGAATTTCAGGTTCAGGTAAAAACTGGAGAAAAACAGGAAGGCAAAGCAGGCAATGAGGCTTAAAAGGTATGAAATATGTCTTTTTTTATAAAATAATCCCGGCATCAGCACGATCACATTCAGGTAAAAAAGGCAGACCAAAAGCAGGTCATTTATCCTGGCAACAATGAACCCGGCGTTCGTTTCAACTTTACGCTTCGCTTCGTCGGGATTATAGGTGGGGCGAAGCAGGTATGGCAGCGAAAAAAGCAGTATCCATGCAGTTACATGGATGAGTACGGGGAGCCATTTTTTCAAACCAGCTTTTTTCATCCTGCTAAAGTAGTAATGAAAATCTTCATTTGACACATCTGGCGTGATTATGCGACATAATCCCCTTTTTCGGCGACCAAATCCTGTTTCCCATATGCAGCATATAAATCCTTGCTCTTGTCTTTCAAAATGCCTGTTGCACATGCATTGGGATAAAAAAAATAATTAATGCGGTAACACCGATAAAATTGACCAGTTCACCGATTTTGTGATTTCCCTTTTTTGCGGTGCATCTATTTTTATGTAGCGCTTATTAATTAACCTGATATTAAATCCAACACTACATGCCTTCTATTCTTACCAACACTGCTACAAAAAAATTCGAATTTGTTTTTATCAAATCCGAGTACAAAGCTTATAAAGTCAAATTCAAGGACATCATTTACTGCGAAGGTATGCGGGATTACACGCTGGTGCATCTTAATAATAAAACCAAGCCCATCGTGACGCTGCAGAATCTTAAAACCTTTACAGGCCGGCTTCCCGAAGACGAATTCATCAGGGTTCACCGCTCTTATGTCATTTCACTCAGTAATATCGATTGTATCAGCAAGAGTGAAGTGCTGATCGGCAAGAAAAATATCCCGATAGGAGAGAGCTATCGGGAATCATTTAACAGGTTGATAGAGCCATATTTTTAAAAGGCGTTTTTTTATTTGTTTGAAATAGCGCCTGCCTTCAACAGTTCTTCGGGAGTGATGAATGGCTTTTCATGTCGCTGCATTTTTTTCACTACCAATCCTGCAATATTTTCAGCGGAGCTTTTGCTGGGAAAAGCCCTGTGGCCACTGATTGCGGGAATAAAATCCTGTTGTATATACAGTTTGTCATTTACCAGTATCCTGTATGCCCAGCCATTCTCAACGCGGTAGCTGGCACTGGTGATGACAGCAGCTTCAGTCTTTTTTTTATCTGCTGAAGAAGTATTGCATGCAGCAATTAACATTGCTGCAGCAATACTGAAGATGAAAGATCTTTTCATACTAATCGTTATCTGTTTGTTCTTCTAATGGGAAAAATTCCATGATGTCGTCAAACTGTGCAGAGCTTGTTCTACCCGTGAGCAGGTAACCGCGGTTGTTGATGGAGAAAGCGGCAGCGCCTGTGCGTGCAACTCCTTCATAGGCCGTCTTCTGAGTCCAGGTGTCGGTATCAAAATCATATTCCCAGGTGGTGGCCATTAAAGATCCGTTCTCACCGGTGCATACGTAAGCTTTGTTGTTCATTACGAATGATACCGCGTTGAATCTTTCTATTGCATAATCATCGTCGTAATCGTCATCACTCACATTGCTGATCTTTCTTTTTTCCGTCCAGGCGGTGGCTGCCGACGGATCATATACCCAGAGATCGTTCACGCTCGTGGTAGTTCCATTATTGCTGCCGGTGCAGATATATGCTTTGTTATTATAAACAAAAACTGTAGAAGCAGTACGTTTGCTTCCACCCATGCTTACCTGCTGCGTCCAAGTGTTACCGCTGGGATCGTATTGCCAGAGGTCTTTCAGGTAATTACCGTCGTAACCGGTGCCAATATATCCTTTTGTAGTAATACCAAAGCCAATGGCGTCGTACCTGGCCGAACCGGAAAAATCAGCTTTCTGCAACCAGCTATTGCCCACAGGATCGTATTGCCAGAAGTCTTTTAATTTATTGATACCATCGTAGCCTGTACCGATATATCCTTTGCCATCTATCGCAAACCCAACAGCAGAGCTTCTTGCGGTACCTGGCAGGCTCGCTTTTTGTACCCAGAAATTCTGCACGGCATCATATTCCCATACGTCATTCAAGCGGGATGTTCCATCATAACCGGTGGCGACATACGCTTTATCTCCCACTACAAATGAAGCCGCTTCACTGCGTGAAATACCTTCAAAATCTGAACGGCGTTTCCAGTTACCGGTAATATCTGTGGTAGTGGTCTCTTTGGTGCAGGCGCTGATAGAAATGCAAAGTACCATCGCACCCATGATTGTTCTCTTTAAATGCATCATAACTTTTAATGTTTGCCCGAAAATATCAAGGTGCATGAAACCCGAATCGTTAAAAAGTATTTACAGGGAATTAGCATCTACCAATGCAATCATTTTATCGATGAAGTGGGTAGTCAACCTTCGGTAGTCAACCTTCGGTAGTCAACCTCCGGTAGTCAACCCGCGGTAGTCAACCGATACGACATTTGTCGGTATATTCCTTCCGTTCGTCGACCTTGCAGCATTATTAATCCGTATTAACAAATCATGAGCCTTCACGCATGATAATATTGCTGTACAAAAAATAAATATGCAAATATTTTTCAGTAATAAAAAAATGATCTGGCTGGTTTCTGTTACAATGCTGGCAATGTTTTCATGCGATAAATCTTATGTCGGTTTTGGAGAAAACTTTGTAGACAACAGCGCAACAAAACTGGTGTACCTCGATAGCAGTACTATAGAGATATCCACGATTTATGTAGATTCATTCACAACAACAGCCAATGGGACTTTCCTTTGCGGTGTTACCAATGATCCGCAATTCGGGAAAGTTTCCGCATCTTCCTATTTTTCCATTGGCCTTCCTTCTTCCACTACTATTGCTACAGGCTCGGTATATGATTCTCTTGAACTCATATTGCCATTAAATGGCACTTACTATGGAGATACACTTTCGCCTTTCCATATAAGAGTTCATCGCCTGAATCAATTGCTCAGCTTTCCTTCCGGAGAAACCACTTTTTACAATACCAGCACGGTCGGTTACAATACAGATGTATTGGGGTTTAAGGATATTGTGGTAAGGCCAAACGCGTCGGATACAGTAGGCGTAAGGCTTTCAGATGTTCTAGGAACGGATCTGTATAACAAGATACTCTCCAATGCCTCACAATTGGGTACGGCCGAATTGTTTGAGGATTATCTCAAAGGTCTCGCCATCACGGGCAATGGTGCCAGCAATGTAATACTCGGATTTACCGACAGCGTTAAGCTTCGGTTGCATTACACAAAACCCGGAGTATTTGCTCAAAAAGATTTTATAGATTTTGCACTCTATCGCAACTCAAAGCAGTTTTACAATGTTTCAGTGGATCGTACCGGCACTGCATTGAACGGGATAGGATTGGCCAACAGGACATTCCCTTCGGCCAGCACAGGGCACAAGGCTTACGGGCAGTACATTACAGGCTCCATGATCAAAATACGTTTCCCTTACCTGCGTTCGTTGCTTCAACTGCCTGGCTTCGTGAAAATAATGAAAGCGCAGTTGGTCATTCATCCCGATCAGAATAGTTTTGATCAAATATTTCCATTACCAGCCACTGCAAGCATGGCCGGTTTTACCTCGAATAACGCGATCGGTGATTATCTCTTCAATTATAATTCGAGCGGTAGTGCGGAATTACAAACCGGCGATTTATACATCGATAAGGTTTACGGAAAAACTACGGCATACACATACGATGTTACCAGTTACCTGCTTTCGCAGATAGAAGTAAGTGAGATAAACAGCAATGGCCTGCTGTTGTTGCCTGAGAGCGGTGATAATACATTCGACCGTTTCGTGATCGGCGACCAGCAACATCCTTCTAACAAAATCCAGTTAAAAATATATTATGCCTCATTCCAGTAAAATTGTTTTGGTGATCGTCAGCATGCTGTCTTGCATTACATGTTATTCGCAAAACAACACATCGCCTTATTCCGTTCTCGGTATCGGGGACATCGAAGGCAGTTATAATAATAAATACAGCGGCATGGGCAATGCTTCCATCGCCATGCGGGAACCCGGCACCATCAATAATTCTAATGCGGCATCATTGACTGCATTGGATGATAAATTTTTCATCATGGAATTATCGTTGCGCTGGAAAGGAATAATTTACCAGGGGGCAGGCCTGAAAGCACCTTACAATACCACTGCCGATATAGCGGTAAAAAGAACTAACATCGGTTTCAGGATAAATAAAAAATGGGCTTCGTCTGTAGGGTTGCAGCCTTTCAGTTCGGCTAATTACAGCTACAAAGCAAAAAAAAATGTAGAAGGAACGGATGAATATTTATCCGCATACTATGAAGGTACAGGCGGCGTTAACCAGTTTTACTGGGCCAATGGCGTGCAGGTGAATAAACACACATCTCTCGGTGTCACAACATCGTTCCTGTTCGGTTCGCTCAATCAATCGGAGACTTTGGTGGATAATACGGATGCAGAAGTACTCACTACAAAAAAAAATGTATACCTCCGGAATTATTACCTCAATTTCAGTATGCAGGATCAACGCCAGCTGAATAAAAAATGGAAAATGGTGACTGGTGCTACGTATTCACCTAAAACATCTTTGCTGGCAGAAACTATCAATCAGCTCTACAACAGTTCTGCCGAACTACTGAAAGAAGATGAACTGACAAACTCACGGTTCAGTCTGCCTTCCGTTTTTAATGCTGGTTTGGCATTCACAAAAAATAATCAATACACTTTTACGGTCAACGGGCAATTTCAAAACTGGGATGAGTTGAAACATAAAGGAGTGAATTATAAACTGGTCAACAGCAATCGCCTCTCCATAGGTTTTCAAAACTCCAACAAACAAAAGAATTATTTCGGGGAAACATTTGAGCATCATATGTTCCAGTTAGGATTGTATGCAGGAAAAACATACCTGCAGGTGTACGGCCAAAACCTCTTTGATTATGGGTTCAGTGCAGGTTTTGGTAAAACATTGCAAAGCGGATTGGGCATTTACACCTCCATCGAAGCTGGGCAAAGAAAAAGCAACAGCCTCAACCTGTTGAACGAAAGTTACCTCAACCTTAATTTCACGTTCTCTTACCGCAGTATATGGTTTGCGAAGAAAAAATATTTTTAAAGAAAATTCCTGTTTTTCCAAACGAGGAAGTCGGTTGGGTTTCAAGTCTTTTGCACTGACCGGAATTATGGTTACCGGGGAGACAATTTTGTCTCCCTTGTATTTTTTGTGATCAAAATGAAAATACTATAACAAAACTTTTTGGTTTGCAACAGTAATTTCGAACCTCCATTAATATGATAACTGCTTTACAAAACGTACGGCAATCCAAACTGCCGCTGATCTTACTGCATATTTCCGGCTGGGTGCTTTTTTTTAGCCTCCCGTTTATTTTTATGCCTAAGCTGCCAGCCATGACTTATCCTGCGATGCCTGCTTTTCCCCCGGTGCCACCAATGCCTGTAAGGGAAGTGCATCTGAATCCGTTCCTGTCCAGGGGCATTTTATTACTGAATGGATTGTTGTTTATCTATTTTTACCTCAACGCTTACTGGCTGATGCCAAAATTATTTTCCAGAAAAAAATACTGGTTCTTTACGTTGATCACCATTTGTCTTTTGCTGCTGGTTTTATTCGTTCCTGAAAAAGTACATCTTATACATCGTGGTAACAATGTTATTGAGTTCAGGCGCCGCAGTCCCGACCTGATTGCGCTATTTCTTTTTCTTGTCGTGTTTCTTTTGAGTAGCTGTATCTACATCATGCGCCAATGGCGGAATGCGGAGAGGCTCAACCGTGCGATCGAGAACGAACAACTCACGACCGAGCTGGCATTTTTAAGGTCGCAGATCAATCCGCATTTTTTATTCAATACCCTTAATAATATTTACACGCTGGCAGTTACCAAAAGTGAATATACCGGTAATGCCATCCTGAAACTTTCGGATATGATGCGGTATGTGGTGACCGATGCCGCCCTGGATGTGGTGCCGCTCGAAAAAGAGATCGCTTATGTGAAAGATTTTGTGGAGCTGCAAAAGATACGCCTTACAGATAAAGTGACGGTGGTGATGGATATCAGCGGCGCTACCAGTGGCTGCCAGGTTGCTCCTTTGTTGCTGATCACTTTCATTGAAAATGCATTCAAGCACGGAGTGAGTACGGCGCACGCTTCGCAGATTGAGATAAGGTTGAAGATGGTAAATGGCAAACTCGATCTGCTGGTGAAGAACAATATTCACCAGGGCCATCAGGCAGATATCTCCGCAGGAACGGGGCTGACAAATGCACAACGGAGGCTTGATCTTTTGTATAAAAACAAACATCAGCTGAAGATCAGGCAAGACAACGATACTTTTTACATTCACCTTTTACTCGACCTCGTATGATGCAATGTATAGCGGTTGATGACGAGCCACTGGCGCTTCAACTCCTGGGTAATTATGTGGAACGCACTTCCGGGTGCCGGCTGGTGAAGACATTTACTGATGCCGGCAAAGCAAAGAAATACCTGGAAACTACCCCGGGTATCGATCTTCTCTTCATGGATATACAGATGCCGGATATGATCGGCACAGATCTTTACGATAGCCTTGCTGTAAAACCTTTGGTGATCTTTACCACTGCATTCAGCGAACATGCGGTGGAAGGTTTTGCACTCGATGCCATAGATTATTTACTTAAACCGTTCAGCTACGAACGTTTTGAAAAAGGCATGATGAAAGCGATCGAATACCTTAAGCTTCAAAAGGGCAGGGCAAAAAATAATACTGATGCGATCTTTGTGCGTTCGGATTACAAACTCGTAAAGATCTTGCTGGAAGAGATCGTTTTTGTAGAAAGTGTGGATGATTATGTGCGGATACACCGTGCCAGTGAAAAACCTGTATTGACATTGATGAGTATGAAATCGTTGCTGGAAAAATTACCCGCAAAAGAATTTATCAGGATCCACCGGAAGTACATCGTTTCTGTGCGAAAGATCAGTCATATTTCAGCCAAAAAAATCATGGCAGGAGTTACGGAATTACCAATAGGGGAGCGCTTCGCGGAAGAAGTAAAATTATTATCGAAATAATGAGGAGAAAAAAATTGAGATCAGTCCAAAAGCTGTTCATCCGGGGGGCATTCACCCATTCACTCACCCTTTTACCTGCTCTTCGATTTCATCCATAGAAATACCGCTATGGCTTTCATCATATACGCATTCGCCATTTTTGATCAGCAATATCTGTGGGGATTCATGATGAACGGCAAAATCTTCCGCGACCTTATTGGAAAGTGACCTGTATGCGATCAGATCGAGGTAATTGAATTCCACACCTTCGGGCGCATCACTGCGATCGAGCCTGTTCTTGGCCATGCTGCTGATGCTGCAACGGGTACTGTGCTTGAAAATTACCTGGGGAATAGTTGCTGAAGCCGCTTTAATGGCTTCTAATCCCTGCTCGTCCTGCAGAGTCTTCCAATTCATGTGAGATCAATTTAACGGTCAATAATTACCTTACGTTCATAGGGCAGCCGGTTTTCCTGCTGGCACCACAGCTGCTGACTGTTACTGCTACGGCAAATAGAACGACTAAACACAATACTAATTTTTTCATATTTTTTTTATTGGAATAAGATACAAAGATATATTATAACCGGTAAATGATAACTTGTAAAGAATAACTACATTTGTTAAACTTTTTTTTCAGGAAAATATTGCCCTGGACTCTTAAAACTTAACATTTATCTAGCTAATGCTACAATTATCTCGGCCAATTGCCTTTATCGACCTCGAAGCCACCGGAATCAATCTTTCAACAGACAGGATAGTAGAAATAGCTATCGTAAAAATTTTACCCGATGGCAGCCGCCAGGTAAAAAGAAAACTCATCAACCCGCAGATGAATATCCCGCAGGTGGTGATCGACATTCACGGTATTACCAACGAAATGGTAAAAGATGCCCCGACTTTCAAACAGGCCAGTAACGAGATCAAACAGTTTCTCGAAAATTGCGATCTGGGCGGGTACAACAGCAATCGTTTTGATATTCCGTTATTGATGGAAGAATTCCTCCGTGCCGAGCTCGATGTTGACCTTACCGATCGCCGCATGGTAGATGTACAGCATATATTTTATACGATGGAGCCGCGTACACTTTCCGCGGCCTATAAGTTCTTTTGCAACAAGGAACTGGAGAACGCCCATAGTGCAGAAGTGGATATCAAGGCTACCATCGAAGTATTTGAAGCCCAGGTAGAACGTTACGAAAAACTAGGTAATACCGTTGACAGCATCCTTGCTACCATCGGGGAGGAAAAGATAGTGGATTATGCCCGCCGTTTCAGCTTTGATGATAAAGGGGTAGAAGTATTCAACTTCGGGAAATACAAGGGCAAGTCGGTGATAGATACTTTGAAGAACGAACCGCAGTATTACGACTGGATGATGAAGGGGGATTTTCCGATGCATACCAAGAAAAAGCTCACGGAACTCTTCAACCGGGCGTTGTTAAAGAATAAATAAATAAATGGCTGATTTTTTAAATAAAATCAGCCACTTTTCTTTTATATTGTATTTTTGGCATTCAATTAATTGGTATTTGGAAAAAGTTGTTATTATACCTACTTACAATGAGAAGGAAAATATTGAAGCGATCATTGCTGCTGTAATTGGCCTCAACTCAAACTATCACATCCTCATCATTGATGACGGATCGCCTGATGGTACCGCGGATATTATCAAATCTCTTTTTCCCAAATACCCGGGATTACTTTTTCTCGAAGAAAGAAAAGGCAAACTTGGATTGGGAACGGCTTATATACATGGGTTTAAATGGGCGCTTTCAAAAGGGTATAAATATATATTTGAAATGGATGCGGATTTTTCGCACAATCCCAATGATCTCGACAGGCTTTATGAAGCCTGCGTTTCGCAGGGGGATGTAGCCGTAGGGTCCCGTTATGTAAAATCAGGCGCTGTCGAAAACTGGCCGGCCAACCGTATCGCTTTGTCGAAGGGAGCCTCCTTATACACCCGCATCATCACCTGGATGCCGGTAAAAGACCCCACTGCCGGTTTTGTTTGTTACCGCCGGAATGTGCTGGAAACGATTAATCTCGATGCTATCAGTTTTGTAGGATATGCCTTCCAGATAGAAATGAAATTTGCCGCCTGGAAGCTTGGCTTCAGGATCATCGAAGTGCCTATCACTTTCAAGGACAGGAAACTCGGTGCCAGCAAAATGAATAAAGGCATCGTAAAAGAAGGCATCCTGGGTGTATTGAACCTGAGATGGCAAAGCCTCTTCAAAAATTATCGCAAGCGGGTGGCGCTTACACCTGTCACACCGATCTATCCTCAGCAGGAAGATGTGTTACTCGAGAAATAATTTTATTACACGAATTAAAGCGAATTACACTAATTACACGAATTTCCTGATCCTGCTTTTGCAGGATTTTTAGTTGGGGATGTCCGGAGCGAAGACCAGCTCAGATCTTCGCTAATTCGTGCAATTCGTGTAATACATTCCGCTGCAAGCGGAATAAAATTCGTGTAATAAACATTTATGTAATCCCCCCAGGTGCTGCATCCGGTAAAAAAATTACTACCATGCAACCGATACAGATCTCCATCCCGACTCCCTGCCACGAAAACTGGGACAATATGCAACCGACCGAAAAAGGCCGGTTTTGTAATGCCTGTACCAAACAGGTCATCGATTTCAGCGTAATGAGCGATGCACAGGTGCTGAATTATTTTGCCCACCTTAAAAACGGATCCGTGTGCGGACGGGCTTATCCCGAACAACTCAACCGTGCGATGGAAGCCCCTGTGACACCTGTAAAGAAAAAATGGTACTGGAATTACATCGCGTTACTGCTTGTTTTCTTTGGGAAATCAGCCGAGTCCAAAGCGCAAAAAATAGGTAAAGTGGCCATCATGCCCTCAACACAGCAGCCGCAGCCCATCCGCGAAGTAGGGGAGATTGCGGTAGTACAGCCAAAGCGGGCTATTTCAGGTAAAGTATTGGACAACGGCGGTAACCCGATTCCGGGTGCAAGCATATTTATTGCCGGTTCCGGAAAAGTGTATACTTCCGGAAAAGATGGTGGTTTCAGTTTCCTTGTTTCCGGCAACGATAAAAGTCTTCAGATAAGTGCACCGGGGTACCAGGCAAATACGATCGTGCTGAACACCAATGAAAATTATGTCACAAGATTACAACGGATGACTGAAGTGCAAGGGGATGTTAGGGTAACTGCCGGAATGATGATCGTGCGACCAGTAACTCCGAAGAAGAAGAGTTGAAGAGTTGAAGGTTGAAAGTTGAAAGTTGAAAGTTTTTTAACCTTCAACCTTCAACTCTTAAATGCCGGGTGAAACTGATGCAAGGTTGTCCTTAAAAATTCCCGGTCGAGATGTGTGTAGATCTCTGTGGTGGTAATGCTTTGATGCCCCAGCATTTCCTGCACAGCCCGGAGATCGGCACCGCCTTCCACCAGGTGTGTGGCAAAAGAATGGCGGAAAGTATGCGGCGAAATATTTTTTTTGATACCGGCTTTCGCAACGAGATCTTTCAGCATCAGGAAAATGAATACACGGCTGAGCCTGCTGCCACGGCGGTTGAGAAATAAAATATCTTCTTCGCCGGGTTTGATGGTAAAATGCGAACGGATCGTTTTCCGGTAGATGTTGATGAACTTGATCGCATCGCTGCCAATAGGCACCAGTCTTTCTTTATCGCCTTTACCCGTTACTTTTATAAAACCCACATCAAGGAACAGGTTACTGATCTTCAGGTTTACCACTTCACTTACGCGTAACCCGCAGCTGTACATGGTTTCGAGTATCGCACGGTTTCGCTCGCCGCCTTCTTTGCTGAGGTCGATGGCCGCGATGATCTGTTCTATCTCTTCAAAAGCCAGTGTATCGGGGAGTTTGCGGGTAAGTTTGGGAGCCTCCAGCAAAGTAGTGGGATCGGTGCTGCTGATCTGTTCTATCAGGCAGTATTTATAAAAACTCCTTAGTCCCGAAATGATCCTTGCCTGCGAAGTCTGCGTCATTCCAAGCTCCGCAATCCATTTCAGGAATTTTTCCAGGTCCTGCATTACCAGTTCTTCGGGTTTCTTGAGGTTGCTGTGCAGCAACATATATTCCGTCAGCTTTTCAATATCATGCAGGTATGCTTCTACCGAATTATCCGATAGCGACCTCTCCAGCTGCAGCCATGCCTTGAACCCCTTTTTGTACGCTTCCCACATAAAATAGTTTGCTTATTGCCTTACAATTTAATTAAACATTATTTTCGCTGCATAAATATTTATTTTCAGAAAATACTTCTACTTATGTTGCCGGTAAATTTCAGGACTTTCAGAAAAAAGCTCTCGCAGAACAGAACCGCGTTTCGGCGTTTTCTCAATAAGACTGAAAAAACACCGCCTCCGGCTATTGACAAGGTCACACCGGTAGTAGCGCAGGAAGTATGGCAGGAAGTGGACTGCCTCAGTTGTGCCAACTGCTGCAAAAAAATGACGCCCACATTTACGCCTGCCGATCTGAAAAGGATCTCCAACCACTTCGGGCAAACTCCGGATGAATTC
The DNA here is from genome assembly GCF_024343615.1 of Ferruginibacter sp. HRS2-29. Classification (GTDB taxonomy): domain Bacteria; phylum Bacteroidota; class Bacteroidia; order Chitinophagales; family Chitinophagaceae; genus Ferruginibacter. Next base: position 46,724 of record NZ_RJUB01000003.1, on the reverse strand, counting down.
CGCAAACAATGGCTGCGCAAAGACCGCAATAAAGACCTCATCAACAAGACAGAGCCTTGCCAGTTCCTCAACCTGCAGGATAACAAATGTTCGATCTACGCCATACGTCCCGCAGACTGTGCCGGTTTTCCGCACCTTTCAAAAAGAAAATGGACGGATTATGCATACATTCATAAACAAAATATAGATTACTGCCCGGCTACCTATAAGATGGTGGAGAAGATGATCGTAAGGTTTGAGACAATTAAGAATTAAAAATTAAGAATGAGGCGGAGATGGAAGCGATAAAAATAATCGCAGATTTCATAAAGATGAAAGGATTGCGCAGATTATTTTTTGCAAGCAAAAAATCGGAAATGCAGTTTATAAAAACGATGACTTATTAATGAAGTTGGAATTTTCTAAACTGCATTTTATTTTCACGTAGTGAAAAAAATTGCGAAATCATCTCATCTTTATGAAATCTGCGATTATTTTTATCGCTTTTATCTACCCTGTGATAATTAATTTTTAATCTTTAAGTTTTAATTATTCGTAGATGTCTTCGATCAAAAAATAATCCGGCTCTTCCTCTTTGTGTAATGTGATGGACAGTACATCAAACTGAATCCTTTGCCATTGGGGGTTAAGGTATAGATATTCCGCGGAGGCGTCGATCAGGTGCCTGATCTTTTTGCTGTTGACACTTTCTTCGGGATGGCCGAATTTTTTTGTGCTCCGGCATTTCACTTCAATAAAATGCAGGATGTTCTCTTTGTGTGCAATGATATCGACTTCCCAGTGTTTGTGCCGCCAGTTTTGTTCCAGGATCGTATATGCATGGTTGAGGAACCAGGTTGCTGCCAGTTGTTCGCCCCGTTTGCCTGTATCGTTGTGAGAAGCCATCTTACAAAATAAGGCAAAATACCCGCAGGGCAATAAGTAAAAAAATACTTAGTTTTGCCAAAAGAACGATTTTCATGAACCAGACAAAATCAAATATCATCATAGGAGCAGTTATGATCCTGTTGGCAGCGGTACTCAAACTGGCAACCTACCATAATTCTTTCAGCCTTACACCTATTATAGCGATCGCTTTATTCAGCGGTGCGGTAGTATCAGATAAAAAACTCGCGTTCCTCATGCCTTTGCTGGCAATGTTCGTGGCGGATCTTCTGCTTGATCTTAGTGGGGTCGGTATCGGCTTTTATGGTGTTGGACAAATCGGTAATTATGTTTGCCTGTTGTTTGTAACACTTTTGGGTTTCTATATGAAAAAGATCAGTGTACTCAGCGTAGCCGGTTTTTCTATCGGTTCAAGCCTCCTGTTTTATTTTTTGAGCAATAGCAATACGTTCATTTTCGATACATTCAATATGTACGAACGTTCTTTCAGCGGTTATATCCGTTGCATGGCACTTGGACTGGAATTTCTGAAGACGAGGATACCGACTGATCTTTTTTACAGCGCTGTGCTGTTTGGTAGTTATGTGTTGATGTTTAAGAAGACAACTACACCGAGGAAAGTGATTGCATAGTTTTTATTACACGAATTTTAGCGAATTACACGAATTATAAAATCCCGCCACTGGCGGGATTTTATTTATCTGGCATGGTGGTCTAAAAAATCAGCCACTCAGTAAACACGTCATAGATTTGACTATTGACCATTCACTATTGACCTACAAGCTTCCCAATGCTTCCTCGTACCCCACATCCGGGATAAGATCTTTACCATCCGCAGCAGCGGTAGCCAATTCATCGCAACGATTGTTGTAGGGGTTATCGGCATGGCCTTTTACCCAGATCATCCTGATGGTGAATTGTTGTGATATGTTGTGAAAACGCCTCCACAGATCAGGATTCTTTTTACCGCCTTTGAAATTGGTTTTTATCCATGTTTTTAGCCATCCTTCTTCAACAGCTCTTACCACATATTGGCTATCAGAATAAATAGTAACGGGAATTCCTTTTTTTGTAATGGCTTCCAGGCCTGCTATAACGGCCATCAGTTCCATACGGTTGTTGGTGGTATGTTGGTAGCCCTGCGATAATTCCTTGCGGTGTGGCCCATACATCAGTATCGTTCCATAGCCGCCGGGGCCGGGGTTTCCACGCGAAGAGCCATCGGTGTAGATGGTGATGGTTGAAGTGTTCATTGTGCGAAGTTACGGGTTGCGGGTGACGGGTGAAATGATTGTTGGCGGAGTTTTCTGCAGAAATTTTGTTTGTCTTTTGTTGGTTTGTAATTACCGAACGTCTCTTTACCGCAGAGAACAAGAGGGAGCGGAGTTTTCGCAGAGAAATATTTGCAGGCTCTGCGAAAACTCTGCTCCCTCTTGTTCTCTGCGGTAAAAAAAAACGTCCTTAATCAAAGAATGACTACACATAAACAACCTTCCAAACTCTTCACAAACGATCTGTCAACCCACAACCCGTCACCCGCAGCTTCCCTAAACCTGGAACACGCCCGTCTTAAACTCCGCTATATCCGCATTATGGTCCGCAGCTTTTATCCCTTCCGAAATAACACTTCTTGTTTCAGCGGGATCAATAATTGCGTCTACCCATAACCGTGCAGCGGCATATTCCGGTTTGGTCTGTTTTGTGTATTTATCGGTGATCTTTTCTAAAAATGCTTTTTCTTCTTCAGCCGTCACTTCCTTTCCTTTGGCTTTCATGGCGCCTACTTCAATCTGCAGCATGGTCCTGGCTGCCTGTTCGCCACCCATCACCGCAATTTTGGCCGTAGGCCAGGCGTATATGAACCTTGGGTCATACGCTTTGCCACACATGGCGTAATTGCCCGCCCCATATGAGTTTCCTATGATGATGGTGATCTTAGGTACCACGGAATTTGCCACCGCGTTCACCAGCTTTGCTCCATCTTTGATGATGCCGCTGTGTTCGCTTCGGCTGCCCACCATGAAACCGGTCACGTCCTGCAGGAATACCAGCGGGATTTTTTTCTGGTTGCAATTCATGATAAAACGTGCGGCTTTATCAGCACTATCGTTGTAGATCACACCGCCCAACTGCATTTCGCCTTTTTTACTTTTTACGATCAATCGCTGATTGGCCACGATGCCCACAGCCCATCCATCTATGCGGGCATAGCCGCATACGATCGTTTTGCCATAATCTTTTTTGAATTCGTCAAAGCTGTCGGCATCCGTGAGGCAATCGATCATTTGCAGCATGTCGTAAGGTTTTGTATTGCCTTCACTCATGATGCCGAACAACTGGTCTTTCGCTGGTTTTGGTTCTACAGGTGTTACTCTGTCAAAGCCTGCCAGGGTTGGCTTTCCAAGCCTGCTGATGATCTTTTTCACCTGGTCAAGGCATTCTTCTTCCGTTTTGAATTTGTAATCGGCAATACCCGATAATTCATTATGCGTTGCAGCGCCACCCAACGTTTCCGCATCAATATCCTCACCAATAGCGGCTTTCACAAGGTATGGCCCGGCCAAAAAGATAGAGCCTGCTCCTTCCACCATCAATGTTTCATCGCTCATGATCGGCAGATATGCACCTCCGGCAACGCAGGCACCCGTAACAGCGGCAATCTGCGTGATGCCCATCGCACTCATTTTTGCATTGTTGCGAAAAATGCGCCCGAAATGTTCTTTGTCGGGAAATATCTCATCCTGCATGGGCAGGAAAACGCCCGCACTGTCTACAATGTAGATCACCGGCAATTTATTTTCCATCGCGATCTCCTGCATACGCAGGTTCTTCTTTCCTGTGATGGGAAACCATGCACCTGCTTTCACCGTTTGGTCATTGGCCACGATGATGCACTGCCTGCCACTTACATAGCCGATGCCGCTCACTGTGCCGCCGGCCGGGCAACCACCATATTCCTCATACATTTCGTAACCGGCAAAAGCGCCAATCTCGGTAAAAGGGGTATTGGGGTCGCACAGGTAAGCGATCCGTTGCCGCGCCGTGAGTTTGTTTTTCTCTTTTTGTTTCAGAGCGGCTTTGGCGCCGCCACCTTCATAAATCTTTTCGAGTTTTTGCCGTACCTGGCTCCACGCCATTTTCATGGCATCTTCATTTTTATTGAACTGTATATCCATAAAGCTTGCAATATTAGTACTGGCAAAGTACTGAAAAGTTGTGGAATAACAGTTGACATCTACTGAGTTGACACCTCAGGAGATGTCAACTCAGCCGTTCGTTTAACCAAAACCGTCATATGCTCAAAAGCCGCCTGTTGTGAAAGAGGAAATTTCTAATTTTCCATTTCAATTGAATAGTATGAGCCGTTTATCCCGTTTTTTTGTAGGAGGATTTGTTGTGATCGGTGGTTTTATCGCCCTGTTCCTCTTTGGGATCAGGGGCTGCCTGTCGAAATATGACGAACGCAGCGCCCTGCCGCCGGTGGTTTATATTGAAAAAGACGGCAAAAAGCTATTGTTCAGCCTCGTGAAATTTTCAAAAACGACTTCGTATTCACAATCCGGTGGCTTTATTCATAAATCGGTGAGCGATGAATATTATTTACAAACGAATGATGCCATCACCGGTAAAAAAATAGGAGCGGAAGAAATCGATCTTCCTTCACGTATTACACAATACCCGATAGAAGTGTTGGGCACCAATGGCTCGCAGGTGTGGATCTTTGCCAATGAGTTGATGTTGTATGATGCGTTCACATTGAAAAAGCTGGCAGATATCAAATCGCTGGAAAAAAGCAACGCAGCATTGTCCGGGAAATTTCCTGCTGAAAGAAGGTATTATGATTTTGTAACTGCAGAGAGCTCCGTAAAATTCACTGCTACAGATGGTACTCCATGGATACTCGATGCTAAAACATTACTGGCAAAACCATTTACAGCAATAAAAGAGGATACTGAAAAAGCTGAGCTCGCTTCGCGGATAAAAAGCCTGGAAAGGTATGATATGCATTTCAGCCAGATGAAGCTCAACCAGGATACACTGAATCGGGAATGGTTTGGATTGTATTCTACGGATGAATTTAATGCGCTTAACGACAGGGTTTATATCAACTCTTCTTATGGTGAAGATGAACGCCGCCAGTTGCTCACCGCCAGAAGCGACAGCAGCAGGTATGGCCAGGTATATATTGATAAAAAGAACGTAAAACAAATAATCGCGGCAGGTTATTATCTCGATGGGGGGTTCCTGCTTAATAAACAAACCGGACAATTACTGCATCCTGAAAATTCGAACAGTTACCTCGTGGTTTCCAAAAGCCAGATAGGTAACGAGGGGTCAATCATCATCAGCTGTGTTTCACCCGATGGATATGTAGCGTGGAAATATGATACGGAATTAAGTCAATGGACGGATTGGCAATACAAAAAAAATAGACTTTACATTTATGGCAGAAACAATAAAGACCTGAGTTCCGGGGAGATTAACCTGCTCATCATCGTCAACCTGAAAGATGGAAGCACGAAGAGGTATGATTATTTTACAGATAAAAGCCTCAATTGATAATTATGAATTTGTGAAGATCGAAACGAAAAATAATCGCAGATTTTAAAAAAGATAAAAGGATTTCACAGATTATTTTGCTGAAGCAAAATTGAAATGCATTTTATAAGATCAGTGCAAGATCTTGCAAACTGCATTTTCATTTTTTACGAAGTAAAAAAGTAATCAGCGAAATCCTTTTATCTTTTTTAAAATCTGCGATTCCCCTGTCCGCATCATTCTTCGCTTAATTCTTAATTCTTAATTCTTTCTTACCGATTGTTTATTAAGGCCTGTCATACGCACAACAGAAAGGCTTTTTGCGAAGAGTGGGTTTTAGTTTTGCTTCACTAAATCATTTAAACCGCATTGAAGAGTACACGGCTTTAACGATAAGGTCTTTTATATTTTTTACCATCATTTTATAATCATCAAATAAATATTAATCAATCAACACAAAAAGAACAAACTAATGAGAACACAAAAGTTTTTATCCGTACCAGTAATATTGCTCGCCGCAGCAAGCTTAGTCAGTAGCTGTAAAAAAGAGGAGGCGCCATCGCAAACCTGCCGTATCATCACCGTTTCTGCACCTGGAACTGATCCGATCAACTTTACTTACAACGCAGAAGGAAAAGTAAGTAGTTATATTTCCGGTAAAACGAGCATCACCTATGCTTACAGTGGCAACAATGTAGTATCGAACGAAACCTTCAATGGCGCTTTTTCGCAGAAGAAGATCATTACTAATGGTGCCAATGGACTTACGACCAATGTAAAGACTGAAACAAACGCCGATGGTACTCAATGGTACAACGATACATATGAATATAGCGGTACACAGCTTATTAAAGCTACTACTACATATTCTAACGGCTCGCAGCCGATCGTCAACATCCTTAAATGGGAGAACGGAAATATGGTAATGCTTACACAGGGAAATAATGTTACCAACATCGAATACTATGCTGATAAACCTGCACAGCAAGGAGATTATCTGGATCTGATCCAGAAGACCCAAAACATAAACATCTACCGTACCAAAAATGCCATCAAGTCACTTTTCTCCGGCGGGGACATCAACACATACGAATACACATTTGGGAACGAAGGAATTACCGGGTTGAAAATGACCCTGTGAAATTCAAGCACCAATTATACTTATCAATACCAGTGTAATTAAAAAGTTCAAAGGTTCAGGAAGTTCAAAGGTTCAAGAGTTGTTTTTAATGGAAGAAATTTTGGAACCTTTGAACTTATTTCCAATTTATACCCGACATTAATAAATAAAGGCAGGGTGTAAACTGCCGGGGTTTCATGTTTCCTCATTCACTTCTGTGCCCGAACCCAGCTTCTTTCAACAACATGATCGCTCTTTCAAGATCTTTATCCATAACAAGTATCAGGTCGTTCGAAAAGCTGGACGTGATCACAATATCAATTCCGGCTACGGCCAGCGTATCGGTGATGTATGCGATGAAACCAACACAATAAAACGGGCTGCCGCAGCGGATATTCAGCAGTTTCCAGCGTTCCTTATTTTCTTTGTAATTGCCTTCCATCGGCAGGTTGGAAATATCAGTGACCACGGTGATCTCAATGCCATCCCTCACCACCAAAAGATGCTTTTCGGGGTCGTTGACCTTTTCTGCACTGGTATAAACGTAAGTGCCCGGATCGAGTGTAAACCAGCTGGCAGCAATCACCGGCGCCAGTTCCTGTTTGTAATTTGGATGTGTTGCCATAAGTTTTAGTAACGAAACAAAGATACTGAGAGTTTATTATTATTTATATCGTCAAACCGGGCTTGCCGAAGGCGACCGCTAAGGTTCATCGAGGAGAAGTTTTTCCGCTGCGTGCTATCCATCTGCGCTCATCTGCGGAAAAAAAATCAAACGGCCACTTCTTCCGAAGCGGCCGTTATTTTATATGGAGATGTAATATTCCTCTCTTGTTTTTCGCACCTATCTCCCCGAATTCGTGTAATCCGTTTTCATTCGTGTAATCCGTGTTTACTGCCCACCACCCAGCGAACGATACAACTCAACCGCTGCGCCCAATTCCGCACGTTTCAACATGGCCAGTTCAATTTCGCCCTGCAATACATTGCTTTGCGCTGTGATCACTTCCAGGTAATTTGCCATGCCGTTTTGAAACAGTAATCCTGCATTCGAGGTCGCCTGCTGCAAAGTAGCCACCCTCTTCGCCGCTATCCCTTTCTGCACTTTAATCTTATCCAGTTTTGCCAATGCATTGGATACTTCGCCAACGGCCAGCAACACAGCCTGCCTGAATTCGAGCACTGTTTTCTCTCTTTCTATTTTGGCAGTTTCCAGTTGTGTTTTCAACTGTTTGTGTTGCAGCAAAGGCTGCGATATTCCACCGGCTACTGCACCAAACAGCGAAGCCGGAATGTTGAACCAGTTGCTCGCTTTAAAGGAATTCAATCCGCCGGCGGCAGTGATGGTAAGGGAAGGGTACATGCTTGCCTGCGAAATGCCCACGTTTGCGTTGGCGATCGTAAGATCGAGTTCGCGTCTGCGGATATCCGGTCTGCGTTTAACCATTGCCGTAGGTATACCGGCATTCAGGGAAGCAGGGAGGTGGATAGCATCCAATGAAGTGGATGTATTGATGGCCGCGGGCAATTTGCCGGTGAGGATGCTCAGGGCATTTTCCTGTAAGATCCTGTCCTGTTCAAATTGTGGTACCAGTTGCGCAGCATTTTGTTCCTGTGCAGTCACCTGTTGCACCGCCAGTGAAGTCACCTGCCCTGAACCGAATTGTAATTTTGTGATGAACAAAGTACTGTCGGTGAGTGCCAGGTTTTTCTTCGCGATAGCGAGCTGTGCATCCAGCATCAGGAGGTTATAATATCCTTGAGATACCTGTGCGATGATATTGGTCTGGATCGCTTTTTTTGCTTCACCAGTCTGCAGGTATTGCGCCAGCGCGCTCTTCTGTTTGTTGCGGATCTTTCCCCAGATATCCGCTTCCCATGAAAGCGACACATTCGCGTTGAAATCTTCAATGTGTGATTTCTTCAGAAACTGGCTCAGGCTCAGTCCGTTCAGGCTGTTATCCGAAGGGCGGTTAGACCCTGCCGTTATGTTGAGCGAAGCGGCCGGAATATAATCCCACTTTACCTGGCTGACCGCAAGCTGCGCCTGCCCGATATTTTTTAACGCCAGTTGCATATCAAAATTTTTGATCAGCGCGCTGTCAATCAGGCTTTGTAATACCGGATCGGTGAAGAAATCTTTCCACTGTACATCAGCGATGCTGGTAGTGTCGGAGGTAGACACATCCCTGAAACTTTCCGCTACGGGTGCTTCCGTTATGTTGATATCCTTTGTGATCTTGCAGGCGTACAATACCAGCACGATGAAAGCATATAATTTGAATTTTGTGTTCATGGTCTTTTATTTAAAACTCCTTGTTATTAAACGTATCGGGCTATTAAGATGAAGTCATCTGTGCAGGCCCTTTTCTTATCCATGTTTCGACAAGCCCAACACGACAGTTGCTGTCAGTCTGAGCTTGTCGAAGACGGCATTATTAATTCAGTTCAAGCTGCGGTACCACAGAAAGTGTGTGTGCAGATTGTTGGATAGCTTTTGGTTTGCCGGTGATCTTTTCCTGTATGTACTGGAAAATGATGAATAGGATCGGTATGATGAACAAACCGAGAATTACTCCGGCGATCATTCCGCCTGCTGCGGCGATACTGATCGAATGGTTACCTTGGGCAGACGGCCCGGTGGCACGCATCATCGGTATCATACCCACGATGAACGCGAGTGATGTCATGATGATCGGGCGCAGGCGAAGCTTCGCGGCTTCCAATGCAGAGGCGATCAGCGTTTTGCCCGCATGCCTTCTTTGCACCGCAAACTCTACGATCAGGATGGCATTTTTGGCGAGCAGCCCTATCAGCATTACCAGCGCTACCTGTACATAAATGTTGTTTTCGATACCAGCCAAACCGATAGCAGAGAATACACCCAGGATACCGGCAGGGATAGACAGTACTACAGCCATTGGTAGGATGTAACTTTCGTATTGCGCTGCCAGCAGGAAGTAAACGAAGAGCAGGCAAAGCCCGAAGATCACTGCTGATTGTCCACCCGACGAGATCTCTTCTTTTGTAAGACCCGTGAACTCCTGCGTGTAACCGTTTGGCAGGCTGGTTTTCGCCACTTCTTCTACAGCTCTTATTGCATCACCGGTGCTGTAACCGGGTTTTGGGATAGCGTTGATACCGATCGAATTGAACAGGTTATACCTCGATACGGTTTCTGGTCCGTACACACGGTTCAGTTTTACCAGTGTGCTGATCGGCACCATTTCTCCGGTACGGTTCTTCACGGAGATACCATTGATCGCGTCCGCATTCGCCCTGTCTTTGGGATCGGCCTGCACCATCACACGATAATATTTACCAAATCGATTGAAATCGGATGCCTGCGCACTACCGAAATAAGCCTGCAATGATTGCAGCACATCTTTTACTTTAACGCCCAGTTGTTCGGCTTTTTCATCATCCACTTCCAGTTCGAGCTGCGGGTAATCCGCTTTGAAAGAAGTGAAGGCAAATGCGATCTCCTTACGTTTCATCAGTTCACCGATGAAACTGGTAGATACTTCTGCAAACCTGTTCAGCGTTCCGTTGCCGGTGCGGTCCTGCAACACCAGGTCCAAACCATCCACATTGCTGAAACCCGGAACTGTCGGGAACGTGAACACGAAGAAATTTCCTCCTTTGATCTGCGCCAGTTTCTGCCGCGTATCATTCATCATTACGTTTATGTCTTTGATCTTTCCTCTTTCAGCCGAAGGCTTGAACGACACGAATGCCACAGCAGCAGAGGGATTGGAAGATTGTGTAAGGATGTTGAAACCTGACAATCCCATCACCGCTCTTTTTGCTTCGATGCTGCTCAGTACTTTTTCTCCTTCCTTGATGACTTCGGTAGTGCGTTCCAATGATGAACCCGGAGGCATGGATAACGCGATGGCGAAGAAGTTGAGATCTTCTGATGGAATAAAACCTGTTTTTGTTTTTTGCACCAGGTAAAAAGTAGATGCGATGATGAGCACCAGGCTGGTGATCGCCACCCATTTGTAACGGGCAAGAAAACGCAGGCTGCCAATATATTTATTGGTAAGCTTTGAAAAACCGGAATTGAATCCTGCAAAGAATTTTTCTTTGAAGGTCAGTTTTTTTGCAGGAATGGATGGATCACTTGTATGAACATCTTTCAGGAATAAGGCACATAAAGCAGGACTAAGCGTAAGTGCATTTACAGCGGATATCACAATGGCGATGGCAAGTGTGAATGCGAACTGGCGATAGAATACACCGGTTGAACCACTCATGAAACCCACTGGTAAGAACACTGCACTCATCACCAGGGTAATGGAAATGATAGCGCCGGTAATTTCCCGCATCGCCGAAAGGGTAGCGGCTTTTGCCGGCAGGTGCCGGTGCTCCATTTTGGCATGTACGGCCTCCACCACCACGATGGCATCATCTACCACGATACCGATAGCGAGTACTAACGCGAACAAAGTGAAGAGGTTGATGGACAACCCGAACAGCTGCATGAAAAAGAAAGTACCGATGATAGAAACTGGTACGGCGATGGCCGGTACCAATGTCGATCTGAAATCCTGCAGGAAGATGAACACCACGATGAACACGAGTATGAAAGCTTCTATCAGCGTGTGTTTCACCTGTGCGATCGATTCGTCGAGCGGGATCTTGGTATCATAAATAGTGGTATAACTGATGCCCTTCGGAAAATTTTTGGAAACTTTTTTCATCAGTTCCGCGATAGCGATCTGTATCTCGTTGGAATTGGAGCCTGCCAATTGAAACGAAGCGATATTAACGCCGGGTTTTCCGTTTGTACGCGTATAGTTTCCGTATGTATACGCTCCGAATTCCACACGGGCCACATCTTTCAGCCGAAGCATCGAGCCATCAGGATTGGCACGGATCACGATGTTTTCGTAATCTCCGGGCTGGTTCAGTTTTCCTTTGTACTTGATGATATATTCAAAAGATTCTTTGCTGCTTTCGCCGAGTTTACCGGGAGCCGCTTCAAGGTTCTTGTCTTGTATGGCCGCCATCACTTCCTGCGGCACGAGATTGTAAGCACTCATCTGCGCAGGGTTCAGCCACACCCTCATCGAGTAATCCTTGTTACCACCAAAGATGATCGATTGTCCCACACCCTTTATCCTTTTGATCTCCGGGATGATGTTGATCTGCGCATAGTTCGCCAGGAAAGTCTGGTCATACGTCTTTTCGTCTTCCGCATAAAGATCAACTACTACCAACAGGCTGTTTTGTTGCTTCGATGTGGTAACACCTGCCTGCACTACTTCGGCCGGAAGCTGGCTCGTGGCCTGCGCTACACGGTTTTGCACATTCACCGCGGCCTGGTCGGCATTGGTACCGAGTTTGAAATAGACGGTGATCACCAGCGAACCGTCATTACTGGCGGTTGAGCTCATGTAGCTCATGTCTTCCACACCGTTGATCGATTCTTCGAGTGATGGTGCAACGGAGCGGAGTACGGTTTCAGCATTCGCACCCGGGTAAAAAGCCGTCACCTGCACAGCCGGTGGGGCGATATCGGGAAACTGCTGAAGGGGTAAAGATTTGAGTCCGATCAGGCCCAGTATAACGAGCAGGATGGAGATCACGGTGGCCATGACTGGCCGTTCTATGAATTTCTTGAACATAAAAATGTTAGTTAGAGATAAATAAAAATTAATTCTTCAAAGCCACACTAGTCACAGGTTTGGCTGGTGTGATCACCATGCCATCCTGGAGGTGATCGAGCCCGTTCTGCACAATTTTGTCATTCACTTTCACGCCCGAGCTTACCAGGTAATCGGTGCCCGTTTTGCCGATGATCGTGATGGGGCTCCTGTTCACTTTGTTGCTGTCGGATACGAGGTATACATAAATTTTATCCTGCACTTCTACCGTAGCCGCCTGCGGAACAAGCAATGCATCGGGATGTTGCAGGCCAAGACGGATCTTGCCGGTATTGCCGGAGCGCAACAAACCTTGCGGGTTTGGGAAACTTGCCCTTACAGTGATAGCGCCGGTGGTACGGTCAAATTGACCATCCACGATATCTATTTTTCCCTGCTGCGGATGAATGCTGTTGTCGGCCAATATCAACGATACAGGGGGAAGGCTCTTTATTTTTTCTTCGATGCTGTTGCCTTTGTAATGTTCTTTGAAACCAATGAAATCAGTTTCGCCGAGGGCGAAATAAACATGTACTTCATGTACATCCGAAAGGGTAGTGAGCGGAGCAGGTTCGGCACGCGATACCAGGCTTCCCTGTTTTTTCAACAGGCGCCCGATGTAACCGCTTACCGGTGCACGAACGATCGTATAACCAAGATTGATATTGGCGGCCGATACCGCTGCTTTTGCCTGCTGGGCATTGGCCACGGCGGCTTTGTAAGCTGCCTGCGCCATTTTCAATTGTATTTCTGCCACCACTTTATTTTGTACCAGCGGAGTCAGTTTATCGATCTCGAGTTGTGCATTGGTGATAGCCGCGTTGTATGCCGAGAGGCTTGAGTTGGCGCTGTTCAGCTGCTCGCGGTAAAGCCGGTCGTTGATCCTGAAAAGTGGTTGACCGGCAGTTACATAGGCACCTTCGTTTACCAATACCTGTTCAAGGAAACCCTCTACCTGCGGACGAATTTCCACATCGGTGGTGCCTTCAATGGAAGCGGGGTAATCAGAATAGGTAGTGGTCGAAGCCTGGCTGATCTGCACTACCGGAAAAGCCTCCGGGGGCGGGGCAGCGGCGGTTTCAGGTTTTTTAGCAGAGCATCCCGCCAGGAACAAAAGTAGCGCGGGGAGTAAAGTTTTGATGGAAAGTAATTGTTTCATAAACGTTATTAAATTGTTGAACGATGTTAAGCGAATGGGTAAAAAAAATATTGATTTTCGACAGTCTCCGTAGGTTTTCAAACCCTCCGGGCATCTTTTGGGGTAAGAAGTCTTTTAGTTTAAGACACTCCGGGGTTTTGAGAAACCCCGGAGGTCTTTAGCGTTTTTTAAATCAGTAAAATCATTTAATGGTGTTAAGTAATTGGGCAAAAAAAATGTTCTAGTCTTTCATAGAACGTATGATGCCATTGATAGCGTCTTTCAGGATCTGTTGGTTGATCTCGTCACTCACTCCCTGGCGAACGATATTGATAGAGATGAGTCCGTGTACCACCGACCAGAACGTGTAATATTTGGTGCAAACCGCGTCATTATCCAGCGGAACCTGCAGTATCTTTTGTATCACATCCGTGATCATTTTTGCCGGTGACTGCATTTCCGGACATTCGGTCTTCATCACACAACAGTTCATTTCCACACCAAACATCAGCTGATAATATTCCTTATGGGCAAATGCAAAGTCCCAGTACGCCAGCCACATAGCTTCCAGTTGTTTTTCCGGTATAGCCTGTGTATCGCGTGCCTCGGCCAGTTCGGCCGTAAGTACCCGGTAACCTTTCCTGGTCAGTTCCTGCAGGATGGCTTCCTTATTGGCGTAATATTCATATATGATGGGGGCGGTATACTCAATCTCATCGGCGATCTTGCGCATGCTCAACGACTGCCAGCCTTCATTCTTCACTATCTTAAAGGCAGCATCAAGGATGCTGATCCTCGTCTCTTCTTTTAATCGCTGTATTCTTTCCTTGCTGGCCATGATGAATAAATTAAGAGGTGTAAATAATCTAACACCGTTAAGCGAAGGTAAGGAGCTTTTTCATTTAAGCAAATAAAATTTTGAAAAATTAACAAATTTTGCCACAGCTACGCAGCGTCATGGCGAAACACAGCGGAGTATATTTATTGAAAGATTTACCCCGCCCAGCGCAAGGACGTGCCTTGCGCTGGGCCGTCGGGGCGCGCTGATGCTGTGGTTCAACTTTTGCCCCTCATTTATCATGAAGATTGCCCTTTCAAATACCGCAACCATCACCGCAGCCCGTGTGCTTGAAAAAGCAGGCGATTTAAAACAGGCTGTTATAGTCTATAAAAAACTCCTCCGCACCCCATCTACGGCTTTGCCCGCGCTTAACCGCCTGATGATCATCTATCGAAAGCTCAAAAAATATGAAGAAGAAAAGAAAGTGATCGATCAGGCAATAACCATTCACCTCAACCATTACCAGGCAGTAAAACCCCGCAACATCAAAGCCGACAATCTCAGCCGCCAACTCAATCTTGCACTGGGTTTAGCGGATAAAAAAGGGAAAACACTCTACAAGCCCGATGAAGTGTTGAAGCTTGAAAAAAGAAAAAGGTTTGTCCTGAACAAAATTGGCTAACATGTTACAGTCATGCTCCAGCGCACAATTGGCACAATATTTAACCATCCTCTTACATGGCAACATCTACGAGAAAAAAAAATATCCCGGGTATCCCCATAGTGACTGCATCAAAACGTACAACTGATATTTCCGGGTTGCTAAAAAAAGGAAAACCTTCCCCGGCTCCCAAATTCATTTCCCCCATGCTCGCTACGCTCACCGATCAGCCATTCGATACCCCCGGCTGGTTGTACGAGATCAAATGGGACGGCTATCGCGCCGTAGCACATTGTTACAAAAAAAAGGTTTCCCTGCTTTCGCGGAATAACAAATCATTCGATGAAAAATTTTATCCTATTTATGATGAGTTGAAAAAAATGAACCTCAATGCGGTACTGGATGGCGAAGTGATTGTGGCGGATGAAAAAGGGATGGCCAATTTTGGTTTGCTGCAAAACTGGCGCAGCGAAGCCGATGGACAACTTCTGTATTATGTATTCGATCTTCCATGGTACAATGGCAAAGATCTTTGCCATCTACCATTTACGGATAGACGAAAAATATTAAAATCGATTTTACCAGCTTCCGGAAATATTTTGCTGAGCGCAGATGTGGAAAGCTCCGGAACAGAATTTTTTGCGGCAGCGGAAAAACTGGGGCTGGAAGGCATCATGGCCAAAAAAGCAGACTCGGAATATTTCCCCGGCGCACGTTCTGCCGATTGGCTGAAGATAAAAACACAGTTGCGCCATGAAGTAGTGATCGGGGGCTTCACCCGGAATGAAGGTACGGCCAAACAATTCAGCTCATTACTTGTGGGTTTGTTTGAAAATAAAAAACTGGTCTACACCGGCAAGATCGGCACCGGCTTTACTGAAAAGGTGCAGAAGGATATGATGAAATTATTCAGCCCGCTGATCGTAAAAACATCGCCGTTTGAGGAAGTGCCCGATGTAAATAAATCATCCCGTTTCAGGCCAACACCACCAAAAGCGCAGGCTACATGGCTGAAGCCAAAACTCGTGTGTGAGGTTTCTTACCGTGAAATTACCAGTGATGGCGTGATGCGGCATCCTTCGTTTGAGGGCATGCGGACTGATAAAGCAGCTACTGCTGTACACCGTGATAAAACGGTAAAAGCGCCCGCGACCGTGATAAGATCTGCGGCAGTTTCGAAAGCATTGAAAAAAGTGGCGCCCAAAACATCCGGCCATACGCTCCTGAATCCATCTGATGAAACGCAGGTGCGAAAAGTGAAAGGGCACGAATTGAAATTTTCCAACCTTCACAAAATATTCTGGCCAAAAGAAAAGATCACCAAACGCGATCTCATCAATTATTATTACCAGATGGCGCCGTATATTTTACCATATCTTAAAGACAGGCCGCAGTCGCTCAACCGTTTTCCCAATGGCATCAACGGCAAGAGTTTTTACCAGAAAGATGTTACCGGCAAAGTGCCATCATGGATCAATACATTTCCTTACAGCAGCGAAGGGGTCGATAAGAATTTCATGCTTTGCAATGATGAAGCGGCATTATTGTATATGGCCAATCTCGGTTGTATCGAAATGAATCCCTGGAGCAGTACGTATAAAAAGCCTTCCAATCCGGATTGGTGCATCATAGATCTTGATCCGGATAAAAATCATTTTGATCAGGTGATCGAGACAGCCAATGTCACCCGCGACATCCTCGCAGGTGCGGGAGTGGATTGTTATTGTAAAACTTCCGGCTCCACCGGATTGCACATTTACGTTCCGTTGGCTAAAAAATATGACTACGAAATTTCGAAAGAGTTCGGCAAGCTGATCGCCCATCTGGTACAGGAACAATTGCCAAAATTTACCAGTATCGAACGGCTTACTTCCAACCGGCGGGGAAAGCTTTATATCGATTTTCTACAAAACCGTCCGCAGGCGACGCTCGTAGCTGCATATTCCGTCCGGCCGAAACCCGGCGCCACAGTGTCGATGCCCTTGCATTGGGATGAGGTAAAAAAAGGGATGAAGATGACGGATTTCAACATTCATACGGCAGTGGAAAGAGTAAAAGAAATGGGTGATATTTTTAAACCGGTGTTGGGGAAAGGAGCAGATATAGGGAAAGCAATAAAAAAACTAAATGAAATGTATGATGTATGATGTGAGATGTCTTCGTGGTTGAAGTAATCTATAATATCGATCACTTTAACGAGTTAATATTTATACAATCATCCATTGCAGATCATATATCATATATCATACATCATACATCATATATCATATATCATAGATTTAAAACGGTAGAAATCTCCGAACGGTTTTCTTAAGGAAAAATCCACCGATCTTCTTGAAATTTTTTGCAAGGAGTTTTCCTGTGAGGGCTACCACACCTACGCCTGCACCGGCTTTCAGCAGCATTTCGCCTTTTGAATCGGAGTGCATCATATTGGAAACCCCACGTTTGAGTATATTCTTTGGTTTTATCCAATCCTTCGCATCCTGAAGTTTTGTTTTAAATTCCTGCTCCTGGCTGATGCGCTTAGCATTGAGCCCGGTCATGGCCAGTTGGAGTTCTTCGGTGGTAGTGATGGACATAAGGGAGAATTAATAGGTAGTAGAGTAGGCTAAAATTACTTTCCCCCGGCGCATTGCTGCTGCGGGGGAAAGTAAAAGGATCAATCTTTACATGGCGTATTTGGCGTCATGTTTAACTTCTTCGGCGTTACGTTTTCCTTTTTCCAGTATGTCGCTGCCGGTACTTTTTGCCTTGCCATATTGTTGTTTGAGCGTTTCACCCAATTCGTTGAATTTGGTCTTCACCACTTCGCTCCAGTCTCCGCCTTTTTCAGCCATCATTTTCCTGAATTTTTTTCCTTTTTTGGTCGCAAACAATGTGTATACGATTGCTCCTGCTGCTGCCCCGATCACCAATCCTTTTATAACTTTTGACTTGTTCATGGTTGTTAATTTTTAAGATGATATAAAATATATGTTAGCAAATTATTTCTGTGCAAAATGTTCTACAAACGTCTACCGTATATTCGTTTAATAAAAAAATACATACGTTTCTAAGCGTTTGTATACGTATAGTCTTGCATAGATTGTGCCAACTGTCGTTGGCGGAGCGTTCGGGCAAATGAATTTATTCCCTTGGGTCGAATTTCCATTGCCCCGTATGCAGGCCGGGGCAACGGAAATTCGAACTATTTCCTCAGGATCTTTATCTCCACCCGCCTGTTGCCGGTCCTTTCTTCCTCCGTTTTTTCCGGATAAGGCGTTAGTGGCTGCTGATGGCCAAAACCTTTGAAGCGTAACCTCGAAGAAGCAATTCCATTCTGATTCAGATAAGTACAAATTTCCCTCGCCCTGTTTACCGAAAGATCTCTTGTATGTGTACCGATATCCAGTCCATCGCCCTCACCTTCCTGGCAACAGATATGTCCTTCTACCGCTATTTCGAGTGCGGGATTTTTCTTCATGTAATCGAGCAGTTCGAGCAGTACGGGTAGCGATTGCGGAACGATCACATGTGTGCCACCATAAAAATTCATGTTCTTCAAAACGATGTTTTTGCCAACAGTATTTTTCGTATCGTCCAGTTCCTGGGTGAGTGTTTTTACAAGGGGTTCTTTCTCCATCAACTCATCATCACCCGTTACAATTTCTACCCGGCGATTGAGATACATCTCATTTTCGCCACGGTTGCGGTTGAGCGGACGGCGCTTGCCGAATCCTTTTTCTTCCGTGATAGCCTCCGGGGAAACCCCTTTTTTTACCAGGTAATTTTTTACCGCATGCGTTCTTTTCAGCGACAATACATCGTTGTATTCATATCCCGCCATCACGTCGCAATGCCCGTACAGCTTCATTTTGATGCCCTTGGGATTTGCTTTTACAAAACTATCGAGGCTTGTGGTGGCATCCATGGTAAGGGTGAATTTATCGGTATCGAAGTGTACGTCGAAAGATGAATTGGTTTGCGCCTTGCTCATAACGGTCATGCACAGGAAGACCGGCAGTAAAAATTTTATCATACAAAGTTGTTTTGCATGATAAACGGGTGGGGCGGTTAAAATGGTTGGGTCAAGAAATAAGGAATAAGAAATGTTGAATAAAAAATAAGAAAGTGTTACAACATTATAAGCATGGCAACTCATGATGTTCCCGCACTTTCTTATTTTTTATGTATTTCCCCTCTATCGCCTCAACTCCACCGAATGCGTAAAAATATACCAGCCGCTGATCGTGAGTAATCCAAACAATACTACGCTGATCGCCACCGCTATGAGGCCGGCATAAGGCGATTCTTTCTTCAGCAACGATCTGTGCACTTGTTTACCGGTAAGGTACGATATCCAGAGTATGATAATAAGAGGAATGATGATGAAGATCAGCAGCAGCAATAACATCATATTAATTAAGAATTAAGAATTGAAATACAAGGGTTATTCCAGGGGAAGATCATATGGGTTATTGCCGGAAGCCTTATCTTCACAACCCGGGTACAGCCAGTTGATATTTATTTAAAAATAAAGAAAATATGCGTAAACTAATCGCGGCGATCAACATGACAGTCGATGGTTTCTGCGACCATACCGCCGGTATTCCTGATGAAGCAATACATAAGCATTATACCGGTCTTTTGAATGATGCAGGTGTTATTTTATATGGCAGAAAAACTTTTCAATTGATGGAGTACTGGAAATCTGTTTTGAAAGATCCAACCGCCGAGCCGTCCATGGAAGAATTTGCCATAGCGATCGACAAGATCCCAAAGATCGTTTTTTCCCGCACCCTGCAAAATACCGGCTGGAAAAGCGCCCGCCTGGCAGATCAGGATCCCGCAGAAGAAGTATCCGCTCTACGCCGGCAGCCCGGGAAGGACATACTGGTGGGCAGTCCCGGTTTGATCGTGGCCCTTACCAAACTTAACCTGATAGACGAATACCAGCTCTGCATACATCCCGTTGTGACCGGGAGCGGATTGCCGCTGTTTAGAGATATCACCGAAACGATCAACCTTCAACTTGTAAAAACCAAACCCTTTGCAGGCGGGGCGATCATTTTATATTATCAGCCCAAACGGGTGTAGGGTGAATGTACAGCTTCTAAACTATGTATTCAGCTCTTTGTTCATGTGACAATGAAGTATTGTGGGTTTCAAAAAAAAGGTTCATCCCGGTGGAAATTTCAAAAAATGAGGACGATAGAAACTACCCATGAACTTACTCGGTGATATAGATAAGGAGATGCTCTTTAGGATTTCATCGCACAGGCATTTCCAATGTAAACTTCGTGGATTTGTTGTCAGAGGAACTCGTCAAAGTACCGCCATGCGCCTTGGCTATTTCTGCGGCAATGTAAAGCCCCAGCCCCAGGCCTTGCTGCCCCTTGTTTTCTTCGCTACGCGAAAACGGCTGAAATAATTTCGCCATTTTTTCCGCAGGTATCGGCTCGCCCTTATTGATCACAGAAAGAGTGAACGTATCGTTGGTGGTAATGGCTTTCACTATTACCGGCTCGCCGGGTTTGCCATAAGATACCGCGTTGCGCAGCAGGTTAGAAAACAATTGCGCCACCCTGTTGGCATCGCAATATACAGGCAGCGATAAGTCAAATTGTGTCTGTATGAGTTGCTCCGGCTTCGATACTTCTATTTCTGCTATCACCTGCAGCAGTGTTTGCGCAGGCTGGTATTGGAAGTGGCATTGAGCACGATGCCGTCGCCCAGGTGGCCCATGGCGAAATCGAGCATGTTATCGATGAGTATATTGATGCGTTTGGTACTGTTGTGGATCAATGAAGCCATCCTGGTAACGTGTTCATCCGGCGAAAGTTGCAGCAGGAATTGAGCGCTGGTAGAGATGGCCGTAACCGGGTTGCGCAGGTCGTGCCCGAGTATGGCAATGAACTGTTCCCGCATCCGCGATTGTTTCTGTTCGTTCTGCAGCAAGCTTTCGGCTACCTGCAGTTCTTCCCCGGCACTCAGGTGAAAGGAGATAAGGTCGCTGAAGAGACGGAAGAGCCCCATTGTTTCATCCGTTTTTACAACATGGGGATTGGGGTCGATGGCGCAGAGCGTGCCGAAGAACTCCCCGTTGCGAAGTATAATGGGGAACGAAATGTAACTCTGCAACCCATACATCGCGGGAGTATGATGCATGGCAAACTGCGCATCTTTTGCCACATGGTCTATCACCACCGGTTCACGGCTCTGTCTTATCTCATCACAGATGGTGGTCTTCACCGGCAGTTCTCCACCAGGCCCCAGGCCGAACGATATCTCGTCGCGTACGCAACAGGCCATCCACCTGTCTTCCGTTACCTTGGCTACGGCGGCAAAGCCCATACCGGTGCTGTGGCACACCACTTCAAGTAATGTATCTATCAGGGGAATGTTACTTACGGCTGCTATGGCGGGATCTGCTATCGGTGTTTGTTTCAAATTTACTGGTATGGGGGACAAATTGGATACAAGGTAAAATTTTTGTTTCATGCGGCAACAATGTGTGCAGAAGTAATGGTGTCTACTGTTCATCTACACTTTCCCCCGGTACGTACAGGTTCCTGCTTCGGCTTTTTTAAACTTCACTCCCGGGTTGTTAAACATTATATCCTGCAACATTTTATCAATATTTTATAATGTTCGTTATTCTGCTTCGTACTATTTTTACATCCCACACCACATCATGAATACACCTGTTATCACCGCCGCCAATCTCCACGTAAAAACACTGGAATACCTCATCGAACTTTGGGATAAGGACCTGCTTCCCGACGACATGAAAGAATATGTTATGGAAGAAGTACCCATCCTGAAGTTGTTGTACAAGGATAAGATGGGAAGCGTTGAATCCCTTAACGTTGACTTTGCTGAAGTAAGCCGGTAAACAGGGGCTTCAAAACATTCCGGGGTATTAAAGGAGCGCAGTGCTTTCGCCAGTATTTCTTCTTCTGTGTTATGGATGATGACCGATGAGGAAGCCCGCATCTTCGGGCCTGCATTTTTCTGCAAACCAACAAACAATTTTACCACGTTTCCAAAACCTATGTTGTCTGCTGCCTGCCGGTAAGAGGGGAGGGCAGGCGTGAAGCGGATGCTGTTTTCATGTTTGTTGCCCGATAACAAACTGACCGGAAGGGTGATCAGTATTTTGGATGCTTCCAGGTGCATCCCGTTATCCGTACTTACCTGAACCTGGTGGTTGTACCAGTCGACAGGCTTCACTTTCGTATCGTAAATAATTTTTACGCCAGACTTCAGCAATTCTTCTGTGAGCCATTGCACCAGCGCACCATATCCCTTTTCGGATCCCTAATGTATGATGTATGATGTATGATGTATGATTTCTTCCGGGGCGAAGTTAGTTCCCATAATGATAATCTTCACGAATTACTAGATATCACAGATCATACATCATAAATCATACATTCTCCATACGTTTTTTTTCTCACATTTTCCTGCACAACTCCACGTGGTACAAACGAAAATTTACACGAACTTTATCCACGTGATCCGCAGCAATTTAGAGCTCACTAAAAACTTAAACCAATGAGCTCAAAAATTTCAGCCGACAAGGCAAAAGTTTACATTAACAATTACAGGCAGGGGCTTCCGCCGGGCGCTCTCAAAAGTGCCTGGCTCGATCGCGATTTCATCGATGCTATCCTGGCATTGGAACAAACCCATCAACTCGATGGGGTGAGGGTTTACATGGCCAGGTACAGCGAGGATGACCCGCAGGGCAGGTTCAGCGCCAATACCGACACCGTCATTATTGTGCCAACCGAAGCTGAAACGGATATAGAAGATGCGTATTTCAATTACAGTAAGATCTGCCCGCCTTATTGTAATCACGATGTAGGTGATTAAGATATGTTTACTGCAATATTGATATTTGGACTACTTACAGTTTTAACCGGCTTTGTTTTTCTGCGGAAAAACGGGCCGGTTATTTTATGGATATTACTCGCTCTCAATATCATCAGCATCATCAATGAACAACTGCTTACCGAATATTGCTGGCACTGGTGGCATATACAGCCCAATGTATTTTATAATCTTTATTCATTGATAGATATGTTGGTGTGGTTCCTCGTTTTTTATACTGTTTTTTACAGGGTACCCGGCATACGGTATATCATTTTCACTACAGGCATCGGCGTTCTTTGTTATAGCCTTGCCGAACTTTTTTTTATTTATAACTGGAGCATTTTCCATAGCCGTTCTTTTTTATGTTTCAGCGGAGCCATGCTTTTATTTTCTGCAGTATATTTTTTAAACCTGCAGCACAAGGAATCCCTTCACAACCTGCAGAAGGATTATGCCATCTGGCTTTGTGCTGCAGCAGTTTGTTTTCATTCGGTGTTTTTCATCAACCTGCTTACTGTCATCGATCCGTTGTATTGGAGTTATCCCAACACCACCCGTATTTTTCATACGTTTCAATCACTTGCCATCATCATCCATTATTTATTCATATGCATCGCATTTATTTCGTCACGTTACAGGCCGGAACAAATTCCTTCCCCTCGTACGTAGCCGGGGCAGGTATACTCGTGCTGGCTTTTTCGCTGTTTGTGATCATACAGGCCGTGTACAGCCGTATGAAAAAGAACAGGCTGCTGGCGGCCAACCAGCAGCTCTCCCAGAATTTTGAAAAAGAGCTGATGCAGACCCGCATTGATGTACAATCGGCTACGCTCGAAAGGATCGCCAACGAGCTGCATGATAATGTAGGGCAGTTGCTCAGTACTTCCAAGATGTTTCTCGGCGTGGCGGAAAGGGCGGTGGCCACTCCTGTCCCGGCGATCGCCGCTGCGGGAGAAGCCATTTCAAAAGCGATGGTGGAGATCCGCAACATGGCCAAATTCCTGGATCCCGACTGGCTGTCGCAGTTCGATCTTTACCAGGAATTGGCTACTGAAACCGACAGGATAAATGCCGCGGGCGAACTCAGCATCATTCTCCGGCGTACCAGCCATTCACTGCCCATTGTGCCGGCACAGCAATTCATCCTGTACCGTGTCATGCAGGAAGCCATCCAGAATGTACTCAAGCATGCAAAAGCCAAAAAGCTGCTCATACATATCAAATACAATGAACGTATCATCCATCTTCGCCTCAACGACGATGGCATCGGTTTCAATACACATGCCCACAGCAAAGGGCTCGGGCTGGGTATCATGCGCCACCGGATGCAAACCCTTGGTGGCAATATATCCATCCGTTCTGATTCGGAAGGCACTTCCATCCAACTCATTTTACCCATCAAACAATTGTTACCATGACCTGCGAAATTGGCGTTGTAGACGATCACCTGCTTTTTACCGGAGCCCTCACCGCCCTCATCGAAACCTTTCCCGGATTTAAAGTCACGTTGGAAGTAAATAGCGGGGAAGCGCTGCAACAGCAGCTTCCGCTCCTGAAACGTTTGCCCGATATTATTTTGCTCGATATCAAGATGCCGGGTATAAACGGTGTGGAAACCGCCCTCTGGTTGCAGGAACATTATCCCGCCATTAAAGTAGCGGCCGTTACCATGCAGGCTTCCGACCAGGACGTAGTAAATATGATCCATGCAGGTTGCTGTGCCTACCTGCTCAAAGAAACCCATCAAAACGAACTGGAACAGGCCCTGTTATCCATCGCAAAAAAAGGCTACTACCAGTCCGATCAAACGGTCAACTTTAAACGGTTGATACAGCTGGATAAAGACTTTCACAATTTTACCGAACAGGAAAAACAATTTACCAAACTGGCTTGCAGCGATGATACGTATGAATTTATCGCTTCAGAAATGAAAATATCGTTGCGTTCGGTGCAAACGCTGAGGGAGAATGTGTTCCGGAAACTCAAAGTACAAACAAGGGCGGGGATGGTGATGGAAGCGGTGAAGAAGGGGTTGGCAGGGTAGTTGAAAATTAAAAATTAGACATGTTGTTTCCGGATCAACGGCGTTTCTCGGCGGCAGCGGCTAGGTATGCCACGAATGCACGAATTAGTTCTTTTGCAATGAGGGAGGAAAAGTTGCCGGGAAGACGGGAAGAAGTCAGGATAGTTTACTTGACTTCTTCCCATCTTCCCGGCAAAAAAAGCCACTCTGTTTCTGGGCAGCAGTAGCTAGATATGCCACGAATGCACGAATTATTTCTTTTGTAATAGTGGGAGGAAAAGTTTGCTGGGAAGACGGGAAGAAGCCAGGGTAATTTACTTGACTTCTTCCCGTCTTCCCGGCAAAAAAAAAAGCCACTCTGTTTCTGGGCAGCAGTAGCTAGATATGCCACGAATGCACGAATTATTTCTTTTGTAATAGTGGGAGGAAAAGTTTGCCGGGAAGACGGGAAGAGGCCAGGATAATTTACTTGACTTCTTCCCGTCTTCCCGGCAAAAAAAAGCCACTCTGTTTCTCGGCGGCTAGATATGCCACGTATATTTAAAAAGAACTTTATCTTTGCGGCCTTTTAACACTTAAACTCATTTCACATGAATCTTCTTCCTCCCTGTCCCTTGTGTAAATCCACGTATACTTACGAGATGGATGAATTGCTGGTATGCCCCGAATGTGGCCACGAATGGTCTCTGCAAACTGAAGTAGCGGAAGAAGAAGGGTTTGTGGTAAAAGATGCCAATGGCCATATCCTTGCCAATGGCGATACGGTGATCACTATCAAAAATTTACCGGTGAAGGGCGCTTCCCAGAGCATCAAAGCAGGCACTAAAGTAAAGAACATCCGCCTGGTAGATAGCGATCATAATATTGATTGCAAGATCGATGGGTTTGGTGCGATGGCGCTGAAATCGGAGTTTGTGAAGAAGGTGTAAAGGGGGATGGACAGCACAGATTGAAATTGCCACGGGCTGCGGCCCGTAGGTAATATATATTTAACCCCTTCGGGGTTTGAGAGTTTACGCATGAGAGGGGTTGTTTGAACGAAAGTCATACTGTATTGGGTGGCGGTATCCATACTGGTCAGATTGGGCAATGATGTATTTTACACCAACGTTGGCGAAATATTTGCAATTGTAGCTTTTCCATTAAATTACTTACGGTTTACAACTCATCAAATAAAAAAATATGAAAATCGATGTATCAGTTGTAATCTCTTGTATTTCGGCATTCGTAGCATTATTTGCTGCACTTGTTAGTTATAAGGTTTACAGAAATTCGCGTACTCTTGAAAATGAAAATCACATTTATAAATATCAACTAGATCACTTTCAACCTCTGGTTGTGGCTGCTTATGAAATGCTAGATGTTATTGATGAAAATATTGCTGCTGTAAAAGAAATTCAAGTTTACGATGATGAAATGATAGAGGAAGTTGAAGAAGATTTGGATGACGCAACAGATTTATTCCGGGGCGCCTTGATTGAACATTCACTTTTTCTTCCTACGGAGATTGTCAAAAAGCTAGAAAATTTCTATGAGGCTGTATTTGCCATTGTTGACGTGGACTTTTATGATTTGGCAAAGGCAGATTTCGATTACGAAGAGTTCGAAAATCAATTTATGAATATAGTGAATCAATTGCGTAATGAGACCTTTATCGATGAGATGAATCTCAAACTTAGAAAAAGACTTAAGGGGAAGTAAACTTTGACTAATTGCCTATTTCTAAAAAATATGTTTAAAGACTCGCTTCGTTTATTTGAGGGCAATATGACTAAAAGCTAATTGGAATCAGTTACTTGCTCCGAGTTTGTTTAATGAGTAGCAAAGATTATTGACCACACAGATAAACCTTAACAACAAACTACTTTTTTGAATGCCTTATGAATATTTAGAATTTCGCAATACTTCATTTAAAGACTGGTACCCTTGCCTCCTATCATCAATCAATTTTAATTTAAGCAGCCGGTATTCAACTACCGATTTCGAAACCCCGAATTTCAAACTCAGCAAATTGATTAACTGGAAAAATGATTGTTGATTGCAAGGTTGGTTGTCCACAAAAATGGCCCCCGTACGAGAGATGCCCAGCTGTTTTTGACAACTCACTAATGCAGTTTTTAAGATTTCAGTTGGCAATAAAAGGCAAGAGGCGTAAGTATTTGCTTGCCATTCCATCCAGTCGATATCACTTTTGAGATCTCTTTTAAAGAAAGGGGCTGTTGCGGTTTCTGTAGGGATATCCTCATCCGTTTCATCATATTTGATTTTCAAGTTACGATGGAGAGCCAGATGCCCTAATTCGTGGGCAAGTGTAAAATTAAATTTTGCCAAATCGTCTTTCAAAGAAACGTCTATCAGTATAATTCTTTTTGCAGGATTAAAAGCGCCAAGTAATTTGTAGTTATCATTATTGAAACCCAAGCTAGTATCAAAATCAAAAATTATTTTATGTTTTTCTTTTAAAAAATCTACAATTGAAAGGAGTGGAGTGGAAAGGTAATGTTTAAAGTAAGACGGATGGAAATGTAGTAAAAGCTTTGTAGCTTTATTTTCAATATCATTTGAATTTATCTTTACTAATCCTTCAACTGTCATACAATCAAAATTATAGCAATAAGATGAATTCTACTAAAAAGGGTGATTTGTTTGAAGAAAGGGTATACAACGTTTTATTGCAGGCCATGATGAATGAGGAACTTTTTGTTTCCCCCACACACTCATTTATATTTAAAAAGAAGAGTTATTTTTCGAAAGACAGGGAAAAAGATATAATTTTTGATCTTGCAATAGAATCATATAGACCAGGGGCGGTTAGTCCCAATTTGATAATTTTAATTGAATGTAAAGATTATGATTCTCCTGTTTCAATTGATAATTTGGAAGAATTCTATGCCAAAAAAGAGCAGGTGGCCAGAGCTAATTGTAAATGCCTTTTCTTTTCAACTTCAAGTTTGCAGGCTGCTGCGTTTACATATGCGAGTAATCTCAACATCGGGGTAGTTCGGTTATTGAGCGATGAATCAATGGAATGGCTAATAGAAAGAACAAATATCCACTTACAAACCACTGACCAAAGTGCTCAAACTATTAATGTCATCAATGGAATAACTAACGAATATTTTGTGAGTACTCGGAAAAATACTTTTGGATTTGCGGAACAGACTCCATTTTATTCAATAGAAGAGTTATTGAAAGTTTTGCTTTTAAGTATTGATTAGGTATTAGCCATACCCAGGGCAATGTAATGTTAGTCTATTTATTTTGCCATGCTGATGCATGTGGGTAATAGGATTATATCCCTTTGGGGGTTGGAGCCCTTATCGTAGCGGAGATAACGGCAACAACGGCATTCAAAAATCCAGCAACCTCTTCGGTGGTACCTCCAATCCCCGCGCCAGCTCCACAATCGTAGCCAACGTTATATTCTTCTTCCCATGCTCTATCTTCGAAATATTACTCTCATCCAAATCACAGTTATACGATAATTTCAAAAGAGATAATTTTTTACTTTCCCTGATCTTTTGAAGATTTTCACCGAATTGCACTTTCAATAATTGTAATTCTTCCTTAGTCATCGTTTCCTTGAATTGTGACTAATCAAGGTGACTTTATTTTTGAAAATTTACACGGTACATAAATACCGTTATCCAAAATATTAATTATATTGTGACGCAATTGTTTTTTTAATCAACTGCATTGTATACAATCTGCGTCTGCGCAATGAAATACTTCGCTGCATCCGCTTTGAGTCTCGTTCTGAAATCTGGTAAATTGAATGCACAGAGACGACAATAAGGATGGCCACGTGTTGGGCGTGGCCTGCCTTCTTTGTGTTATGCTATTGCCTTTTTTCTAACTGGTAAGTAGTGCTCCCGCACATCTGTGCAGGATATAAAAAGCAGGTGTCGCCCGGTGATGCCGCTTCCACTCCAAAAGACTCCCGAGTACCCGAACCATCCATCCGGACGTGTTCCTGCTACACCATACATCCCAATTAATTTATAAAACCACGCTTTATGAAAATGACAGAAGTAACGGCCCTTGCCGTACAGTACGATGCCTTACTATGCCGGTATGCCCGGCTGATGACCAAAAGCCAACGCGTGGCCGAACGCCTGGTGATAGAAGTATTTGAAGAATACTACGAAACCAATGTGCTCATGCCGCCCAACGTATTGCGCATCTGGCTCAAAAGCCGCGTACTCCGCAAATGCAACCATTACAAACGAAGCCTTGCTTTCCTCGCCACACCGCATACCAACCCACAAGCAAACTAAACAGTCAATTAAGAATTAAGAATGTAAAAGCGAAGGTGGCCGCTGACAATATTAACCCGCAACCCATCACCCGTAACTTATCACGCACACATGAACCAACTCTCACCACATTACCACGATCTGCTTTACCGCTACGCACGCCGCATAGTGCAGCACCCGCTTGTGGCCATCATTATCGTGGATGAAGTAAATGCGTTGTACAAAAAGCAGGCGAAGGATTCAAAGGCAGATGAAGTGCGGGAATTCCTTCATACCACTACGCTGCAGAAATGCAGGTCATGGATGGATGCGAAGGATAATGTGCTGGATGCACGGCAACCCAAACAACCCACTTAGACAATTAAGAATTAAGAATTAAGAATGGTGGAAGGGTTGAAACTCTTTTATTTAGGCAACATTATTTAAGATGAAGTTTCCCCTACCCAATTATTAATTATTAATTATTAATTCTTCATTCTGCACAGCCACCAATAGAAGATCCTTCGGCTTTCTGAGGTGTTCAAATTTTATTCACTTACAAAAACTACTGCGATGAAACGATTTTTATGGCTGCTGCTACTGCTATGCCCCTATATGAGCATGGCAAGACAAACGCCCGGATTGAAAGTAGGGGACAAGGTTCCCAATGTGGTGCTCAGGAACATCACCAATTATAAAAAAACTACCGCGAAGTTATATGATTTTAAAAGCAGGCTATTGCTGATCGACATGTGGGCCACTACCTGTGCGCCCTGCATCCGTGAGATCAGCATGCTCGATTCGCTGAAGCAATGTTTCCCCGGGCAACTGTCGGTGGTAGCCGTCAATTCGCTGACGGATACAAAAGAAAGACTGGACAAACTCCTGGCCCGCCTTCAGCTAAAGCTTACCATACCCATGGTGTTGGGGAATACGGAATTGCAATCGCTTTT
This sequence comes from Ferruginibacter sp. HRS2-29, assembly GCF_024343615.1. Lineage (GTDB taxonomy): Bacteria > Bacteroidota > Bacteroidia > Chitinophagales > Chitinophagaceae > Ferruginibacter. Next base: position 16,878 of record NZ_RJUB01000003.1, on the reverse strand, counting down.
TCCGCACAGTGCTGTGCCGCACTTTGCCTGGGTAGACAGCAATTTCAACGTCATGGCCATTACCGGGGGAAGTTCGGTTACAGCGGAAAGGCTGGCTAACTTTTTACGTTCCGGGCGTATCAGTTTTTCAGAAAAAGATGAACTGGTTCAATTTAATAAGCAGGAACCACTTTTTACAAACGGTAACGGCGGCGATGGCAAGCAACTGATTGCCCGGTCAACATTCAGTAATTATATCTATGGCATTGGTAGCACCAATCAGCGATCCACTGATAGTACAGGTGGCATTACGCGGGTGCTGCTTACCAATAAGTCCGTAGAGGATCTATTGATGCGTGCGTATAATTATGCCCCGGAAACACTACGGTTTAAATGGGAGGGCATACCCATTACCGGTGAGTTTTGTTACGAGCTCATCACCCCGCCCATCACCGAAAAGGAAATGCTTCGTTTGTTCAGGGAAGATATTGCCCGGTATCTGAAACTATCCGCCGAGATCATCAATGATCCTGCGCCAACTTTATTCATTCACCATTTACCAAACTAAACCTGTTATGAAAAAAATATTCGTCTTTTATAGTTTACTGTTGCTCTACGCGGGCAACGCTGCTGCGCAAACCACGCTGTTCAAAGGCCGTGTTACCGGTGTGTCCGGAAACGTATCTGTACAAACTACCACCAACCCAGGCAGCCAGGTGCAGGCCATCGGTGGAAACTTTTCTATCCCGGTAGCAGCCACAGATACGCTGATCATTATCGCACCTGGTTATCAACCCATGCGGATAGCTATAGATGTATCTATACCGCAGCCATTGGTGATAGATATGACAGCCGCGGCCAAAGCATTGGAGGAAGTGATCGTGAATACCGGCTATCAAAAGATCGCCAAAGAAAGGGCTACGGGTTCGTTCACAACCGTCGACAACAAATTGCTCAATCAACAGGTAGGCACTACTGTTCTCAGCCGGCTGGAATCTATCACTAATGGACTGTATGTAGACCGGCAGACTTCAGGCCTTGGCCAGCCACGGTTCATCATCCGTGGCCTAAGCACCATCAACGGTCCGGCATCGCCGCTCATCGTGCTCGACGATTTTCCGTACGAAGGCGATCTCAATAATATCAATCCGAATGATGTGGAAAGTATCACCGTGCTAAAAGATGCCGCGGCCGCTTCTATATGGGGTACGCGGGCAGGCAATGGCGTGATAGTGATCACCACTAAGAGGGGCCGGTATAACCAGCCGATGAGAACAGAGTTTACCAGCAATATGAGCATCGCCGATAAACCAAAGCTTCGCAGCATCAGCAATATCAGCTCCGGCGATTTCATCGGTGTAGAAAAGTTTTTGTACGACAATGGTTATTACCAGGCACAGCTTACGGGCTCACCGTGGAAAGCCGTATCGCCGGTGATAGAGTTATTGAATTTGCGTGACCAGGGAAAAATTTCTGCGGCCGAAGCCGACAACCGTATCCATGCCCTCGCGGCCAATAACCTTACGGATGAGTACATGAATTATGTGTACGAAAAAGGCGTCAACCTTCAGCAGGCGATCTCGCTCAGTGGCGGTACCAAAAATATGCAATGGATCATAGGAGGTGGCTGGGATCACAATGCCGATCAGCTTTCGGCAAAGTACGACCGGTATAATTTCAAGACCGCACAAACCTTTAAACTCACTTCGCGGCTCGATCTTAACACCAGTATCGACTATACGCAAAGCCGGTCAGCGGCGGGAAAAAGGGGCATCAGCTTTTCTACCAATACAGGTAGCCTGCCGGTATATACGAGGTTGAAAGATGATAACGGTAACGCACTTCCTGTGAATATCGATTACCTGCAGAGTTATGCCGACTCGGCGGGTGAAGGCAAACTGCTCGACTGGAGTTACTATCCGCTCACCGATGCAGATAACATCGAGGATGTAGTAAAGGAGCAGGCCATTCTTGCCAACCTGGCCCTTACTTACAAACCGATGAAAGGATTAAGCCTGAGCGCACAATATCAATATGGGCGACAGGTAACCACCGGAAGCAGGCTTGCCGGTGAAGGCAGTTACGAAGCCCGAAACTATATCAATAAGTTTTCGGAGTTGGATAGCGATGGCAATATTCAATACAATCTTCCGCGGGGTGGGATCTTCAGCAGTAGTAATGCCACACTGGAAACACAAAATTTCAGGGGACAGGTGAATTATTCCCGCAGATGGGCGGCGCATGAAGTAAACGTGCTGGCCGGTGGGGAATGGCGGACGAGGCAGTACAACACGGGTTCCCAATTCACGGTAGGGTACAATCCCGACCTGCTGGGCCCCATGCCCGCGCTGGATTATGTACATCCTTATCCTAATTTCCTTACGGGTGCCGGCGAATACCTGCCCGGTGGTGGCAGCTTCGGCGCTACGGTAAATAATTATGTATCGTTTTTTAGTAACGCCGCTTATACTTTCCGGAGGAAATATACCATCTCAGCGAGTGCCCGCCGCGATGCTTCTAATTTATTTGGCGCCACCAGGAACAACCGCTGGACGCCCTTATGGTCCGCCGGACTGGCATGGGATATCAGCAACGAATATTTTTATAAACTCAACTGGTTACCCCGGTTGAAAATAAGGACAACGTATGGTATCAGCGGAAATGCCGATCCGGCAAGGGCTGCCGTAACCACCCTTCGTTTGCAGGCCCCTTCGCCTTTCACGCAGCAACCTTCTTCGCAGATCGTACAGTTTGAAAACAAAAGCCTGGGTTGGGAAAGAGTGGCCATGACCAATCTTGCTGTGGATTTCGCCAGCCGCAACGACCGAATAAGCGGCTCGGTAGAATATTATCATAAAAAAGCTACCAACCTTTTTGGTTATGCCCAGGTGGACTACACCAGTGTGCCCATTGATGGGCTCACGAAAAATGTAGCGACGATTACCGGCCGCGGTGTTGACATCGATCTGCAAACCCGCAATATCACCGGGAAGGTCAGCTGGTCGTCTCAACTCAATATTAACTTCAATAAAGACAAGGTGAAAAAATATTACCTGTTCGACAAAACCAGTTCGGCCTTTGTAGGCGGTAGCGCACAGGTAAGCGCCATCGAAGGGTCGCCGGTATATGGACTGTATACGTATCAATGGGGCGGCCTCGATCCACTCAATGGCGATCCGCAGGGATACCTTGGAGGAGTGCTGAGCAAGGACTATAATGAACTGGCGGGAACCGGCACGAAGCTGGAAGAGCTGCATTATTCAGGGCCTACTTTGCCAACTTCAACATGGTCGATGGGCAATACTGTATCTTACAAAAGGCTGTCTGTAACGGTACGCATTACCGGGAAATTCGGTCATTATTTCCAAAGGCCCTCCATCAACTATAGTCAGCTCTACAAGAGCAGGACGGGCCATGCGGATTTTGCCAACCGCTGGCAAAACCCCGGCGATGAATTGTATACGCAGGTGCCTTCCATGCGTTACCCCATCGACGAGGCCAGGTCTTACTTTTATGCCAACTCCAGCATACTGGCTACAAAGGCCGATCATATCAGGCTGCAATATATCACCCTGCAATACCAGCTTAATAAAGTACAGTGTTACATCAATGCCAATAACCTGGGTTTACTCTGGAAAGCCAACAGTTTTGGTATAGATCCCGAATACAACAACACGTATCCTGCAGCCACTAATATCGCCGTAGGAATCAAAGCAATTTTTTAATCAATGAAAAAATTTACAAGATGAAACAGCTCTTTTTTGTGATAACCGTGGGGATGCTACTGCTCTCCTGCGAAAAACAACTGGAAGAAAAACCGGACAAATCATTATCTACTCCACAATCGCTCAGTAGCATCCAATCCATGCTCGATTATTATGTGTATACAGGATATGACAATGGTGCTGATGAAGCCAGTGCCGATAATTATTTTGTACGGGATGCCACTTACAACGGGTGGCTCACCGATGCGCAACGTGGAGTATATAGCTGGGGTACCGTCAATATTTTTTTAAATACTTATCAAAGCGAATGGGGCAGGCCTTATGGCAATATATACTACTCCAATGTGGCGTTACAGTCGTTGCAGGATATCCCGAAAACTCCAGACAATGTCATTGAATGGAACGATATTGCCGGGCAGGCACTTTTCAAGCGGGGGGCTTCCTTTTTTCGTATCGCCAATCTTTTTGCCCTGCCTTACGATGCAGCTACATCGGATGCTACGATGGGCATACCGCTGCGCCTTACGCCCGATTTCAACGAACGTTCGGTGAGGGCCAGTCTTACCGAAACTTACCGGCAGGTCATCAGCGATCTTCAGGCATCCGTCCCCTTGTTGAAAGTCTTTGTGATGCATCCTGCCCGCCCGAGCAAGCCTGCAGCGTATGGGCTGCTGAGCAGGATCTATCTTAGTATGCGCAACTATACCGCGGCCAAATTGTATGCCGATTCCGCCCTGGCCATCCGCAGCCAGTTGATGAATTACAACAGCATTCCTGTGTCGGCCAGCACGGCTTATACTTTTAGCAATTCCAATCCCGAATCTATCTACATGTCGCTGGTCAGCAACGGGCAGATCCTGATCACCACGGCACGGATCGATACGGTGTTGTATGCCAGCTATCACGCGGATGATCTTCGCAAAACACGTTTCTTCCGGTTGAGGCCCGATGGATATTACAGCTTCCGCGGAAGTTATGCCAGTTCGGATGGGCTGTATGGCGGCGTTGCCACCGACGAGTTGTACATCACCCGTGCCGAATGCCTTGCTCGGGCAGGAGAAAAAGATGCCGCATTAAACGACCTCAATACGCTGCTGGTGACCCGGTACAAAACCGGTACCTATGTTCCTATCACTGCTACCGATGCAGCCGATGCGTTAGCTAAGATATTGGTGGAAAGAAGGAAAGAGCTGGTCTACCGGTTTACACGATGGATGGATATCCGACGGTTGAACCTGGAAGGGGCCGGGATCACGCCAAAGCGTTATATCAACGGGCAGTTTTTCGAGTTGCCTCCCAACAGCCCTAAATATGCAAGGCCGATCCCCGGTGATGTGATCGCATTGAGCGGGATGCCGCAAAACCCTCAACAATAACTGGTAACGTTCATAAAAAAAGGCTACCGTGCGGTAGCCTTTTTCTCTTAAGCACCTCCTTATTGCCTGGTTTCATTAGCGTCCAGTTTGGCCGCATTTACAGAAGTGTAGCCTGCAATATGCGTGTCGAAGTCGGCACGTACATTACTGGTAAACACTTTTTTGCAGGGCAGGTTTCCGGCTTCACCGCATTCTTCGGCTTCTTCGATCCACATGGAAGGGTTCTTTACGTCAGCCAGTGAATTGCCACCGATGAAATAATACGTCTTGCTGAATTTTTCGGTATCAGCAGGTTTGGTGTTGAACGCGAATGCACTGGTGATGGCGATTACAAATGCCAGCAGGAATGCAGGGAATTTTAAAGTTTTCATGATAATTAATTTTTGAAAATTAGAAAATGGATGTCGGTCAGTCTTTCTTGCGAAAGTGGTTTGATGAATAAATGATGCTTACTCTATATGGGTTTTCAGCTTACTCCCCTTATACATGTATGCCGTGTTGCCCGCAAGGGCAATGATATTGAGCGCCAGGAAAAGGATGTTGAAATACAGGTGCTGCTGCCAGCTCATGGCTGCTATTACCCCTCCGCAGGAGCAGGGCAGTGAAGTGCCCGAAAGTACGGTGGCCACATATGCTACAAAGCTGCACATCAGTACCAGGCTGCACCACAGGCCGGCGGTGCGGGTAAAACGGATACATAGCAATAGCGCCGTTATCAGTTCCACCAATGGTATCAGCCAACCGGTGAGCCGCACATATCCATCAAAGAAATGAACCCTGCTCAGCTGGTAAATAAATTTATCGTGCCCTGCCAATTTGGAGGCGCCGGTGTAGGCAAAAAGTAAAATGAGCAGAAAGACTATTATGTTGCAGGCAATTTTCATTCGACAGATTTTCAACACGAATGTATTGGCCTGTAAGGCCGAAAGAGCGTTTAAATAAACAGGATCTGGTGTGGAGTTGTGCAAAATGATGCCGATGGACCGGCTGCCTGCTTCAGCCCGGTTGATGAACCTGACCAGATTTTGACTATTATCAAAAGTCCAGCATGGTATTGGCGGCTATATTTGCAGCCCTAAAATTTCAACCAGCAATGCCCTTCAGAACTTTCGTTGCCACTATCGTATTGAAAGATGGCAAGATCATTCAATCAGATCTGTCCGACCCGGATAAACTGTATCCAAAAACTTTTTTAAAATATTTCAAACAGCTCATCGAAAAGCTGGTTACAGATGAATGCCAGTCCGGTAGCCTCGGTATTACTTCAAAAGGGGATAAGATGCTCATCGTTACTTCCGGCGATCTTAAAAAATCCAGGAAGCTTATCGTGGAAAAGATCTCTGAGATATTTGACGTGGATATCAGGGAAAATGAGTGATGTTATTGGCGTGCAGTTGATAGTTGTTTGAAGTTACCTGGCATTTTCATTTCTTACCATATATTCACAGCAATCCCCATGGTCCGGTCAGTGGTAAATTTTGTGGCACATGCATTGTAGCATATTAAAAAAATATGAGCAATCATCAACAGTATACCACTCCTGACAATAACGATCATGCGGTTCCGCAAAAACCTGCTGCCAATACACACGATCCCGAAAACGGGGGAGTGGGTAACCCACTTCATTCTACGCAGGCTACTAACGGGGGCGATATCAATAAACCGGGCAGTATTGATCCTGCGGTATTGAATAGTGTAAAGGGAAGTGATGCTGCCACACCAGGCACTTCCATCACCCATCCACTACCTGGCGCAGGCGAAGACACAGATGAGTGAACTGTCCGACGCCTGGCAGGATAAGTTAAAGGAGTAACCGGAGCTACCTGTGTCGGCAGAGAAGTACAACTGCAGGATAGCCTGATCCGTATAGGTTATAATGGAAAGATATAATTTCGCTTTACCGCAATTTAATGCAAACTTGTGTGTAATTCGTCGCAACACACTTCCCCAGATTAAACAAATCTTACACGATCTTCAATTATCTGCTCTGTTTCTTCGTTGAAGCAAAGGGCGTTTGCGCCGTGGCTTCATGTAAAAATTTCCAGCAAAGTGGTTCGCCCGTGATTTAAAATTGCAGGAAATATTTTGCAGTCTAGTGTTTTATCGCAATATTGTGTAATACTTGTCTGCATTTATCAACAGGTCAATAAATCCGTACTCATCTACACCTGCAAAATATTTGCTGCTTTGCCACAAACAATTGCTTTTGGCAGCCTGAACTATACGGTATTATCATTACATTATAAAATTATGTAGTCCGTTGTGGGCATGAATAAAAATAAACTGATATATGCTGTTCTTGTGTTGCTGTTTTTGTCCATAGCGGTATTCTCGTACAGGGCATATCAGGAAGTACTGAAATATGCCGGACTAGCCAACCGCCACAACAGTGTACTCAGCGCTTTTCTGAATCTTTCGCGGGACGTTAACAATGCAGCAGTACTCGACCCGAGGCTGGTGGAGATCAGCAGGGGTGAGGACAAGGCAAAAATGTTTTATACCGACAGTCTGGCGATATTTCAGCAATTAGATGTGCTGCAAACCATTGTCAGGGATACTGAAAATATGCGTACTGCAGGCATTTTAATTCCCCTTGTCAGGCGCGAGTTTGCCTGGATCTACAGCAGCAATGTACCCGATTCTATCCGATTGCGTAAGTCGGCGGTGCATCTGGCAAATTACAGGTCAATCGATTCATTGATCAGCAGTGGAACATCCCGTACAAAGTTGTTGATAGAGTTACGAAAGACGCAGTTTAACACGGAGATAAAAAAATTAAGCAGGTGGGTATTGTTCTTCCTGGCAGGCTCAGGGATGCTGCTCTTATTCACAACTTTCCGGTTATTGCGCCAGAAAAAGCAACGTTTATTGAAAGAAAAAGAATTGGCCAATGTTTTTCACCGCATCACGGATTCGGTGGTATCGGTAGATAATCAATGGCGTTATACTTTTTTAAATGACGCAGCACTCTCTACCCATCCCTTATCACTGGAGCAAACCCTTGGGCTGGTGATGTGGGATGTACACCCCGCCATGCATGGAACCATCTTCTACGACAAATTCCATGAGGCCATGTCCAGTGGTAAAGTACAGGAAGTAGAAGGTTACTATGAGCCTATGGATACATGGTTTTCGGTGAAGGTTTATCCCTCTGATGATGGCCTTACCATTTTTTATAAGAACATTACAGGGGTGAAGCGAGCGGAATTACAACTGTCGAAAAGCCTCAAGGAAGTGTCGGATTATAAATATGCCCTCGATGAATCCTCTATTATGGCGATAACCGATGCTGCCGGGCTGATTGAATATGTAAATGATAATTTTTGTAAGATATCGGGCTTTAGCAGGGAAGAACTGATAGGCCGGGACCACAGTATCCTCAGTTCCGGGTACCATTCCAAAAAGTTTATCAGTGCTATCTGGAATACTATCGCTACAGGTAAAGTATGGAAAGGTGAATTGAAGAATAAGGCAAAAGACGGTACTGTTTTTTGGGTCGATACCAGTATCGTTCCTTTTTTGAACGATGCCGGGAAGCCATACCAGTACGTTGCCATAAATTCCGACATAACCGAACGTAAAAAAATTGGCGAACAGCAGGAACTTTCTGCTTCCATTATCAATTCTTCAGATGATGCCATTATCAGTAAGACCCTGGATGGGATCATCACCAGTTGGAACAAGGGCGCGGAAAAAATATTTAAATACAAAAGTTCGGAAATCATCGGGCAAAATATTTTGAAACTCGTACCCCCGGGATTTGAAGAGGAGGAAGCCGTTATTGTAGGCAGGATAAGGGGCGGGAGCATTATTGATCATTATGAAACAAAACGGCTTTGTAAAGATGGACAGCTCATAGATGTGTCGCTGACCATATCGCCGATTAAAAACCAGGCAGGCCAAATTTCGGGTGCGTCCAAGATCTGCCGGAATATAACCTTGCAGAAAGATGCCGAGCGGAAACTGGTACAGAGTGAAAAAATCTACAAAACCATTGCCTCCAGTATCCCGGGATCGGTGATCTGTTTGCTCGATACCAATTTTAATTATCAGCTCATCGAAGGGGATATGATGGAAAAACTGGGGTTCTCAAAAGAACAACTGCTGGGTAAGAATATCTATCAATCACTTCCGGCCTATATAGCCGACCCGCTAGCCGGGCATTTTCAGAAAGTCCTCGAGGGCCAAACTGTAACTGTTGAATCCAGCAGGCAGGGATATGATGTGATTTCGCGTTACATTCCTCTCAAAAACGAGCAGGATGCCGTAAATGCAATAATGACCGTAACTATTGATGTTACCCCGCTCAAAGCTGCACACCGCAATATCTCAGAACTGAACCATGTATTGGAAAAAAGGATCGAAGAGCGCACGGTGGAGTTGAAAAAAAGTAATGAGGAACTGGAAGCATTTTCTTATTCTGTATCGCATGACCTGAGGGCCCCGCTGCGGGCAGTGTATGGATATGCCAACATACTGGAAGAGGATTACCAGGACAAACTCGATGAGGAAGGAAAACGGTTACTGCATGAAGTGCAGGGAAATGCCAGAAAGATGGGCATGCTGATCGATGATCTGTTGTCTTTTTCCCGCCTTGGCCGCAAAAAGGTGGAAAAGTCCTGGATCGATATGAATGTACTGGTAGCAGATGTGGTGCAGGACATCCTACAACACTCCGGGTTCAAAGCCGCAATAAATCTGGCAGATTTATTGCCGGTTAAGGGAGACCGGGGGTTGATGCAACAGGTAATGTTCAACCTGCTGTCTAACGCGTTCAAATATTCCTCCAAACGGGAAAAGTCCGTGATCTCGGTGATGAGCAGGGTCGAAAAAAACAACATTGTTTATTCGGTCACTGATAACGGGGCGGGGTTTGACATGAAATATGTACATAAACTTTTTGGCGTTTTTCAACGCCTGCATTCGGAAGAAGATTTTACAGGCACGGGTGTAGGGCTGGCAATCGTAAAACGAATCATACAAAAACACAGGGGCGAAGTGTGGGCGGAAAGCGAAGAAGGTGTACGCACTACCTTTTACTTCAGCTTGCCGCAATATCCGCCCTTAAAATCATCAACACCATGACAACTCCGGAAATTGAATTATTACTCGTGGAAGACAGCCGCAATGATGCAGAACTCACCATCCGTGCGCTCCAAAAAAATAAGATCGTCAATAATATCCTGCATCTGCGGGATGGAGCAGCAGCATTGGATTTTTTATTCGGTACCGGCGAATTTTCGGAGCGGAACATCCGGCAAATACCCCGCGTAGTGTTGCTGGATCTGAAGATGCCAAAAGTTGACGGCCTGGAAGTGCTGCGGCAAATTAAGTCCAATGCGTTAACCAAAAACATCCCGGTGGTAGTGCTTACTTCGTCGAAGGAAGATCCTGATATAAAAATGGCTTATGAGCTGGGCGCCAACAGTTATATCGTAAAGCCAGTTGATTTTGAAGGGTTCAGCAAGGCAGTCGGCGAACTTGGGTTATACTGGATGATATTGAACCAAAGGCCCCAAAAATAATTTACCTCTATGAAACACACCATCAAAATACTTCATTTGGAAGATACCCGTTTCGATGTGGAAATGGTAGAACGGGAACTGCAGAAAGCTGCATTGTCATTTGAAATGAAGGTGGCAGATAATAAACGGGATTTTGAATTGGCGATCCTTGATTTTCAACCCGACATTGTATTGTCAGATCATTCACTGGCTTCGTTCGATTCGGTGGGTGCATTGGAATTGCTCCGGAGCATTTCCGCAGATATCCCTTTTATCCTTGTAACGTCTACCGTGTCGGAAGAGTTTGCTGCTGATATCATCAAACTTGGTGCGGCCGATTATATCCTGAAAGACCGGCTTACACGGCTTCCCGCTGCAATAATAGCGGCATTGAAAAGCCAGGCGGCGCAAATAGATAAGAGAAATGCGGAGCAGCAGATAGAAATTTCAGAGAATAACCTGCGGACAATTTTTGAGAATGCATCGGAGGGGTTTTTACTCACTGACAGGGAGGGTATGGTAAGGGCTTTCAATAATAAAGCCGAAGGTTATGCTTTTTTTATCAGGGAGAAAAAAATAAAGGTTGGCGATCCTGTACTTGATTTTGTAGCCAAGCCCAGGAAAAACTTTTTTAGGAAGATCATGTCGCGGGTACTTTCCGGCGAAGAGGTATCGTATGAGTCCCTCTATGAACACCCCCGGGAAGACAACAGGTGGATCGACCTCTCTATAACACCGGTAAGGGAAGGGGGGGAAATACGCGGGTTATGTATCACCGGAAGGGATATCACCGAAAAGAAGAAGGCACAACAGGAACGGGAATTTGCACACAGCAACCTCCACGCATTGATCAATAATACAAGGGACCTCATCTGGAGTATCGACCATGATTTCAACCTTATTACTTCCAATGAACCATTCAACAGGATGTTTGAACAGGCGAGTGGTAAACGTCCCGTGCCGGGTGACCCTGTGTTGGTTGAACTGTTTGATACCAAACAGCAGGAATTATATACACGGTTTTATTCCCGGGCACTGCTGGGAGAAACTTTTACCGGCATAGATGATACGGTAGAGGGTACCTGGTCGGAGATATCGTTCTATCCCATCTTTGAAAAAGCAAGTATCGTAGGTACAGCCTGCTTCTTACGAAATATAACCGATAGTGTGTTGGCACAACTCACTATCCGGCAAAGCCATGAAGAGAACCTTTTACTGGCTTCAAGGCTGTCTGCCATCATCAATACACTGCCCGCTAATATTGCGTTACTCGACCAGGAAGGAAGCATCATGGCGATAAATGATTCGTGGAAAAACTTCGGCGACTCCAGTTGTTTCACCGGTGAAGAATATGGGATCGGGGAAAATTACGTGGCCATGGCTGAAAATGCCGGAAGACAGGATATTGCCGACGGCAAAAAACTGGCCGCCGGGATTACCGGGATACTACACAATTTACTCGATGAATTTGTGTTTGAATATGCCTGTGATGCACGTGGTTCCCAAAGATGGTTCCGTATGATGGTTACCCCGCTGAAACACAAAGAATTTTCGGGAGCAGTAGTGATGCACCTGGATATTTCGGAAATTAAACGGCTTGAAGAAGAAAGGCTTGCCGGCAAACTAAATGAACAAAAGAAAATAACACTGGCTACGCTGCTCGGGCAAGAGAAGGAACGGAACCGCATCGGTCGCGAGCTCCACGACAATATCAACCAGATACTTGCCGGAACGAAATTGTACCTGAGTTCCGCAGCCAACAAAAATGCTGAAGTTAAAGAGCTCATCAGGTACCCGTTGGAATTAATTGACAGTTCGATTGAAGAAATCAGGATATTGTGTAAAAACCTTGTTACCCCCCTGAAAAATATCGATCTCCGGTTAATGATCGACGACCTGCTTCAAAAATTTGACCTTCCTGGCATTAAGAAAGAGTTTAGGTATCACGTCGAGGAGAATATTTCCGACGACCTTAAGATCAATATCTACAGGATAGTACAGGAACAACTGAATAATATTTTTAAATATGCCGAAGCCTCGATCATACACGTGGCAATAAGATCCTCAGGCGGCGAACTTTTAATTTCCATAACCGACGATGGGAGGGGGTTTGATGTGGATCAAAAAAGACATGGGATAGGTTTATCTAATATGATCAACCGGGTAGAATCTTTTTATGGCGATATCTCTATCAAGAGCGAACCGGGTAAAGGGTGCCGGGTCGATATCCTTATACCGATATCCAATGGAATAATATGATGCCTGCCAGGCACAAAATAATACGCATGCCCTTTGCTGAATAGTGCATCTTATAATTAGTTTCAACCCGTTGAAAACAATCATCAGGAAAAGGATCAACTTATATTTTGCTTTCTCCGGGCCTGTGATTAGCGGCGTGTTCTTTTAATTCTAGTAAGCTGGTGATGGCCAGCTTTTCAAATATCCTGAGTTTATGGGTACCTACCGTAGAAGGATGAAGGTTCAATGTTTTGGCGATGTCTTTCAGCGCCTCTCCAGAGAGCAACAATTCCGCTATTTCCAGTTCCCTGGCTGAGAGCTTTTCAAAGCTGTTCAATGGTTTTTGGGAAAACGAAGCGCTCACCAATGTTTCTGCTAAAGATGAACTCATATAGGTACGGCCGGTGAGTACCATATCGATCGCCCGGTGGATCTCCCCGAGCGGTGATTCTTTTGGTAAAAACCCATTCGCGCCTGCCCTGATGAATTGCAGGGCAAATATTTTTTCGGCGCTCATGGAAAACATCAGCACGTTTGTAAGGGGATAATTAAGGTGGATATACTTCATCAGCGCGGGCATATCCGCACCGGGTATCTGGATGTCCATCATCACGAGGTCGTAAGCCCTTTCTTCCAGGAGATCAATGGCCTCCCTGTCGTTGGCAGCTTCGTATACCTCGCAGGACAGATACAATTCTTTCAGCATATTTTTTGTTCCTGAACGTACTATGGTATGGTCATCGATCAATAAAAAGGTCTTCATAAATTTTTAGTAGTTGTATGTTGAAAGGCAATCTAACCAATTAGGTGAAGTTAACATTATTTGGAGGGATGGGATGGTTTACTGTTAATTCATTGGTACGGTCTCAGTTTGCAGATCAACGACTGTTGAATGCTTAACAGGATCACAAAATTATCCGCATATAAATCCCTCCCCCGCTTCATATGCAGGCAAACTATGTGTGATCATGGCAGGTAATGGTAAACGAAGATGTCATGGTAAATGATGGTAGTCTTCTGGTCCGGTTAGTCAGGTACAAAAACGTTTGCTTAAACTTGTACGTTGCGGTTTCTGTCAGCTTCTTTAGTTCGCTAAAAAAATAAACACAGTAATGGCGTGTGCTATCGCGATTATAACGGTGAGGTATTTTAAAAGCCCCGGCGTTGGTTACTGATACCCGTAAGATTTAGATTGAGGAATTTTCATATATTTGGCCTAACCGGTACACGGCTGTAAAGCCGGCGCCGGTTGCCCTTCTAACCAAAACCAACAAATAACTACTCATGTGGAAACTACTTCGCGTGCTGATAGCTGCATTTCTGTTTAGTAATGCGCTCAACGCCCAAACAATAATTACCTATCCGGGTACTTTACCAAGTTTCTGTGCCGGTGGGCAAATCGTGTTAACTGCCAGCAACCCACCTGCCGGTAATTTCCAATGGCAGTTTTCGTCTTCACTGGCAGGGCCATATACCAATACAGGGGGCAATACCAATACTCTTACAGTAAACAATGCAGGATTTTATACCGTTTCGGTGAGCAGTACGCCTGTTACTCACTACGATACGGTCCATGTTATCCAAAATCCAAATCCAATAGCGTCTTTTACTTCATCACCGACGAATCAATGTGGTACAATTCCTGTCCAATTTACGAACACGTCTAGCGGGGCTACTTCATATACCTGGAACTTCGGAGATCCGAACTCGGGAGCGGCGAATTCATCAACAGCGCCTAATCCAATTCACTTTTTTATTGGCACACCCGGAAACGGTCCCCAGAATTTTACCGTTACGCTTACAGCTACTACAGCTGCGAATTGTACGGATATATTTACCGCAATAGTTACTACCCGCCAACTGCCAGATGCCAAACTGAATGGCGATGGATATGGGATTTATGACAACAAAGAATTTTTTAAAAAATGTAGTAACCTTGGTTCTGATGTATTCGACTTTTATAATTTTTCGACTACAAATACAACCAACACTAATTACCAGATTATTTGGGGAGATGGAAGTCCTGATTATAATTCAAACACTTTTCCTCCACCTCCCTTCTCGTTACAACATACATATCCGGTAGGTACAACCGCGATGAAATTTATTGTAACTGGCCAAAACGGTTGCAAGGATACTACCGAATATTTTGTTTTTTTGGGAAGCAATCCGGCAGTGGGGCTTGGCAACCCAGGAAATACCGCAATATGTACCGGAAATGTATTGACATTTCCTATAACCGGTACTGCCACCAATAGTCCAGGCACTGGTTACACAGTGACATTTAATGACAATACTCCACCTTTAACCTATACTCATCCCGCACCCGCGTCTGTTAGCCATACGTTCAATTTGACAAGTTGCGGAGTGACTAGTCAAGGATATCCCAATTCATTTTCTGCATCCATTCAGGCAAGTAATCCTTGTGCTTCATCTACTGCTTCTGTAGTGCCTATTTACGTTTCACAAAAAGCAAGTCCATCGTTCACCATATCTCCGAAGGATACGGTGTGTGTCACTAATAATGTAACTTTTACAAATACTACAGGCTCTAATAGTGATATCAATAATGGAATTTGTACGCCAGGCAAATCAGTTTGGAAAATCACGCCTGTAACAGGCTGGACGGTAGCTTCAGGTACTTTGGGAAATGATTTTGGAGTGGCTAATACCAGCATTTGGATATCCGGTTCTAATGCTTTAATCATAAATTTTAATACGCCCGGTAACTATGAAATAAAGTTATTGACAGGCAATCCGACTTGTGGAAGAGATTCTATTACTAAAACCGTTTGTGTTAGTGCCGCTCCAATTGCAGCATTTAATATTGATCAGAATATTGGTTGTGCCCCTTTAACAGTAAATACAACTAATATTTCTCCGGCTGCATTTTGCGGGGTTAATAAGTATCAGTGGTCTGTTACTTATACTTCTGCGGCAGGATGTACTCCGGCCACATCAGGTTATAATTATCTAAATGGTACGAATGCAAATTCTGTAAATCCTCAATTTCAATTTACAAACCCAGGAACTTATATAGTAGGTTTGATAACAACTACTCCTGGTGGTACTTGTTCTTCAACAATAGTTACACGAACGGTAGTAGTAAAAGACAAGCCAAATGTGACACTCAATCCATTTACTACCATTTGCCAGAATCAATCTATAAACCCGGTTGCAAATGTTAGTTGCTATATAAATGGCGCAACGTCTTACGTGTGGAGTTTTCCCGGAGGTACACCCGCCACCTCCACTGCCGCCAACCCCGGAACTATACTTTACAATACTCCAGGAACGTATACCATTACACTTGCTGTCAGCAATGAATGTGGCACTACTACTGTAACACGCAACCTGGCCGTAAACCCTGTGCCGGTTGTTGCTGTACCAACATCGCCGGCCTTATGCGCCGGCGACCAGGCAGGCCCTTTTACTTTTTCGAGTGTACCTGCAGGCGCATCGTTCACCTGGACAAACAGCAATACCTCTATCGGACTGGCGGCTTCGGGAACGGGAAATATTCCTGCATTCCCGGTAAGTAATGCCGGCAGCACCCCTGTAACCGCCGTGATCACCGTAACCGGATCCAATGGGCTTTGCAGCGCCCAGCAATCATTTAATATCACGGTAAACCCGCGGCCGAATGCCCCGGTTGTTACTGCGCAGGTATCTTATTGCCTCAACGCTACAGCATCGCCTTTAACTGCCACCGCCACAGGCACAAATACCTTACTGTGGTATTCGGTACCTGCAGGGGGAACCGGAAGCACCACGGCGCCTGTTCCGTTAACCACCACCGCAGGCACTACATCTTATTATGTAAGCCAGGTGAATACGGGCACCACCTGCGAAAGTGTAAGATCGAGGATCGATGTCATCATACGTCCCATACCAACCATTGGAACAGTAATACCAGTAAACCCATCCACCTGTGGTTCTGCCAATGGAAGTTTTACCATTACCGGCCTTGCAGCTTCCACTTCGCATACAGTACATTATCTTGCTAACGGTAACCCGCAAACGCAAACAATTAACTCCTCAACTTCCGGAACCATT
>NZ_RJUB01000002.1 GCF_024343615.1 Ferruginibacter sp. HRS2-29 | reverse complement strand
AATATTTTACTACAGATCTTCCTGAAAACCAGGTATTGAGGTATTTTTCCATCGTAGTTCTACGATACTTTTCACTTTTAGCCGTAATAACCGTGGATGGAAAAACGAGCAGTATTGCTCTTGTGCAGCCGCTAAATTCGCCGCATCTTTGTGTCAGAAGTTGATTGATATTAAAACATCAATCATATCCAAAGATCCAGATAAACCACATCCAAAAATTTTCCAATATCCAATTAAAAAGACCGTAAAATTCAATATCAGTCGACTTCTACTTTTTTTATTTTTTATCCAATATCGTTCGAAAGAACCCAACCAACCAAATCCAGCTTATGCTGCTAACCACAGCGATGATAGCGAAAAACCAGTAGTGTCCCCCACAAGACAAAAAATTTTGAAAGGTCTGTACGAAAGTGCGGACCTTTTTTGTATCGCAGATTACAGATGATTACGTGGAGGGAAAGGATCACGGATTACAAATTGATTAGGCGATTGCACAGATTGTTTTGCTACTCAAAATCCAAATGCAGGAAGTAATAAATTGAGCCATTAAAATATCCTTAAGTTTTTCGGACTGCATGTTGTTTTTCACGCAGTGAAAAAATAATCTGTGCAATCCCCTTCATCCCTTCAAATCTGTGATCCATCTCCCTTAATCCTTATTTCCTTTGACCCCCAGTAAAAAATCAAACAGATTCACTTCAGTTGGGATCTGCAGTTTTTTTCGCAGCCTGTAGCGGCTGATCTCCACGCCACGTACGCTGATGTTCATCAGCTGCGCCATTTCCTTGGTAGAAAGATTCATGCGGAGGTAAGCCGAAAGCTTGAGTTCATTGGCGCTCAGGTTTGGATATTTTTGCTTGAGCGCCGCAAGGAAATCGCTATGCACATTATCGAAGTGCATGGCAAACTGTTCCCATTGCTTGTCTACCTTATCTTCATCACTGATCACCCGGATAATCTTTTTAAGATCGTCGGTATCATTATCGGATTGTTTTTTCAGCTTCACCATCTGGTCTTTGATCTTACCCAGGATCTCCCCCTTCTGCACCAGGTGCATCGCTACGGAAGCAAGCTCGGTATTCTTATGTTGTATCTCCGCTTCCAGCTTTTCGTTGCGAAGCTTTACAATTTCTTTTTCTGTTTTTTCCAGCTCCAGCTGATGCAGGTACAAAAGATTTTTTTGCTCCTTCTCATGACTCTCCTGCTGTTGGCGGAATTTTCGTTTTTGCAAAACATATAACCGGTAAAAAACAAACAACACGATCAACACATAGGCAGTATATGCCCAATACGTCTGGTACCACGGCGGCAATACCGTGAACGTGTAGACGCTCACGGCCGATTCAATACCGAGGTTGTTGCGGGCCTTTACCTTGAATGTATAAGTTCCGGTAGGAAGATTGGTGTATTCTTTTTCCGCTTTTTTGGAAAACTCCGACCAGCTCCTGTCGAAGCCCTGCAGAAAATAACTGTACTCGATGGTGGATTGCTGCGCATACACCGGGGAAGCGAATTCAAAATGAAATGAATTCCAGGAATGGCTGATCTCGATGCGCCTTTTTTGTGTCTGCTGCGCTTCGTCATTCACCTGGTTCACATATCCGCCATACAACAAACTGTCGCGTTTATTGATGGCCGTTACTGAAGTGATCAGTACCTGCAAAGGATATTTCAGTTTTTGATATTGCTCAAGGTTCACATGATAAAACCCTTTTTCGCCCCCGATAAATACATTGGAATTATTGACCGGGTAAATGAATTCGAAACCGCTTACAAATTTGTTGGCCAGTTCGGGAAAGTAGATCACCTGCGGCTTTGCCCCGGCCATATTGATCACGCCAAGGATCTTGTCAAACACAAACCATACGTTTCCCGAAGCATCTTCTTTCAGGTAACGCACATTCTTTTTTGAAAAAATGCTGTTGTAAAATGCGGAAGGTTCAAATTTATCCTGCGTTTCGTTGTATTCGAAGATCCCGTTTTGTGTGCACAGTATGATGCGGTTCTTGATTTTGAAAATATAATTTTCGTTGAGCGATATCACCCCATCCTCTTTTTTGTACAATTTTATATGCTGTACAAAACCATCTTTCATCTGCAGGCGATAAATGCCCTTGTAAGGATGTGCCACCCATATATTATTATTATCTATACATACAAACCGGGCCGATTCAAAATGGGCAGGCGTGCCCCGGTTGGTGAAAGTGCCATTCTGGTAATTGTAAAAATTGATCCCGTTGTAAGTTCCGGCCACCATCACCGACGAAGGCATTACGTTGGAGTAAGGCAAAAATGTCCAGAAGCCCGTGCTGTTGTCCATCGCGGTGGCGGTATTGTTATCGATCACAAAAGCTCCGTCGTGATGGCCCATCAATAATTTGCCATTCACTTCCGAGAGGTTCCATACCTGGCCTTTGGTATTGGTAACCGGGGTAAAATCGCCTTTCACATAACTCAGGTCCTTCATGTCGTAGAGGGCAGTCTTGTAAAGGCCGTTTGATGTACCCAGGTAAAGCTCCTTATTATATATAACAGCAGCGTAACCGGAGCCCTCGTTGTAGTAGTCGGGATAGATGTGTTTGATGGCGTTGTTGTAGGCGATGAAGTCGATGCCATTGTCGAGCCCCAGCCAGAGATTTCTTTCCTTATCCAGGAAAATATCCAGGATATTATTGTTCTGAAGGCCTTCCTTACGGGAAAAGTTCTGGATCAGCTTTCCCGACTTGTCTATTATATATATACCTGCAAGGTTGGTAGTGATGGCGATATGATCTTCGTTCACCATAGCAGATGCGGAAATATTCATTTTGGCGACCTGGTCGAGAAAAGGGGAATTCAGCTTCGATACATTATTGCCCGACATGATATAAATACCGTTTTTCAACGTGGTGAGCAGGGCGCTGTCGTGGCCTATAGAAGTGAGTGATGTAACAAAGTAGTCCTTCGGCAGTTCGTTTTTTTCTATAAAAGGCGCCCATAACCCATTTTGAAACGATAAAAGTCCTTTATCAAATTCCTGGGCCACCAGTTTATCATTATAGGTAGAAATGAACCTCCAGTGTGCACTTTTATATACAGTGCAGTGATTTTGAACAAATTGGAAGATCTTGTTACTGGTTTGAAAAAAAATGGCCCCCTGGTAGAAGTAGATCTCCCATACATCGGTAAACGACCTTTCGGCTTCCGGGATCATTTCCCGCATGGAATGATACTTAAGCTGGCCGCTGGCATCGGGAGAAAAATAGCCGAATTCATCCTGCCCACCTACATATAACCTGTTATCAGGGCCAAACTCCACACATCTTACTATACTGTTATTGGGAAGGGGGTAAGTTTTCCAGTTGATCCCGTCAAAAGTGAGTACGGCTTCGCTGTTGGCGAAATAAAGTATTCCATTTTTATCCTGGCGTATCTGGCGGTTTTGTGCCCCTGCCCGATACGAGGATTTGGTATAATTTATAATATCAGGCAGCCCGATAGTATTTTGTGCTGAGCAATAATCTATTAGGGTTGTTAAATAAAGTAAGGTTATAAGCTTTCTCATGTCGCAAAATATCGATGTGAAAGATAAGAAATTAAAATGATGTAGTAATGTAGTGGTAAAAAACGTGGAAAATACTGGTTTTTGAGCAGGGTGATGTAGTAGTGATGTATAAATTTTTGTGCAATGTATTTAGTCCGTCCTTACATTTACAAACTCTTAATTAACTTTTTATTAAGAACTCACTCACCATTAAACGATTGCATATGAAAAAAACAGCATTATTGCTATGTGTGTTTGTCCTGCTATCTGTATGTCAGGTATTCGCACAAACGCTCCAGGTTACGGGGCGGGTATTATCTTCGGCCAACAGTGAACCACTGGCCGGGGCTTCAGTTTCTGTAAAAGGCACAAACATGGCCACTACTACAGATGCTCAGGGTAATTACTCTATTTCAGTTCCAAAAGCCGGCTCTACGCTGGTAGTTTCTTACACAGGCATGGAAAGCCAGGAAAGGACTATCCGTGCTGCTGGAAACCAGGACTTCAGCGTTGTTTCTACCAACAACACCTTGAACGAAGTAGTAGTAAACGTAGGTTATGGCTCTCAGAAGAAGAGTGTTACTACCGGCGCTATTTCCAGTGTAAGGGCAAAAGATCTCGAAAACGTTCCTAACGGTCGTCTTGAACAGACACTTCAGGGTAGGGTTTCAGGTGTTTTGATCGGACAAAATGCTGGTCAGCCTGGTTCTGCTTCTACCGTAAGGGTAAGGGGTGTAACTACTTTCGGCGACAACAACCCTCTGTATGTTATAGATGGTATCGTGGTTGATCCGGGAGCTATCGGTTATCTCAACCAGTCGGATATCGAATCTATCGAAGTATTGAAAGATGCGACTTCTGCTGCTATTTATGGTACAAGGGCGGCAACAGGCGTAATCCTGGTAACCACCAAAAAAGGCCGTGGCGGTAAAATTTCTGTTTCTTACAATACTTTTTATGGCACTTCCAGGGCGGCAAAAAAACTTGACCTGCTGAATGCTACCGAATATGCTACGCTGATCAATGAAAGGTTGGTAGGCGGTGGGGGTAGCCCCAAATATGCTGACCCAACGATATTTGGTCAGGGTACGGACTGGCAGGACCAGATCTTCGAAAACAACGCCAAACGTTCTAACCACGAGTTGAGCATCAGCGGCGGTAACGACAAATCTACTTTCTACGCTTCTTTCGGTCTGCAGGACCAGGAAGGTATCGTTGCTCCTGAGATCTCTCATTACAATAAAAAGACTTTCCGTCTTAACTCTACTCACAAGATCGGCAAATATGTAACTTTTGGCCAGACCTTCGGTTACACACACCAGAATTCACGTGGCGTTGGTAATACCAACAGCGAATTTGGTGGTCCGCTGAGCTCTGCTATCAACCTGGATCCGATCACCCCGGTGATCGTTACAGATCCGGCTGTATTGGCAACTGCGCCATACAACAACCCTGCTCTTCAACTGATCAGGAATGCCCAGGGTTATCCTTATGGTATATCCAACAACGTTGGCCAGGAAATGAGCAATCCAAAAGCGTACATCCTTACCCGTCTGGGTAACTACAACTGGTCTGATGATTTCATCGGTAATGCTTATGTAGAAGTTAAACCCACTTCAAAGATCACGTTGCGTTCTACATTTGGTGGTAAGATCGCTTATTGGGGAGACTATGGCTTCAACCCATCGTTTTACCTGAGCGCCACTATCGTCAATTCTGTAAACTCTATCGGAAAAGGCACCAACAATACATTCAACTGGAACATTGAGAACACTGTTCAATATGCTGACAAGATCGGCGACCACGACTTCAGCGTATTGCTGGGCCAGGGAGCTTATGTTGACAACAATGGCGGAGGCCAGGGTATCGGCATAAAAGACCTTCCGGTGAATGACTACCAACAGGCTTCTTTCAACTTTGCAACTACTGCTGATAAAGTAACTGCGGGTGCCAGCGATTTCGTTGTGCATAAAGTAGCTTCTTTATTCGGTCGTGTGAACTATAACTTCCAGGAAAAATACCTCTTCACCGGTATCCTCCGTCGTGATGGTTCCACAAGGTTCGGTTCTAACAACAAATATGGTGTGTTCCCTTCAGGTTCACTAGGTTGGGTACTGTCTAAAGAAAACTTCTGGACAGCTAATAAATATGTAAACTCCCTGAAATTAAGGGGTGGTTACGGTAAGGTTGGTAACGATCAGATCGGCAACTTCAGGTATCTTTCTACCGTTGTCGGTGGATTCAACTACACTGTTGGTGGAGCCATCAATGGTGGTTATGCTCCTCTTACGCTTGATAACCCGGATCTTGCTTGGGAAGAAACAACTCAGGCCAACTTCGGTTTCGACGCTCAGATCTTCAACAATTTTTCTTTGACCATGGAGATCTTCAACAAGAAGACTTCGGGTATACTTCGCGAAGTTCAAATACCTGGCTATGTTGGTGTTGCTGCATCTCCGTCCGCTAACATCGCTGATATGGAAAATAAAGGCCTTGAAGTTGAACTAGGCTGGCGCCAGAAATACGCCAACGGGCTTAGCTTAGGTGCAAACGGTAACGTTTCATTCCTGAAAAACAAGGTTACCTTCATCAACACGGACGCTCCTTTCATCGGTGGTGACGCTTCTTTCCAGTCAATGGGTAACGTTACCAGGACCCAGGTTGGTCAATCTTACAACTCTTTCTTTGGTTACAAAACAAACGGTATCTTCCAGAATCAGGCTGATATCGATAACTACAAAGACAAAAATGGTGGTGTTATTCAGCCGGGTGCAAGGCCAGGTGACTTCCGTTGGGTAGATACCAATGGAGACGGTTCTATCACTGAAGCTGACAGGGTTTTCCTTGGTACCAACATTCCAAAAGTAACCTTCGGTGCTACTGTAACAGCTGCATGGAAAGGATTTGACCTGATGGTATTTGCACAGGGTGCTGCAGGCAACAAGATCTTCCAGGGTCTTCGCAGGCTGGATGTGGCTGAAGGCAACTGGCAGACAAAAGCGCTGGGCCGCTGGACTGGTGAAGGAACTTCCAACACTTACCCTCGCCTGACCAATGATGACACCAATGGTAACTTTACCAAAATGTCTGATTTCTATCTTGAAAAAGGTGATTATATCCGTCTGAAAGTTGTTCAGATCGGTTATACGTACACCAACAAAACATTAAGCAAACTTGGGCTAACAAAATTGCGTTTGTACCTGACAGGAGAAAATCTTGCAACACTGACCGACTACACAGGATACGATCCTGAAATTGGTGGCGGAGTATTCGGTGTAGACAAAGGCTTCTACCCTCAGGCACGTTCATTCATAGTGGGCGCACAGATCACTTTTTAACCCTCAAACCAACCAGCTTGATCATTCAAGAACAATTAAATTTTAAAAAAATGAAAAAAATATTCATCTCGGGCACAGTCCTCTCCGTAGCTGCGATGCTGGCGTTGACTTCGTGCAAAAAGAGTTTTGTAGAACTGGAACCGAAAGGGGTTTTCCTGACCGAAAACTATTATGCTGACCAGAAACAGGCGTTTTCCGGCCTGATCGCCACCTACGATGTATTGCGTAAAAATTCAGGTGGGTTTGAAAACATGATCACTTTCATGAATGCCGGTTCCGACGACCAGTATGCAGGTGGGGGTGGTGAAACGGATGGCGCTGGTATCCAGGGCTTCTCCAAACACACCATCAATGCGCAAACAATGCCGGGAAGCTACTGGGGCGATCATTACCAGGGTATTTTCAGGGCAAATGTTCTGCTCTCCAAAATTGGAAACACTACCATGGATGCCGCTTTGAAAGACAGGTATATCGCTGAGGCAAAAGCGCTCAGGGCTACTTACTATTTCAACCTGGTGAGGATGTTCAAAAACGTTCCACTACTCCTGCAAGCAGTGGTTACGTCTGATATCTATTCTATCAAACAGTCTTCTCCGGATTCAGTTTACCGTCAGATCGAAAAAGATCTTACAGAAGCGATTCCAAATCTTCCTGCCAGCATCAATACCAGCTCAGAAGGTGGCCGTTACAGCAAAGGTGCTGCAACAGCAATGCTCGGAAAAGTTTATCTGTATGAAAATAAAAAACCAGAAGCTGCTGCACAGTTTGCTTTGGTAAACGGAACTCCGGGTGGTGTAAGCCCTTTCGGCTATTCCCTGCTGCCCAACTTTGCAAACCTTTGGGTATTCTCCAACAAGTTCAACAGCGAATCTATTCTTGAAGTTACCCACACCAATGCAAGTAATGCAGACTGGGGCTTCTGGGGTGGCAGTGCCGATGAAGGAAACAGCGTGAACCAGATGGTTGGCCCACGTAGCTACAACAGGATCTCTCCCCTGGCACCGGACATCTACACCGGTGGATGGAGCTTCAACGTATTTACCGACGCTTTCTATAATGTTATCAAAGACGATCCAAGGTTCACAGCCACTGTATTTGATGCCAAAAAATATGCTGATCTCGGGCAGGTTCAATACGTGGCAGGTTACCAGAACACAGGTTACTTCGTGAAAAAATTCCTTCCTAACCCATCCGATATCACTACCGGTGCTGGTACAAGGGAATTGAACTTCCAGCAAGACAGTTATATCATCCGCCTGGCTGATACTTACCTGATGGAAGCTGAAGCATTGGGCGCTACAGGTGCTCGTGCTCAGGCGCTGCTGGATGCTGTAAGGGCAAGGGTTGGTTTGCCATCCGTTCCGGTTAGCCTTGCTGCTATCAAACTGGAACGCAGGCTCGAACTTGCTGCTGAAGGCCACCGGTTCTTTGATCTTGTAAGGTGGGGTGACGCTGCTGCCGCTTTGGGTAGCAGAGGATTTGTAGCTGGCAAAAGCGAGGTCCTTCCAATCCCAGAACGTGAATTGGCTGGTACATTGCTTGTTCAAAACCCAGGTTATCAATAAATAATTATAGAATGCTGTAGCGGAGACCTCTTCGCTACAGCCCTATTTACATACTTTAAAAAATAAAAAAATGAAAAATATTTTTAAAACTATGCTGGGTGCCGGTGCTATCATGCTGGCTTTTAGCAGCTGTAAAAATGACTCTTACCAGATGGGTGAAATTACAGCTCCATCTGATCTTGTACTTACCGCAACCGTTGTTGGTAAAGATGCTACTCATCCAAATGGTGATAGCACCGGTAATGTAAAAATCACTTTAACCGGTAAAAATGGTATTTCTTACAGGGTTGATTGGGACGCTTCCAACGCAGAAGATTTCGAAGTACTTCCTGCAGGAAACACCGCTACACACCGCTACACCAAAAACGGCCTTTTCACGTATACCATCACTGGTAAAGCGTACGGTAAGGGTGGCCTGGTTACATCTACCGTAACTCAAACTGTTACTGTATATACTAAGTTTGAACCAAGTCCAGCCCTCGTAACCAATCTTACCAATGACGCCGATAAAACATGGAACGTTGATAAATCTGTTGCAGGACACATGGGTGTTGGTCCATGGAGCGGTTCTTCAGGACCAGACTGGTGGTCTGCCGGTGTAAATGAAAAAGTTGCTTGCTGCAATTGCTTCTACACTGCTTCTTACAAATTCTCAAAAGTTGGTACTGGTTATACTTTACAGGTAACTACTCCTGATGGCGCATTCACTAAAACAGGTTCCCTGACTACTTTGCCAGGCATTCCTGCGACAGGTGGTGAAGCTTGTTATACTTATGGTGGTGGAACGTCCGCTTTCGAACTGACTCCTGCCAGCTCCGGTATTGCAGCCAGCAATTCTACTCAAACCGTTATCAAACTTGCCGGCACCTCAACCTTTATTGGTTATGGCGCAGTATTGAAAGATTACGAGATCCTCAACATTACTCCTACAACAATGTATCTGAGGGTGCAGGGTACCGAAACCGGTAACGCCTGGTATTTGAAATTAAAAGCTCAGTAAGATCATATTAAAATAGCAGCCCCGCCCCAATAGCGGGGCTGCTTAAACTAACGACCATGAAGAAACTCATCCTGGGTATGCTATTGTACACCCTTTTCGCAAGCTCCTCTTGCAGCAAAAAGTCAGAAAGTACGCTACCACCATACGTTCCGCCGGTATTTACAGCACCTGTGGATTCGGGCTGGACTTTTGAAACCACTCCTGTCTGGTCGGAAGACTTTAATTACACAGGCGCACCTGATCCCAACAACTGGTTTTATGATCTTGGTGGTTCAGGATGGGGAAATAATGAACAGCAGAATTACACTAATAGTTTAGACAATGCGAGCGTAGCCAATGGCGTGCTCACCATCACAGCAAAAAAAGAAACTTCCGGAAACAGGAACTACAGCTCCGCAAGGTTGCTGTCGAAAAATTTAGGCGATTTTTTATATGGCCGTGCGGAAATAAGGGCGAAACTCCCCGCAGGCAAAGGCACATGGCCGGCTATCTGGATGCTGCCAACAGACTGGGTATATGGCGCATGGCCGGCTTCCGGCGAAATTGATATCATGGAGCATGTTGGATACGACCCGAATGTGGTTCACTTCAGCACCCACACCCAGAAATACAACTTTACGATCAATACGCAGAAAACAAGTACGATAACCATACCTACGGCAATTTCTGATTTTCATAAATACCGCGTAGACTGGACTCCTTACGCAGTGAGGGGCTACTACGACGATAACCTGATTTTTACATTTACCAACGACGGGCTTGGATTTGCTTCCTGGCCATTCGACAAAAGATTTCACCTGTTGCTAAATATAGCAGTTGGCGGCAATTGGGGCGGCGCTCAAGGCATAGACGATACAGTTTTTCCTGCTTCCATGGTCGTAGACTATGTAAGAGTTTATAAAATGAACAGGTAAATTTTCTCACTTCGGCAATCATGGCAATCATCGGGGTGGATATGTATATATCCACCCTTTTATTCACTGAAATACTTTTTATATCGAGCCTTTTTTACAATGCGTTACTTCATAATTTCAATGCTGCTGCTTGCCGGCATCACTTCAAAAAGCCAGGGCTTCTTAAAAGCCGATGGCCCCGCTATCAAAAACGGTAGGGGCCAGGAGATCATTTTGCGGGGCATGGGCCTTGGCGGCTGGATGCTGCAGGAACCTTATATGATGCAGCTTTCAGGTTTTGCCGCTACGCAACATGATATCAGGCGGAATATCACCGACCTGGTTGGCGAAAAAGGCGCACAGAAATTTTACGACGCATGGCTCGCCAATCATTGCACAAAAGCAGATGTGGATTCAATGGCCGCATGGGGCTTCAACTCCATCCGCCTTCCCATGCATTACAACCTTTATACTTTACCCATAGAAAAAGAACCGGTTGCCGGTAAACAGACCTGGATAGAAAAAGGCTTCAGGATGACCGATAGCCTGCTCAGCTGGTGCAAAGCCAATAAGATCTACCTCATCCTCGACCTTCACGCCGCACCCGGCGGACAAGGAAACGATATCGCCATTTCCGACAGGGATACTTCAACTCCTCATTTATGGAAAAGCCAACAGAACCAACAAAAAACGATCGCTCTGTGGGAAAAGCTGGCTGCCCGCTATGCCAATGAAGAATGGATCGGCGCTTACGACCTGATCAATGAGCCCAACTATGGCTTTCAGGATGCTGCTGATAAAAACGGCTGTGCCGAGACAGAGAACGCACCGCTCCGAAAATTATATGTAGACCTTACCACAGCTATCCGCAAGGTTGATAAAAAGCATATCATCATCATCGAAGGCAATTGCTGGGGTAATAATTATGCAGGCATTTTTCCTTTATGGGACAATAATATGGTGTTAAGTTTTCACAAATACTGGAACAATACCAGCGATGGCTCCATCCAAAAATTTCTCGATTACCGCACTCAATATAATGTACCGATCTGGCTCGGCGAAAGCGGCGAGAACTCCAATTCATGGATGACGGAAACATTGGCGATGGTAGAACGCAATAAGATCGGCTGGGCATTGTGGCCATTGAAAAAATCGGGGCCGAACAACCCTTTGCAGGTAAAAATAAATCCAGGCTATCGTAAAATATTGAACTACTGGAAAGATCAGGGACCGAAACCTACCCCTGAAGAGGCTTTGGCGGGTTTGATGGAATACGCTTCGGCAACAAAGATCAGCAACAACATTTACAATAAGAACGTAACCGATGCCCTCATCAGGCAAACCGGCACCTGGGATGTCATCCCTTACAAGGATTTTTCTGTAAAAAATGACGCGGTTCTTTTTGCTTCCGATTATGACCTCGGTCGCAGCGGCCTTGCTTACCACGATAAGGATTCCGCCACGTACTGGGTAGAAGATACCCGTCACCAGGAATGGAACAGCGGCCACCAGTACCGCAACGAAGGTGTTGATATTGAAGCCTGCACCGATTCTGTAACAAACGGTTACAACGTTGGCTGGATACAGGATGGCGAATGGATGCAGTACACCATTTACAGTCCGCAAAACGGCACTTTCGATGTAAACGTACGCTCCGCTTCCAAACTGGCCGATGGGCGCCTTCAACTACTGGTAAACGATTTGGCTGCCGGCGAAAACATCGTTTTACCCAATACCGGGGAAGATCAGCGTTGGGCAACCAGCACGATAAAAAATATTTCACTGAATAAAGGCTGGAACCGTCTGCGTGTGCTTGCAGTCAAAGGCGGGTTCAATCTTAATTATTTACAATTCAGGCAAACAAACGGTACTGCAGCAGTAAACTAAACATACCAATCATTATGATAAAGAAATCCTCTTTTGGCAAAGTGTGGATGCTGGCAATCGCTGCCACATGCTCGCTACAGGCGAATGCGCAGGCCGGGTTCGACACATCTGCAAAGATCAGTGCGCTCATAAAACAGCTTACGCTGGAAGAAAAAGTGAAGATGATACATGCCTCTTCTTCCTTCACATCCGGCGGTGTTCCCCGTCTTGGTATTCCCGAACTGGTGACTTCCGACGGGCCTCACGGCGTAAGGCCCGAGCATGGCCGCGACTGGGAACTCGACAACAACTCCCTCGACAGCGGTACTTATATGCCGGTAGGCGTTTGCCTCGCCGCCACCTGGAACCCAAAGCTGGGTTACGATTTTGGTAGCGTGCTGGGAAGTGAGGCTGCTTTTCGTGGTAAGAATGTGATCCTGGGCCCCGGCATCAATATCATACGCGGGCCACTCAACGGAAGGAATTTCGAATACGAAAGTGAAGATCCGTTCCTGGTGTCAAAAATGTGTGTTGGATATATCAAAGGTGTGCAGGACCAGGGTGTTTCCGCCTGCGTAAAACATTACCTCGCCAACAACCAGGAATCAAAACGTTTTACCATCAATGTTGAAATGAGCGAGCGTGCCTTGCGTGAAATATATATGCCCGGTTTCAAAGCCGCGGTGCAGGAAGCCGGCGTGAATACACTCATGAGTTCTTACAACAAATTCCGCGGGCAATGGGGGTCTCACAGCAACTACCTGCTGGAGCAGGTGCTCAAAAAAGAATGGGGGTTCAAAGGGCTGGTGATGAGCGATTGGAACGCGGTACACAACACCGCCCAGGCTTACTGGAACGGTATGGACCTTGAAATGGGTACCGACCTCGGTATGCTTCCAAACCCCGATTACAGCAAATTCTTCCTCGGCGATACAGTAGTTAAACTGATAAAAGCCGGCAAACTGCCGGAATACCTGCTCGACGAAAAAGTTCGCCGTATCCTGTATGTGATGTTCAAAACAGGAATGATCGATGGCCAGGTAAAAAAAGGTGAATACAATACCAAAGCTCATCAGCAAACTGCATTGAAAGTTGCCGAAGAAGGCATTGTTCTCCTCAAAAATGATAATAACCTGCTTCCGCTCAATAAGAATACAGTAAAATCCATCGCGGTGATCGGGTACAATGCCGACCGCAAGCAATCGATGGGAGGTGGTAGTTCACAGGTTCGTGCGTTTTATGAGATCACCCCCCTGGCGGGATTGAAAACAAATGGCGGAAAAGTGAAGATCAATTACGCCAAAGGATATGATATCGTTCGTGGTGGCGGAGCCGATCAAAAACTGATAGATGAAGCGGTGGCCGCAGCCTCCAAATCGGATGTGGTGGTATTTGTTGGTGGCTGGACGCACGGTTTCAGGTACGATGTTTGGGCTGATAATGCATACGATGCGGAAGATATCGACAAGCAGGATATGAAAATGCCTTTCGGGCAGGATGAACTGCTGAAAGCGGTGATAAAAGCCAATCCTAAGACCGTAGTGGTATTGATGGGCGGCGGAGCGATCGATATGACCCAATGGGTGGATAAAACCCCGGCCGTGTTGCAGGCATGGTACGCCGGACTGGAAGGCGGTAATGCATTGGCAAAGATCATTTATGGTGATGTAAACCCTTCGGGAAAACTGCCGATGAGCTTTCCGAAAAAACTGGAAGACAACCCTTCCTATGCACTTGGGGAATATCCTGGTGATACAGCTCAATCATTGATCGTTCACTACCTGGATGATATTTATGTAGGCTACCGCTATTACGACAAATTCAAAGTAGAGCCCCAGTTTGCTTTTGGTCATGGCCTTTCATACACCAGCTTCGACTACAGCAACCTGAAAATGACTACTGCAGGAAATACGGCACTGGTTTCATTTACCGTAAAAAACACCGGCAAAGTGGCAGGATCGGAAGTGGCCCAGTTATATGTTCACCAGCAAAAATCCCTGCTGCCAAGGCCTGAAAAGGAACTCAAAGGCTTTCAGAAAATAGTCCTGGCTCCGGGAGAAGAAAAGACCGTAACGATCACTTTGAACGAAGATGCTTTTAAATACTTTAACGATGTGAAAAACACCTGGGTGATGGACAACGGTAACTTTGATATCCTCGTAGGAGGCTCATCACGTACCATAAAATTGAACGGCACCATCACTTTATAATTTTATACACCATGAGAAAGACTTTCTTAAATTATTTATTCGTTTCTGCTGCCGCACTGGCGATGGGAATCAGCGGTTGCTCCAAATCTTCGGATGTTGGCGGCGGCACCACCCCTCCCGTAACACCTCCTGTTACCCCACCGGTAACACCTCCTGCAGCTGCTTCCGATGTTGAATACTGGCGCACTTCCGGAGATAAATCCGTGCTGCTGGCCAAACAAACCACAGCGATCAATTTTGTAAGCACCACCAACAGTTCGCCTACTATCACAGTAGATTCTACCGTAAAGTTTCAAACGGTGGACGGATTTGGATACACGCTTACACAAGGCAGCGCTTTTGTGATCAATCAATTGCCGGCTACCACCAAAGCCCAGTTGCTTACCGAACTTTTCGGCAGCGGCGAAGGCAGCATCGGGATAAGTTACCTGCGCATCGGCATTGGCGCTACGGATCTTAGCGGTACCGTTTTTTCTTATAATGATATGCCCGCGGGGCAAACCGATCCCACGCTGGCAAATTTCTCCCTGGCAGACGATGCTACCCATGTGGTTCCTTTGCTGAAAGAGATCCTGGCCATCAACCCCAATATTAAAATACTGGGATCTCCGTGGTCGCCACCGGTGTGGATGAAGATCAATACTACTACTGCAAAAGGCGGTAACCTCAACCCGATCTATTATCAGGCTTACGCCAACTATTTTGTAAAATTCATACAGGCCATGAAGGCCCAGGGTATTACCATCGATGCAATTACGCCACAAAACGAACCGCTCAATGCTGACAATACGCCAAGTCTTTATATGTCTGCTCTGGACCAGGCGGCTTTCATCAAAAACAATCTGGGCCCTGCATTTGCGGCGGCAAACATTACTACCAAGATTATAGCGTACGATCATAATCTGGATCAGATCGTATACCCTATCACTGTGCTGGATGATGCAGGGGCAAGGCCATATGTAGATGGCTCTGCTTTTCATTTATATGGTGGAGATATTTCAAGTATGAGCCTGGTGCACAATGCTTACCCTACCAAAAATGTTTATTTCACCGAGCAATGGACCTCTTCGGCGGGAAGTTTTAAGGACGATCTCAACTGGCACCTCCGCAATGTGATCATAGGCAGTATGCGCAACTGGAGCAAGATAGCGCTGGAGTGGAACCTTGCAAATGATGCCACATTTGGCCCACACACACCGGGTGGCTGTACACAATGTATGGGTGCACTCACTATTTCCGGCAGCTCGATCACCAGGAACGTAGGATATTATATCGTAGCGCAAGCCTCTAAGTTTGTGCCGGCCGGATCTGTGAGGATCATGAGTAACACCGGCAACCTGCAGACGGCAGCCTTCCTTCGCCCGGATGGGAAAAAAGTGCTCATCGTATCGAATGACGCAGCAACGGATCAATCATTCAACATTGGTTATAAAAACAAGATCGGTAATACAACTATTGCGGCAAACTCTGTTGTAACCTATATCTGGTAAAAATATTCGTATGAAAAAAAATAACAGCATGCTCTTAAGTATTTTCGTTTCCCTGCTGGCAATGCTCAGCAGCTGCTCCAAAAGTGGCGATGGCGGTGGTGGTGGCGGTGGAATTGATGCCATACCAAAAGTGAGTGTCGCCGATGTATCCTTCCTGGAAGGCAACTCCGGCACTACCGCTTTTTCATTTGTGGTCAAGCTCGATAAAACTTCCACCGGTACGGTAAGCATTACCTGCGCTACGGCGGATGGAGTGGCAAAGGCAGGGGAAGATTATGCGGCCGCTTCGCAAACCATCAGTTTCGCCCCCGGCGAAAAAGAAAAGACATTCGTGGTGAATGTGAACGGCGATGACCTCAAAGAAGGAAATGAAGATTTTAAAGTGAACCTTACTTCACCGGTTGGTTGCCTGATATCCCGCGGACAGGCCATCGGCACTATCATGAATGAAGACACAAAGATCGTTTTTAATAATACAGGATACGATGCGCCTACCTCTTACCCGGGTTATACCCTGGTTTGGGCCGATGAGTTCAATGGTGCGGCAGTAAACACTGCAGACTGGACTTTTGAAAACGGCGATGGTTGCCCCGGCAACTGTGGCTGGGGAAATAATGAGCTGGAATATTACCAGGCGGCCAATACCACTTTCCAGGATGGAAAAATGGTGATTGAAGCCAGGGCGGAAAATGCCGGTGGAAAAAATTACACTTCTACCAAGATCGTTTCCCGTGATAAACGGAAATTCAAATACGGCAGGATAGATTTCAGGGCATTGCTGCCCAAAAGCCAGGGCATGTGGCCGGCTTTCTGGATGATGCCCAATAATTCCGTGTATGGTGGATGGCCCAAAAGCGGCGAGCTGGATATCATGGAAATGATCGGCAAGCAGCCTTCTACCACCTACGGTACCTTGCATTTTGGTCCCGGGCCCGGAAGCACACAGTTGGGTGGCAACAAATCGTTGACATCAGGAACTTTCAACGACCAGTTTCATGTGTTTTCCATCGAATGGAAACAGGATGAAATTACCTGGCTGCTGGATGGGGTTCCTTTTTCAACCCATACCAAGGCTGAATTTGGCAGCAACATTTATCCTTTCAACGAAGAATTTTTCTTCATCATCAATTTTGCGGTGGGTGGAAACTGGCCGGGTAATCCCGATGCTACTTCCATCATCCCTTCCTGGATGATCGTTGATTATGTAAGAGTATACCAACAATTGTAAGATTTTTTCATATGCGTTTCTTTTAAGGTTTGAACAACCCGGATGTCTATCCGGGTTTTTCTTATCAATCACAGATTAAAAAGGATTACGCGGATTTCGCAGATTGTTTCTTTACCAGGCAAGTCGTACAAATTATTTGTAACATATATCCGTTGAATTTGAGGACTCACTTTTAATCAGCGCTTTTCTTAATTCTTAATTTTTAATTCTTAATTGATTATAGATATTTGCATAGCATGACCAGAAGCTTCCTTTTTTTTGTATTCTTTTTTCTCTCCACAGGAGTTATGGCACAGCTTTGCCAGGGCAGCCTTGGCGACCCTATCGTGAACATCACTTTTGGCGCTGGCAGCAATCCCGGTGCACCGCTTACTTCCGCGGCTACAGGTTATAGCTATACCAATACCGATTGTCCGAACGATGGGAGTTATACCGTTAGAAGCAGCACCACGGCTTGTTTTGGAAACAGCTGGTTTACTTTAGGCAGCGATCACACTGGCGATCCCAATGGTTATTTCATGCTGGTGAATGCATCCATCGATCCCAAAGATTTTTACGTGGAGCAGATCAACGGGCTCTGCGGCAACAGCACTTACGAGTTTGCCGCATGGGTGGCCAATGTGATCCTTCCTTCTTCCTGCGGCGGGTCATCCAACCAGCCCAACCTCACTTTTACCATCGAAAAAACAGATGGCACGGTATTAAAAACCTACAATACGGGTAATATTCCCCCTACTGTTTCGCCTACCTGGACACAATACGGTTTCTTTTTTACCACACCGCCGGCAGGATCCAATATCATTGTGCGAATAAAGAACAACGCTCCTGGTGGCTGCGGGAACGATCTTGCGCTCGATGATATCACTTTCCGCCCCTGCGGCCCCCAGCTTACACCCGCCATTACCGGCGAGCCTTCTACCATCGCGAATATCTGCGAAGGAACGGCGAAGAATTATAATTTCTCCTGCACCGTTTCCGGCGGGTTTTTAGTGCCGGTTTTTCAATGGCAGCAGAGGTTCAATAATGGTGCATGGTCGGATATAGCCGGGCAAACCACCACAACTTTAACACGAAACTTCGCGGCCAACGCCGCACCAGGCATTTATCAATACAGGCTTAATGTGGCCGAAACAGGAAACATGGGTTCGGCTGCCTGCAGGATATCGTCGCAACCGATCACTGTAAATGTGAATGCCAATCCTGTTGCCGCTGCTTCCAGCAACGGGCCTTTATGCGTGGGTGCCAATTTATCCCTCACAGCTTCAGGCGGTACCACCTACAACTGGACAGGCCCGGGCGGATATACTTCTACCGGGAGTCCTTCTGCAAGAAATAATATTCAACTTGCACAGGGAGGTGTTTACAATGTTACTGTAACCAATGCCGCCGGCTGTAAAGCCACGACCAATACAACTGTTGTTGTAAATGCATTGCCGGTAGCTGTGGTTACTTCACCTACGGCTTCCATCTGCACAAAAGACAGTGCACAGTTGGGTGTTTCGGGTGGCATCAGTTACGAGTGGCAACCTTCTGCAGGGCTTTCGTCTACGGTTATAGCCAATCCGAAAGCATCACCGGAGGCTACCACAAAGTATCTGGCTATTGTGAGCAATGCCGCAGGTTGTAAGGATACGGCTACGGTGGATGTAACTGTGTTTGTAAAAGCTTTCGCCAATGCGGGCCCCGATAAATTCCTGGTGGAAGGCCAGACCGTCAACCTTTCGGGCAGCATCGATGGCACTTATCTTCGGTTCAACTGGTCGCCGGCACAGTTCCTGAGTAATCCGCAATCCCTGCAGCCTTCGGTTACGCCCACTACGGATATTACTTATACGCTCACGGTAGAATCGAACAACGGATGCGGCATATCAACCGACGCGGTGGATGTAAAGTTTTATAAAGGCATTTATATCCCAAGTGCCTTTACACCCAATGGCGATGCGATCAATCCTACCTGGAATATTCCGGCACTCAATGCATTTCCCGGTTTTGAACTGAGTGTGTTCAACCGATACGGACAAGTTGTATTTCAAACCAGGAACGCAAATATTGCCTGGAACGGGAAGTTCAAAGGAGAAGATGTTCCGGCAGGCGCATATACTTATGTGATCGATCTCAAAAAAGCACCGGGAATATTAAAAGGTACGGTGTTGGTGCTACGTTGATGCAAACCCCGCAGGGTTTGAAAACCTCCGGGGTTGTAAAACCTGCGGGGTTTATTTAGGGTTATAAATCTTACATTTGCCTCCCGCTTTCGCGGAATCCCGCCTTGACCGCGGTTTTTAACTGATCATTTAACCTTTCATTAACCGTGCTGACAATTATTTTTGCCGCACAAGAACACATTATGAGAAAATTATTAGTGGCTTTCCTTGCACTTACCGCTTCTGTTTCTGCCTTCTCGCAGACGACTACTGAAAAAAAAGATAAAGTTTCTGAAATTGTAAGCCGGGCCGGTGATCACTTCATGCTACAGTTAGCACAGAATATGTGGTCGGGCACTCCAGACAGCATCGACAGCCACATCAAAAGCCTCAACCGCAGTGGAAATGTATACCTTATGCTGAACAAGCCTTTCAAGGGCGACCCACGTTTCAGCGTAGCATTCGGACTTGGTATCGGTACCAATGCCATCTATTTCAAAAATATGAATGTAAATATTGCCAGCACCGCATCGGTCTTGCCATTTGTTGCTACTGACAGTTCCAATCATTATAAAAAATACAAACTGACTACCAGCTATTTGCAGGTACCCGTTGAATTCCGTTTTACAGCAAATCCTGAAAATCCCAATAAATCGCTGAAAGCGGCTATCGGCCTCAAAATAGGTACGTTGCTGAAAGGCGCTACAAAAGGAAAAGACCTTGAAAACAAAGCGGGTACACGTATCGCCAATTCTATCGATAAGGTTTCCAGCAAATCTTATTTCAACAGCACCAACCTGGCTGCTACAGCCCGCGTAGGGTACGGTATTTTCAGCCTGTTTGGTTCTTACAGCCTTACTCCTGTATTTAAAGATGGGGTGGCCCAGGACATCAAAGCAGTGCAGATCGGGCTTACGATAAGCGGTTTATAATTGTTATCAATATTCAAATATTTGCAAAACCATCGATAATCGTCGATGGTTTTTTGTTTGGTGTACTGCAATAACCTAATTTTGCAACTCATCACAGTCACCTCTGCACATGAGCGACGCAATCAAACACGAATGTGGCCTGGCTTTCATTCGTCTCCGGAAACCATTCAGTTTTTACCAACAGAAATATGATTCAGTTTTGTATGGCCTTAATAAGCTATACCTGCTGATGGAAAAACAACACAACCGTGGCCAGGATGGCGCCGGGATCGCTACCATCAAGCTCGATACGGAACCCGGTTATCCGTTTCTTTACCGGCTCCGCAGCAATGCCCCACAGCCTATAGCGGACCTTTTTTCGCAGATCGGCAAAGAGATTGAAGAAGTGGAGAAATACCAGCCGGATATCCGCAACCACCCGGGATTGATGAAGGGGCATATCAATGTGATGGGTGAGGTTTTGCTAGGCCATTTGCGCTACGGCACACAGGGAAAAAACGATGTCAATTTCTGCCATCCCTTCATAAAAAAGAATACCATCCCCAGCCGCAACCTGGCGCTGGCGGGCAACTTCAACCTTGTAAATACAGAAGAACTTTTTGACCTCATCAATATGAGCCCCGGCGAATTCCAATGCCAGAGCGATCTTGCCGCCATGATGGAAGTGGTACACCATTTCCTGGTGAAAGCCGATGAGAACAACGAAGGCGAAATGGATATCGTGAGTGTGTTGAAAAAAGCTGTGCCCTTGTTCGACGGGGGTTTCCACTTCGGTGGCCTAGTGGGTAATGGCGATGGTTTTGTGGTAAGGGATGCGCATGGCATACGCCCTTCTTATTATTATATCAACGAAGATGTGATCGTGGCTGCCAGCGAACGGGCTGCCATTCGCACCGCTTTCAACCTGGAAGAGAACGAAGTACAGGAGCTGATGCCCGGCACCGCATTGATTGCCCGTGCAGATGGCAGTTATACCATCGAGCAGATCGTTCCGGCCAAAGAGCGTAAAGCCTGCAGCTTTGAACGTATCTATTTCAGTCGCGGCAGCGATGAAAAAATATACCGCGAGCGTATTGCACTCGGGTACAACCTCAGCCCGGTTTTGCTGAAGGCTGTGGATTACGATCTGAAAAACACCATTTTCTCGTTCATACCCAATACCGCAGAAACCGCTTTTTACGGAATGATAAAAGGTGCCGAAGATTATCTCAACCAGATAAAGATCGAGCGGATATTGAGCTGGAACAAGGATTTTGATGCCGATAAATTATCGGAAATGGTGAACAGGAAGATCCGTATTGAAAAGATCGCCATCAAGGATGTGAAGCTGCGCACTTTCATTACCGAAGATTCCAGCCGCAACGAAATGGTGCAGCACGTATATGATATCACTTACGGTACCGTGAAAAAAGACCAGGATACGCTGGTGGTGATAGATGACAGCATCGTACGTGGCACTACTTTAAAGGAAAGCATCATCCGTATGCTGAGCAGGCTGAAGCCGAAACGCATCATCATTGTTTCTTCTGCACCGCAGATACGCTACCCGGATTGTTACGGTATCGATATGAGTAAAATGGGCGATTTCATCGCGTTTAAAGCCGCGGTGGAATTACTGAAAGAAAGCGGGCAGGAAAGTTTGCTTACAGAATTACTGGAGAAATGCAAGACATTGCAACGCAATAACCAGCTTCATACCGAAAATATCGTGCGCCAGGTATACAAACCGTTTTCGCTGGAGCAGATATCCGCCAAGATCGCACAACTGATCACGCCGAAAGACATTGATATCCCGGTAGACGTGATTTACCAGACCATTGAAACTTTGCACGAAGCCTGCCCGAATAATAAAGGCGACTGGTACTTCACCGGCAACTACCCTACTCCGGGTGGCAACAAGGTTTGTAATAAAGCTTTTATGAATTATATGGAAGGGAAAAATGTAAGAGGCTATTAATTCAATTACGAATTAAAAATTAAGAATTACGAATGCCTGTTTTATTGGTCATTGGAGCCAAATAATGACCTTACAGAGAAATAATTTTCATACTCCGAACAAACTGCATATTTTCACTATTGACCATTCACTATTCACTATTGACATGCTTTTAAAGATCCTCACTGTAGCCGGCCTTGCCACATTTGAAATTTACGCCGCCATTCCTGCTGGCTTCGCAATGGGGTTGAATCCCTGGGTAATATTTTTTGCCAGCCTTGCGGGCGGATTGGCGGGAGTGTTTATTGCTGTATTCCTCGGCGATAAGATCGAAGCCTTTTTATCAAAATACCGCAAGCCAAAAAAGGAAAAGCCCAAGACCGGGATGGTCTATAAGATCTGGGAGAAATATGGCATCATCGGGCTGGGTTTGCTGGGCACTTTTACCGTAGGGGCACCAATCAGTATTGCGGTAGGTGTTGGTTTTAATGCGCCACTTCATAAAATGATCATCTGGTGCTGCCTGGGGGTATTGGCAAGGGCCGCTATATTTACCGGCATTGGGCATGTAGGAGCTTCCGCTATTTCATAAAAAACAATGAATAAGAAAAAATAGAACACCGGGCATTCCGTAAAACTTTTTCGGGAAAAATATTTATGGCTTATCTTCAATTTAGTCGCGAACTCCGGCAGTTTTCTCTTACACGTTTTCACTTTTGTTATAAGACGAATGGTTCCTTCCAATAGACAGGGCACTCGCTGAAATCAGATTTAAAGAAATATGGGAAACTTTCGAATTAAAGTTTCGAAAAAAACTGTCCACTTTTTTCAAAAAAATTTTTTTGAAAAAAGTGGACAGGGTCTCTCTATTTTGCAAAATCATTTTTTCGCTTATTTACCCTTCCTGGCAAAATTTTCAAATCTCAACAGATTTACACTACCGGGCAAATCCTGTAATAAAAATTAAAAATCTCTTATAATTTCAATAATCCTGCTTTATACAGCATATTCATGGGTTTATTGTCCCAAAAGAGCTCAAAATCTTCCATTTCCCGTGATTCGTAGTCATTTTTTAAATCCTGTAAAGTCAGCGCCTTCTCGTTATAAATACTAATATCAGTTAGTTTTTGTGTGAGCCAGTCCGCCTGCGATCTCAGCATCTGAAACTGCAGGGTTTCTTTTTTTGTCTCAAAATTAAGCGTCGCCATTTCGCGTGAATTGCCCTTTTTACTTTGCGTAAAATAATCCACTTTCGGCTGCTTGCCCAGCCATACAATTTTTGCCGTAGGTTTAAAGCTTAACTCGTCGTCCTGGTTCAATATATTGGCTATATAATCCGGGGGTACTTTCGTTTTGGGGATCTTGAACTCAAACCATTTCTGCAGGTTTTCTTCCAGGCCGATATTATGCATATAATTCAGCAACGATTTTTTGAGGCCAAAACTGAAACTGTCATGATCGGCACCGGTAGGGTCATTGTGTACGATATCATTGTTGGCAAATGTGCCAATGGCTTCCGTTTCTTTTACCACGCTGTATTTTTCAGGATTGAGGCCAACGGGACTATGGGCCGTCATGGCAAACTGGTGCCAGAAAGCCGATTGAAGTACGCCCTGCTGAAACATCTGCCGGATCATTTCCAGGCTGTCGATCGTTTCCTGCGCCGTTTGCGTGGGGAACCCATACATGAGGTAGGCGTGTACCATGATGCCCGCTTCGCTGAAATGCTGGTTTACTTTTGCCACCTGAGCCACCGTGATGCCTTTTTGAATCAGCTGCAGCAGCCGGTCGCCCGCCACTTCCAGCCCACCAGATACCGCGATGCATCCCGAAGCTTTCAGCAGCAGGCACAGGTCGCGGGTGAAGCTTTTTTCAAACCGGATGTTCGTCCACCAGCTTACGGTGAGTTTTCGTTTGATGATCTCTATAGCCAAAGCCCGCATCAGCGCCGGTGGTGCCGCTTCATCCACAAAGTGGAAACCTGTTTGCCCGGTCTGGGCAATCATTTCTTCCATGCGGTTGCACAGCAATTCGGCGGCTATCGGCTCATACAATCTTATATAATCGAGCGAGATATCGCAAAAGGTACATTTGCCCCAGTAACATCCATGCGCCATCGTGAGTTTGTTCCAGCGGCCATCGCTCCACATTTTGTGCATCGGGTTGGCAACTTCTATCGCCGAAATATAACTGTCGAGAAAAAAATCGCTGTAGTCCGGGGTACCCACTTCGCCCTGGCGGTAATCTTTGCAGGATTTATTATTGATGTACTCCAGTTTGCCGTCCAGCATCAAAAATGTACGTTTCAACGCTGTCGCTTCAAGGTTTCCCTGTACATATTTTACCAGGTTTTCAATGGGTGCTTCGCCATCATCCAGGGTGACGAAATCGTAAAACTCAAATACCCTTTCGTCCGACAGCGACCGTAACTCGGTATTGGCAAAACCGCCCCCCATGGCCACTTTGATATGCGGATAGTTTTTCCGGATGTATTGTGCGCATCGCAACGAAGTATACAGGTTTCCGGGAAAAGGAACCGAAAGCGCCACCATTTGAGGCTGTATTTGATTGATCCTTTTTTCTAAAAGATTGATGAGGATGGTGTCTATATAAGTGTAAGGCTGCTGAAGGCTTTCGTACAATTCGTCGAAGCTGTTGGCCGATCTTCCCAGCCTTTCCGCGTAGCGGCTAAAGCCAAAGTGTTCGTCCACACATTCGGCAATGATATCCGAAAGGTCTTCGAGGTACATGGTGGCAATATGTTTGGCCTTATCCTGCGTACCCATGCTGCCGAAAGCCCATTGCAGGTCGTCGAGCTGCGCAAAGCGGCTGGCTTCGGGCAAGAGGTCGCGTTTGCAGATCCTGTCGGCAAGGGTAGCATTTTTTCCCTGTAAAAAAAGGATGGCCGCATCAATCGTTTCGATGTAATCATCTTTCAAAGCCAGCATCCGCTGAGCATTGGCCGACAATTCCTTTCCGGTTTCCGCTATGCGGGAAAACAAGGTGGTGAGCCCTTCTTTACTAAAAAGCGCCAGCGTGACTTCGATACCAAAATCGGCCTGGTAAGATGAAATGCCCCTGGTATTGAGGAACCCCTTCAGGTAGGCCGTGCCGGGGTAAGGGGTATTCAGCTGGGTGAATGGTGGGGTGATAAGGAAGACGGTTGCGCTCAAATGAAAGATTTAAAGTGCAAAATTACTTCTTTATTGCACGAATTAAGCGAATTGCACGAATTTGCAGATTGTCCAAACCCCGGAGGTTTTGAAAACCTCCGGGGTTTTAAAAATTCGCGTAATTAAAAAAATATGAGCCATCGTCTACACCTCAGCAAAGATAAAAAATTTAAAAAAGTAATCGACCAGCAGGAGGAATACATCCTGGAAAAAAGAAATGCGATCCACCTGCGGTTATGCTCTTCCATCATGAGCCAGCAGCTGAGTACCAAAGTGGCCGCGGTGATCTATGCCCGGTTCCTGGCGCTCTTTAACAGGAAAACACCCCCGGCACAGGATATCCTGGCGGTTCCGTTTGATGATTTACGCGGCATCGGGCTCTCCAATGCCAAAGTGCGGTACATACAGAATGTCTGCACGTTTTTCATTGAAAATAAGGTTTCGGATGCGAAGCTGCACAAGATGGAAAATGAAGAGCTGATAGAATTTCTCACCCAGATAAAAGGGATTGGCCGCTGGACTGTGGAGATGATCCTGATGTTCTCTCTGGGCCGTGAAGATGTATTCGCGGTAGACGATCTCGGCATCCAGCAGGCAATGGCGAGGTTGTATAAAATAGATACGGAAGATAAAAAAGCGATGCGGCAACAAATGATTAAAATAGCTGAAAAATGGCGCCCATACCGTACGTATGCCTGCAGGTATTTGTGGAACTGGAAAGATAATGAGCCGAAGAACTGACGACAGGCCACAGGCCACGGACCGCAGACAACAGGCCTTCATTCGTTTTGGCCCCTTTCACTAAGATAGACGGTGGTCCGTCGTCCGTGGTGTCTGTATTATTCGAAGTTGATGAGGCTGCAGATCTCTTCCAAAAATTGCTTATCCGTTTCATCGTAATGATCCAATAATTCGCTATCGGCATCCAGTACACCCACTACTTCTTTGCGGGAGTTGAAAAGCGGCACTACAATTTCCGATCTTGAAAGGCTGCTGCACGCAATATGCCCCGGAAATTTCTCCACATCCGGTACGATCAGGGTACGGGCTTCTGCCCAGCTGGTACCACATACGCCGCGGCCTTTTTTGATACGGGTACAGGCCACCGGCCCCTGGAAAGGACCGAGCACCAG
The DNA here is from genome assembly GCF_024343615.1 of Ferruginibacter sp. HRS2-29. Lineage (GTDB taxonomy): Bacteria > Bacteroidota > Bacteroidia > Chitinophagales > Chitinophagaceae > Ferruginibacter. The sequence goes on along the minus strand of NZ_RJUB01000002.1, from coordinate 123,773 downwards.
CTCTTCTTTTTTCACCAGGTAAAAGCCTATCCAGAACCAGCCAAACTGTTCTTTCAATGCCCCGGCAACGTTGGCCAGGTTGGCCACCAGGTCTTCTTCGCCTTCCAAGAGGCCTTTTACCTGCGGAATCAAATCCCTGTATTGCTCTTCTTTTGTGCCTTTGCTTATTTGTAAGTCTTCTGCCATCGTGCAAAGGTAAGACCTCCGGGGTTTTCTTACAACCCCGGAGTGTCTGGTGCCAGACGATTATACCCCATTTAGAAATCCACTGATCATCCCCGTTTCAAATCCCTTTTGTAGTAAATATTGCTGCACTTTTTTCTTCTTAATGAAAATATTCTTCTCGGAGCGGAGCGTCTCCAGTTTTGCGCCTGCAAGCTTCCGGAAGGCCTTTTCATAATCTTCCTCTCCTATCGATTGAAGCGCCTTTTTGATATTATATGGGCTTACCCCTTTTTGTTTGAGCTCATAATTGATCTTCACTTTGCCCCATTGCTTCATCCTGAATTTGCCACCGGCAAAAGCAATGGCAAAACGCTCTTCATTCAGGTAATTTTCTTCTATCAGGCTGGAAAGCAATTCTTCCACTTCATTTTTATACAAACCAAAACTGTACAGTTTTTCTTTCACTTCGTAATGGCTGCGCTCCTGGTAGGCACAGTAATGTTTGATCTTTTGGAAAGCTTTTTCGGTTCCTATGTTGAGTGGGCGCATGTGGTCAATAGTGAATAGTCAATAGTCAAAATATGCAGACAGTAAGAATTCTTTGCAGGTTTACCCTACCGCACAGTAAAAGGCAAAATTAGTTTAAAATGCAGGGCCGTTGCAGGCGTGGGGAAGGAAAAAAGAGATTTCGAAATAGAAATACATGCATTATGAGCAAAAAGCCGCGAAGATTTCACTATTGACTATTCACCATTCACTTAAAAAACTTTATCTTGCCGTACTTAAAAGCTTTTACTTTAACAAACAACTTATATGAAGTTTATCGTTTCGTCTTCGGCTTTGCTGAAACAACTGCAACAAATTAGTGGGGTGATCAATGCCAATACCGTTTTGCCGATACTGGAAGATTTTCTTTTTGAGATAGAGAAAAACAAGCTGACCGTAGTGGCTACCGATCTCGAAACCGTGATGAAAGTTCACCTGGATATTGAAGCCAAAGACAGCGGGAAAGTTTGTATCCCTGCAAAGATCCTCCTGGATTCCCTGAAAAATATCGCGGAGCAACCGCTGACTTTCAACATCGATAAAAACTTTGGAGTAGAGATCACCAGCGATAATGGTAAATATAAAGTGATGGGCGAAAACCCGGATAACTTTCCGAAAGAACCTGCCGCTGACGATGCCAATAACTTTACCATGACTTCTTCTGCATTGGTAACCGCTATCAACAAAGCGATCTTTGCCGTAAGCAACGACGATCTTCGTCCGGCTATGACAGGGGTGTTTTTTGAACTTGATAAAAAAGGCATCAGCTTCGTGGCTACCGATGCTCACAGGCTGGTAAAATTTACCCGCACGGATGTGGCTTGCCCGCAAAAAGATTCTTTCATCGTTCCTAAAAAACCGCTGAACCTTTTGAAAAGCGCTTTGCCGGATAATGAAGATGAACTGAATATTTCTTACAACAGCAACCATCTTTTTGTAAAGCATGGCGGAACCGAACTGGTGTGCCGGCTGATCGATGCCCGTTTCCCGGATTATAAAGTGGTGATCCCGGTTGACAACCCGTACAAGATGACTGTTAACCGCAGCGACTTCCAGAGCGCTTTGCGCCGTGTAAGCGTGTTCAGTAATAAAAGTACCAACCAGGTGGCTTTGAGCATCAGCGGAAGCGAGCTCCAGCTTGCCTCCCAGGATGTTGACTTCAGTTTTGAAGGTAACGAGCGCATGGCTTGCCAGTACGATGGCGAAGATCTGCAGATTGCATTCAACGCAAAATTCCTGATCGAAATGCTCAATGGCGCCAGCACCGAAGAGATCATTGTAGAGTTGAGTACGCCTACAAAAGCAGGCATCATCAAACCAAGCGAGCAGGAAGAAAACGAAGAACTGCTGATGCTGGTGATGCCGTTGATGTTGAACAACTAGGCAGTGAATGGTGAATAGTCAATAGTGAAAATATGCAGTTTGTCCGGAGGATGAATATTATTTCTCTGCCAAAGTTATTAAGAAAATAATTCGTAATTCGTAATTCGTAATTTGAAAAAACTAAATCGCCCTTTCAAGACTTGAAAGGGCGATTTAGTTTTTATGTCAAATGCTTTATTAGTTCTTACGTTGGTTCACCACCACATCGTCTACTACCCTTGTGATCTTATTGATCTGGTAGACTTGTTTTGTTTTATTCTTTGCAGAATAAACGTAGAGGTTCAGGTTGATCTCTGTTTCGTTGGTATCCAGCTGTATTTTTTTGGTGAAGCTGGTTTCTTTGATCTTCTGTGTGTACAATACATCTCCTGCTTCGTTTTCCAATACCAGGGTAAGGTCGTCTGCTGAAGCGTTGTTAAGGTCTACCTGGAAAAGTGGCTGTGCATTCACCGTGCCGAGGTAAGTAACTACCAATGGTTTTTCTACGGTGTCTTCGCCTGGAGTGCCTGCTGATACCGGGTTTGATACTAATGCTACCGCTGCAAAAACGATGGCGATAAAACGTGCTGCTTTAAAATAAGTTGCTTTCATAATAATTTTAATTTTCATGGTTAATAATATGTCTATCATTTCTAACGGAGGCGATCGAATGAAATACTCAGATGGTAGGCAAAAGAAGAGAAGTAGAAGTGATATGCTGTAGTAAATTTTTTACTAAGAACAGCTTCAATTACTTTGATAGAACAAAAGTACGTCGCCTTTTTTCGGCTTGCAACACAAGTTTTAAAAGGATTTATTATGGCAAAACTTGTGTATAATTTCTGAAACCCTTTACAGTAAAGGGTTTCAGCGAACGGGAAAACCTATGCCCAAGGAAAAAAACGGGGTGGGCGTTAACAATTTGGCAACAATAGTCAATAGAGAATGGTCAATAGTGAAAATAGGAGGGTTTGTGCAGAGAAAGGAAGTTCTTCCTATGCGAAGTGTCATTCTTAATTTTTAATTCTTAATTGATCAAAGCGCTCAGCATTTCATCCGCAACGAGTTGATTGCCCACTTCGTTCAGGTGGACCTTATCGGTAGTCAATATTCCCGATTCTTTATTTTCGGGATTGTGTTCTTTTTCATATTGCATAAAGATCCTGCGGAGGTCTACCAGCTTGCAATTATATTCTTTTGATAATTTTCTTATTACATCGCTGTAAGCATCCAGGTCTTTATCCTGTGTATTGGTGCCATCATGCTTTTCACCAATAACGGCCGGGGTTGTAACGATCACCTGGATCTTTTGCGCCTGTAATTTTTTTATGATTGCAACATAAAATTTTTCGTACTTATCAAGATCGGTTCCTGTGCCCCAGGATTTATGCCATACATCATTCACACCTTCCCAGATCACTACTGTGTTTGGCTTTTTATCCAGCACATCTTCGGGCATACGGAGATAAAGGTCATATATCTTGTTGCCGCCAATGCCCGCGCCCAGCAGCTCGAATTTATCCTGCAACCCTTTTTTCTGCAGGTCGTTTTTCAGGCGATCGATATAACCTCCTTTGTCAATCCCCATCTGTGTGATGGAATCACCAAAGAAAATCACTTTATTCTTTTTTGCATGGGTCATAGCAAGTGTTGCGATCATAAATGTAACAACAGAAATGGTGAGGATAATTTTCATATGCAAAGTTTTACATTCGTGTAAATGCGGTTACTATTTTATTTTTTTGATATAATCGGCAATTAACTTCCACGTACTTTCATCGGTATCAAAAACTGCATTCAATCCCTGTTCTTCCATCGGTGGGTCTCCAAGCAGGTCTTCGCCTTTTTGCCAGAGCGGTTGTTTGTACGACGGACGGCCCGCACCACCAAGTGCCCAGAAGTTGGCTCCCTGTATAACCCCTCCCTTTTTTATGTTTTCCAGCAACTGGTCAAATATGAAAGCATAATATTGATCGCGGCTGTTGGTGGTGGATGTAAGCAAAAACGAATGCTGATCACGGGGCAACCCAAACTCTTCTATCACCATCGGTTTTTTTATTTTACGCATCACTGCTTCATGGCGATCAATGAAGTTGCGGCTATTTTTGTAAATGGTATCCCGGCTTTTGGTAATACTTGTATCGCTGAACCAGCCCCAGTTTTTTGGCCAGATATGTATGGTGGCATAGTCGATATATTTACTGTCGTGGAGTGCAATGAAATTCGCCATGCCTTCCGTCCCAATATCACCTTCCATGCCTGTAGTGACCAGGTGATTTTTATCCAGTGTTTTGATCAGTTCAGACGTGGAAAATATCCAATGTTGATATTCCCTGTATGCCCCGGGGCGCATCGGCCTTGGCTCATTGGCCAGTTCCCAGCTCATGATAGAGGGGTCGTCGGCATATTTTTGTCCGGTGATACTGTTGGTACGCTGCACGATCATTTGCAGCACTTTTTTTTGCTGCTCTATGCAAGGTTTACATCCGTAAAATTTGCTCGTATAATCCCTTTGCTCATCCCAGGTAAGCTTGCGCCGCATAACGCTGTCGGGCAGCAATCCGTTCCAGTTGAGGTACTGCAAAAAACCACCACTCCATTCCCAGTTGTTGGAAAGATATAGTACCGCTTTCATATGGCGCCGACTCATTTCCGCCAGCAAAAAATCCAGGGCTTTCAGCAGCGTGGTATCATATTTACCTTTCTCCTGCTGAAAGGCGGGTTGAACCCGCTCCACTCCACTGATCAACCCGGAGCCTTCGGCAACGGCCATCACCCTCAGGTTGTCAACACCATGGGCAATCAAAAAATCCAGTTCTTTAACAATGCGTGCTTTACCAGCTTCCGTAGTGCCCAATATACCGGCAAACCAATAATTGGCGCCAATGAAACGATAAGGTTTTCCTTCAATAGTGAATTTCCCGTCGTGTGCTTTTACGAAAGAAGATTGTTGTGCCTGCGCAGAAAAAACAACAGTCGGTAAAAAAAGGATGAGGAAAAACTTACGGGCCATGGCATTTTTATGAACGATCAAATTAGTACAAATTTTTCAACCTTATCAATTTTATATGAGTTGACCACTCCAGTGAGTTGTCAACTCATAGCAGTAGTCAACCCGAAGTTAAGGGACTGCGAACTGGTTAACATTTTCCATCGGTAACGTTCTCGTAGAAAAATCCCTATGCCATTAGCCAATTGAGTATTTTTATTACATGAAGACAATCAACATCCTTTCGATATTTTCTATTTGTTTGCTGCTATCATTTTCGTTGCAAGCGCAATCTTCAGACAGCACAAAACTGCTTCAGCTAAATCAGCAAATAGATAATTTTGTGGTACAAAAAGATACCAGCTTATTGAAAACGCTTTATGCCGATGACTTTGTTTTCAGCCATGGCTCAGGAAATATTGACAACAAGGCTTCGTGGCTGAAGTCGGTGGCCAAAGGCGGTTTCACTACGCGTGAGCATGATTCGGTAAAGGTAGAGTTACATCCCGGCGTCGCCATCCTGCGGGGAAGACTTTCGGTACAGAAAAAATCAGCAGCCAGAACCGATAATTATTTTTTGAAGTACGTACGGGTATATGCGATGCGGAAAGAGGCTTGGGAAATGGTTTCGCATTTTACTTTTTATGAAGAACACGAAAAGTCAATAGTGAATAGTCAATAGTCAAACCTTTGAAGTTTATACGTTTATCAAAGTTTCTTATTATACAAAATTTCGAAATGGACGACATTAAATAATTTGTGTAACCTTCGAAGGTTTTACCATTGACTATTCACTATTCACCATCACAGAAAATATTTATTTTCCGCAATCAGCTTATCCGCGATCCTTCTCCTCGCATCTTTACTATTGAACGGAGCGGCTTTGGTAAAGCGTTTCAGGCCAAGCAACATCATTCGTTGTTCGTCGCCGTCGGCAAATGCGTTGATGGCTTCTTTACCGGCTTTGTTTACTTTATCCACTGCATCATTGAGATAGCAGCGCATGATATCGATCTGGATGGATACCGCTTCTTCTCCTTTATACGCCAGTTTCATCACCCGAAGCAAAGCGCTCTCTGCATGAAAAACCTGTATGGCCATATCAGCTATGTTCATCAGTATTTCCTGTTCGTTGCTAAGGCTCATCATCAGTTTTTGAACGGCAGCACCGGCAGTCATCAGGATCGCCTTTTTCATGTTCACGATCGTTTTCAATTCAGCAGCAAATGCGCCTTCATCTTCACTACCAAAATCCGGGATGCTCATCAGCTCTTTAGACACTTTCATCGCAGGCCCCATCAGGTCCAGCTTGCCTTTCATGGCACGTTTCAGCATCATGTCTACCGTAAGCAGGCGATTGATCTCGTTTGTTCCTTCGTAGATACGGTTGATGCGGCTGTCGCGGTAAGCACGGCTGATCATATATTCATCACTGAACCCGTTACCGCCATGTATCTGCACCCCTTCATCTACAATAAAATCCAGCACTTCACTACCATCCACTTTCAGGATCGCACATTCGATCGCAAATTCTTCTGCCGCTCCAAGCAATGCTTCGTTGAAAGGTTTGCCCGCCGCCTGTAATTCTACTTCCTTATCGTCGATCCATTTACTGGTACGGTATAAGGCGCTTTCGCCCACCCAGATGCGGATAGCCCCTTCGGCGAGTTTATGTTTGATAGCGCCAAAATTGGCGATCGCAGTTTTAAATTGTTCGCGGGTATTGGCGTATTCAACCGTAGTGGTCAACGCCATCTTCGCGCCGCCCAACGCTGCTGCGCAAAGCTTCAGCCTTCCGATGTTGAGGATGTTGAAAGCAATGATATGCCCCTTGCCCACTTCGCCCAGCAGGTTTTCTACCGGTACTTTACAATCCTGGAAATAGAGCTGAACAGTTGATGAACCTTTGATGCCCATCTTGTGTTCTTCCGGACCTTGTGTAAATCCTTCAAAACCACGCTCCACGATAAAGCCGGTAAATTTATCACCATCCACTTTTGCAAACACCGTGTATACATCCGCAAAACCGCCATTGGTGATCCAGCATTTTTGTCCGTTGAGGATATAATGTTTTCCATCTTCACTCAGCACTGCTGTACTTTTTGCACCCAATGCATCACTGCCGCTATTAGGCTCGGTAAGTCCGTAAGCGCCTTTCCATTCGCCGGTTGCCAGCTTGGGAATATATTTTTGTTTTTGTTCTTCTGTTCCAAAATAAAGGATCGGCAATGTACCGATACCGGTATGTGCCGCTACGGCTACACTAAATGAGTAACCCCCTCCAAGCCCTTCATTCACCAGGGTTGAGGTAATGAAATCTTTTCCCAGGCCATTCAGTTCTTCAGGAATGGAGGCGCCCAATAAACCCTGCTCGCCGGCTTTCACCATCAGCGAAGGCATGAGCCCTTCTTCCATCTTGTCGATCCGGTCTATCACCGGCAATACTTCGGAGTTGAGAAACTGAAGGCACATTTCTTTTACCATCTTCTGCTCCTCGTTAAAATCTTCGGGCGTGTAGGTGTCAAATGCGCTGCTTTCTTTGATCAGCCATTCACCGCCTTTCAGCAAATTGGCTGTTGTGGATGTTGTTGTGCTCATTGATTTAATTTTACCCCCAGCCCCTAAAGGGGAGCCAGAGCGTTATTATTTAAAATTTATTCTTTCTTTCGATCTCCGCTAAGTTCAGTTCCCCCTTGAGGGAGCGGAGGGGGTTCTATTTGAGATTTTCATAAACTGTCTGCAGTACTTCCTTCGCAATTTCTATCTGCCCGTTCGTAACGCCTACCAATGCTTCATTCAACGTCTGGTTAGCGAGTTCCATGAGCTTATCCTGCAGGTCTTTTGCTTCCTGTGTCAGGTAGATCATGTTGATGCGGCGATCGTCGGTGCTGGGCACCCTTTTCACCAGGTTGATCTTTTCAAGATTATCCACCAGGCGGGTGATGCTCGGTTTGTCCCTGAAAGATGCCTCACATAATTGCTGCTGGCTGATGCCGTCTTCTTTCCACAAATGATATAAGATACTCCATTGCTCGATCGTGATGTCAATCCCGTTCTCCCTGAAATTCTTTTGCAGCCTTCTCGCAATCGCCGTACTGGCCTTCCCGGTGATAAAGCTATAAAGTTCGCCCCGTTTAAATTGGTTGTTTGACATATAGTTGTTTATGCAACCACTAAGATAATCATTCATTTTAAATTTCAAAATTTTATTTTTGCCCGGTAGCAGCGCTTTGGGCCAGGCAAAAATCTTATGGCATATATCGTTTTATTTGTATCACTGGCTTTCCTGTTGATTTATATCTTCCTGATATTATACTATCGTAGTGCCTGGAATTCCATAAGTGATTACGTCATTTCCAAAGAAAAATTTTCAACAAAAGTCACGGTGATCATTCCCGCCCGTAACGAGGAAAAAAATATTGGCCGATGCCTCGAATCCATTACGGCACAGGATTTTCCTGCGGAGCAATTGCAGGTGATCGTGGTGGATGATCATTCAGAAGATGAAACAGCCTCGATTGTGCTAAAATTTGCCCATAAACAGGTAGAATTGATCGATTTAAGCTCATTTACCCACCAAAATATCAATTCTTACAAGAAAAAAGCCATTGAAGTGGCTATAGCAAAAAGTAGTGGTGAGCTTATCATAACTACCGATGCCGATTGCATCGTTCCTCCGTTATGGTTACAAACAATCGTTAGTTTTTTTAACGAGGAAAATGCCAAATTTATCGCCATGCCTGTCACTTTCAGCAGGAGACGGTCTTTGCTGGGGATTTTTCAGTTACTGGACTTCATGGTGCTCCAGGGAATTACCGGTGCCTCGGTGGAGCAGGGTGTGCACAGTATGTGCAACGGGGCCAACCTCGCTTACAGTAAAGAAGCATTTTTTGCGGTAGAGGGCTTCAAAGGAATCGATGGGATCGCCAGCGGCGATGATATGCTGCTCATGCATAAGATCGCCGTTCGTTACCCTGATGATATTCACTTTTTGAAATCCCCGGATGTAGTGGTAGAAACTGCCCCGATGGATACGCTTCGTGATTTTTTCAATCAGCGGATACGATGGGCGAGTAAAGCCGATAAATATGATGACAAAAGAATATTTGCGGTCCTGCTGATCGTCTATCTTTTCAATTTCCTGCTGCTGGCCATTCCGTTTGGATTGGCCTGGTTCAATCCGCGTTTTACTTTTCAGCTTTCGGGTATCACCATTATTTTCTCCCTGGCAGAATGGTGGGTATTGATGCTGGTGGTGAAAACATGGATAGAAATGCGTTTCCTTTTTCCGGTGGCAATGTTTTTTGACCGGGCAAAATTACTGTGGTGGTTTCCGCTGGCGCAGCCGTTTCATATATTATATACAGTGATTGCGGGTTGGCTGGGCAAATTCGGGAGTTACGAATGGAAGCAACGGAAGGTAAAATGAGTTGACAACTCAATGGAGTAGTCAACCGGAATAAATATTACAAACATGAACTTACAAAACGAACACCAACATGCCGTTCTTATCGGCGCCGGCATCATGAGCGCCACTCTGGCCATTTTTCTCAAAGAACTGGAGCCGGGCATCACCATAGATATTTACGAGCGGCTGCCGGCGGTAGCCGCCGAAAGTTCCGATGGCTGGAACAATGCCGGTACCGGTCATTCCGCTTTTTGCGAACTCAATTATACCCCCGAAAAAGAAGATGGCAGCATCGATATCAGCAAAGCATTGAAAATCGCTTCCTCGTTTGAAGTGTCCAAACAATTCTGGAGCAGCCTTGTGCAGCAAAACAAATTATCGGATCCCGCATCTTTCATCCACACTGTACCCCACATGAGTTTTGTTTGGGGAAAAGAAAATACTGCTTACCTTAAAAAGCGCCATGAAACCCTGACAAGATATACGTTGTTCCGGGAAATGAAATATTCCGAAGACAATACCCTGCTGGCGCAATGGATGCCACTGGTGATGCAAGGCCGCGATGCGGCTGAGCAGCATGCTGCCACAAGAATGGAGATCGGTACGGATATCAACTTCGGGGCGCTTACAGAAGCCATGCTCAAATACCTTGATCACCAGGAAGGCGTAAACATCTATACCCGCCACGAAGTAAAAGACCTGGAAAAACAAAAAGACGGCAAATGGAAGGTGACGGTGGAAGATTTTTTAATGGAAGAAAAAAGAAAGCTGTTGGCCGACTTCGTTTTCATCGGCGCTGGCGGCGGCACTTTACCATTGCTTGAAAGATCGGATATCGAAGAAGCCAGGGGATATGGCGGATTCCCTATAAGTGGGCAATGGCTGCGGTGCACCAACGAAGCGGTTATAGCTCAGCATGAAGCAAAAGTGTACGGCAAAGCCAGTGTAGGCGCACCTCCCATGAGTGTACCACACCTGGATACCCGTGTGATTGATGGAAAAAAAGAATTACTTTTTGGGCCATTTGCAGGTTTCTCCACAAAATTTTTGAAGAACGGTTCGTATTTCGACCTGCCTCTGTCGATTGAAATAGATAATATCTTCCCGATGTTATCCGCCGGCTGGCATAATTTACCCCTGACAAAATATCTTGTTCAGCAAGTTACGCAAAGCGATAAGGACAGGCTGGAAGCATTGCAGGAATATTACCCTGAAGCAGATGGAAAAGATTGGGAGCTTGCCATAGCCGGGCAGCGGGTACAGGTGATCAAAAAAGATAAAGATGGAAAAGGCATCCTCGAATTCGGGACCGAACTGGTCAATGCTGCCGATGGTACGTTGGCTGCGCTACTGGGCGCTTCGCCGGGGGCTTCCACAGCCGTTTCTATCATGCTCGATGTATTGAAAAACTGCTTTGCAGAAAATATGCAAAGTGAAAAATGGCAGTCGACACTTAAAAATCTCATCCCGTCTTACGGACAATCATTGATAGAAAACGACGCCTTGGCTGCGGGTCAAAGACAGCGTTCGAAAGAATTGCTGGAACTGTAGATCAGTTATTCACCAATGATAATTCTACCGGAGCCGATGGAACACTCACATCGTATAATGCCAGCCCGGTACTGATATAACATACCAGGATATTATCGTAACAGATGACATCCTCAAAAGTTTTGCCGGTGATCTTGTTTCTCAAAACGGGGGCCGCAGGGTTTTTTACATTGTAAATACTCATACCATTTGTCTTCTGGCAAACGTATAAAATAGAGTCCTGAAGCCCGATGCCATTTGGAGTGGGGATCTTGTTCAGATGAATCTGTACCGGTGTAAGGATGTTTTTGATATTGTACGTGTAAATCCCGTCTTCTGCCGGTCCGCAAGGCTGGTTGCCCATAAGTGATACAAATGCCACGGAATCATTGGCCACCACCGGATCGCAGCTGCGTGTATGTTTTGCCTCTCCCAAAAGCACAGGCGACGAAGGTGTTGTGATCGAATAAATATACATGCCATCGCGGGAGCCGATGAAGAGCTTGTCCTTGTACGGATAGATCGTTTCGACACCAAATCCAAGCGGAACGCTGTTTACGATACTCGTTGTTGCCGGATCGTGAATGTCATATACATGCAGCATGACATTGTCTACCGCATACAGGTAATCGCCTACAATAGTAAACCTGGCAAGCGATCCGCCCTTTCCGGCAGTGTTGCTGTTTCCGGTTGCGGCCGCATCGCCGGCTTTTTCGCAGGAAGTAAAAAACAATGCTGCGCAAACTATCAATAAAATATATTTCATATTAGTTGGTTAAGGCTTGTAACAGGAATTCGAACTGATGCTGTCTCTTCTCCAGTTCACTACCATCGAATCGGGGTAGCTATTGGGGCAATCGAAATATCCGCTTTCTTCCGGAGCCTGCCATGGGTAAGGGTTTTGTTGATCGTAAGCGATAAAGCTGTTTTTTATTCTCTTGATGATCTGCGGCGAAGTATTGTTGCTGAGGTCAATCACTACCAGGTCGGTGTAATTATTGGCATAGAGATAATTCCCTTTTATAGAAAATTCGGTATTGCCGGGCAAACCCCAGAATGCAATGCGGTGAGCGGCCGCGGAATTGCTGTTGTCAATCACATGAATACCCTTCCCTATCTCGTTTTGAAAGATCTTATTGCCGTACACATATATTTTACCGGCCTTTTCTACAGAACGTGGCGTATTTGATACCGTAAGATCGGAATAAGTGGACTCGTGTGCATATACCGGCCGCCAGCCCCATACTTTAGTAGCCACATAATCGCCGGGGCCTGGCTTTTTACCCCAAAAACACGAGCAAAGCTGAAGCAAAATAATCACTGATAAAAAATATCTCATAAGCCGGTTTTTAACATAGATACGTTAACACGCTAAAATGTTGCATCCCGGCATGAAATTTATCAGTTATATAAATTGATAAACATGCTATAATTTGAAATTATGAAACGCCATGATGTTAAATTGGGCCCTCGAGCGGTTTTCCTGCATCTGCGTCATAACGCCGGCGTCTACACGAAAATCTTTGCTGAACACGTAGCCGAGCCCGCCAAATAAGCGGTCGCGGTCGAAGAGCGGCCGGTCTGTGTGCAGGAATATTTCATTATAGGCGGAAAAATAAACCGTGCCTTTTTGCATCACCGGTTTGTTTAGGGCCACATTGGTAGAGAGAAAATAGCGGAAACGAACCCTGAAATCATTTTTCAAAAAACGTTCTTCGATCCTGTAGCGGTGCTGCAGGTTGAAGCGGCCGAATTGCTGGCGGAGGATCAGCTGCTGGTACAGCCGGTGCTCGGTAGTATTGGTAACCACCCCGGCCGAATTGTAATTTCTTCCGCTGATAAAACCATACCCCTGCGCTATGCTTACTGTGGGATTGATGTTATAAATGCCCGCCACCCTCAGCAGGATCTGCTCCCTGTCGTCGATGAAATTGTAGCTGCGGTATTGTGCTTCTGTCCAGATGCTCCACTTATCATTGACCTTACCTGTACCAAAATAAGTAAGCCAGTTACCGAAATCAGATTTTTGCGCCAGCAGGTTCTTTGCCGGAAAAAGAAAGAGGACAATTAAGCTTAAATATATTTTTCGCATCAACTCGTTTTTAAAAATGATGGTTTTACCTGCTGCAAAAGTAACGATCTGCTTTCTTTTCTCTCCCAGGCTTTGCAGTAATTCCCGAATGAATTTGTATTTTACATCATGCGCCAACAACATTTTTCTTTCAGGGCACAAACATGGCAACGTTTAAAAAAAAACAAACTGGCCATGGCCGGCTTGTGTATCATAGTGCTGGCTTTCCTGATGGCTTGTTTCGGTTACTTGTTAGCCCCCGATAATACGGTGTTTGCCGACCTGCAGACCGTAGAAATACAGGCAAAAAAACCGGGGTATACACAACAATTTTTAAAGATCACAGACAATAATAAAACGACCCGTGATGGCTGGTTATCGGCTATGTTCAAAGGAAAACACAGCGGCGACCGCTTTGTGCCGATCACCGGTTACAGCATTGCCGGTGCGGATATCGTCATCGATCGTTATATCGACGAAGACACCACTGTAAAACAATCTTTCAATATCGCCGCAATCACCCATGGTCATCCTGAGGAGATCACACAACATATCATCCGCAAAAAATACTGGCTGGGTACCGATGCTTTCGGCCGCGATATCCTGAGCAGGCTGATCATAGGCACACGGGTGAGCATTGCAGTAGGGTTGATCGCCGTACTCATTTCGCTTACACTCGGCATCTTGCTGGGCGCTTTAGCCGGCTACTACCGGGGATGGGTAGACGAAGCCATCATGTGGCTGGTAAATGTAACCTGGAGTATCCCCACATTGTTGCTGGTTTTTGCCTTCACCATGGCGCTGGGCAAAGGTTTCTGGCAGATATTCATCGCCGTAGGGCTCACACTTTGGGTGAGTGTAGCCCGCCTGGTACGTGGGCAGGTGATGGCGTTGAAGGAGCAGGAATATGTGCAGGCCGCAAGGGCATTGGGTTTCAGCAACGGCCGGATCATCTTACGGCATATTCTTCCGAACATATTAGGCCCGTTGATGGTGATCGCCGCCGGCAATTTTGCTACAGCTATCATTGTAGAAGCAGGCCTCAGCTTTTTAGGCATCGGCGTTCAACCGCCACAACCCAGCTGGGGATTGATGATAAAAGAGAATTATAATTTTGTGATAACACATAACCCGATGCTGGCCCTCATTCCCGGCTTCGCAATCATGTTGCTGGTGCTGGCGTTCAATTTATTGGGCAATGGGCTGAGGGATGCGGTGGACGTAAGGCAGTGAATAGTCAATAGTGAATAGTCAAAACTTCGAAGGTTGTTTAACTCTCAGAAAGGATTTTTATGATGTGTATTAGATATAACAAAAGGCAACGTAAAAAAAATAGTTGCCTTTTATTTTATGTAAATACTATTCTTAAATTTAAACCTCACGTATATAACTTGTACACTTCGAAGGTTTGACCATTCACTATTCACCATTGACTATTCTACAGGTGCTACCGGCACATTCCTGCTAAACCCTTCTTCCAGCGAAATAAACGTTTCCGTACGCTCGATCCCTTTTATCTTTTGCAGCTCATCGTGCAATACATAGCGCAGTTGTGAAATATCCTTGCAGACAATTTCGATGAACATGCTGTAATTACCGGTGATATAATTGAGGCGGATGATCTCCGGGATCTTCATCAGGTCCTGCGCCACGGTATCATACAGGGAGCTTTTTTCGAGATAGATACCTACAAATGCAGTGATATCGTACCCCAGCTGTTTGAGGTCTACATTCAATCTTGTACCTTTGACGATGTTAAACTCCTGTAGCTTTTTGATGCGTACATGAATGGTACCGCCGCTTACAAAGAGTTTTTTACCCAGTTCGGCATAGCTGATCTCTGCATTCTGCATCATGGCTTCGATGATCTGCAGATCGAGTTTGTCAAGATTTAATTTGGCTGCCATTTTTACAAGTTTAATTTGTAAATGTTCAATATTTGATACAAATATTTGAATAATTTCTATACTTTCAAAATTTTTGTTGAATTATTTTTAAATAAACTTCCTTTTCCCTTATTTTTGTGTTATCAAACCAAAGCGATAAAGATCGCATTATACTGTGGGGTGATGAAATTTTTGGCAGACATGCCCCCTTGTCTCGGGGGTGAGGACAACAGGATAAACGAAGTATAGAGCCATACCAACAGCAATGTTGGTATGACCGGGGTCGACCACCGAACTTTGTACTTTAGCTAACTGCCTCGTGGAGGTTCGAACCCTTCCCCTACAGCGCTTTAAAATTGCCCGTTCCGAGAGGAGCGGGTTTTTTGTTTTGAACTACGAAAGCACAAAGACATAAAGCTGCACTTATGAAATCCTGATCGAAACATTCCCGGGTTGAATAGCTCAGAAAAAAACATAAAAATAGCCGGTAAATTTTACCGGCTATTTTATTGTCCCCACTTACTTTACAATCTGTTTATGGATATGTCCTCATGTACATCAACGGTTTTCTTTGTTATCACATCTTCGCTACTCATAACTGTTTTCCAGAAAATGGCGGCAACAAGTCCTCCTGCTACAGGAGCTACAATAAAAAGCCACAGTTGCTTCAACGCTAGTCCGCCAGAAAATATAGCCGGCCCGAGACTACGTGCCGGGTTTACAGAAGTGCCTGTAACAGGTATCAGCACAAGGTGTATCAACACCAGCGAAAAGCCTATCGCCAGACCTGCGAGACTCGGGTTTGCGCGCCTGGCCGTTGTGCCAAATATTACAATCAGAAACAAGAACGTAAATACTGCTTCAGCAACAAACGCCGATGTGGTTGAATATTTACCAAGATACTCTTCGCCCCAGCCATTGGCGCCAAGCGCATATTCATTCATACTGAAACCAGGCTTGCCGGAAAGGACCAGGTACAATACTGCGGATGCTGCTATTGCTCCCAGGCATTGCGATATCACGTAACCAATAGTATCTTTCAGGCTGAGTTGTCCTGCCGCAAGCATTGCGATGGATATCGCCGGGTTGATATGACAGCCGGAAATAGGCCCGATGGTATAGGCCATCACAACTACGCTCAACCCGAATGCAAGTGAAATACCCAATAAGCCAATTCCCGACGGTGCTATACCTTCTGCTGAAGCCCCGGCAATAACGGCGGCGCCACAGCCAAATAATACGAGGCAAAATGTACCAATGAATTCAGCGATGTACTTTGTGGAAGATTTTGTTTCCATGTGTTGGTTGTTTTGGTTAAAAGAAATTATTAGATTAATAATAAGACGTATGTTTCCGGCAAATTGTGTAAATGATAGTAATTATAACTATTTGTTTTTAAAAATCAAATAGCACAAGCAGCCCCGAAAGTTCCAGACAACCGTATAGGTGCAAATTCGTAATCCTTTTCCCGTTTTTACTTTGCAATTCTATTCGTACCAGATCCTTGCCCTTCATTTCTACAAAGAAGGGAGGGGTTGCTGATCGCTGTACAACAGACATTTATCCCATACCCTTAAAAGATGGGAAATCGGATCTCAAAAAAAGAGGTTGTGAGTATTGCCCGAAAAAGAAAAAGTCATGAGAACTTTATTACACTTCCCTTAAATCATGGCCTGCCCTTTGTGATAAACCCATTAAATTTTACCTTCAACATCTAAAGTAATTTCATGAGAACAATCTTTTCGCAAGGCCGAATGGCCACATTGATGCTGGCAGCCATCCTTCCTTTAGCATCGCTGGCGCAAACTTCCAAAGACAGCATCACGCTGCCCGAGCCGTACGCCACTCCATCGGTGCAGGTATTTGTAAAAGCGATCGGCTGGAAAGGTGAACAAAAACCAATTGCGCCCCCGGGGTTTGAAGTGACCAAATTTGCTTCAGGGCTCGAAAACCCCCGCTGGATATACGTGGCGCCCAATGGTGATATTTTTGTAGCAGAAGCCGGCACCAAACGCAAAAAGAAAAAACAGGAGGATGAAAAGGATGCGTTCTTCAAATCGAAAGCGCAAAATTTTGGCAGCGCCAACCGCATCACATTATTCCGGGATAAAGATAAAAACGGCACTTACGAAAGTAAATACTCCTACATCTCGGGGTTGAACCAACCCATCGGAATGCTGGTGCTGAATAATTATTTTTACGTAGCCAACACCGATGAACTGCTCCGTTTTGATTACAAGCCGAAAGATACCGCCATCATTTCCGAAGGCAAAAAATTACTCGATCTGCCGGGCGGTGGATACAACAATCACTGGACGAGGAACATCATTTCCAACCCTGAAAAAACGAAGATCTATATTTCCGTAGGATCGGGCAGCAATGTGGCCGAGTATGGAATGGACAACGAGGTCCGCAGGGCGAATATTTTAGAAATAAACCCGGATGGCAGCGGCGAAAAAGTTTACGCCAGCGGCTTACGTAACCCGGTTGGTATGGACTGGGCTCCCGGCACCAAAACCCTGTGGACTGCAGTAAACGAACGCGACGAACTTGGCGACGACCTGGTGCCCGATTACGCTACCAGCGTGCAGGAAGGCGGCTTTTACGGATGGCCTTATTCTTACTTTGGCCAGCATGTGGATCCGAGGCAAAAAGGCAAAGGCGAAGACCTGGTAAAAAGAGCCATCGTGCCGGATGTGCCTTTGGGCTCTCATACAGCTTCTCTCGGGCTGGCATTTTACCGCGGCAAAGCATTCCCCGAAAAATACCGCAACGGTATGTTCATCGGGCAGCATGGCTCCTGGAACCGCTCGGTGTTATCCGGTTACAAAGTGATGTTCGTACCATTTGCCAATGGCAAACCATCGGGCCCGCCGGAGAATTTCCTGACCGGCTTCATCGCTGATGAAGAAAAAAAGGAAGTATTTGGCAGGCCGGTATGTGTGGCCGAATTGCCAGACGGATCAATATTAGTAACAGATGATGCGGCGAAAACCATCTGGCAGGTAAAAGCGATGTAGGAACGTGCCTGCAGCGCGTTCTGTTTTTGCCACGAATGCACGAATAAAATGCAGGTAATTTTAATTGCATTTTATTCGTGCATTCGTGGCATTTTTCTTTTTTATCTTTGTGTTTTATGGCACAAAAAAAATTACTTCGTTTCGCCCAGATAAGGGAATTTGAAAATGTACTCGAATATCCAAAAGATATGCAGGGTAAATGGTGGGGGCATTTTAAAAATCAGCACCCTATTACCCTGGAACTGGCCTGTGGCCGTGGCGAATATACCGTGGGTCTAGCGGCCATGCATCCCGAAAAAAACCTGATCGGTGTAGATATAAAAGGTAACCGGATGTACATCGGTGCAAAAAAGGCGTTGGATAATAAACTCGATAATGCCGCTTTCCTGCGCACACAGATTGAAATGCTGCCTGAATATTTTGCCGAAGGCGAAGTGGATGAAATATGGATCACTTTCCCCGATCCTCAACTTCGTACTTCCAAAGCTAAAAAAAGACTGACCCACCCGAGGTTTTTACGCCTTTATAACAAAGTATTGAAACAAGGCGGCAGCATACATCTTAAAACAGATTCGCCGGCTTTATTCGAATTCACCAAACGGGTGATAGAAATGTACAAACTTACTTTTATCGATAGTTGCGAGGATGTGTATCATCAGAGCTCAATGCCGGAACTGGCTATCCGCACGCATTATGAAGGCCTTGACATTGCACGCAGCAGCCGGATCTATTACCTGCATTTTGCCTTACCCGCCAGCATTCCCATGCTGGATGATGAGCTGCAGGAAGAGTTGAAACTGACGGAAAACCAGGAACAGCCATCATGAGCAACCTGATTGAAGGAGAAGACTTTTACTATAACAGTGCCGGATACATCGTGCTGACGGAAAAATTTCATCTGAAGAAAGGATTCTGCTGCGGCAACGGATGCCTTCATTGTCCGTACGAATATATCAATGTGGCGGAACCGAAACGCTCACAACTATTAAATAACAAAAGTGATGGCGAAGGCAAAGAAAACCATTCCTGAAAAAGAAAAGCTACCGGTAGCCAAAACAGTCAAAGAATTTACCTTTTTTGATGATGTGTACGAGGTGGTGCGTAAGATCCCGAAGGGAAGGGTAACTTCTTATGGGGCCATTGCAAGTTATGTCGGCACAAGGCTGAGCGCCCGTATGGTAGGCTGGGCGATGAATGCGGCGGGCAACGCCAAGCCTAAAGTGCCTGCCCAGCGGGTGGTAAACCGCAACGGGATGCTGAGCGGAAAACATCATTTCACCGGCACTTCCATGGAAGACCTTTTGAAAAAAGACGGCGTAAAAGTAAAAGACGACACGGTGCAGGATTTTAAAAAAATATTCTGGGACCCGGCAATTGAATTAGCTTTATAGATTCAACACAATTATTATGAGCGAAACCATACAGCAGGGAAAGATATCCTTCATCAACCACGAAAAGAAATATGCCATCATCGAGTATATGAATGCCGGCAAAAAAAAGAACGTGAATGGGAGCATCGATGAAAAGCAGCAACAGAAACTGAAAGAGAAGGGGCTCATCCGGAAGAAACATCATTTCCTCGTAGGTGATGTGGTGAATTTCAAAATAAAACTGAGCGACCGTGGCGACCGTATGATCGCTACCGAAATGGAATACAAATACAATACTGCGCTGGATGTACTGATCGACAAAAGCCGCACCAGCAACAAATTTATAGGTTACCTGAAAATGGTGGACGATAAATACTTTGTGAAAGAGATCGACAGCTACCTGTTTTTTCCGGTACCTTATTCTCCCTGGCAATTGCCGCCGACTGAAAAGGAACTGAACGAGCAGGTAACTTTTGCCCTGGAAAATACAGAGAAGAAAGAAAAGATCACTGCATCACTTTTTAATAATGCTTACATCCCGGAGTTCAATACCGCTGTGAAATTATCGAAGAGCAAAGAGCCGGTAGAAGCCGAAGTGTTCAAGGTTTCCCCGCATGGTGTTTATCTCAATGTGGTGGCAGATAAGATACAGGCCAAGATGAAACCGGAAGAATTGCCGGATGCCAAACCCGGAGATAAAGTGATGGTACGCATCACCTATTTAAGCAAAAGTAAGATCGCGGTGGAAAAGACCTGATCAGAGTTCCGCTGCCTCCGCATCACTGAGGCTGAGCTGAAACGCGACTTTAGCACGTGTTGGCGCCAGCATTCCAAAACAGATCAGCAACACTGCCGCCAATACGAGCAAGGCATAATTTCCACTAAGCAGGAAAATGATGATACACAGCAGTGTAGGGCCTTCCAGCATGGCCCATTGCAAAATGGCAAAGCTTTTAAAGAGATTGAATTTTTGTTGTACCGTACCGCTCATCGCACGGGCTTCCAATATTTTTTTCTTCATCAGGAATGTCCGGCCGAAAAAACCCGCTGCGCTGAAAACGAGTGCGGCCACCTGTAATATTTTTTCCGTTTCCTTATCAATGCCTGGCGGCACCGTATCGCTGTAAGAAAGATAAAAGCAGATGCCTGCAAATGCGATCTGTGTAAAAAACATCACTTTATGCAGCAGGCTCAGTTTCCTGATGGACGAAAGTTGTATTTCTGCCATGAGTTCGGTTTAATAGTAAGGTTGTATCATCAAATATACCACAACACCACTAACAGCCACATAAAACCATATCGGCCAGGTAAAGCGCGCCAGTTTTTTGTGGCGTGTATACTCTCCCGTTAGTGCACGGTAAGCAGTAAAAAGTATGAAAGGCAGGATGATTCCCGCCAGTGGAATATGTGTAAACAACAAGATGTAATAGATCGTTTTTACGCTTCCTACCTGCGCCGCCTCGGCATCGCTCAGTTTTCCATCGTGATCGAGGTCGCCGAAAGGAGTGGGATCGGTAAACAGGTGATGCGCAATATAACATAGCAGGAACAACACCGAAAGTACGATGGCTACCAGCATCAGCTTTTTGTGCAGCACATAATTCTGCTTCCGTACGGCCCAGAGAGCAGCCAGTAGAAAGATGGATACCAACGAATTGATCGTGGCATTGGCAAGTGCAAAAAGATGTGCATCAAAAGGCAGGTTTACATCGAGCTTTATTTTGGATAAAGCAATAACTGCGGTGAAAACGATCACCGAAACGGCGATGATAAAAATATTTGCTTTGCGGTCGTTCTTTTGTAAAACGGGTTGTAACATGTTATGAAAATTTGTTTACTGGTTTGCGTTTTAAAATAACTATCAGTACGATTACCATACCGATACCGATGAAAAT
Organism: Ferruginibacter sp. HRS2-29; assembly: GCF_024343615.1. Lineage (GTDB taxonomy): Bacteria > Bacteroidota > Bacteroidia > Chitinophagales > Chitinophagaceae > Ferruginibacter. The sequence continues at coordinate 102,531 of NZ_RJUB01000002.1, read as the reverse complement.
AAGTGGCAGGATCGGGATGAAACTGCGTAAAATGGACGGCGTCTTTTTATCCCTTTCGAGCATCAGTGTGGGGATGTCGCGGGCAAGTTGCGAGAGCTGGAGGGTATCGAACCCATTGTAAAAACCGCGTAGCACACGATTGGTATCTATCAGGAAAAAGTTTTCGGTGTGTATGAAAGCGGTATCTACCCCCGGATCGAAAATATTTGCTTTGATCTCTTTATTTCCAAAATCGTATATCTGCTGTTTGTTTCCGGTAACGAACCACCAGGTATCATGATTGGCATTGTATCGGTCGGCAAATTTGCGCAGCTGCGGAACACTGTCGTTTTCGGGATCAACACTTACAGAAAGGAATTGTACGATGCTGTCGTTTTTGATGAACGAATCCTGCAGCTTCTTCATGTTGCGGGCAAGGCCGGGACAAATGCTCGGGCAGCGGGTGAAAAAGAAATCGAGTACGATGATCTTTCCCTTAAGATCATCGAGCGAAACCTGCTGACCTAACTGGTTGGTAAAGGGAATGCTTTTTATCTTATGCCATACGGTATCGTAGGTAGTTTTGCCGCCCTTTTCTATTTTAGTGATACTATCGGGGAAATAATGTTTCGGAATGTGAACGGCGTCTTTGCTATAAAATTTTACGATATAATATCCGCAGAGCGGCAATAATATGGCCAGCAGCAGGGCGAGAAAAGCGGTCTTCTTCATCTTGAAAATCTATTGTTGATGCCGGTGAGGAATGAAAATATTTTACGCTGCAAAGGTCGGTGTTTACAGTATACATTGAGGTTCCGGCAACGATTAATTCTGAAAAAAATCACGCAGATCCCGGTTTTTCTTTTCTCAAATTGCCTCTCTGCCAAATACACATCTTGCTTACGGCACAAAAAACGTTCATTCGTACCGTAGGTACGATGTGTGGTTGAGGTGTTGTACGATGGTGCCGGCAACCATATCATTGCGGGATGAAGAACGATCTGGTTATCAAACAAAAAGCCACCGCTTTCACGATGGCTTGTAAATATTATTGGAAATATCAATCTTTCTTTCCTTCTGTTTTTGCAGGAACAACGTGTTGCTGTTCGGTGGCCGGCTTGTATTCCCTGCTGCCCCCGTTGGTGTTACGCAGGTTTTTCCAGCTTTCGCCATCCCAGAGGAACGCGATGATGAACCATATGAACAATGCCAAAGGCACGATGATGGTCATGATAAAATTGCGCACTTCGCTGCCAAGATGCATGAAAACCGAAACGATGTAATAAGCTTTTGCTAAGGTAAGGATACACACCATCCCTTTGAAACCCAATACAAGCGTAGCATTCGGATGCTCCCCTTTATGGATATTATAAATGGCAAGCCCGATGATCAATTCGATTACAGTAAGAACCGAAAGAATTATAAACGTTCTCCAAATGGCTTTTGTTCCTCCGCTATGGTCTGGTGCAAATGTTATTTCCGGAGATATAGTATGTTGGCTCATATAATAATTTCAAAAAGTGATCGAATGTTTGTTGTTGTTAGATTAGATAGAAGCAAAGGAATACGAATACCCAAACCAGATCCACAAAATGCCAGTAAAGACCTGCTTTTTCTATCATTTCATAATGCCCGCGCTGATCAAAATGACCCAATCTTGTTTTGATATACATTACAATGTTGATGATCACCCCGCTGAATACGTGGAAACCATGGAAGCCGGTAATACCGAAAAAGTAGCTGCCGAATGCAGGACGCCCCACTGTATTCACATGCAGGTCTGCTGCCTGTATGGTGCTGATAAGTTGATCATGTGACATTGCTGCCGCATCATGGTGTGCCGCACCGCCGTGGCCCAAAGAATTCACGATATTAATAAGCTGATCATGGGGCGTTTTTTGCAAAGCAGCCAATACCTGGTCGTGTGGTACAGCTACACCCCATGGGTTTGATTTTACCGTAGTAGCCAAAGTAGCCAACGTGCCGTCATGCATCAGGGTAACGTGTTCGCCGGTGAGCAAATGCGTCCATTCCCAGGCCTGGCAGCCAAGGAAAGCCAACCCGCCGATGATGGTCATGATCATATATTTCTCTACTGCCTTACGGTTCATCTTGTGGCCTTCGTGTACCGCCAGTACCATCGTAACAGAACTGAAGATGAGGATGAAGGTCATAAGACTCACGAATGCCAGTGGCAGGTTTGCGTGACCCGCAAAAGGGAATGAATTGAACACATGGTTCGGATCGGCCCAGTCGTTCACACTGAAACGAATGGTACCATAACTGATCAGGAATGCACCAAATGTAAAGGCATCACTCATCAAAAAGTACCACATCATTACCTTCCCATAACTGGAGTTGAACGGGCTTCTGCCACCGTTCCACCATTTTGTTCCTGCCGGAATTGCTGTTGTTGACATAATCTTTAATTCTGGTTAAGAAGACAACCGACGACGGACAACCGAACGGCGATGACTCTTTTATGTTTAAACTATCTTTTTGACGACGGACGACCGACGACGGACAACCGATGCTATTTAATTATTTTTGTTACGTCTTGTGTTTGCGCCACAGGCAGAATCAACATTCACTCATTGCCGCATTCACCCATTCACTTACCTGATCATTACGAGAAATACCAACAGGTAGATCCATAGTATCCCCACAAAATGCCAGTAGGTGCTGATCAATTCTACCGGTACACTGCTGTAGCTTCTTACTTTGGTATTGAATGCTTTCAGCGACATCACGATAAGTACGATCACCCCTCCCAGCACGTGCGCTCCATGCAAACCAACGATCACATATAAAAAATCGACCGAGCTTTTTCTGCCCAGGGCTAACCCCTGCTGCACTAATTCCGAAAAACCTACCACCTGCAAAGCCACAAATACAATTCCAAGAATCAGTGTAGCCAGCATCAGCGAGCGGTATTTTCCCATCGCCCTTTCCCTGAATGCTTTCAATGCCATCCAAAGGGTAACACTGCTGAAAGCCATCACGGCAGTGCTGTACCAGAACGCCGAAGGAAGATCAAAGGATTCCCAGTTGGCCATATTTCGTTTAACGATATAGGCACTGGTAAGCCCTGCAAACATCATCAGGATGCTTCCAATTCCTACCCATAAGGTGAACTTATGCGGGTGTATCCTGTTTTTCCTGTTATCTATCATCACTGTATTCATTCTTCATTCTGCCACCGATGCCGGACGACCGACCACCGATGTTTTTTATATTTTAATCAGAACGCACCACATGCACGCTCCTGCATTCTTAATTTTTAATCCTTAATTCATAATTGTTTTCCGCCAGCATGCTTGTTTCCCGTTGTTTCTTGTTTGCATATAAACTAAGAAAAACGATCATCAGGTAGAAATAAGAGCTGAACATCACCCTTCTTGCCGATGGGATATCCATCTTTAAGAATAACCTGATACTCACATACACCATGAACAGGTTGCAGGCCAGAACGATCCACATGCTTTCTACCCCGCTCATTTTGTAGAGGTAAGGTAAAAACCCGACAGGTATCATCAATGCGCTGTAGATGATCGTCTGCAACGCCGTGAATTTCGTAGGCCCTTTATCACCCGGCAACAATTTGAACCCTGCTGTGGTATAATCCTGGTGCGCTATCCAGGCTATTGCCCAGAAATGCGGGAACTGCCACAGGAATTGAATCCCGAACAATATCCATCCACCTGTCCAGTCATTCGCGTTGCCATCTCCAAAACTCGCCAGCCATCCGATGAGACAAGGCAATGCGCCGGGGATTGCCCCTACCAGCACAGCGATGGAGTTGATTTTTTTCAACGGGGTATAAATAAACCCATACAAAACCAGACTGAACAGGCTCACCAACGCTGCTTCCATACTGAAAGTATACATTATGTATATTCCCAGCAGGCCTGCTACCGCTACAAATACCCACCCTTCTGTAACACTCATCCTGCCGCTGGCGACGGGCCTTTTGGCAGTGCGTTTCATCATGGCGTCGGTATCTTTTTCCAGTATCTGGTTGATGCCGTTGGCGGATCCTGTTACCAGCATGCCGCCTGCAAAAAGTAAAAGAACTTGTAGTAAATCAAATTTTATATTCGGCGCCAGCAGGTAACTTACTACGGTACTGAACACTACCATAAAACTTAGCGTGAATTTTATCAACAGAAAGTAATCCTTTACTTTGCTTGCCAACGTAAACGACGCTGAATTGGTTATCGTATTGTTCTCCTGCATGTATAATATGCCAATTTGCAAATTTGCAGATCTGCAAATTTTATTTCAACCTTTATTATTTATTTACCGCTCTTCTCTCCTCCACAATAATTTGCACGTTTGCAAATTTGCATATTTTTTAATGGTGCTTGCTTTCATCATCTCCCACCGGAACATCCTGTGGAATGAAATCCTTTCCGTCTTTTGCATAATCATATGCCCAACGGTGTACTTCAGGAATTTCACCTGGCCAGTTACCATGACCCGGACGGATCGGAGTGGTCCATTCCAGGGTATTTGCTTCCCATGGATTTTTGGTGGTCACTTTCCTTCCTTTGAAAATGCTATAGAAGAAGTTGAAAACAAACAACAACTGCACGGCGAATACGATCATCGCCACAAGGCTGATAAATTCGTTCAATCCGCCAAACATTTTGAATGATTCCCAGTTTGAGTAATCATAATAACGACGAGGCATACCCGCCAAACCTTCGTAGTGCATTGGCCAGAAGATCAGGTAAGCACCGATGATGGTTACCCAGAAATGGATATATGCCAGTGTATTATTTAAATATGTTCCGAACATTTTCGGATACCAGTGATAGATACCGGCAAACATTCCGAAGAAAGATGCCACACCCATTACGATATGGAAATGCGCAATTACGAAATAGGTATCGTGCAGGTGAATATCCAGTGCAGAGTTACCCAGGAATATCCCGGTAAGACCCCCGCTGATGAACAGGCTCACGAAACCAATCGCGAAAAGCATCCCCGGTGTAAAACGGATATTACCTTTCCAGAGGGTAGTCAGCCAGTTGAACACCTTGATAGCCGATGGTACCGCGATCAGTAATGTCAGCAACACGAACACCGAACCGAGGAACGGATTGAGGCCGGTTACGAACATATGATGCGCCCATACGAGGAATGCCAGGATTGTGATGGCAAACATCGAACCCACCATCGCCATGTAACCAAAGATCGGTTTGCGGCTGTTGACAGACAGGATCTCTGATGCCATACCCATGGCAGGTAGGAGAATGATATATACTTCGGGGTGACCAAGGAACCAGAATAAGTGCTGGAACAGGATGGCACTACCGCCTTCGTTTGGTAATATTTTACCTGCCACGATGATATCGCTCAGGAAGAAGCTGGTTCCGAGGTTCCTGTCGAACAGCAACAGGATGGCGCCAGACAACAATACAGGGAAAGAAAGTACGCCCAATACAGCGGTGAAGAACAACGCCCATATTGTGAGAGGCATACGGGTCATGCTCATACCTTTGGTACGCATGTTCAAAATTGTGGTGATATAGTTCAAACCACCGAGCAGAGACGATACGATGAACATCGCCATTGCTACCAGCCAGAGATCCATACCTATTTTGCTACCAAGGCTCGCGTCGCCCAAGGCGCTCAACGGAGGATAGATCGTCCAGCCGCCGCTTGCAGGCCCTGTTTGTACAAACAAAGAAGAAACCATGATGATAGAAGCCAGGAAGAAAAACCAGTAGCTCAGCATGTTTAGCATCGGCGAAGCCATATCCCTTGCCCCGATCTGTAATGGAATGAGGAAGTTGGCAAACGTACCGCTAAGGCCGGCTGTCAATACGAAGAACACTAGTACGGTTCCGTGCATGGTTACCAATGCGTAATAAAACTCGGGATGCAGCTTACCACCTTTTGCCCAATGACCAAGTATATCTTCCAGCCATGGGAAAGTGCTTTCAGGATAACCCAGTTGTAAACGGAATATCACCGAAAAGAAACCGCCAATGATAGCCCAGATGATCCCCGTAATAAGGAATTGCTTGGCAATCATCTTATGGTCCATGCTAAACACATATTTGGAAATAAATGTTTCATGGTGGTGATGTTCGTGATGTGCATCGGAATGGCCGTGTGATACTACATCGTGTGTTGAAGCTACGCTACTCATAATCTTTAATTTTTCTAAACCGGGTGTTCTTAATATTATTAGTGTGCTGCAGACATATTAGCAGCTACTGTTGTTGTCTTTGTTGTGTCGCTGGTTGCTTTGTTGGCATCCGGATCTTTGTCTTTGAACAAAGTAAAGTATTCAGGTTTTTGTTCAGACAACCATTTTTTGTACTCCGCTTCCGAAACTACAGTGATAGTACCTCTCATGGAATAATGCCCTTGTCCGCACATCTGATCGCAACTGATCTCGTAAACGAAATTCGGGTTGCCTGTTCTAACCTTCATTTCTTCGGTGGTGTATTTTGGTGTAAACCAAAGTGTGGTCGGGATACCCGGCACCGCATCCATTTTCAAACGGAAATGCGGAAGACCCACATCATGGATAACGTCCTGTGCATGGATGACAAATTTTGCAGGCCTTCCTACAGGCAGGTACATATTTGCCGCTACGTGGATATCATCCCAGCTTGCCGGGTCTTCGAAATCTACTGCAAGAGAGTTTCCAGAAGGCTGATTGTATTTTCTGTAATCAATTTTGCCCAATACACTGTCTTTACCCGGGTAACGCATATCCCAGCTGAACTGGTGACCAGTGATCTCTACCACTACCGCGTCTTTTGGAGCATCGCCGGTGATGAGGAACCAATGTTTCAAACCGAAAACCACTAATACTGTCAGCACGATAGCTGGAATGGTGGTCCAAATCAATTCAAGTTTTGTATTGTGCGGGAAATAAAATGCTTTCCTGTTATCTTTTTCCTGGTATTTGAATGCAAACCAGAACAACAGCACCTGTGTGATCACGAAGATGATACCGGTGATGGTGATAGTTACATACAGCATTGTGTCGATCTCTTCGCCTTCAACGGAAGCAGAACCCTGTGGAAACAAAGTCTTGCCATAGTACAGGTGATTACAATACCAGGCGCCGATAAGACCGAGCACCAGGAATGTGATCAGCATGAACCCATTGATCTTGTTATTCTGCTTGCGTGATTTCTCCTCACCTTTCAGCACACTTACATACTCGCTTGCTTTCGCAATCTGGAATATGATAATGAAAATCATTACAGCGATGACTACCACAAAAAAATCCTTCATTTGATAAAATTTTAGCGTCTTTCAATGCCTTTACATTTTCAAGACCTTTTTAATTTTTTTTGTCTGCGCCACAGGCACGACCTACAACTTTTGTATTTTGTTTTTCAGTTCGCTCCACAGGCGCGAACCTACATTCTTAATTCTTAATTGACTATGTATGGTGTATCATACTTTCTTTCATGAAAGGATGATTTTTCGGCACCAGTGAATTTTTCGTGATATAACGTCCTACTCCCCACATGATCACCCCGATGAAGAATGCTGCAGAACCGAATTCGAAGAAGCCCAGTTCAGCATGTTCGTGTAAAGTGCCCGGCATCACCATCTGGAATACATCGATCCAGTGACCGAAGATGATCATCACTGCAGTAAGCGTTACTACCGTCCAGCTTTTCTTGGTCGCTTTTTTCATCAGTATCAATAACGGGCCCAGGAAGTTCAGCGCCAGGTTCAGGAAGAAGATCCCGTGGAAAGGACCGCTTTTTTCAGCAGTACCGATACGGTCAACGAAATACCTTGTTTCTTCCGGCTGGTTACTGTACCAGATCAGCATATATTGAGAAAACCATAAGTATGTCCAGAATACGGAGAACGCGAACATGAACTTACCGATATCGTGCAGATGCTCGTCGGTAACATATTCCAGCTGTCCTTTGCTCCTTAAGTAAATAATATAGATGGCTATCAGCGACATGCTCGCCACGAATGTGCTTGCAAAAACATACCAGCTGTACATGGTACTGTACCAATGCGGATCGATGCTCATCAGCCAGATCCATGGAATGGTAGAAGCTACGGTAAGTCCGAAGAATACCGTGTATAAAGAAGCCCAAACCGTATTTTTCCAAATCCATGCTTTTCCTGTTTCGTAATCCATGGTGCCGTTCTTATCCGTATCAAGGCTCAGCTTGCGCATTTTGCGACCAAGCAATGACCAGAGGACGATTGAAATTGCAGACCAGGTGATGTAAAAACCAGGACTGAGGAAAGCGCTTTTTGCTTTCAGTATTTTATCGTGTGCAACCGCTTCTGCATCCAGCCAGTGATAGATATCTGTACGGTGGCCTAAAACGATGCAAAGCAATATGATGAAAGTAATCAATCCGAGTATAGGTACCACGCTGGAGATAGCCTCAGGAACACGGCGCAGGGCAACCTGCCATCCGCCCATTGCCATGGTAGTAACACATATAAAGAACATAGAAGCATTTACCAGCAAGAGCCAATACACACTATTCTGTAAAAGCACAGCCCAGAAACGGGTAGCCGCCACATTTTGACCATGGCCGCCATGAGCAGTAGCATCGAATGCAAAAAAGCCGTACACAATCGTCAGCAGCCCCACGATAAGAAGGATCAGGGTCCACTTTTTATAACTTCCCGGTAATACAAATTGATGGTTGTTCATCTAAAAAAATATTTTGTGTTAATGCTTCTGAATTATTTTGCTGTTTTTGCCGTGCTGTCTGTTTTTGCCGGTGCTGCTGTTGCTGCAGTAGCTGCTTCTGCTTTAGGTTGTAATGTTCTTACATATTTAATGATCGACCAGCGCTGTGCCCTTGTAAGCTGTGATGCATAGCTACCCATGTCGTTTTTGCCATAAGTAATGGAATAAAACATCGTTCCGTCTGCCATCGCCACGTAGTTTGGCAAAGTAAGGTTTGCGATCGCACCGATCTTTGAGCTCAGCGGGCCGTTACCGCCGCCTTTTTCACCATGGCAGATCGCACAGTTGATGTTGAACAACCTCCCTGCTTCCGCCAGCTGATCTTTTGTCAAAGAATCGATCGGGTTCTTCACTGTTCCGCTGATCTTGTAGCTGTTGGTATCGTGCGCCAGCGGGTAAGGATACAGTTCGCCCCTTTTCAGCGTACCTGATGGAGGCATGCTGTTGTAAAATATCTTATCGCCACCTTTGTCGTTGATGTCCATGGTAAATTTAGCTGTATCGTGTTCTGCATAAGATTCATACGCACGGCTATAGGTCATATCCGGCATGTAGATCTTACCTGGCTTACGTTTGCTGTCGCAACTCGCCACGCTTACTGCAACTGCTGCTACCAATATGGCTGTTATATAAGTAAATCGTTTCATTTATCAATTTATCAGCCTGCGTTTTACAGGCGGGTTAATAATTCAAATTAATATCCTGGTTCGTCCCTGTACAGCTTTTGTTCTTTGTCGTAACGACCGATCCACCAGCCGGTTTCAGCTACCTGCACATTGATCTCTTTTGCGCCGGCATTCTGAAGGAAATTTTGTACTTCATTGTCGTCTGTTTTATCGCTGCACTCAATGGCCATTACAAAAAGGTCATCAGTTGCCCTTGGGTGAAAATGATGTTTTTTTACAAACGGGGCCAGGTTACACAGGTAGCAAAAAGTAAGCACCATGCCCACGGCAGAAAACAATACAGTCAGCTCGAACGTGATCGGGATCCAGGCCGGCAATGCGAAATGCGGTTTACCACCGATGTTCAACGGCCAGTCTTTGGTAAATACCCAGCTGATAAATGTAAGCGCTGTGGTAGTACCGGTGATGGCGTAAATGAACCCTGCGGTATGCAGGCTCGTTTCGCGGATACCCATTGCGTGATCCAGGCCATGCACAGGAAATGGTGTGTACACATCATGGATCTTGTATCCTGCTTTGCGAACATTCTTCACCGCGGGAAACAATACCGCTTCGTCATCGAATGAACCAACTACAAATTTTTTTATTCCTCCAGCCATAGTATTTAGCTTTTGCTTTTTTTAAACCTTTTTGAACTTTTGAACTGTTCTAACTTTTTGAACTATTAATGTGCGTGTTCTACCTCTTCTATATAAAACTTCTCTGCATCCGCCCTTTCGATATCTGTCATTTTCGCTTTATAATTTTCACCGCTCGTTTTCAGGATCGACTTGATCTCTGCCAATGCAATCACAGGGAAATATTTAGCGAACAGGAAGAAGCAGGTGAAGAACAACCCGAATGTACCGAGGTAAAAACCGATCTCATAGATACTTGGGCTATAATAGGTACTCCAGCTCGATGGTAAGAAATCACGGTACACGGAAGTAACGATGATCACGAAACGCTCGTACCACATACCGATGTTTACGATGATACTCATGAAGAAGGTAACCGCGATATTCCTTCTCAACTTCCTGCTCCAGAACAACTGCGGAGAAACCACGTTACAGAACATCATCAGCCAGTAGCTCCAACCATAAGGACTGAAAATGTTGGCCCTGTTTTCCTGGAACACATACATTTCATACAGGTTCTGGCTGTAATATGCACCGATGAAAAGCTCGGTAAGGTAGGCACAACCTACTATGGAACCCGTCAATACGATCACTTTGTTCATCGCTTCGATATGCCCCATGGTAATATAATCCTGCAGGTTCATCACTTTTCTTACCACGATCAGCAGGGTTTGCACCATGGCGAAACCAGAGAAGATCGCACCCGCTACGAAGTACGGAGGGAAGATGGTAGTATGCCAGCCGGGAATTACGGAAGTAGCAAAGTCAAAAGATACGATGGTGTGTACAGAAAGTACGAGTGGTGTACTCAAACCTGCCAGTACCAGTGACAAAGACTCGTGACGTTGCCAGTGTTTGGTACTACCAGTCCAGCCGAAGGCTGCGATACCATATAATAATTTACGCAGTTTTGTTTTGGCCCTGTCCCTTACGGTTGCAAAATCCGGAAGCAGACCAGAATACCAGAACAATAATGATACGGTGAAATAAGTTGAGATCGCAAATACGTCCCACAGCAACGGAGAGTTGAAGTTTACCCAAAGCGGGCCGCGGGTATTTGCATAAGGTAATACGAAGAACGCCATCCACACACGGCCCATATGCCAGATCGGGAACTGACCTGCGCACATTACCGCAAAGATCGTCATCGCTTCAGCCGCACGGTTCACACCGGTTCTCCAGCCCTGGCGGAAGAGCAACAGGATCGCAGAGATCAGCGTACCCGCATGCCCGATACCTACCCACCATACGAAGTTGGTGATATCCCAACCCCAGCCAATGGTTTTATTAAGGTTCCACTGACCGATACCGTAGGTTACCTCACGATAGATCGAGTACACCCCGAATAAAAGGAGTGCCACACTAATCCAGAAGCCGATATACCAAAGCCTGGTGGGCTTCAGCTCTATCGGGCCAATGATATCTTCCGTTACCTGGTGATAGTTCTTGTCGCCATCTACCAGCGGTTCCCTTTGTTGCGATTCGTATTTCAGTAATGACATATCTTTTATTAAGCTTTTTGGCCTGACTTGATAACCTATTGGCAATCAATAAACAGTAATTAATTTTATTTAAACTAAGCTTCTATTTTTTCCAATTTCAACCTAAACTTTGAAAATTTTTTGTGTCAATTGTCAAAGTGCTGTTGGCATTTTGACACAAAGAATTATTTCTTCGTTCTTAATGATGAGCCGGTTCAGCTACTTTTTCTGTTGTTGTTTCTTCCTCTTCTTCCAGACCGATGTGCCTGTCTGTATTCCTCACTTTAGCCAGGTAGCTAACGTTTGGCAATACGTGCAGTTGTTCCAGTACGTAGAAGTTCCTGTTTTGATCCTGCCTTGCTTTGTACACATCGCTTTCTGTATCGTTTACGTTACCAAAAGTGATACAATCGCTTGGACAAGCCTGGGCGCAGGCAACTTTTACATTGCGGACCATGGTCGGGTCCTGGTGTTTCTTCGCTTCCAGTTTGCTTTCCTGAAGACGTTGTACGCAGAAAGAACATTTTTCAATCACACCACGGCTACGTACGGTAACATCCGGGTTCAGCACCATCCTGGTCAGGTCGTCATTCATCTGAAGGATCACTTCATCTGTATCTACACCGATCAGTGGTTTCTGGTTGTCAGCAAAACTGTCTGATCCGTTGAAATCAAGCCAGTTGAAACGACGTACTTTATAAGGACAGTTATTAGCGCAATATCTTGTACCGATACAACGGTTATAAGTCATCTGGTTCAACCCTTCGCTGCTGTGGTTGGTAGCGGCTACCGGGCAAACGTTTTCGCAAGGCGCATTATCGCAATGCTGGCACAACATCGGCTGGAATACCACATCCGGGTTTTCCTGGTCGCCGGTAAAGTAACGGTCGATCCTCAGCCAATGCATTTCATGTGCACGTTGTACCTGGGTTTTACCCACAACGCTTACGTTGTTTTCTGCCGTACATGCTACAACGCAGGCGCTGCAACCGGTACAGGTATTGAGATCGATGCTCATTCCCCATTTGATACCAGGTTTTACGTGGTCGGGGTACATGGTAGCATCTTTTGCGAAATCTGTTTTACCGTATGGAGTGGTGTTTGCCCTTTCCAATGCGGCTTCCGCCAGCAATGCTTTCGGGTTTTCCACGAAGCTCTTCAGGTTGGTTTCGTAGATCACCGGCCTTTTTTCTGTATAACCATGCACCTGTGTTTGTGCAAGCGCATAAGTATTACTGGTCTTTTCGAAAGAAGCTGAAGCTGAGTATACAAAGCTCACACCATCAAATGTTACCAGGGGGTAAGCATTTTTACCGGCACCTGTAGCGGCACGGCCGATACGTTCGAGGCTTACTTTGTTTTCTCCATCCTTATCTGCGGCACTGCGGCGGCCGTAACCTACTGCTATCGCGATAGTGGAGGAATGTATACCAGGGATGATCAATGCCGGCAATTCCAGCACATTTCCACCCACGGTTATTTTCACTACCGGTTTTTCCGGTGTTACTTCGTAACTATCTGCCTCGCGCTGATTTTTTATTACATCGATTCCAAAAATTTTGTGTGCCAGTTCAGGGTTCATCATCGCGTAATTGTCCCAGGTCACTTTAGAGATCGGATCCGGAACTTCCTGCAACCATGGATTGTTGGCCTGTGAACCATTTCCGATGGAGATCTTCTGGTAAAGCACTATTTCAGTAGCGCCGCCTTTGACAGCCGCGATCTTTGCAGCAGCTTCTGCCAGTTTACCAGCGTTGTAAGTGCCTGCTGCTATTACAGGAGTAGCTGGTTCTATCACACCATCCTGCAATGCTTTATCCCAGGTATCAACTGTACCCAGTTTAGACATCCAGTAATTTTTGTAATAAGTTTCGTATTCTCCATTACTGTCAGAAGTGGGCACAGGTGTAACTGCCACCGCTGAAGGCCTCGTAGTATCCTTTGCCGCTGTTGCTGCCGGAACAGTCGTTGCCGGAGATTTGGTATTTCCGCTCCATTTCAGCAATGAAGTCTGGAAAGGCCTTGTTTTGAACAGTGGGTTGATGATCGGCTGTATAAGGCTGATGTATCCTGATTTTGGTTCCGCGTCACCCCAGCTTTCCAGCCAGTGTGGGGCTGGGAGGATGAACTTACATTGTTCGGCCGTTTCATCCAGGGAGCCGTTGAAAGAAACGCTCAAAGGAAGTTTGGCGATATCTGCCGCCAGTTGTTTTCCTTGCGCATAAGTATATACAGGGTTGCTGTCGTAAACGAACAAACCGCCTATAGCGCCTGCTTTCAGGTCGTTGGCCAGTTGCACCATATCGGTATCAACACCTTTGCGGATGTTGGTAGTAGACCCCCAGTTGATAGTAGTACCATTTGCGCCGATCGCTTCATTGATCGCGTTTACCACGATCTGAACATTCGCGTCGTTGCTGCCGGAAACCACCAGCGCACTTCCTTTGCTTGCTGCAAGAAGGGCGGCAGTTTTGTCGATGCCGGCTTTCAATTTAGCATCGATGGCCGGAGCGGATACCGCTACCCCCAGTTTGGCTGCGAGGTTCAATGCGATCGCGCCGGTTTCGGATGGTTTGTGCATGTACCTGTCATCGGCGTTGCTGCCGGTAAGGCTCATCATGCTTTCGAAGTGGATGTGACGGCTGAGTTCAGGGTTTGCCTGGCCTTTCACTTTCCTGTTGTCTGCATAATGTTTGCTGTATTCAGTGCTGTTCAGCCATGTTCCGAGGAAATCGGCGCCCAGGCTCACGATCACTTTTGCTTTATCGAACTGGTAAGAAGGGATAGCCCTTTTACCATAAGATGCTTCATTTGCCAGCAACATACCGCTATGGCTTACTGCATCGTATTGTACGTGGCGGCTGCCCGGGTATTTCGCCAGGAATTCGCCGATGATCTGTAAAGTAGAGGGTGAATGAATGGTAGAGGTAAGGAGTACCAATGGTTTGCTTCCGATAGCGCCGATCGCCGAAGCGACCATGTTATCAAATGCGTCGAAGCTGGTTACTTCTTTGAATCCTTCGCCGTTTTTCTGTAATGGGTTACGCAAACGGATCGGGTCGTAAAGATCAAGTACGGAAGCCTGTGCCTGAGCGTTGGTACCGCCTTTGGTAACGGAAGAAAGTTCGTTCCCTTCGATCTTGATCGGACGGCCATCGCGTTGTTTTACCAATACGCTGATCGCGTCGCCACCATTTACATAAGTGCTGGCGTAAAAATCCGATACCCCCGGGATAATGCTATCCGGCCTGTTGAGGTAAGGTACCGCTTTACGTACCGGCATTTCGCAGCTGGCCGCGATCGCAGCCGCAGCAGTGCTGAAGCCTAAATATTTAAGAAAGTCTCTTCTCGGCGTTTTCGCATCCAGTAATCCCTTCCCGTCCAATTCTTCCAATGGCAGCAGCTCTTCCTGAAATTCTTTCTCTTTCGCCTGCTGAAAACGTTCAGAATCTGTAAGGTCTCCGAAATTTTGCCAGTACTTTTTGTTACTCATAATTTATTTTCAAATATGCAAATGTGCAGATGTGCAAATGTGCTAATTATAAATTGTTACTTATTTCTCTAAATGAACTATCCTATTGTATAGAAAGTATGCGTATGCTTAGTAGTGACATTTCTGACACTCTGTACCACCAATATGCTCTACAGTCACGCTATCCATTTTGTGATTCTTGATATCCTTGTGGAATTTCTCGTAAATGCTGTAAAACTTGTTGCCACTGCTGTCAGCTTCGTTGAAGAAGTTAACCTTGGTTTCCCTGTGGCAATTGATACACCAGCCCATGCTCAGTTCAGCAAACTGGTACACTTCGCCCATATCCTGGATATTTCCATGGCAGGTCTGGCATTGCTGCTGGCCCACTTTGATATGCTGGCTGTGGTTGAAATACACGTGATCCGGAAGATTGTGGATCTTCACCCATTCGATCGGGCGGGCACCATCAGGAATGCCATCGTGATTATTATCGGGATTGTAAGATTTCGTGGTAGGGTTCCAGCCTGCATAAGAATACAGTTTCTGGATCTCGGCAGTTCCGTTCACGGAAGAACCATCTTCACGTACGATCGGGTCGCCTTTGTATTCTTTGATCGCCATGTGACAGTTCATACACACATTCACCGAAGGAATGCTCGCCTGCTTGCTGTCCTGTGCACCACCATGGCAGTAAAGACAACTGATCTGGTTTACACCGGCATGAACTTTATGCGAATAATAGATCGGTTGTACCGGCTGGTAATTCTTCATACGGCCCAGGCCGATCGCTGCATTTGTAAGGAAGTAACCGGTAAGTACCGCAAAGAACAATACGCCGATCATCAGGTAAGTCTTGTTTCTGTAGAAAGGAACCGGTTCGCCACGATGAATGCCTTCTTTTTCGTCGGAAAGTTTACGGAGGTTACTGTTTACCTGCAATAATATAATACCTACCACTGCCAATACCAGGGTAAGGATACCGAAGAGTAATGAATTGTCTGAACCGCCTTCTGTACTACCTGCTACTGCTCCACCTGCTGCCGGTGCTGGTGGGGTATAATCATCCACATATTTCAGGATGGCATCGATCTCCGCTTTTTTCAATTGCGAAAAACCGGTCATCACCGTAGGCTTCCACTTTGCCGCAAGCTTTACCGCGTATGCATCGCCGCTACCGATCATACCGGCAGGGCTGGCGATCCACTTGTATACCCAGCCTTCTTCAGGTTCTCTTTCCTTCCAGCCTTTCAGCGCCGGGCCGGTAAAGTCTACATCCGGCTTATGACAGTTGGCACAATTGGCTTTAAACAATGCTTCACCATCTTGCGCAAACACATTGTTATTGGCAGAAAGAAGAACAACAAAGAGTAAACTTGCAAAAAGCTTGTTAATGATTTTTCTATAGCGACTCATACAGTTTCGGGGCTAATGTGGAAAATTTCCTTATACACGTGCAAAAGTAAGACACGATGTTGACATAATATCAACATTTGTTAATTTTTTTTTTCCTTATCCAGACTGGATTTCAGCCGATTGTGCAAAAACAAAAAATGCCATTGTCATAATTCTGTAAGGACAAATTAATCAAATATTTCATGTGTAAAAGCATAGCCGTTTTAACAAATTTTAACGCACATTTGCATCATGTTTCAAAAACTGCAGACAAAATGGAAAGTGAGCGGCGGGCGGCTGTTGCTGATCCTCGTCACTTTTGCCACCGGCGGAAGCCTCTGTGGTATTGCAGGGCGAAAGATCCTGGAATGGACCGGATTGGAAAAAGGCGTACTCTGGGTCATCTTATATATAGTATTGATCACCCTCATCTGGCCGGCGTGCGTTTTACTGGTAAGCATCCCTCTCGGACAGTTCGGTTTCTTCAAAAAATACATCCGCAAGTTATTTTTCCGGATGAGTGGGCAGAAAAACAACATGGTTTTGGGAGAAAAACAGCAGAATCTGGCCATTTTCGCTTCCGGAGCCGGCAGTAATGCCCAAAAGATCATTGAACACCTGTCTGGACATACTTCTATAAAAGTAGCCCTGGTGGTTTGCAATAAAGCCGGGGCCGGAGTGATCGCTATCGCTGAAAAAGCGGGCATCCCGGTGCTGATCATTGAAAAAGAACAGTTTTTCCGGGGCAATCATTATGTGGATGAGCTTCGGGCATATAATACCGACTGGATAGTGCTGGCCGGTTTTCTCTGGAAAGTTCCGGTGGGGCTCATCGCTGCTTTTGCCGGCAGGATCATCAATATTCACCCCGCATTGCTGCCAAAGTATGGCGGAAAGGGCATGTACGGAAAGCATGTACACGAAGCCGTTAGATCGGCCAACGAAACCGAAACCGGTATCACCATTCATTTTGTGGATGAATATTACGATCACGGAAAGATCATCCTGCAGGAAAAATGTACGGTGACCCCTGAAGATGATGCGGATTCGATTGCGCAGAAAGTGCATGCGCTGGAGCATCAGTATTTTCCAAAAGCTGTGGAAGACGTTATTTTAAATTCTATCATAAAGTAAAGGGTCCTGTCAGCCTGAGCTTGTCGAAGGCGATATTGGTAAGACTAAATCCGCCTTCGACAAGCTCAGGCTGACAGGAGTTTAACACGGGAGACAAAAAAGCAAAATCATAGTTAAATCAATCGACCTCTAATTTTATTAAATTATAGTTCCTTAATATTACGCCTCAAAAAACATTCTATTTGCGTTATTTATTAACCGGTTTACTGCTTACCCTTTTTTCTGCCGCTTCGCACGCGCAGATAGTCATAAGCGGTACCGTGCTGGATAACAGCAAAAAGAATTACGTGGAATCTGCCCGGGTGGAAAGTACCAGCGGCATGTTTTGCATGACGGATTCGCTGGGACATTACTCCATCATCGTGCACGAAAACGATTCGCTTTTTTTCACCTACAATAACAAGCCTACGCAGAAGTTTGCGGTAAAAAATATCACCAACCCCAACCAGTTTGATATTTCGCTTCGCATTCCGGTGCAAAGCCGGTACAATGTGTTGAAGGAAGTGATCGTGTATTCCAAATCCTTTAAGCAGGATTCGCTGGAAAACAGGCAGACCTACGCCGATGTGTTTGATTATAAAAAACCGGGCTTATCCACCAGTGTTGGCCCCGGAGGTACGGTTGGTGCCGATGTGAATGAACTCATCAATGTTTTCCGCTTCAGGCGAAACAAGCGGCTGAAGGCTTTTCAGCAAAGGCTGGAAGAACAGGAAAAGGAAAAATATATCAGCTACCGTTTCAACAAGATCACCGTGAAACGCGTAACAGGCCTGTCCGATGCCGCCCTGGACACTTTCATGATACACTTCCGCCCCACTTATGAATTTGCCGCACTCAGCGATGAAGTGCAATTCAACCAGTATCTGTTGAATGCATCTTCCTTATTCAAAAAACAAACAAACTTGTCTCCGGCGGCGAAGAAGAATGATGACTGATTTCCGCAGATAACGCAAATGGATATACACAGGTTTTCGCAAACGAAACTCCTGATCTGACGGAATAATTGTATCCCGTAAAAAACATTCCGCGACACAAACCGTACCTACGGCACGGATCATATTGATTGCATATTTTGGCTACCTATAAGTTGTCCCTACGGGACATGATTTTCTTTTTATTTTAAACTCACAGAAGCCTTGTTCATCATAACCAGAAGGAAAGACTTTTTAACAGCCTCAACAATACAATTCCGCATTTTCAGAAAATATTCACTGCATTGTTCCGTAAGAACATTTTGTGGGTAACAAATGACCATCCGGTTTTATCCGTGCCGTAGGTACGGCGTGTGATAAATGCGCAACCGGTTCCAAATGCTGCCAGCACAAGAAAAACATTCCCGCCCAATCCCGTTCACCCCGATATTTGTAGCATGAAAAATAATATCCGCATCGTATTATTCCTGCTGGCATTCTTTCCTTTGCCGTTGCTGGCGCAAAATTTTTCACAGGAAGATATTTCCCGTTGGGAAAAACAGGCGCAGAATGTTTCCATCATCCGCGACAACTGGGGCATACCACACGTGTATGGCGAAACGGATGCCGACGCGGTCTTCGGCCTGCTGTATGCGCAATGCGAAGATGATTTCAAACGGGTGGAGATGAATTATATCGAAAAGCTTGGGCGCATGTCGGAAGTGAAAGGCGCCGCTTCTTTATGGGATGACCTTTATTTAAAACTGATCATCGACTCTGTTGATGCCATGGCTGATTATAAAAAAAGCCCGCCTCGTTTCAGGATACTGCTCGACGCCTTTGCTGATGGCGTCAATTATTATTTATACAAACATCCGGAAGTAAAACCTGCCTTGCTGACAAAATTTGAACCCTGGTATGCTTTACTCTGGACCGATGGAAGCATAGGCGCCATCAGCACGGGCAGCATCACGGAGAAAGATGTAGAAAATTTTTATGGAGGCTTCAGCGGCGCTTATGTGCCTAAAAAAATTGTTGCGGAAGATCCTGTAATTGGTTCCAACGGTTTTGCCATTTCTCCCTTCAAGACAGCATCGGGTAACGCGATGTTATACATCAATCCGCATGTTACTTTTTATTTCAGGCCTGAGGTACACATGGTGAGTAAAGAAGGATTGAATGTATATGGTGCCGTTACCTGGGGACAGTTTTTCATTTACCAGGGATTCAATGAACATTGCGGCTGGATGCATACTTCCAGCGAAGTGGATGTATCGGATATGTATGCCGAAAAAATATTCCGGCAAAACGGGAAATGGATGTACGAATACAACCATGAATTGCGCCCGGTGAAAGAAAAGGAAATATCGATCGGGGTAAAAATGGGAACGAATACCAGCATCAGAAAATTCAGCACCTACTCTACACATCATGGCCCGGTGATGGCAAAAATAAACGACCGCTGGATCAGCGTGAAAGGATATAACCGTTCGCTACAAAGCCTTATCCAGAGCTGGCAGCGCACCAAGGCAACCGGATTAGAATCGTATAAAAATGCCATGGCGCTTTATGCCAATACTTCCAACAACACCGTGTATGCCGATGATCGCGGGAACATCGCCTACTGGCATGGAAATTATATTCCAATAAGGGATACGGCTTTCAATTGGGCAAGGCCGGTAGACGGCACTACGCCTGCCACCGAATGGAAAGGGCTGCATACCATGGATCAGTCGGTGCATGTGTACAATCCACCAAACGGGTGGCTGCAAAACTGCAATTCCACTCCGTTCAGCGTTGCCGGGGCCAACAGCCCGAAACGGGAAAATTACCCGATGTACATGGCACCCGATGGAGAAAACTATCGCGGCATCAATGCCGTAAGGGTTTTGGCAAGGGAAGATAAATATACGCTCGACAAACTCATTGCCGCAGGCTACGATACTTACCTGGCTGCATTTGAAAAGCTGGTGCCGGCGCTGGTGAATGCCGCCAAAAACCTACCTGATGATACGATCTATAGAGATCTTCAGCCCGCTATTGATACTCTAAAAAACTGGAACATGCGCAGTGGGGAAAATTCTATCGCCACCACTCTTGCCGTAGAATGGGCACAGCGGCTGATACCGAAGATGACTCAAAGTGGTGATGAGGATGAATATCAATTTGTTTACCAGGTCAAACGTACCGACCGTTTTCTGGCGGTTGCCACTCCACGGGACCTGGTGCTTCCGTTGGTGGATGTATTGGATACCCTTAGCCAAAGGTTTGGCAGCTGGCAGATACCGTGGGGACAGATCAACCGTTTTCAACGCATTTCTTCCGATATCGATCAACAGTATAATGACTCGGCAGTCAGCATCCCTGTTGGGTTTACATCATCCATCTGGGGGCAATTGCCGTCGTATACAAGCCGTTATTATCCTGGTACGATAAAACGATATGGTGTAAATGGCAACAGTTTTATCTGTGCCGTAGAGTTTGGTAAGAAAGTAAAAGCAAAGTCATTGCTTGCGGGCGGCGAAAGCGGTGATCCGTCATCGGCCCATTTTAAAGACCAGATGGAAATGTACAGTAAAGGTGTTTTTAAAGATGTGTTGTTTTACAAAGAAGATGTGCTGAAGCATGCGGAGAAAACGTATCATCCCGGGGAGTAACCCGCACCAGGTCCAACCCTGCCCTAAAATTCCAATAACATCCGGTGATTGGGATTGGAATGTGTAGCCGATATAGGAAAATCGTAACTGCCGGTTATTTTAAATCCCGATCTTTCATAAAAAGAAACGGCGCGTTTGTTTTCCGTCCAGGTATAGAGCCATAGCCCGCTTTGATTGTTTGCTCTGGCAAGGGCAATATCAAATTGTAACAACGCTTCTCCGAGTTTCAATCCATAAAATTCTTTCATCAGATAAATGCGGTCGAGTTTGGTAACATTATTTACCGGGCTGCCAGGGTAAGGCTCATCAAAAACAATGTTGGTATAACCCACCACTTCATCGTTGTAATAAAGCAGGTGATAATTATTTTTAGGATTGGCGAGTTCCTTCGCCATTATTTCATCAGTGTATTTTGCCTTTACATAAGCGTTGATATCATCAGTTTTGGCGCTGCTTCCATGCGATTCTATAAAAGTTATTTTTCCAATGTGTGAGAGTGTTGAAGTATCTTTTGTTGTTGCTTTAATAATGGATATCATTAAGCAAAATTAACAATTAACCTACTGGAAAGAAAAGGAGATTTGGTGCATTCAATAGAAATAATATTGGTTTAATCTTTCCAATTCAATAAGGTGCTATTGAAAAAACTCGGTCGATGATCGACAGGAACATTCAAAGAGTAAAATAGTTCTCTATCTATTGTTGAACCTAATAAACGTGTTAAAACGATTGATTCATTATTATGTAAAATTACTCGTCCATAATAATATCGAACAAAATGTAACGTTTTAAGGCCACTGTCGTAATTCCTTGCTTTAAATAAAATAACCTCTTTGATAGAACTTAAAGGAACTCTTTGGACAGATCCTTTTTTTTTAATTATTAAATCACTATCCGTTAATTGTACGGTAAGTTTCCAGTTAACTAATATGTATTCACAATGGAGATATACAGAAGGCAGGAATAAAATACAAAGTATGATAATAACCAAGGGGAAACTATTTTCTCCATAATTATTTTCAAATGCATTGGCTTGTGTATGAAGTATGATAGTTAACGCAATGAGAGAGAACATCCCCATAAAAAGAAATCCAGCTAGTTTAAAATGATTTAAAAATGTTTGCCGGTAAATCGGATTAGTATTCATTACAGCTAAGTTAACTTATAACATAGAAAACTGTAAAATACTCCGGTTAAAATCAGAAAAGCAAGGACCGGACTTTTTGAAAAATACTTGGTGTTTCTTTGTCTCTTTGTGACTTGGTGGTTAGCAGTAAACTCTGCGCAAAAAAAGATGGCGCAGACCCTGCTTACCGTTCTGAGGCTCTGGTAAGCCCGCACAGATAAGAGAGCCCACGCCAAATGACGTGGGCATTCTACTCATCCTCTCTGTGCGTTAAAAATGTACCAGATTTCAGAACGGAGATTCAAAGCGAATGCTTCAAAAGTATTTCATTGAAGAAGTCGCGAAATTAAAACAAATTTGCTTTAGTAAATCAAATATACAACATTGTACTTAATTGTACAATAATGCTCACGAAATTTATTTATTTGAACAAATAATGGGCTTTTTATTGTTCAATTATGTACTTTTCTTTACAGATGTTGGATAATTTTGAAAATAAACGGCATAGAGGTCAAGTCCTGGCTTCAGTGGCAAAAGCTTCGGGCATGACTGTAGAGAGTATCGTAAAGCGATTGAAGTATAATTCTAGAAACAGCTTTTACAATCATACCCGCAATCCGGATCTTTCTCTGGCCATCCTGGCCCGGTACGGCAAACTGTTCAATTATGATTTTTCGGTGGATATCGAAGAAATGAAAGCCTTCTCCGTAAAGGAGGATGAAGGACACTATACCAATAACCCGAAGAGCCGTGCAGATGCCATCAACCAGCGGGATTATTATAAAGACCTTTATATGGAGCTGCTGGAAAAAGTACGGGAGCTGAAACAGGAAATTTCTGAGCTGAAAGCTCAGAAAGTGAATGGTCAATAGTCAAACCTTCGAAGGTTGTAATAAAATCGCAGGTTTTTATTTTCTGCCATTCTAACTATCATAAAACCCTGTCAATATCTGACCGAAAGTACTAACCTATTTTTAATACACTTCGAAGGTTTGACCATTCACTATTCACCATTGACTATGCTATCTTTGCCAAATGAATTTCGATCCAAAGCACTACAGCCATACTACGCTCAAAAGTCTCTACCGGTCCCTCCTCCTCCCCCGCATGATTGAAGAAAAAATGCTGGTGTTGTTAAGGCAGGGAAAGATCAGCAAATGGTTCAGCGGAATCGGCCAGGAAGCCATTTCAGTAGGCGCTACCGCCGCATTGCAGCAAGACGAATGGATCATGCCATTACACCGCAACCTCGGCGTTTTTACCGGTCGTAATATGCCGCTCAGCAAATTGTTCATGCAATGGCAGGGCAACAAAGACGGCTACAGCAAAGGCCGCGAAAGAAGTTTTCACTTTGGCAGCAAAGAACATCATGTGTGCGGAATGATCTCTCACCTTGGCCCGCAACTCGCCATTGCCGATGGTGTGGCGCTTGCTTATAAATTGAAAAAAGAAGATAAGGTTTCGCTCGCCTTCAGCGGCGATGGGGGCACCAGCGAAGGCGATTTTCATGAAGCATTGAACACCGCTGCCGTGTGGGACCTGCCGGTGATCTTCATCATTGAAAATAACGGGTATGGATTGAGTACACCGGTAAATGAACAATACCGCTGCAAAAGCCTTGTAGATAAAGCGATCGGTTATGGTATCGAAGGCGTAAAGATAGATGGCAACAATATCCTGGAAGTGTACGATACTATCAAAGGCGTTCGCGATTACTGCATCAAAAATCAAAAGCCTTACCTGGTGGAATGTATGACGTTCCGCATGCGTGGGCACGAAGAAGCCAGCGGCGTAAAATATGTTCCGAAAGAATTGTTTGAAGAATGGGAAGAAAAAGACCCGATCAAAAATTACGAAGAATGGCTGCTGTCGTGCCATGTGATGACGAAGGAAGAAATTGAAAGCACAAGGGCGGAAGCAAAAAATTATATAGAAACGGAATTGAATAAGGCTTACCAGGCCCCTAAGATAATCCCGGATACAAAGGAGGAAATAGCCGACGTGTATAAGTTACGGCTGAAGAGTGACGGGTTATTGATCGTTGATAACTCTCAACCTGCCACCCGTAACCCGCAACCCGTAACCACTGAAAAGAAATTCATCCAGGCTTTGAGCGACGGCCTCCGCCAGTCGATGATCAAACACCCGAACCTGATTTTGATGGGCCAGGATATCGCGGAATATGGCGGTGCCTTTAAAGTGACCGAAAATTTTGTAACAGAATTCGGAAAAGAGCGGGTACGCAATACACCGCTTTGCGAAAGCGCCATCGTAGGCAGTGCTTTAGGCCTTAGCCTCGAAGGATATAAGGCAATGATGGAAATGCAGTTTGCCGATTTTGCTACTGTCGGTTTCAACCAGATCATCAACAACCTGGCGAAGATCCATTACCGCTGGGGACAAAACGCCGACGTAGTCATCCGGATGCCTACCGGCGGCGGTGTGGGCGCAGGGCCGTTTCACAGCCAGAGCAACGAAGCATGGTTTGCACATACACCTGGGTTGAAGGTCGTTTACCCAAGCACTCCCGAAGACGCGAAAGGTTTGCTGATAGCCGCTATCAACGATCCCAATCCCGTTTTATATTTTGAACACAAAGCGCTTTACCGCAGCATCAGCGGACAAGTGCCCGACGAATACTACGAAATAGAAATCGGCAAGGCACGCCATGTACAGGAGGGGCATGACCTGTCCATCATCACCTATGGCGCCGGTGTACATTGGGCACAGGAGTATGCGGAAAAACATAAAGACATTTCCATCGATATTCTCGATCTGAGAAGTTTGCTGCCGCTTGATTACGATGCTATCCGGGCAACTGTTGGCCGTACCGGCAAAGTACTGATCCTGCATGAAGATTCCCTCACAGGCGGCATCGGCGGAGAAGTGGCCGCATGGATCGCCGAGCATTGTTTCAATAAGCTCGATGCGCCGGTAATGCGTTGCGCCAGCATGGATACCCCTATTCCTTTCAGCATCGAGCTGGAGAAAAATTTTATGGCTTATTCAAAGCTGGAGGCAGTAATTGAGAAATTAATGATTTATTAATTTTATTACACGAATTTCCGCGAATTACACGAATTCGCGAAGAATAAAATAATACCTGATTTTACAAAAGTAATTCGTGTAATTCGCGAAAATCCGTGATTAAAAAAAGACAGGAAAACTTTCGTTTCACTGCCGGCTGTTGATCTGTGATCGTGGTAAGCGATCGTACTTCGCCTTGTCCCTGTTTACAATACGAAATATGTTTTATTAGAAGAGTGTCTGAAATATGATAATAGCCCGTCGTCGCCTGCATTTTCCTTTTGCCAGCCCGCCCACTCTGTTACTTTTGGCGGTTGCTCGTCAATACCTGCGATGGCTGGGTAATTGCGGTGATTTTTCGCCGGAGCCATCTGGTACAATTGCAGCAGATTTTTTTCTATGCCTTCGGCAATCGTTGTCACTGGCGTATCCGTAGGTTTATTTTCAAATGGATCCTGCAGGTGGATCGCCATTTTTTCGATCAATAAAAAGCAGGCTGAAATGGCTACCACCAACGGCACTTCTATGAAACCGAAATACTCTATCACACCAAATGGCAGCAACCCGATGAAGAGCATCAGCGAAAGATGGATATACAAACTATACGTGCTTGGGAAAACCGTATTCTTGATACGTTCGCATTTACCCATCGCATCGCAAAGCCTTGTAATGGTGCGGTCTATTTCCACCTGCTGGTAACTGTTGATCCAGCCTTTGTCGAGCGCAAGGTGCAGGTCGCGGCCCATGTTATCGATCAATGCCGATGGCACGTTATCGATGGATCGGAGGGCCTCCAGTTCGTTTTTATCCAGGTGTTTTTCAAGCCCGCGCCTCGCATCCTCATTACGAAGGTGACGCCCCAGGGCAAACGTCCAGGCGATCTGCCTGCGAATGATGCGTTCGCGAAACGCCTGCACATCTTCGCTGTGGTAACTGTTATGCGTAAACGACATTACCTGGCGCGCCAGTGTCCTCGATTCGTTTACCACAGAGCCCCATATATGACGGGCTTCCCACCAGCGGTCGTACGCCTGGTTGCTCCGGAAACCCAGCAGCAGCGAGATCACCGTACCCAACACCGCCGGTATGGCCAGCGGTATGGTAATGCGGATGAAATGATAATTCTGATAGATGATCGCGATGGCCAATGCATAGATCGTGATAGCGATGATCTCGTATTTGATCTTGCCAAATACATATTTGAAAGGAATATTTTTTCTTAGTAGCATGTGTTCTTCTTTTTGCTGAATGATGGATAGCGTTAAGCAGTTGCGAATGATCTTTCCAGCCTGGTTACCGGTGCTTCCGCGGCAGGTTTTTGCACCGGCGCAAAATCTGTCAGCATCGGGATGCGGCTTTTTTTGAAAAATGGTACCGGGTTGAGGCTGCGTGCATGTGTTTTGGTGTATACGTAACTGTCCGGGCAAACGATGAGGTGGATGTTGTTGCCTTCGGCAAAATTGCGGAACAAGGCATTGGTGTTACCCTGCATATATTGAAAGTTGATCTTCTTCACCAGGTGCGGATATTGTGCTTTCAATTGCCTGCAGCCCTGGCGAAAGCCATCGTTGAGCATTTTATAATAAGGCGGCTGTTCGTTTGCGAAAAGATCCTGGTAGTAAAAAGGCATTTCGTATGCATGAAACAGGATCACGTTTACTTCCCTGTTTAAAAATCTGATGGCCTGCTCCGCCATCCTGAATGAGTCTGCTGAAAAATCTGTCGGTATTAAAATATTTGTCATATCTGATGTTTTTTATAACATCAAAATTGGAGTTACAACATTAAAAGCCCTTAAGAGGGAGATGAGAATGACATTAGAAGTACATTAGAAAGAAATTAGAAACACGTTCAATTCAATGGTAAAATGATGGTGACCGTTGTTCCCTGGTCAACTTTTGAATCTAAGATTATTTTTCCTTTGTGCATACGGATGATATTATTGGACAAAGGCATCCCTATTCCATACCCTTCAAAAGAAGCGGTGTTGGATGCCCTGAAGAAGGGGTCGTAAATTCTTTTGATCTCATTTTCGGGAATACCGATGCCATGATCGCGGATGGTGATCACCGCTTCGTGGGGCTCTATCGTGAGCCCGAGTAATACATCTCCGTTGTTGGAATATTTGCAGGCATTAAGTACGATGTTTTCCAGCGCTATCCGCAGCAGATCCAGGTTGCCGTACATGCTCATCTTTTCCTCGTTTTCAGGAAGCTTGGAAAAATGCACGCTCACGTGGTTATCTGTCAATATGGTATCCACATTTTCTTTTACGGTAAACAACAGTTCATCGATGCGGAATTTTTCCCAACGCTGTTTTTTTCCGTCAAAAGTTGTTTGCGCCAGCGACAGTAACCCTTTGGTGAGCTTCTGCAATTTTTCTGCCTGCTGGCCAATATTGCGCAGGCTTTGTTCATATTCCGCTGCTTCACGTTTGCGTGAAAGCGCATAATCCGATTCGGCAATGATGGCCGTAAGCGGCGTACGCAATTCATGCGAAGCATTGCTTACAAAATTATTCTGGGTTTCAAAAGCTGCCGAAAGCCTGTCCAGCATGGTATTGAACGTCTCTATCAGTGCAGCGATCTCATCCGAACCATCTTGTTGCTCCAGCCTCAATGCCAGGTTACCGTCGCTGATGGCCTGCACTTTCCGGTTGATATAACGGAAAGGCTGAAATGTTTTTCGGGAAAAATATAAACCTACGCTGTATATCATCAATACCGATACCACGAAAGTGATCAGCAATATATAACCCAGCCTGCTGATGATCTCGTTGCCATATTTGTTGGTGGCAGATTCGATAACGGCATAATTGCCGGTTTCATCCCTGTACAAAATGCCCGCATAATGCAGAAAATTATCCTGGAAAAAAACCGTTTCACCTCCGGCTGCATAAATATCCAGCAGGTAATGTTTGTCTATCCTTTCCGGGATCGGGCCTGTTGGCTTTCCTTCGGGCGTATAGGCTACCGAAAAAGATTCTTCATCGGGCAGGCGTTCCAGATATTGCCGTTGTATATCCCTGAAAGACTGTATGGAATTGTGATCCTCCTCGAATTTGAATTTTGCGGCGATCTTTGCCCTCAGTTCAAGCCTTTTGTAAAAATCGGTGTAAATGAATTTATCGGAAAAATAATAGACGGTAAAGGTAAGCACGCCAAAAACCGTGGCTGTGAGTATCGTGAAAAGTATCGTAGTTTTTGTTTGTATCTGCATGCCTGCTCATTAAACTTTCAGCATATAACCCATGCCGATAATGGTTTGTATCATTTTCGTTTCGGGATCGGTATCTATTTTTTTCCGAAGGTAATTGATGTATACATCCACCACATTGGTGCCCATGTTAAAATCGATTCCCCATACATGTTCCAGTATTTCTATACGGGATAACACTTTATTCCTGTTGCGCACAAAATACTCCAGCAGCCTGAATTCGGTCGGTGTCAGGTTGATGAGCGTTTCGCCGTTATAAATCAATTTTGTTGTGAGGTTTACATTCAGCGGGCCCACGTTCAACACATCTTCCTGTTCTACCGCCAGCTGTTTTCGCCGGGCAAGCGAATGTATCCTCGCTTCCAGTTCCGCAAACTTGAATGGTTTTACCAGGTAATCATCGCCGCCGGCATTGAGGCCGGCCACAATGTTTTCGGTGGTGCCCAATGCGGTGAGGAAAAGGATGGGTGTGTAGATATTGTTATCGCGGATGGTTTTGCAAAGCTGCATCCCGTTCATTCCGGGCAGCATGATATCGAGTATGATCACATCGAACCTGTTTTTCAACACCAGGTCGAGGCCGGTATCTCCATCAGGCGCAATGGTAATGTGGTGGCCGTTTTCGGTAAGCCCTTTATTGATGATGCCTGCAACACTTGGCTCGTCTTCAATCAGCAATAATTTCATTCGGTATTTTTTGACAAAGATATAGGGGTTTCACGCAAAGGCGCAAAGTGTGCGCAAAGATGAAGATTGCCACATTTTTATATCCTCTGTCAGCCTGATCTCATTCTTCTTATTCGGGAATTCGTGTAATTCGCAAAATTCGTGTTTCAATTTCCTATTGCGTAACTGCATTTCCGCTTAGCGTTACCCGTTGAAAATTTAAAGTTTCACTTTTGTGAAAACAATTCGACTATGTGCCAATTCCAACAATTACATTTCAGCGATCTGGGTTATGTGGTAAAGTGTAACGCCTGCGGGCACTACCAGGTGGGGTTTGCAAGTACATTGCTCACGTTGAAACCTGAAGATTATTTTTTGCTCCGCGATATCGTGGGCAGCAGGATCACGGAGAATACCAATTTTCCGGATAGTACTATCAAAAACAATATCATCCCTACTCCCTACAAAGGCGTAAACCTGTACCTGAGTGAAAAAGAACTGGCCGAGCTGTACGGTATACTGGATGAAGCGCATACGGAAGAGCAGGTGGCGGGGCTGATGGAATTGTTTAATGGAAATATTAATGGATAATTCTTAAAGTTTAAACTTCACGGGAAAACATTATCCGCTATCAATTATTCAATTATCAACTATTTAAGTCCGGGAGAAACCCTTTTATAACAGATAGCCCTTATACACGGCGGTTGGAAAATGTTTGTTTGTAGTGGGTTTTGACCGGCACCAACTCAATTACGAATGCCAAATTACGAATTACGGGTATTGTGCACTATTGAAGACTTAACAAATTCGTAATTCGTAATTTGGCATTCGTAATTAAAAAAGCGTAGCTTTGCACCAGTTCATTTATTTCGCGGCATTACAAGCCAGTTTATTGTAGAAATTTCTCTCCCAATAAAATGTCCTCATTTGAACAGGATATACTCGTTTATGATGATGAAGCAGACGACTTCATTTCCGCACTAATTTTTAAAGATAATACATTGTTATTTACAGACTTAAACATCATTAAGCCTATTCTTGATGCGCTTAATGAAGAGGGTTATTCAACCCCTACGCCTATTCAGCAACAGGCCATTCCACACATTTTAAAAGGTAGGGACCTGCTGGGTTGTGCCCAGACCGGCACCGGTAAAACGGCGGCTTTCGCCATCCCGATGCTGCAATTGCTGGCTCAACCAAAAACCATGGAAAGCCGTGGTCAACGTCCGATCAGGGCATTGGTACTCACTCCTACCCGTGAACTCGCTATCCAGATACAGGATAGTTTTAACGCATATGGCCGCCATCTTCGACTGAAAAATCTGGTGATATTCGGTGGTGTAAACCAAAATCCACAGGTAGATGCGCTCAAGAGAGGCGTTGATATCCTGGTTGCTACCCCCGGGCGCCTGCTCGATCTGATGAGCCAGGGACATATCCGCCTGAATGAGATCGAGATCTTTGTGCTGGATGAAGCAGACCGTATGCTCGATATGGGTTTTGTGCATGATGTGAAAAAAGTGATCACCAAGATCCCTGCAAAAAGGCAGACCTTGTTTTTCTCCGCCACCATGCCTGCCGAAATACAATCATTAGCCAACAGCATCCTGAGCAATCCCGAAAAAGTAGAAGTAGCCCCGGTTTCTTCTACCGCCGATACCATTCAGCAATCGCTTTATTTTGTTGCGAAAGAAAATAAAAGATCATTGCTGGCATATATCCTCGCGGATACCAGTATTGAAACCGCTTTGGTATTCACCCGTACCAAACATGGCGCCGATAAAGTGGTGAAAGACCTGGTGAAGATCGGCATCAGCGCCGAAGCGATCCATGGCAATAAATCGCAGAATGCAAGGCAACGTGCTTTGTCGAATTTCAAAACACGCGAAACGAGGATACTGGTCGCTACAGATATCGCAGCCCGCGGTATCGATGTGGACGAACTTACCCACGTGATCAATTACGAACTTCCGGAAGTGCCTGAAACTTATGTGCACCGTATTGGCCGTACAGGCCGTGCAGGATTGAGCGGTACTTCATTTTCTTTTTGCGAAGCAGAAGAAACCGGCGATCTGCGTGATATTCAAAAACTGATCGGCAAGAATATTCCTGTTCAGGAAAACCATCCTTACCATACCGTATTTAACGGCATCACCAAAAGGCCGGCTCCGCAAGGAAGGCCGCAACGTAGCTTTGGTGGCAACAGGAACGGAAATGCCGGTGGCGGAAACAGGAATGCCAATTCTTCCAACGGATCCAAGAGCCGCTTTGGTGGCGACAGGCCGAAAAGTTTTAGTGGCAACAGGAGGAATGAATTTTAAATTTTAAAAAGGCTTTCTCTATAAAAACTAAACCCACGAATTATCGTGGGTTTAGTTTTTATAGTAAGGCAGACCTTTATTGAAGTATTGCTGTTTCCTGGTAAAACACAGATTTCCATACGCCGTCCCTTTTTGCATACGTGGCAGCTGAAGCAACATAGGGGGTCCATTTGTCACCATTTTCATCCATCACATCCTGGCTGAGCTCATAGTAAATAATCGCCACATTATCCGTCACCGGTTTTATTTTAATGTTGGACAGGCGATACGATCTTACAATGCTGTTTTGAAACGTGCGGATCACATCGTTTTTGTTCATGATGTTCCGGCCAAAATATGCGGTGTAATCATCGGCCAGTATTTCTTTCAGCCCGGCAAAATTTTTTGTTTTGCCAAACTCCCAGGTGCTGATCTCCCTGTTGGTGATCATCTTCTGATCGTCGGCCGAAAGAGTGGGCAGCGCCAACGCAGGAGTGGCGGCCGGCTTGTTTTTGCAGGCTGTAAAAGTACCTGCAATCAGTACTGCCATCGTTATGGTGAAAAGGGTTTTCATGATAAAATTTTTTAGATTTAAAAAAGGGTTCATATCCCGCTGAACCTGTATTTCAAAAACCTTGCCCATCTTTGGTATCATAGTTGAGTGGTACAACAAAAAGATTGTTATGCGTTTACTTTC
Organism: Ferruginibacter sp. HRS2-29; assembly: GCF_024343615.1. GTDB lineage: Bacteria > Bacteroidota > Bacteroidia > Chitinophagales > Chitinophagaceae > Ferruginibacter. The sequence goes on along the minus strand of NZ_RJUB01000002.1, from coordinate 70,457 downwards.
GCTTGTTTTCGTTTGTTTTTCTTTATTTGCCTGCAATAGTGGTTCGCAAAAAAAAAACGCGACAGCGCCTCCAAATGATTTTAAAATTACCGATACACTGAAAGGGCACACTGTTTCGGGCAACCCCGATTCCATGCCGCCTGTGCCTGCCGCAGAGCTGATCGTGCCGGGAAAAAGCATCGGGCTTACTTCCATTGGCGAGCGGGCCGATAGTGTAAATGCAAAACTCGGCCGGCCAGATGATGGCGATGCCGCCATGGGAAAAGCGATCAGCACCTGGTATTCAAAAGGAAATAAATTGCATAGCACCACCATCTTTTTCTCTGTCAACTTTGGTGATAAGGACGAAGCCAGCAGGGCAAAACAGATCCGTATTACCTCCCCTTATTTCAAAACACAGGAGGGCCTTTGCGTAGGGAGCCATATGGAGGAGATATCCAAAGTTTATCCAGTTTTGAAAAAGACAGGAAGATACCCTTCTCCCACAAATGCTACGCAAATGGTAGTGGTGATGGATGAGCCGGATAAAGGGATCGCGTTTGAAATTTCGCCGGCGTATAAATGTGTGGGCATAGTCATCCACCGGCCGGAAGACAAGCCTTTTGAAACTTACCTGGGCTTTATCAAAGGTTATACCCCCTCTGCTCCCTGAAAGAGGAACTCAGATGCTGTTTCTTTGATTTCAATTTATGTTATTTAATTTCTCCTTCTCAAAAACACACTTTAAAAATAGCCATAGGAATAAGCCTGAGATTCTCGTGATGTTCAGGTTCCCCCTTCAGGGGTCCGAGTATTAATCCAGGTCCATTTCGCTGGCGCTGTTCACAGCACCCTCGTGCCATGGAAAAGCTCCGGCGTTCTTTCCGTTTTCCCAATAAAATTTACCGCGTGGTTTATTGTAATTACCGGTTTCGTTCATCGTTTCGGAATCATACAATCTTCCATTCACCATGGTATACCGGATGCTTTCGGTGTTGTGAATATCCGCCAGCGGATCTTTATCCATCACGATCAGGTCTGCCAGTTTGCCCACCTGCAGGGAACCTATTTGTGTATCCAGGCCGAGGCTGGTAGCCGAATTGATGGTGGCGGTTTTTAATGCCTGCAGGTTGCTCATGCCACCCTGCTGCATCATCCATATTTCCCAGTGAGCACCGATGCCTTGTATCTGCCCATGTGCGCCCATGTTTACGGGTACGCCGGCATCGCTCAGTTTTTTGGCGCTTTTGGACACGAGGATATGCCCGTTCTCATATTCTTCTTCCGGCAAAATAGTACGCCAGCGGCTTCTTGTATCCAATACATTCCGCGGAGTAAAACGCATCAGCCTTTCTTTTTCCCACACATTTGTATGCTGGTACCAGTAATATTCACCACTAGGTGCATTGTAACAAACGATGAGTGTTGGTGTGTACCCCGTTTTTGAATTTTTCCAAAGGTTGATCACGTCATCATACAACACCCCAACCGGCACATTATGTTCTACCGTGGTATGCCCGTCCATCACCATACCAATATTGTGAAAAAAGAACGAGCCTCCTTCCGGCACTACCTCCATTTTCAGTTCGCGGGCAGCCTGAATCACCATCTGGTTTTGCTCGCGGCGTGGCTGGTTGTAACTTTTTACGCTGAACGCGCCAAAAGCTTTTGTCCGGCGCAAGGCACTTCTTGCATCATCAAGGGAATTGATCACCGCCTTAAAATCGCCATCGGCACCATACAATATAGTGCCCGTGCTGAATACACGAGGGCCCACCATTTCACCGGTCCTTACCATTTCGCTTTGCGCAAAAACCATTTCGCTGTTAGCCGATGGATCATGTGTGGTGGTTACACCATACGCCAGGTTGGTATAATATGGCCAGTGTTTCTGCGGCGTCAGTCCGCTTCTGAAGTGCCCCACATGCGCATGCGCATCTATGAAGCCCGGCATGATGGTCTTGCCTTTGCAATCGATTTGTTTTGCAGTGGCAGGGATGCTTACGTCCGTACTTTTTCCAACTGCTTTTATCATGTTTCCATCTACCAGGATCGTCCCGTCGGCAATCACTTCATCGCCATTCATGGTAATGATCTGTGCATGTGTAAATGCGATCAGGCCTTTAGGTTTGTCCGTTTTTAAAGTAAGCCCTACACTTATCCCGGAGTCGGGCATTTTGAAAAGGCTGTCGGGTTTGTTCGCGATGAATTCAAAACGTTCGGCAAGGTTGATAGTGTAATACTGGTCGCCAAGTGTATAATGTACCTGTTTGTTATCGGCGCTCCAATGAAGGTTGATACCCGCGTCGCGGGAAATTTTCTTCACCGGTACTGCATTCGTGCCTGCAGATATATCGATCGTTTTGCCCGTTGCCGGAAATGCTGCCACATATACATTATGCAGGTCTACAAATGCCACCCATGTTTCATCGGGTGATACTGCAAACTGGCTGCCATAGGTACTTTTGAAGATCGTTTTTTCATCGGTTCCATCAAGCTTGTAACTGCCGAATGAGTTTCTGCCACGTTGCACAAAAAGCCTGTCGCCGGCAGCATTGAACTTCGGTGACTCACCACCGGCGCTTACAAATTTTTCATTTTTCCCTTCGGCATCCATGATGTACACACCGGTTTTTGCGGTGTATGGATTACCCAATACATTGTCGCCGTCGTCTTTCAGGAAAGCGATCCATTTTCCATCAGCAGAAAAAGAGGGCGTACGGTAAATGGCTTTGGCAGTAGTTATTTTTTTCGGTTTTGCACCTGCGGTAAGATTCAATTTACAGATCGCCCCTGCTGCGGTATCATTCCATGTTACATAAACAATATTTTTTCCATCGGCAGAAAAAGAAGGCTCCGCTTCCTGGTCGGTGCCATTGGTAAGCCTTTCAGGTTTACCGTTCGGTAATGTTTTTTTCCAAAGGAAACCGGCTGCATTGAACAGCAACAATTTTCCATCTGGAGAAGTGGTTGCATTGCGGATGACGTGTGCCGTAAATTCATCGGGGTTGATATCCTGCTGAAACCTGACGGCATCGGTTATACGCTGTTTTACATGGCAGGTGAATGGTATTTCTTTCGCAGCGTTCACAGCCATAGCATCAATGCGCAGGATCTTGCCTCCGCTCCAGATCACTATCTCTTTATCGCCGGGCATCCAGCTGAAGCCGGTGTACACACCAAAGGTTGTCCAGGCTTCCTGTTGGTCTTTCGTCAGTTGATCGTATATGGGCCACTCTTCCGCGGTTTCGAGGTTGCGCAGGTACAACACGGATCTTGTTCTTACTCTTTTTACAAAAGCCAGCGTTTTGCCATCGTGCGAAATCTGCGGCCTGCATGCTCCTCCCGGCCCGCCTGTAACGGTTTCGATGCTTCCTTTTTCACGGTCGAAACGTTTGATCACGAATATCTGGTTGTTCGGATCCTTATTATATTGAAAAAACCCACCGGGATACATATCCTCACTATAATAAACATATTTTCCATCGGAGGAAGCGCTCGGCTCGTTCACATCCTGCTGATCGTTTTTTCTTACCGTCAGCTGAAGGCCATCGCCGCCGCTGATATGATAGATCCACAATTCACCTGCACCGAGTGAGCGGCCTGAAGTAAAATGTTTTTTTGCGATGATGTACTGCCCATCCGGCGACCAGGTAGCATTATTAAGCAACCGGAAATTTTCTTTGGTCACCTGTTTTGCGTCGCTGCCGTCGCGGTTCATCGTCCAGATATTATCGCCACCACCGGCATCGGAAGTAAAGAGGATCTTCTTTCCATCGGGACTGAAACGCGGCTGCACTTCCATCGCAAAATTGTGGCGCAATACTTTCGCTTCGCCACCGGCGATCGGAATGGAATAAATATCACCCAAAAGATCAAACACCACGTCTTTTCCATCCGGCGACACATCCACATTCATCCACGTACCTTCTTTAACGGTAAAGGCCACTTCTTTAAAAGGGCCTTCGGGATTATTGACATCCCATTTCTTTTTATCCTGGGCATGGGAAAAGGAAAAAGCAAAGATTGCTAATGCCAAAAGCAGTGATTTGGTGTGCATGCGGATTTTTTTTGTAGGAGTGAAGTTAAGATTTTTAACCACAGAGTAGCATGGGGTTATTTCGCAGAGTAGCACAGAGAAATACTTTAAACCCCTGTGCCACTCTGTGATTGCCTCTGTACTACTCTGTGGTTTTCTGTTTATATTTGCAGCCTTAATTCCATTTATGTTCAACAAAAGAAAAAAGATCAACAGCCTGCTGCAATCCGATGAGGCTAATTATGAAGCAACCGTGATGGGTTGGGTGCGCACTTTTCGCAACAACCAGTTCATCGCACTCAACGACGGCAGCACCAATAATAATTTACAGGTAGTAGCCCAATTAGGTCTGCTCGATGATGCCACTTTGAAACGCATCACCACCGGCGCCTGTATCAAAGCGGTGGGTGAAGTGGTCCCTTCGCTTGGTAAAGGACAGAAAGTGGAGCTCAAAGCTACTTCCATTGAAATACTGGGGGACAGCGATGCGGAAAAATTTCCGTTGCAGCCTAAAAAACATAGCCTGGAATTTCTACGTGAAAATGCGCACATCCGTTTCCGCACCAATACTTTCGGGGCAATTTTCCGTGTAAGGCATTCTCTGGCCTTCGCGATCCACCAGTTTTTTAACGATCGGGGTTTTGTATACATGCATACGCCTATCATCACGGCCAGCGATGCGGAAGGGGCTGGCGAAATGTTCAGGGTGACCACCTTGCCACTGGATGGCACGGCTCCAAAGAACGAAGATGGCAGCATCAATTACAAAGAAGATTTCTTCGGGCGCAGCACCAACCTTACCGTTAGCGGACAGCTGGAAGGTGAACTGGCAGCAATGGCGTTCAGCGATGTGTATACGTTCGGGCCTACGTTCCGTGCGGAAAACAGTAACACCACCCGTCACCTGGCGGAATTCTGGATGATCGAACCGGAAGTTGCTTTCAACGACCTGGAAGATAATATGAACCTTGCGGAAGATTTCATCAAGTATATCATCCGCTACGCGATGGAACACAATGTGGATGATCTCGCATTTTTAAGCCAGCGCCTGGAAGAAGAAGAAAAAACCAAACCACAGGCAGAACGCAGTGAAATGGGGCTGCTGGAAAAACTGAATTTTGTGGTGAACAATGATTTTGAGCGCCTCACTTATACCGAAGCGATTGAAATATTGAAAGAAAGCAATCATAATAAAAAGAAGAAATTCCAATACCTCATCGAAGGATGGGGTGCCGATCTGCAGAGCGAGCACGAGCGTTACCTGGTAGAAAAACATTTTAAAAAACCGGTGATATTGACCGACTATCCCAAAGACATCAAATCGTTTTACATGCGTATGAACGAAGATGGAAAAACGGTAGCCGCGATGGACATACTGGCTCCGGGCATCGGTGAGATCGTTGGCGGCAGCCAGCGTGAAGAACGACTCGATAAATTGCTCGAACGCATGAAAGAAATGCATGTGCCGGCAGAGGAACTTGACTTTTACCTCGATACCCGCCGCTTCGGTTCCTGCCCGCATGCGGGCTTCGGACTGGGTTTTGAGCGATTGGTTTTATTTGTAACCGGTATGACGAATATCAGGGATGTAATTCCTTTTCCAAGATACCCCAAGAGTGCTGCATTTTAGTTGGCAGGCAAAGAGGAAAAAATACAAAAGGCGTCCCGAAAATTTCGGGACGCCTTTTGTATTTTTTCCTTGCACATTTGCGTGAACTCTTTGTAACTTCATTTTATGCCTGCAAAAAAATATTTCGAATACATTCTGAACCCGATGGAGATACTGCGTACCAAAAAAGTACTGCAGGTAAACCCAACGGTGGCGCCTACACGAAAAGAGCCGGAAGAGAGCAGGATCTGCGTGTACGAATACGACAAGGATAAATGCAGTGATGTAAAGCTGAAAGAAGTAACCGATTGTTTTAAGTTCCTGGATTCAAGATCTATTACCTGGATCAATGTGGATGGTTTGAGGAAAGATGATGTTGAAAAGCTGTGCGCTCATTTTTCTGTTCATCCGCTGATCGTAGAAGATATTTTAAGTATCGGCCAGCGGCCAAAAATGGATGAGATCAACGGGCTGGTGTTTTGTGTGCTGAGCATGTTGTATTATAATGACAAAGATTCCATTGTAGAAACTGAGCAGGTGAGTATCATCCTCGGCAATAATTTTGTGATCAGCTTCCAGGAAGATGCCGCCAAAGATGCGTTCAATCCCCTACGCGACAAGCTGAAGATCAATACCAGTAAGGTTCGGCAAAATGGCGCCGACTTTTTATATTATACCCTCATCGATCTTATCGTAGATAATTATTACCTCGTAATGGAAAAACTCGGTGATAAGATCGAAAACCTCGAGGAAGATATCATCCGCAACGCGAATACCCGAACGCTGGCAAAAATTAATATGCTGCGGAAAGAGATGATCGTTTTTAAACGCAGCATCGCACCTGTTCGCGAACTCGTCAATGGCATCCTGCGCAGCGAAAGCGAACTGATAGAAGAAAAAACGGAAAAATATTTCAAGGACGTTTATGATCATATCGTGCAGGCCAATGACCTTGCGGAAAACTACCGTGATATGATGATGAACTTACAGGACCTTTACCTCAGCAATGTGAACCTGAAGATGAACGAAGTGATGAAAGTGATGGCGGTAGTTACCTGCCTGCTGGCGCCGGCCACCGTTATCGGCGGCATCTTCGGGATGAACTTCGAACGGCTGCCCCTGCTGCACAATCAATGGGGATTTTTTATTTCTGTAGCGGCCATGTTATTTATTCCGCTGGTGATGATCGGGATATTCAGGAAGAGAGGTTGGTTTTAACAAACCCCGGAGGTTTTGAAAACCTCCGGGGTTTTATCGCACTATAGGTTTCTTGAACACCGGCACGGTACTGCATGGCTCGCCATACATAATGCTTTTCGCTACCGGGCGCAAACGCTTCGTAATTTCTATGTAGGCAGATTCGGTGATCGGCAACTCGCCGCAACCTTTCACCACCACCCGCTGGTCTGCAAATTCTTCTGTGGTGATGTTACCGATATTCTGCAGCAATATTTTTTCCGTGGTTTCTTTTTCCGTACCGAAAACTATTTCCCGGGCTACGGGTTGCAGTGCACTCGCCACCAGCATATAAGCCCACATTGGTATTACCGCATCAGCGCTGCAGGTAAGTGCAACAATTTTATCCTGGTAAACGGATACATCCAGCGCCTTCAGTTTTTCCCTGAAATCTTTTTCTTTCAGGATAAGTTCCATAAACAGGTAATCTTTCATATCAAAAACCGCTACCTCGTTTTTTGGATAATAATCTTCCAGGTTCAAGGTGATGATCCCGCTTTCGGCTACCTTATTTATAAATGTTTCGCTCATTGTGTAAAATTAAAACAAAAAACCGCCCCGGGGATACCGGGGCGGCGATTATAACTTTCTATAAACGGAAATTAAAAGGTTTCGCTTCTCTTATCCTTGATATCTGCCTGTTTCCTGAGGCCTTCAAACCAGTTGTTCAGCTGGCTGCGCAATGAAGCCAGGCGTGAAGTGATCCTTGCAGATGCAGCTTCCGGTGCTTCCACTTTATTCTGGATGCTGTTTACCTTTATGATATACACACCATTTGTACCTTCAATCGCCGGAGATTCTTTGGTTTCGTATGCTTTGTTGAAAGCGGCACCTATCACTTTCGACTCCATACCCAGCGAGTTGATGATCTGGGAGTTGAAGGTGAGGGTAGAATCCTGGCCCGCCATCGCCACCGGTTTGTTGTATTTGGCAGAAGCTGTCTGCATGGTCGGGTTTGCACCGATCGCTGATTTTATCAACGCGGCTTTTTTCTGTTTAATGATGATCACTTCCGCACCACTACGAGCTGTAGCTGCATCCTGAACACCTTCTTTTTCAATCTTATCAACTGTTGCTACCACAAACTGGTCGCCCAGGTCGAAGGGTTCGCTTACATCTCCTTTATTAGCTTTGAACGCCCATTTGATCAGTTCCCTGGTACGGCTGTCCTGCAGGGTTCCGGCAGAAAAATCGTTTTCTTTCACCAGTTGTGGCAATTGAGTAAGGTGCAGCCCGTTCTTCGAAACGTATGCTGCCAGGGTGGTAGCATTTTTTTCGCTGGCTGCTTTACCGGCATCATTGCTGGCTTTGTTGATCGTTTCAGGGCTTGCGGCAATTTCTTTTGCTACAAACGCGATCTTGTAAGCCGGCTTGAAATTAGACTGGCTCAATATTTCTATAATATGATATCCGTCGTTAGAAAGAATCACTTCTTTGCTGCCAACCGGTTTGTTGAATGCAAATTCGTTGATAGCCGCGTCTTTGGTGCCGAATGCAAAAACACCCATATCACCGCCTTTCGCTTTGCTTTCGTTATCTGCGGAATATTGTACTGCCATGCTTACAAAATCACCACCACCTTTAAGAACTCCCAAAAGGCTGTCGGCCAATTTCTGTGCACCCGCCTGATCCCTGATCGGCTGGTTGGTCTGCGGATCATTCAATCCTATCACAATTTCCCTCGCCCTCACGCTGTCCGGCATTTCTTTGGAAGCCAATACTTTTGATAATAGGTAAAGACCTTGTTCTACCACCGGGCCAAACACAGTTCCCTGCGGTTGTTTTACGATCGTATCTATGTTAGATGCACCGATCTTATCTTTTGGCAGGAACATGTCGTTGAATTCGATCGCCGATCCGTTTGCCGCAACAAATGCTTTTGCATTGCTGTCTGTAGCAAAAGATTGTTTGATCGTTTCCAGCGAATTCCTGATCGCAGCGCTATCTGCCGCAGTTGGCAGCTGGCTGAAGCTGAGGTAAGATATCTTACGGCCGGCTTCCTGCTTGAATAATTCTTTGTTCTTATTTACATAATCAACGATGTCCTGGTCAGTCACTTTTACGGCGCTGTCAGAAATTTCGCTGTATGGAATTCCTACATAAGAAATGGTAGAGAATGCTGTTGCATCTTTTGTATCCCTTTCCTGCATCCAGGTGGGGTAGTATGCGCTCGCGCTGATGAGGCCACCATATTTTGCAGCACTGCTGGACAATTTCAATGGATCGATCAACTGGCTGTTGATATTGTCACGGGCTTCGCCTTTTGATTTCTTGATCTCAGCCCAGGCCTGCTGTGCTTTCGCCATATCAAGTTTGCCGGTTGCCTGATCGGCAAGACCTTGCTGCATGAACGGGTTGGTAGGATCACTGCTGAATAATATAGCAGACAATTCTTTTGGAGTAAGTTCGATACCCAGTTTAGCAGCTTCTTTATAGAATACCGCTTCAGCTACCAGCTGGTTCCAAACCTGTTCCCTGATCTGGTAAGTTTGCTGGGTAGTTACTTTCTGCCTTGTACGGCTTTCTTCCTGTGCTTCAAGTTGTGTTACACGTTTTTGAAATTCTGCGAGCTCGATGCCCTGTCCGTTCACTTTACCTACTGTGGTACCGGAAGAACGGTTGGCATTGTTGGCCCCTGAATTTCTATCCATCAAAATGAAACCGATCAGACTCAAGGCGATAACAACAACGGTGATTGCTGCTCCTTTGTCACGAATACTTTGAATAATTTGCATCTGCTTTATTTAATTAATTTTGGAGGGCAAAAATAGGGTAAAAAATGTTATTAACACCTAATTTATAAACTGGGGAAAACATAAGTTTTTTACGCTGTAGTATTGGCCTGTCCTGCATTCGCAGAAAAAAAAGCGGGGCGGGGGGAAATTTTGAAAAAACGGTTATCAACAGCCCTTGTTAAAAACCCTCTTTTTATGTTGATAAAGCAGGTTTTTAAAAAAAATTACTGGGTATAATTGGATGGTAAAAGGAGGGGTTATTCACCAAAACGGGTAAAGGCATCCTTTTTTATCATTTTATCCCAATGCTGTTAACAGCATTTATAAAAAAAAGCGCCGGATTATTATCCCCCGTGTTTTTTATAAACAGGTGTTAATTATAAAGGCCATAAAAAATAAAATCAGCGGATAACAGGCGATAGCGGCGCTATATATTACTAAATCGTTATGTTAATATGATGTGGATGAGGGTGGGTAAAGTAAAAAATTTAATTTTGCAATAGTTGGGAAAAGTTTTGTTTCCACATATTAACAGCCCTAATAGTAATAAGGGATTATATAAATAAATAGTATTAATACATATTATGGCAGATATTAACACACATTCGTTGGTAGCAGAAAAAGGTTTTCTCGACATAGAGCTGGATCCCACACTTGATCTTTTCGCGGAGATTGAAAAACTTAAGAAAGAAAAAAATGCGATCGTGCTGGCACACTACTACCAGGAGCCGGATATCCAGGATGTGGCGGATTATATCGGCGATAGCCTGGGGCTGGCGCAAAAAGCGCAAAGCACCGATGCCGACATCATCGTTTTTGCAGGGGTACACTTTATGGCCGAAACAGCCAAGATCCTCAACCCAAAGAAAAAAGTGTTGTTGCCCGATCTTAATGCCGGATGTTCATTGAGCGACAGTGCTCCCCCTGCCCTCTTCAAGGCTTTTAAGGATAAACACCCGGATCACCTGGTCATCACCTACATCAACTGCAGCGCCGGTATGAAAGCGTTGAGCGATATCATATGCACCAGCAGTAATGCGCAGAAGATCGTGGAAAGCCTTCCAACGGATCAGAAGATCATTTTTGCACCTGATAAAAACCTGGGTGCATGGATCAATAAACAAACGGGCCGGAATATGGTGCTCTGGAACGGTGCCTGCATGGTTCATGAAATTTTCAGCCTGGAAAAGATCACCAGACTGAAAGTCCGCCACCCCAATGCAAAAGTATTGGCGCACCCTGAGTGCGAGGAACCTGTATTGGCCGTAGCAGACTATATAGGCAGCACTACGGGCATTTTGAAATATTCGCAGATATCCGACGCCAAAGAATTTATAGTGGCTACAGAAGCCGGGATTCTGCATCAGATGCAAAAGAGCAATCCGGAGAAAACGTTCATTCCGGCTCCGCCAAACAATTCCTGCGCCTGCAATGATTGTCCATATATGAAATTAAATACATTAGAAAAATTGTATCTGTGTATGAAATACGAAACTCCTGAGATCGATATGGATGAAGAATTGCGCCTCGCGGCAAAAAAGCCCATTGAGCGTATGCTGGAGATCAGCGCTAAATACGGACTGTAAGTCAATAGTCAATAGTGAATAGTCAAATCTTTGAACTTCTCTCGGGCTCATTATTTTTTTGCTCAGAAATTATAAATATTTTTGCTTTTTGATGTTAAAAATTTAAAGGTTAGTGCAGCCTTCGAAGATTTGACTATTCACTATTGACTATTCACTAAAATATTACACATGTCTATCCCTTCGGTTGATCTTGCAGATTTTTTAAGCGGTGATCCAAAAAGAAAAGAAGCATTTGTTCAGGATCTTGGCAAGGCCTACGAGGAAGTCGGTTTTGTTGGTGTAAAAAACCACGGCCTCACCGACGAATTGATTGAAGATCTTTATAAATACGTTCAGCAGTTTTTTTCGCTGCCACTCGAACAAAAAAAAGAATATGAAATTGTCGGAATGGCCGGCCAGCGGGGTTATACCAGTTTTGGTAAAGAACATGCAAAAGGAAGTGATGCGCCGGACCTGAAAGAGTTTTTTCAATACGGACAGATCGCCCGGGAAAATTTTTCAGAAGAATTGTATCCTGAAAATGTGAGGATTGCTGAAGTTCCGGCTTTCAACAATACATTCGATGATGCCTACCGGGCATTCGAAAGATCGGGTACGGCATTGCTGCAGGCCATTGCTTTGTATCTCGGACTGGATGAGAATTATTTTGACCAGTACGTGTATAATGGAAATTCTATTTTGAGAGCGATCCATTATCCGCCAATCACGAGCGAACCAAAAAGTGCTATCCGTGCGGAACAGCATGAAGACATCAATCTTATTACTTTGCTCATTGGCGCTTCGGCAGATGGTTTGGAAATTCTTACGAAGCAGGAAGAATGGATACCGGTAACTTCGGTACCGGAGCAGATCGTGGTGAATGTTGGCGACATGTTGCAGCGGCTTACGAATAATAAATTGCGCAGCACCACACACAGGGTTGTCAATCCAAAACGTGAAGTATGGCATACCAGCCGTTTTTCTATCCCGTTCTTTCTTCATCCAAAAAGCAGCATGAGCCTGAAATGCCTGGAAAGCTGTATCGATGAAGATCACCCAAAAGCTTATGAAGATGCCACTGCAGGTGAATACCTCGATGAGCGCCTGAGAGAAATAGGATTAAAAAAATAATTATTATTAAGCCATTCATTCCGATGAATGGCTTATCTTTTTCGTATTGAAATTATTTCGCCATATACCTTTTCTGAAAGCTGTATTATTATACAGCGTTACTGCTTTTGGCGGGCCCCAGGGGCATTTGGGAATGATGATGAAAACTTTCGTTCAAAAAAGAAAAGACATCACCGAAGAAGAACTGATCGAATATAATTCTTTCTGCCAGCTTTTACCCGGTGCATCCAGCACACAGACCATCACTTTGATCGGTTACAAACGTGGAGGAGTTTTGCTGGCCACACTCACACTCATCATCTGGATATTACCGGCGGCGATATTGATGGGGGCCTTTTCTTTTTTACTGACAGCATTTCCTTCCAAGAATCTTACGAACGGTTTATTGAAATTCATTCAACCAATGGCCATCGGCTTCCTGGCATTCGCTGCAATAAAAGCATTTAGTATTTCTGTCAAAAATCTTATCACGCAGATCATCATGCTGATTTCTGTGATCGTCACTTTTTATTTTTTCCGGACGCCATGGATATTTCCGATCCTGATCCTTTGTGGTAGCATTGCTACTAATTTCAGCAACAAGCGTATTCCTGAAGTGGAGAATAAAAAAGTGCGAACGATCCATTGGAGAAATATCTGGCTGTTCGTGGTGATCTTTTTAATAGCCGGTATTCTCAGTGAAACAGCGCGTAAGCAGGAGTGGGAAAACAGGAAGGCGTTTAATCTTTTTGAAAACTTTTACAGGTTTGGAAGTTTTGTCTTTGGAGGCGGTGATGTTTTATTGCCGATGATGCTGGATCAATATGTGGAAAGACCTGTAGCTCCCATCGTGTCAGTAAAAAATCCGAATGCGATCAAAATTGAAAGAAATGATATCCTCACTGGTTTTGGAATGGTGAGGGCGATGCCGGGTCCTGTTTTTTCGGTAGCCAGTTTTACCGGTGGTATAGCTTTGAAAGACGAAGGATTCAAAATGCAATTGCTCGGTTGTTTTATTGGTACAGTGGCCATTTTTCTTCCAAGTGCGTTGCTGGTACTTTTCTTTTTTCCGGTGTGGCAATACCTAAAAAAATATGTGGTAGTTTACCGTTCGCTCGAAGGGATCAATGCGGTAGTGGTCGGGGTCATGTGGGCGGCAACATTATACCTCCTCAGGGGAATGAAAGTGACTGACCTTGGATTATTGAATTTATTGAGTTTTGGAGTAATAGCCGTGACTTTTTTATTATTACGTTACACAAAAATCCCGGCTCCGTTTATCGTGATCGGCTGCCTTTTACTCGGCTGGATTTTCTAAAGAGTTTCCGTAATAATTATTTTTTTCAATTTCTTCTTTCACTGCATCAGTTACAAGATATCGAATAGACTTTCCTTTTTTGATCAACTCACGGATACGCGTACTCGAAATTTCCAGCAATGGCGCATCAACAATTTCTACCGCTGCTCCATCAGGAACCTGCACGTCGAAGCCTGGTCTTTTGTAAATGTAGATCTTGTAGCTTTTCAGCAGCAGTGCTGCGTTTTTCCATTTCTCAATATTTTGAAAACCGTCACTTCCCATGATGATGGAAAATTGATGCTGCGGATATTTTTCTGAAAGATAAGTAAGCGTATCGATCGTGTAGGAAGGCTTGGGAAGTTTAAATTCGACACTGCTGGCTTTTATTTTATGTTCGCCTTCCAAGGCAGTATTTACAAGGTGAATCCGGTGATGTTCGTTCAATAATCCGGCAGATCTTTTAAAAGGATTTTGTGGTGACACTACTAACCATACTTCATTTAGTTCGGAAGTATTGGCCATGTGTGATGCTATGATCAGATGCCCGGTATGTATGGGATTAAAGGAACCGAAATATAATCCTATTTTCATATAATAATTATATATAATACAAAATTATATTTCCTCTACCAAAATATGATGAGCTTCATCCAGACGAAGACTTAATTTATATCCTGCAACGCTTATTGAGATGGGATCTTTAAAAGGAGCTATAAGATCTACTGTAATTGTTTCACCCGGGACACATCCCATTTCCATTAGCTTTAAAAAAATATCATCATTTTCAAATGAGCGGATGATCACTTCTTTTCCAACCTTTATTTCTGATAGCCTTTGATACATAAATATATTTCCAATTTGAAGGGTTGGTAAAATTACAATAATGAGAATGTTATTAATTTCGATTTCAGAAATATTAGCATGGATATAGCATTTCATTTTCAGAAAAAATGTTCCCTCAAAAATAGGCTTGAGCTGAAGCAATTTATTACGTCGGTTTTTAATAAAGAAAAAACACCGGCAGAATCGTTGAACGTTATTTTTTGCGACGATGAATATTTGCTTGATATCAATCGTACATTTTTGAGCCACGACTACTATACCGATATCATCACTTTCAACCTGGCTCACGGAAAGGATCAAGCAGTTCAGGCTGAGTTATATATCAGCATCGACCGGGTAAGGGACAATGCTATTTCGCATTATGTAACGAATAACCAGGAACTTCATCGTGTGATCTTTCATGGAGTGCTTCATCTTTGTGGATACAAGGATAAATCGAAGAAGGATATTTTAGTGATGAGGCAGATGGAGAATAAGTATTTGAACTTATATTTTAAAAGTTAGTCTTCAGTTTTAATTTCCTCCAAATCATTTTTTTAATTCATCAATATAAGTCACTAGTTCTGGCGCAACTTAAATATTTAAAACCCTCCTTTTACTAGCCGGTGAAACAGGCTTCTTTACTGTTTACTTCCTTTTACTTCATACTCTCTATTAAAGTGACTTCAGCCTGTCGGCTTATAAACAATAGAATAAGGCAGAATTAAAAGTTTCATGTATTTAGTTTGCTTTGTAGAAGCAGTTTTTATTTAGACAACAATAAAGATCATATCAGACTATGATGTTCCACGTGGAACATATTATTTCTCACTATGGTTAAATACAATGTTCCACGTGGAACAGCTGTTAAATTACCACTCAACGTCTTTATTTAGGAATGGGTAAATATTACCTTTGTACCATGTTTCAGAAATACGATGTAATAGTAGTGGGCGCAGGGCATGCAGGCTGTGAAGCCGCCGCCGCCGCTGCCAATATGGGCAGCAAAGTGCTGCTTATTACTATGAATATGCAGACCATCGCCCAAATGAGTTGCAATCCGGCAATGGGTGGTATTGCAAAAGGACAGATTGTGAGGGAAATAGATGCCCTGGGAGGTTACAGCGGAATAGTAACCGATAAGAGCATGATACAATTTCGCATGCTGAATAAAAGTAAAGGACCCGCTATGTGGAGCCCGCGGGCTCAAAGCGACAGGATGTTATTCGCTTCAACATGGAGGGAAATGCTGGAAGCTACTCCCAACATCGACTTTTACCAGGATATGGTAAATGAATTGATCATCGAAAACGGTGTTGCAAAGGGCGTAATCACCGGGCTTGGCCATAAAATACACTCAGATGCTGTGGTGTTAACCAATGGAACATTCCTTAATGGAGTGATCCATATTGGAGAAAAGAATTTTGGTGGTGGGCGTGTGGCAGAAAAAGCCGCCACAGGGATTACTGAACAATTGGTTTCTTTGGGATTCGAAAGCGCCAGGCTGAAAACCGGTACACCTCCACGCATCGATGGCAGAAGCCTTGACTATAGCAAAATGGAGGAACAGAAGGGAGATGAAGAAATGGTTGGCTTCAGTTATGAACCAATAGAAAAATTGGCCGCGTCTAATCAAAAAAGCTGCTGGGTTACTTATACCAGCTCAGAAGTTCATGAAATATTACGCACCGGATTTGAAAATAGTCCGATGTACCAGGGAAGGATCAAAGGCTCCGGGCCAAGATATTGTCCGAGCATAGAAGATAAGATCAATAGGTTTGCGGAGAGAGAGAGGCACCAACTGTTTGTTGAACCCGAAGGTTGGAATACGGTGGAAATATATGTAAATGGATTTTCTACCTCGCTTGCTGAAGAAGTACAGCTTAAAGCATTGAGACAAGTACCAGGTTTTGAAAACTGCAAGATGTTTCGCCCGGGATATGCGATCGAATATGATTTCTTCCCTCCTACCCAACTTACTGTCAGTCTGGAAACCAAACGGATCAAGAAACTTTTCTTTGCCGGGCAAATCAATGGAACAACCGGATATGAAGAAGCGGCCTGCCAGGGGTTGATGGCAGGTATAAATGCTCATTTAGCTGTTAAAAACGAACAGCCGTTAGTTTTAAAACGTAGTGAAGCATACATTGGAGTGTTGATTGACGATCTTATAAATAAAGGAACGGATGAACCTTACCGGATGTTTACCAGTCGTGCGGAATTCAGGACATTGTTACGCCAGGATAACGCTGATATCCGGTTGACAGAGATCAGCTATCGTCTGGGACTGGCCAGCCAGCAAAGGATGGAGAGGGTGTTGGAAAAGATTGAAAAAGTAAAAGAAGTAAAGTCTGTACTAAACTCCACAGCAATTGAGCCCGCGGAGTCAGACGAATTTTTAAAAGGCGTTTCATCATCACCGTTAGTATCACGCCAAAAGGCCGCCCAGCTTCTATTGAGGCCAAATATTGATTTGAAAGAAATGATATCTTCAATTCCATCTCTTGCGGAAAAACTGAATGGATATAGTGCAGAAGTTCTGGAACAGGCAGAGATACAAATGAAATATGATACTTATATTGAGAAGGAAAAAGAACTGGTAGGAAAAATGAATCAATTGGAAAATCTTGCCATACCGGAAAACTTCAATTATGATAAGTTGGTTTCGCTGAGCAATGAAGCAAGGCAAAAGTTCATGAAAATTCAGCCACGTACACTTGGCCAGGCCAGCAGGATATCAGGAGTTAATCCAAGTGATGTGCAGATACTGATGGTGTATATGGGCAGATGATATAAAAATTAATCATATTAAATAATAATTAAATGTTTTTAAAACCAGAAAATACAAAAGCAGAAATATTTGCAGAGATTGATGAATTTCTCTCCAGCAAAAAATTAGAAGTTGCCAATAAAGATGACCAACGCCCATGGGGTGGATTTTTTGTGATTGATGAAGATGATGCAGAAAAATTCATTGCCGAATTTTTCCCACATCTGAAAAAAGAAGACCTGACTATTTCAGGAAAATTGAGCCCGAAAATATTGCTGGTGGCTCCTTCAAAAAGATTGAGCTGGCAATACCATCATCGTCGTGCGGAAATATGGAAACTGATTGGCGGTGAAGCTGGTGTAATTACAAGCGATAACGATGAGGAAAAAGAGTTGACAAAACTATCCATCGGAGATATTGTTAAACTTCAGCAAGGAGAACGCCATCGGCTGATCGGGCTCGACAACTGGGGAGTGATAGCAGAGATCTGGCAACACACCGACTTTGACAATCCAAGCAATGAAGATGATATCATCCGCCTGCAGGATGACTTTGGTAGATAATTAAAAAAAGGCGACAATTACTGTCGCCTTTTTATGAATTTTATTTTGCGGAAAATTTCTCCGCGGCAAAATACATTCTCAATTCGTTGTAACTGACTTCCGGCGCAAGGGCTTCCATGAGTGTACTCATACTTACATCCCCGTGAATATTCACAGCATCCCGGATGGACGACTGCTTCTTTTCTGAAAGCAGATCGGTAAGAGCGATTTCTCCCAATTCAATAAAGTGTATAAGGTGGCCTTCAATAGTGCCGGTTGTTAAAGACCTTATGGAAGAAATCTCATTCACTGTCTTCCCTTCTTTAAAAAAATCAAGGGAGACTTTTTTCGTATCAATCTTAGGCTCTTTTACTTTCTCCTTCTTTTCTTTTTTCTCCTTTTTTTCTTTCGCAGGTTTCACATCCAGCGCGGCCATGTTTGTTTCCAGTGAGTTTTGTGTGCAATAACTTTCTATCGCTTCCAGAATTTCATCGCCGTATTTATCAACTTTAGCTTTTCCAAAACCAGAAATGCGCAAGAGGTCTTTTTTGTTCAATGGAAGAAAAGTAGAAAGTTCTTTTAATGTGGCCTGGTTGGCAACCATCCAGATGGGGCTACTTGTGTCCTCACAAACCATATCCCTCCAGCGTTTGAGCGTATCATACAACTCCGCATTCGGCGTGTCTGTATAAGATTGTTTTTTTCCACTTGCATAACAATTGATACTAAATCTGGGAAGAGCGAACTTCAGTTTATGTTGCAGAAAGGTAGTAACAGAAAAAGGCTGCGTACAATATTGTAGAAAATAATTACTGGTGTAAATGCTGGTAAGCAATTGTAGCAATGCTTCATTAACAGGTGTGGATGCTTCTTTATATTCAGTAACCAAAGGATGTTGCTGCAGCATGGCCTGGAATTTTTCCAGCCTTGGTAGAAAATAATTTGCTGCATCATTGATCCGTTTTTGCAACGCTTCATTTTTTTCTATCTCCGAAATGCCTTTCATCATCTCTGATATCTGAGAATTGAATTTTAAACCAGCGGCCCTGTCTGATAGTAATTGCTGACGAAATTGCTGTACCCATTCGAGCGCACCCACATTAAATTTATCCTTGTTTTGCCTGATAAGGTTTTCGAGTTGATCCCCACTTATATGTATTTCTTCGAAAGAAAAAATACTTTCCAATAATTGTTGCGTAAATATTTTTCTCGCTCCTTCAAAACGTTCTGCCAGAGAGCCACGGTGCGAAAGCGATTGCTGTCCTTTCAACACATGTTCGTTGCTGTGAATTGCTGACGCAGGAATTTTTGATAACAAAACAATTCCTTCAAGACTGGTACACCTGCTCAATGCGACATATACCTGTCCACTACTGAAAGCAGCTCCCGCATCAATCATAACATGATCGAATGTAAGTCCCTGGCTTTTATGTATGGTAATTGCCCACGCCAACCTCAAAGGATATTGGGTAAATGTACCGAGTGTTTCCTGCTCCAGTTTTCCATCCGCTTTATTTAAACTGTATCGTGAGTTTTCCCATGTTTCTTTTGGTACATCAATATCAAATCCATCGCAATCCACGATGATCTTATCTTCTTCGAGCGATTTTACAGTACCGATCTTACCATTGAAGTATCGTTTATAAACTGCATCATTTTTGAGGAACATCACTTGCGCACCTTGTTTCAACTCCAGGGTTTTATCTACCGGAAAAAGATGTTCCGGAAAATCATTTTCCACTTCCGATTCATATTTATAAGCCGGTGCCAATAACCGGTTTATCTCGCGCTGGTTAATTTCATCGGCCTGGCGGTTGTGAGAAGATAGCGTAATATACTTTTGTTCCTCTGTTGGTCGGAAACCGGGATCGTACCTGAAATGCAGATCCTCAAAATCATCGGCAGACATATCATTGTTACGGATCTTGTTCAATAGTCGCACGAAGGAATCTTCTTTCTGACGATAAATTTTATCCAGCTCAATCAACAAAGGCATTTGCTCCTTTACTGCAATGCTGTCAAAAAAGAAGGGGGAACTATAATATTCCTGTAAGATTGTCCATTCCTGGTTTTGTACCACCGGTGGAAGCTGATAAAGGTCGCCTATGCAAAGCACCTGCACCCCACCAAAAGCTGAATCATGGTTTCGGCGTACACTTCGTAAAATGGTATCGATCGCATCCATCACATCGCACCTTACCATACTGATCTCATCGATCACCAGCAGTTCCATTTTTCGTAATAATTGTTGCCGTTGTTTATTAAATCTGATCTTTGCCAGTAATTCTTCTTTGTTGTGACGTGTCGGCAAAAAAGGGTGAAAAGGCAATTGAAAAAGGCTATGTAAAGTGACACCTCCGGCATTTATCGCAGCAACACCGGTAGGTGCGGCAACAATGATATTCTTGGCGCAATGCTCTTTCAGGTATTTTAAAAAAGTAGTTTTACCGGTGCCGGCTTTTCCCGTCAGAAATATATGTTCGCTGGTTTCTGTAACAAAGCGAAAAGCCAGGTCGAAGATTTCATTTTTTTCAATTGTCATTATCACAAATTATCGGGTATCTGCAAAATTATAGCCCCGTTCAAAGTTAACCATCCTTCATCGATATTGGCTACACTGCATCTGATTTACCCGGATGGAAAAAGTAGCGGCCATCACATACAATTATATGTTAGCGATGACCGCCTGATCATCCATTATCCTGCCTTTCCTAACATCAGTAATTCATCTACCTGGATCTCCGTTATATACTTTTTAACCCCTTCCTTATCAGTATAATTACGGGTTACGAGCTTGCCTTCAATGGCCACCTCGCTCCCCTTTTTTAAATATCTTTCAATGATATCTGCCACTTTTCCCCAGGCGATCAGGTTGTGCCATTGCGTTTCCTTAACCTTATCACCCTGGGCGTTCCTGTAGGTTTCAGTGGTTGCAACTGAAAATTTAGCCAGCTTTTTTCCGGATTCGGTATTCTTTATTTCAGGGGCATTACCCAGGTTTCCGATCAGCTGAACTTTGTTTTTTATTGAATACATTTTTGGTAAATTTTAATGTTATTAATCATTTTTAGAGGAGAAAACCAGCGCCGTTTTCCGTTGAGAAAACAAATATCTGATGGGAAAAACAACAATCGGTGAATTATGCCTTTACTTACTTTTATAAGCGGATGTATACGGATAATTTTAAAACAACGAGTAATGGAAAACAGGGAATCAGAAAGAAAATGTAAAGTGTGCGACAAGCTGATCAGGGGGAGATCAGACAAAATATTTTGCGATATGTATTGCAGGGCAATTCATAACAATCAGGCAAAAGGCCCGGCCAACAGGTTCATGCGCAACATCAATAATGCATTGGGAAAAAACAGGAAGATCTTAAAAGATTTACTTGCCGGCAACGGATCGCCGAAAAAAATTTCCCGGGATAAGTTGCTGGAGGCCGGGTTTCAATTCAAATACCTCACACATACTTTAACGAATCAGAAAAGAGGGGTGTATTATTTTTGTTATGAATTCGGTTATCGTTTGCTGGACAACGATTGCTTTTTGATCGTAAAAAAACCGGAAGAATAAAATTTACCGCTACTTTTGATCTCTAAAATATTTTGATGTCAACGCTCACCGTCACACTCATTCAGACAAAACTTTATTGGGAAAATAAAGAGGCTAACCTGCGCATGCTGGAAGAAAATATCAACAGCATTCCACAAAAAACAGAGCTGGTCGTTTTGCCAGAAATGTTCAGTACGGGCTTCAGCATGAAACCGGAGCAGCTGGCGGAAACCATGGAGGGAGAAACCGTAAAGTGGATGAAGGAAATGTCGGCGAAAAACGGGGTGATCATCACCGGCAGCGTGATCATAAAAGAGAATGAAAAATATTTCAACCGCCTCATCTGGATGCTGCCCAACGGGCAATACGGGCACTATGACAAACGGCACCTTTTTGGTTTTGCCCATGAAGACGAACATTACCATGCGGGAGAAAAAAGGCTGATTGCTTCGGTGAAAGGCTGGAAGATCAACTTGCTGGTTTGTTATGATCTGCGTTTCCCGGTATGGGCAAGGCAACAGGTAAAAACTGATGAAGAAAAACCAACTCCTGAATATGACCTGCTGATCTACGTGGCCAACTGGCCGGAGCGCCGCAACCATGCATGGAAAACATTATTGTGCGCAAGAGCGATAGAAAACCAATCGTATGTAGTGGGGGTAAACCGTGTTGGAAAAGATGGCAATGATATTTATCACAGCGGCGATTCGATGGTGATCGATCCGTTGGGAGAAGTGTTGTATCACACGGCGGATGACGAAGATATTTTTACGCTGACGCTCGAAAAAGAAAACCTCGATAATGTGAGAAACAAATTTCCATTTTGGAAAGATGGGGATTCGTTCAGGATTGAAGGGTGAGGCTTTCACGCAAAGAAAAAGTAAGACAGAGAAAAAAAAATTTTTCTTAGCCCCGCTAAACGGCTGGGGGGAAACCAATTATTTATTTTCTAAGATCATTTTTCGCACCACTTCCATTTTTTTATCATAACCTCTCAGCAGTGCTTCATAGCTTGTTCCCACATAAATATCAGGAATGATGCCGGTGCCTGTTTTGGGAACATGTTTATATTGCACCAGCTTAAATAGAGGAAGCCTTACCCTCAAATGTGTATTGGGCAAGGTGATATCCGGGATCATTATGCCGCTGTTGCCATGCCAGCCGCCGCCGGTTTCTTCACCTACCAGTTTAATTCCTTCCTGCCCTTTTACTGCATTACAAAATAAAGCCGCCGCTGAAAACGTAGGCCCGTTCGTCAGCACGTACACGTTACCGTTATAATGATTGTTTTGCTTCGGTTTGTATAATTTTTTTTCCAGCAAACCGAGATGGTATTTTCCATCAGTTCTTTTTTTACTGGCAAAAAAAAGTTCGATGTTGTTCAGGAATCTTCCCTTGATATATTTTGTATAAGGCGCCAGCGAGTGGCTTACCGCATACACTGTATCAGCCACTTTAAATGGCTGCCGCGAAATATATTTTGTCAGCAAGGTCGACAACCCTACTTTACCACCACCATTATTTCTCATATCCAGCACAAGATGATCTATGTTTTTTGAACGCAACTCTTTGAATGATCTTTTGAAAAACCTGCGTAAACGTCCTTTGGTAAAACCATTCAATGTCATCACCGCAAATTTACCCGAACTGTCGATCTGCATAGAACGGTATTGTAATAACCGGTTTTGTTTCGGCTGCTTTGGAGGACGCATGACTTTTATTGCACTGTCTTTTTTAGTAGTGTCTTTAACCGGAGTAAAAGCCGGCACGGTTGCTACTCTCCGGATATTATTACTATCCAGGTATCCAACCTGGTATGTTTTCGACAAGCCAAAAATATTCCGGTGGTAATACGGAAAATTTGCGCTCAGGCGTATATAATTAGAGTTGTCTGCATATCCATCTTCCGGCAAGTAACCGAATATCCGGCTGATAAGTTGCTGGTTACTCAATCCGTTTACAGAAGTGATCAGCGTACCTCTTTTGAAAATGCTGTCTTTCTGGTGGAGGTTACCAATGACGGCCATCGTATCGTTCCATACTTTTACATACAACGGAAAAGAAGGGAATTTTTTTCCCTGAACCCATTTTACATATTCCTTGCTGAAGCCAACGCTGGTGTGGCCGCAATGAATTTTTTCAATCAGCGGTGCAAGTATCTGCCAGGCAAACTGGCCTTCATTCATACTGTCGCTGATGGCATGGTAATACTGGTCAAAATAGCCGTCCATACTGTCTTTCGGAGTATACCAATAAATAGCGGGATGTTTTGTTTCGAGAATATTTCTTAATAAAATATAATCCTTCTGAAGTGTCTGCCGGGAATATTTGGCATAGGGGGAATAATTTTTTTTCATAGGGGTACAAGAAATGAACATACAACACGCCAGCACCCAACCACATAAAAATCTATTCATATCTTAGAAAAAAATTCAGCTTAAAGATATTTAACTTAAAATAAAATACCACTGAATTAACATTTAGGAAAGTTCAAAGGTTCAAACGTTCAAAAGGTTCAAGAAGTTAAATGCATTTTATTAGAATGCTAACTTCTTGAACCTTTTGAACGTTTGAACCTCTTGAACTATTTAAGATGGTTCCACCCTTGTGCTACCAGCGCATGTTTATTTCCTGCACGGGTGATGATATGTTTTCCTTCTGCAGCTTCGGTGATATAACCGATCACGCTGATCGAAGGATTTAGTTTTATTTTTTCAAAATCTGCCTGCGAAACAGTAAAGAGCAATTCGTAATCTTCTCCCCCGCTCAAGGCACAGGCGGTAGGATCGAGCTGGAGTTTGTAGGCAAATTCTTTCGCTTCATCATTCAAGGGAAGTTTTTCTTCATACAACACACAACCTGTTTCACTTTGTTTGCAAATGTGCAGCAGCTCGCTGCTGAGGCCATCGCTGATGTCCATCATACTGGTAGGCATGATGTCGGCTTCTGCAAAATATTCAATGATATCTTTTCTTGCTTCGGGTTTCAATAAACGGCCCACGATATAAGCCTGCCCTTCAAGATCGGGCTGGGCACCGGTTTCCTCGAATATCTTTTTTTCCCTCTCGAGAATGGTGAGCCCGAGAAATGCTCCGCCAAGTTCGCCGCTCACGCAAATGAGGTCGTTTGGTTTTGCTCCTGAACGCGTTACATATTTATCCGGCGTTACTTCGCCGATGGCAGTAATGCTGATCACAAAGCCGCGTTGGGATGTGCTGGTATCGCCGCCCACCAGGTCTACATTGTAAAAATCACAGGCTGCATAAACGCCGGCATAAAATTCGTCGAGCGCTTCCAGGCTGAACCGGTTGCTGAAGCCAAGGCTGATCACGATCTGTGTAGGCGTGGCATTCATTGCATAAATATCACTGATGTTTACCACTACAGATTTGTAGCCAAGATGTTTCAACGGCGTATACGACAGATCGAAATGCACACCTTCCAATAAGAGATCGGTGCTTATTACTGTTTGTTTTCCAAAATGGTCGATCACCGCGGCATCGTCTCCAACACTTAAAATGGTGGACGCATTTTTGGTTTCATTGTTATTGGTGAGATGATCGATCAGCCCAAATTCCCCTAACGACGCTATCTCTGTTCTTTCTTCCATGATGATTGATTTGATTATTATTTTAATAAACTGTCAGCCTGAGCTTGTCGAAGGCAATTGGCCTTCGACAAGCTCAGGCTGACAGTCGTTCTTTAATTCATTTTTATCTTCCACAAAAACTTATCCCCTTCTTTCCAGAAACGCACATTGCCATTGTAACTATTGAGGTCAACTTTTTGGGTTTTATCGTATTCTTTCATATCGCTGATATGATTGGAAAAATAAAATACCATGTTGTTACTGTCTTTTATTTTGAACTCGGTGTTTTGATAAGGAAACCCGTTCACCACTTCATAATACCGGATATCCTTACTTTTAAAATCTTCCATTGAAGAAGGCCATCCTCCTTCTTTGATCCTGAAGTCGACCATGCGGTCGAAGATCAAAACCGACGGAGTTGCCTGCCGCTGTTTCTTTTTTCCTTTAGGATTATAGGTCACATAATTACAACCAGCCAGCAATGCAACAGCCAATACAAGTATGGATAATCGTTTCATATTATACTGTGATCAATTCCCCTCCGTTCAATACCTTCAGCAATTCATCGTGGATCTTGCCGTTGGTTGCAATGATATGTGGCTGATGAGGAGAAAATGTACCGCCTTTGAAATCGGTCACTTTACCACCGGCTTCTTCTACAATGAGCGATCCCGCTGCACTATCCCATGGCTGCAATTCATGTTCGTAAAAACCGTCGAAGCGCCCGTCGGCCACCCAGCAAAGGTCTATAGCAGCGCTACCCAATCGCCTTACCGGAATTCCCTGCCGGATCATTTTTTCAAAAACCTGCAACGGACCATTCGGCGAATCGAGATAAGTGTATGGAAAGCCTGTAACCATGCAGCTTGTAGCCAGCGATGTTTTTTTGCTTACAGAAATTTTCTTATCATTCAAAGAAGCGCCAAAACCGGTTTGCGCAAAATAAAATTCATTCATGATCGGATTATAAACGGCGCCCATGATCATTTTCCCTTGTTTCTCCAGGCCAATGCTCACACAACAGATCGGGATGCCATTGGCAAAATTCACCGTACCATCAATAGGATCTACGATCCATTTGAATTCGCTGCCGGTGGCCAGCACCCCGCTTTCTTCCGTAAGAATGAAATGGTCGGGATAATCCTTGCGGATAACTTCAATGATGGCTTTTTCTGCCGCATGATCGGCTTCCGTCACCAGGTTGTTTATTCCTTCCTTATTAGATATCTTGAATTCGCCGTTGAAAAAATGAACGAGTTGCGCTGCTCCGGCATTTACTGCATTGATCAGGGTGGTTTTTAACATGCTGCAAAGATAACAAAGGTGGCCGACCTTATAAAGTGTGCACCTTAAATAAGAACTTTTTGAAGACTGGCTTAAATACTCGTTTTTTGTAAACAAAATCAAAACTTCCTTTGCAGCTTTCCATCATCATAGTAAACTACAATGTAAAATATTTCCTGGAGCAATGCCTTTACTCGGTGATAAAAGCGTGCTGCAACCTGGAGGCGGAAATATTTGTGGTAGATAATTATTCTACTGATGGAAGTGAGCAATATTTGCCGGCAAAGTTTCCGCAGGTAAAATTCAGGTGGAACAGCCACAACATGGGATTTGGCAAAGCCAATAACAGTGTGCTTTCCGAAGCAAAGGGCGATCATATCCTATTCCTGAATCCGGATACGATCGTGCCCGAAGATTGTTTTGAAAAATGCCTGCAGTTCTTCCGCCAGCACCAGGATTGCGGTGCATTGGGTGTAAGGATGATCGATGGCAGCGGCACTTTTCTCAAAGAAAGCAAACGCTCTTTTCCTTCTGCAATGGCATCTTTTTATAAGATCATCGGGCTGGCAAAATTGTTTCCACGATCCAAAACATTCGCGGCATATTATGCCGGGCATTTACCCGAACATAAAACTGCGCCGGTAGACGTGCTGGCAGGCGCATTCATGATGCTGGATAAAAAAATGGCCGATGCTACACAAGGATTCGATGAAAAATTTTTCATGTACGCGGAAGACATCGACCTGAGTTTCCGGGTACAGAAAGAAGGAAAGAAGAATTATTATTTCGCGGATACCACCATCATACATTTCAAAGGGGAAAGCACGCAAAAATTATCCAAAGAATATATCAATCAGTTTTACGGAGCCATGAAAGGATTTGTGGCAAAGCATTACAAGCAACAGTGGTTTACTTATTTCATTACCACTTTGGCCATCTCGCTTAATAAATCGCTTGCCTCGCTCTTGTTATTGCTAAAAAAAATGCTGCCTGAAAAATCCCCTGCAGAAAAAAAAATAAATACTGCAATCATTGCCCCCCAGATATTGTTTGATGAAATGATTCACCTGCTGCGCAATGCAAAAATGCCCCCGGTGATAATAGGAAGGATAGCGGTTTCTGGAGATGATATCAAATATAGCATCGGCACAACAGGTACACTAGCAGGCGATATGAAGAAGAATAAAATAGAGCAGCTCGTTTTTTG
Organism: Ferruginibacter sp. HRS2-29; assembly: GCF_024343615.1. Taxonomy (GTDB): domain Bacteria; phylum Bacteroidota; class Bacteroidia; order Chitinophagales; family Chitinophagaceae; genus Ferruginibacter. The sequence continues at coordinate 43,118 of NZ_RJUB01000002.1, read as the reverse complement.
CGAAGCGGTGATGAATAATAAAGATGCTATTGAAATGATAGAAAAGCTCCCGTCAAAGACCATCTTTTTATTTCACGCCGCAGGAAGCAGCAGCATTGTGGGAAGCAACGAAAAAAACAGGAACGGTATATTTATCGCGGAACGTCCGGCTGTAGACCCTTTACAAAAGTGGTGATCCCGTCTTGTAGATTTTCTGAAAAATCAGAAATTGCATAATCGAATTCTTCCGCAGCTTCCAATGCTTTTTTAAGATTGAAATTTCCCTGTTTATAAGTTAGAAACATTTTTTTCTCCTGCAGGTAACCGGCCAGGTATTCCTGCTCTGTCTGCCCCGGAGTGGGCACCAGTATTGCTTTTTGCTGCACACAGGCCAGATCCATGACGGTAGAATAGCCACTCCGGCAAACCACCATTTTCGATTGCTGAACAAGAGCGGAAAGTTCTTCCGCAGGAAGATGATTGTAAAAAACAGTATTCCTGTTAATTTCGGGCAAACTGGTTGCCGTTGGCAATCCTCTCACAAAAACAACAGGTATTTCAAGACCCTTCAATTGCTGCAAGAGGATATCTTCAAAATAAGAGCGCTGTGGCTCCGGCCCCGACAGCAGGATCAGCAGATCGTGTTTTTTTTTCGGGATGATTTTTTTAAACCTGGATAAAGCACCCAGGTATTTTACAGGAATTGCCGGCAATTTTTCAGGATGTGATAATTTCCCTGCCAGATTGGTAACACCTTCTGCATCCGGCACCCAGCATGCATCATAGCGGTTGATATAGCGGTAATGGATCTTTTGCGCCAGCCAGTTAAAAAAAGAATGATTGGTTTCTATGTGCAATTGATGTGTTATGTAAATACTTTTTACCAGCCTGCTGTGCATTCCAAAACGATTATCCGAGATCACCGCATCGATCGAATGCTCCCTGATCATTTTCTCCAGCCACTTATTTTCGTAACGGATCACCGACAAAACTCCCGGCACCTGTTGTAGTAGTTTTGCGAATAATGACTTTTTCTCAGCGGGATAACTGATATTGTAACCTCTAAGGGGAAGTATCGTAACATTATGGAACTCTTTTTGGAATAAATTTAATATAGCGCCTTCGGCGGCTATAAAAACGGTGATATTTTCTTTTAATAATGCATGAATGATTGGAATACAGCGGGTAGCATGGCCAAGCCCCCAGTCGAGCGGAGCGATCAGGACCCGTGAAAAAGATGATGATTTGTTAATATTTTTTTCATTCATTCAAAATGTGCAATATTTATTTGTGAAAATAGTTTAAATTGTAACCAGTTTATATGCAAAAATTAATAAAAATCTCATCGTTGCTCTTAATTGCCGCCTGTCTGGTAGCTACCGGTTGTTCCTCTTCTAAGAAAGGACAATGCGGTTGTCCTAATAAGCAGGGGATGGTGGGTTATAAGTAACAACAATTAATTTGTAGTATCAATGAACAAATCCAATCGTGATCTACTAGTAATGTTCAAGCAAGAATTAATGACGCCTCAGGCTATGGAGCATGAGGTATCCATGCTCCATGAAATGTTGTTTATGGTAGAGCGCCTGGATAATTTTGTGAAGGCACACGAAATCATCGACCTCAATAAATATAAGATCATCAGCCAGTCTATTGCGATCAAGAATATTATCCGTCAGCATAAAGACAAACCTTTCGTTTTCCTTAATAACAAGAATTAATATCGCTTAGCTAAGCTTCGAAAGGGCATTCCGCAATTTTTCAATTACAGTTCCGATCTCTTCTTTTTTGCAGCAACCTACACTCAGCCTGTACCAGCTGTTGTTTTTACCTGCACCAAAATACCCGAAAGGCACCAGTGCAAGTTTGGCTTCATCAAGCACATAAGCTGTCACCGCTTCCTGGTCGGCAATGATGGTTCCGTCAGCCGTTTTTTTACCGGTGAGGTCTATTTGTACAGTGAGGTATATAGCAGCCTGGGGCGCAATGGCGTCCACAGAAAAACCTTCTTTTTTAAGTTGGTGAAAACCTTCGGCAAGCGTCGTGAGCCTGTAAGATATTTCACTTTTAAATTCTTTGAAATAAGCGTCCAGTGCATCTTTCTGCGTCAGGAATTTTGCTACGGCTTTTTGTTCGGCCATAGGCGCCCACGAACCTACATGACTATTGATACCCCTCATTTTCTGGATCAATTCTGCGGGCCCCATCGACCAGCCTACCCTTACGCCTGTAGCCGCAAAAGCCTTGCTGATGCCATCGATGAAAATGGTATAATCTTTCATTTTCGGCCGCAAGGAAACCGGCGTATAATGAACGGTATTTCCAAAGGTCAGGGTCCAATAGATCTGATCGTAGAGCAGGTACAATTTTTTCTCGCCTTCTTTCCTGGATTCGTTTTCTTCGATCACCAGGTCGCATATAGCGGTCAATTCTTCTTTGGTGAAAGTGGTGCCGGTGGGGTTCAACGGCGAGCACACCGCCAACAGCGACGCCCCTTTTACATGCGGACGGATCTGGTCGGCCGTAGGCATGAAATTATTTTCACGGGTAGCTTCTATCACCACGTGTTCACCTTCGGTGAAATGAACATAGTGGTTGTTGTTCCAGCTCGGAACCGGGTAAATGACCTTATCGCCCTTATCAACGATTGCCCTGTAAGCAGAATAGATCAGCGGCCGGCCGCCTGAAGCCACCAGTATTTCCTGCGGGGAATAATCAAGGTCAGCATTATCCTTTAAGAAACCCGCGATGGATTTGCGGAGATCGAGTTCGCCCTCAGCAGCGGGATAAGTAGTATAACCTTCTTTGTAAGCGGTTACGATTTCTTCCTGCAACCCAGCCGGGATCGGGAATACCGAAGAATCAAAATCGCCGATTGTATAATTATAGATATGGTCACCAGCTTTTATCTTTTCCTTGATAGTAGCGCCAAGACGCACGATTTCCGATGCTATTAGTGTTTCAGCCAGGTGGCTGAGCTTAAGTGAACCCATAACTGTAGTTTATTTTAAATCGTCAATGCGGCAAAAGTAAATCTTTAGCCCCTTTATACAAAACCAAGTTGATTAATTGCCCCGGGCAATTTGGGCATCCCATTTTGCCCACAAAATGAACTTGTCATAGTCAGCATGGAATATTATATTTACGCCGATTACGCCGTTTACACGATTGAAGCACGCCTTTATAGCCAAAAAGGGTGGATTTTAAACAATGCTTAGTTACATTTGCATGCAAACTGGCTCACCCTGATTGTTCACTTACAACTTGTTTAGCGAGAAACTATGTTCAATTTAATACTCTTTGGCCCTCCGGGCAGTGGAAAAGGTACGCAAAGCGAAAAATTAATGGCGAAGTATGGCCTCAAGCATTTGAGTACCGGAGATTTACTGCGTTCGGAAATCAGCAGGCAAACTTCACTGGGCCAGGCTGCAAAAGGTTTTATGGATAAAGGGCAACTTGTTCCCGATGAAGTGGTGATAGGAATGATCAGTTCGGCATTGGATGAAAACCCGCATGCGACAGGGTTCCTGTACGATGGTTTCCCACGTACCTCCGCACAGGCTGAAGCGTTGGATAAACTGCTCCATTTGAAAAAAGCTTCAATAGGTGTGATGCTGGCGCTGGATGTCAGCGAAGAAGAGCTGGTAAAAAGATTATTGAAAAGAGGCGAAACCAGCGGCCGCAGCGATGATACCAACGAACAGGTCATCAGGGCGAGGATCACGGAGTACCAGACTAAAACCGCCGCCGTTGCGGATTATTACCATCAGTTCAATAAAGTGGTAATGATAAAAGGGGAAGGAACGATTGATGAAATTTTCGGAGAACTCTGTAAGGAGATCGACAAAAGAATAAACAGGTAATGAAAGCAGGCTCCGGCCTGCTTTTTTAAATTTTTGCCATATGCCATCCGATCAGCTTGATTTTATTACCAACAAATATTTCGTCCTGCTCAACGATCTTTCTGCACAAACCCCGGCTAAATGGGGCGTGATGAACCCGCAACAAATGCTGGAGCATGTAACGGATTTCTTCAACGTATCTGCAGACAAACTACAATTGAAACTGGTTACACCGGAAGAACACCTTCCTAAATACCTGGAGTTTTTATACAGTGAAAAACAATTCCGTGAAAATACGAAAGCGCCGGTAGAGATAATCGGTGAAGCGGCGTTACCGGAAAGGTGTGCCAGTATTGACATTGCAAAGGAAGAGCTGAGGCAAAGCGTCGATAATTTTGTGAATCATTTTAAAGGAAATCATCCAAATAAGACATTACACCCGGTATTTGGGTGGCTGGATTTTGAGCAATGGGTGAGGCTGCATTACAAACATGTAACGCATCATTCGCGACAGTTTGGGTTGTTGTGAAAGGCTAAAGATTTGCTTTAGCTAAATAGAAACCAGGCCGAAAATATCCGTATACAACCTTGTTCTTCCTTCCATACCAATACCTGCCTGCTGCCATATTTACAATGATATAGCAGCAATTCATCAATGCATCATCAATACATTCAATTATTTGGCGCTGGCGCAATCCCCATCCTTCCATGTTTTTACACCGGCACATTTTGCCATCCCGGCGTTGCTGTAAGTTTTTCCGTCACAGCCGCATACGGGTTTGTACTCCATGGTAGTAACGCAATCTTTGATAGGCTGGCCAATACAGGCGTTTTCTATCTGGGTTGTTTTGCAGGAAATGGCAGAAGCGAAGATGATCATCGCGAACAATAAATATTTCATACGGGAAATTTTAAATGTGAATACGCTTTCCGATCTCTATAAAGTTACACTATATCCTCAGAGATAAGCGCAACTATTTTAAGAAATCTTTTCCTTTAAAAATTAACCCTGTAAACACCTCATTGCAACTTAAAAACTAAATTGTTTACAAGGCATTGCGTAGCTTTGGAAACGCAAATATGTCATATGCAAAAATTAGGAAATTACATTACCGGCAACTGGATAGAAGGCGATGGTGACGGACAATTATTATACAATGCCGTAACCGGAAAAGAGTTTGCCAGCGCAACCACCAAAGGCCTCGACTTTGAATCGGTACTCGATTATGCCCGCAAAAAAGGAAATACGGCGCTCAGGAAAATGACCTTCCAGGAAAGGGGAAGAATGCTGAGGGCACTCGCCCTGCACCTGATGCAGCATAAAGAAAAATTTTACACCATCAGTTATTTATCAGGAGCAACGAAGATCGATAGCTGGATAGATATCGAAGGTGGCATCGGCAACCTGTTTTCCAATGCATCGCTTCGCCGAAAATTACCCGACGAACCTTTTTGCCTCGATGGCGACCCGATCGCGTTGAGTAAAGGAAATACGTTCATGGGCCATCATATCCTGGTGCCAAAAGAAGGGGTGGCTGTACACATCAATGCCTACAATTTCCCGGTGTGGGGGATGCTGGAAAAAATCGCCGTCAATTTACTGGCAGGAATTCCTGCGGTGGTAAAACCCGCCACGGTTACATCTTACCTTACTGAAGCAGTGGTGAAAGAGATCATCGCGTCTAAAATATTGCCGGAAGGTGCCCTACAGCTGCTTTGCGGGAGCGCAGGCAATATCCTTGATTTTGTAAACTCACAGGATGTGGTCACATTTACCGGGTCAGCCTACACAGGGCTGAAATTAAAATCGCATCCTACAATCTTAGGCGAAGCCGTGCCATTCAATATGGAGGCGGACTCTCTCAACTGCATCGTGCTGGGTGCCGATGTGGAGCCGGGTATGCCCGAGTGGGACATATTTATTAAAGAAGTAAAAAAAGAGATCACGGTAAAAGCCGGTCAAAAATGTACTGCTGTGAGGAGGATATTTGTTCCGGGCAATAAGATAGAGGAAATGTCGAGGGCGATCGCCAACGAGCTTGGCAAAACCGTCATAGGCAACCCGTTGAATGAAAAAGTACGAATGGGTTCTTTGGCCGGACAAGACCAGCGGAATGAAGTTCGCAGCCAGGTACAGAAACTATTGGCGTCATCGCAGATAATTTATGGTTCGCTGGATAGTGTGGCCGTGCTGGATGCGGATGAAAAAGAAGGTGCTTTCATAAGCCCGATGCTGTTACTCAACGAAAACCCGTTCGCTACCGAAACATCTCATGATGTGGAAGCATTTGGCCCGGTGAGTACGATCATGCCGTATAAAAATATGGATGAGGCGATAGAGCTCAGCAAAAAAGGAAAAGGAAGCCTGTGCTCAACGATCGTAACGGCAGACCCGAAGATCGCGAAACAATACGTACTTGGCGCGGCAACGCATCATGGAAGGATACTGGTGTTGAATGAAGATTGCGCCAAAGAGAGTACCGGCCATGGTTCCCCTCTCCCACTGCTGGTGCATGGTGGTCCGGGCAGGGCCGGCGGCGGCGAAGAAATGGGCGGGCTCCGAGGCATCCGGCATTACCTGCAGCGTACGGCCATACAAGGTTCGCCAACGATGATCACGGCCATCAGCAACGTGTACCAGGCACATGCAAAAGGAAATGATCCGGGGGTACACCCGTTTAAAAAATATTTCGAAGAACTCCATATCGGCGACCAGATCATTACAGAAAAAAGATTAATTACTTCGGAAGACATTGATAAATTTGCAGCACTGAGCGGCGATAATTTTTATGCGCACCTTACGGCAACGGATTTTGCCGGTACGATGTTTGAACAACAAGTAGCGCATGGATATTTTATCATGAGTGCTGCTGCGGGATTATTTGTAGACAGCTACGAAAAAAATCCGGTACTGCTGAATTACGGGATTGACGAGCTGAGGTTTACAAAGCCAGTTTATCCGGGCTCCTCGATCTATATCCGTTTCAGCTGCAAGGAAAAGACCGCACAGGAAATGAAGGAACAAAACCCGGAAGTGCCTTTTGTAAAAGGGCAGGATATTCCAAAGGGGATTGTGAAATGGTTTGTAGAAATTTTTGATGAAACAAGCGAAGCTGTTGGCGTAGGTACGATCCTTACCATGGTAGAAATGAAAAATAAAATATAATAAAGCATGATACAGCAAATAAAAGACGGGCATGTAAATTCTGAGACACACAACGGAATTACAACGATTGAATTCTTTCATCCGCAAAGCAATTCTTTGCCGGGAAAAATTTTAGAAGAACTGACGAAAGAGATCCATTTTGCAGGAACGCACAGTGAAACAAAAGTGATCGTATTGAAAAGCGCCGGCGAAAAGGCATTTTGTGCCGGGGCTTCCTTTGAAGAATTACTGGATATCAAAAATGAAAAAGAAGGACTGGAGTTTTTCAGCGGCTTTGCCAATGTGATCAACGCTATGCGTAAATGCCCTAAGTTCATCATCGCACGCATACAAGGCAAATGTGTCGGCGGCGGTGTTGGTATTGCGGCAGCGGCAGATTATGCCATTGCATTAAATACTGCAGATATAAAATTAAGCGAACTTGCCATCGGCATAGGTCCGTTCGTGGTGGGTCCAGCAATGGAACGGAAGATCGGTATCGCCGCTTTCAGCGCCCTGGCAATAGATGCTACCATGTGGCGCAACAGCGAATGGGCGAAACGAAAAGGGTTGTTTTCCGAAGTACATGAGAATACAGAAAACATGGACGAATCAGTATTACGCCTGGCGAATTCTTTGGCGCACTCCAACCCGGAAGCAATGTCTGAGTTGAAAAAAACTTTCTGGCACGGAACTGATCATTGGGATGTATTACTGAAAGAACGAGCTGCTATCAGCGGAAAAGAAATATTAAGCAGTTTTTCAAAAGAAGCAATCAGTAAATTCAAGATAAAATAATCGGCAATGTGAATTTTTAATATGCAAGAAGCAAAATTCCTCTCAACCTGAGAGGAATTTTGCTTCTTGCATATTCTCTGCTTATTCTTTTTAATGTATTTGTATGTTCGATAGTCAGTATTTTATTGTATCAATTAAAATCATAAACCCTGTGTGATTCGGAAAAGAAGAAATGCTGAAAAGCTCCCTTCAGCTTGTCTTTCCACGAATGATTCGGCTGATGTTTGTTCTCAAAATATTCTGCCTGCATGATCTTCATCTTCACCAGCACCAATCTGCCTGCGGTGGCTTTACTATAATTACTGATGCTCAGGAAATCACCATCCTCATCTTCCACTATACTTGCTTTACCGCTCAACCGGATCCTGCACCCTGTTCCCTTTTTATAATAATCGAGATAAGCATAGAAAGAACGCTCTACGCTTTTGGCATAATCACCCGTACAGGAAGTGAAGAACCAGATATGTCCATCGTCTTCCACTTTTAATGTCTGGATGATGTTGTTGGGCAACTGCAGTTCAGAATTGATTTCCGACTTGAACAATGCCACGTTGATGTCTTTGATCTTTTCTTGTATGAAAGAAAGGTTTTCGTCCTGATAAAGCATGGTGTGTGTTTTTAGGTAATGATAAAATTCCAAAGGGTGTACCAGATTGAAAGCAGATACGAACTTTTGCTTTTCGGAGATTTTTCAGGAAGATTGGAGGCTTTTCGTGGAACTAATTCCTCAGGATGAGTAGGATATAATGTTAGACAGCAAAAACCTGAGATTGGTTGCACATAGGCACAGATATTTCATTGTGGTAAGCGATCAATATAAATGTAAATCGTTTTGAACTGATTTCATAGCAATGTTGAAAACTTAAAATTTAAATCTGAGCGGATGAAAGAAACGATGGATGTCGTGGAAGAGTTGCCAAAAGCGATCATTAAAAAAATAAAAAACGATCCGGTGAAAACGGCTGAGGCTGTGAATCTTATCTATGTTTCAGATCAGGATGAGGGAATACTTCGCAAAAAGAAAGGCGATAAATTCTTTTATATTTTCAAACAAAAGGCCTTAAAAAATAAAGCCGACCTCGACCGGATAAAAAGCCTGGTGATACCTCCGGCCTGGGAAGACGTGTGGATATGCGCCTTGGAAAACGGCCACCTGCAGGTTACCGGACTTGATGTGAAAAAGCGCAAACAGTATCGTTATCATGAGTCCTGGAACTCATTGCGCAACCACACCAAGTTTTATCGCCTGCGTGAATTTGGCAAACACCTTCCTGCTATCCGCCTGCAGGTAGAACAGGATATGGCATTGCCGGGATTACCACAGCCCAAGATACTCGCTACCATCGTAAGCCTGATGGAACGCACGAATATCCGGGTGGGAAATAATGTGTATGAAAAACTATACGGCTCTTTCGGCCTTACCACTTTAAAAGATAAGCATGTTAATATCAAAGGGGGCAATGTTACTTTTTCTTTCAAAGGAAAAAAGGGCGTGCAACATACCATTAACCTGCGCAACAAAAAGCTGGCTAACATTGTGCAACAATGCAAAGATATACCCGGAAAGGAGTTGTTTCAATATTATGATGATAAAGGCCAGCACCATAGCATCGACTCCGGAATGGTCAATAGTTATATAAAGAACGCCTGTGGCCAAGACTTTACTGCAAAGGATTTCAGGACATGGGCTGGCACGGTAAATGCATTTTTAGCTTTCAAAGAAATAGGGCTTGCGGAAAACGATAGCTCAGTAAAAAAGAACACGGTAGCCATGCTCGACATGGTGGCGAAAAACCTGGGAAATACGCGGACTGTCTGTAAAAAATATTATGTGCATCCCGTTGTGATCAGTTTGTACGAAAATAAAAGCATTGAAAAATATTTTGCGCAACTGGATAAGATATCGGTCAACGACAATAAAGCTGATCTTACGGCAGACGAAAAGATCATCATGAAAATATTAGACAACAGTTAAAAACAACAGTATGGAAAAGATTACTACTACTATCAGCTACGGCGGAGCAAAAATTGAAACGATCATTTCACAGGAAGAAAATCCTGCAGGTACACTGTACCTGGTAGATATGAATGGAAATTATGGCTTTACATTGTTGCATGACGAAGACGATGAATGGAGCATTCAAAAAGAAGCAGATGCGAGCGTTCCGTTTGTTGAAGAAGAATTGTACGATAAGATCATTAAAAAGCTGCAATACGAATTGCGGTACGCAGCATAACCTAAAACTTATTTTATGCGACCACTTTGGACAGGCGCTATCGGTTTCGGACTGGTAAATATTCCTGTGAAACTTTACAGCGCTACAGAATCGAGCAACCTGGAACTTGATATGCTGGATAAGAAAGATCATAGCCATATCAAATTTCAGCGTATCAACGAAAAGACGGGCAAAGAGGTGAAATGGGAGAATATCGTAAAAGGGTTTATGATAGGCAATAAATATGTAGTGTTGGATGATAAAGACTTTGAGCGGGCGAATGCGGTAAAAACCAAGCTGATAGAGATCACCGATTTTGTGAACCAGGAAGAGATAGACAGTGTATATTACGAAATGCCTTATTACCTGGCACCCGAAAAATCGGGTAGTCGCCCGTATGCGCTCCTAAGGGATGCGCTTATAAAAACCGGGAAGGCTGGTATCGCCAGTTTTGTGATGCGGAATAAGGAACATTTGGCTATCCTTCGGGTTTCGGGGGATGCTATTATCCTGAACAGGATACGTTTTCACGAAGAGATCCGCGCGACCACCGAACTGGCTATTCCAAAAACCACCGCCAAGCCCGCCGAATTGAAAATGGCCATCGCATTGATCAACCAGCTTTCAGGTAAATTCGATATAAAAAAATACAAGGATACCTATGCCCAGGAATTGATGAAGGTAATAAAAGCCAAGGCAAAAGGGAAAAAGACAACAGAACCGATCATGAAAGTGGTGCATAGTAAAACCTCCGATCTGATAGAACAGCTGAAGGCAAGTATCGGTACGAAGCGTAAGAAGGCTTCTTAGGTGGAGCACCTGTATGATTATCTATATTTTTCCTCAAAATGAAGGTTATATTAAAATACCAGGTTTATAAAATTCTCCCCCATGAGCCTCTCCCTCTATAAAAAGAAACGCGATTTTAAACAAACTGCAGAACCGGCCGGAGCCGTAAATACCGCAAAAGAAAAATTGATCTTTGTAGTACAGCGGCACAAAGCCTCTCACCTGCACTACGATTTTCGGCTGGAGCTGAACGGTGTATTAAAAAGCTGGGCTGTGCCCAAAGGCCCTTCCCTCAATCCCGGCGATAAGAGGCTGGCCATGATGGTGGAAGATCATCCGTATGAGTACAAAGATTTTAAAGGCGTTATCCCCGAGGGAAATTACGGGGCGGGAATTGTGGAAATATGGGACAAAGGAACTTATACGGCGTTGAAAGATGATAAAGATGCGAACGATGAAAAATTATTGAAAGCCGGATTGAAAAGCGGCAACCTGAAATTTGTTTTAAAGGGAAAAAAACTGAAAGGAGAATTCGCGTTGGTAAAAATAAAAAACAACTATGGCGACAAGGATAATGTATGGCTGCTGATAAAACATCGCGACAAATATGCAACTGATAAAAAGTACGACAGCGAAAAAGAAACGCTTAAAACTTCACCGATAAACAAGTTGATTTCGAAAGAAAAAAATCTCCGAAAAAACGATAAACCTTTATGAAAATCCGGCTTAAGATCTCCGGATTTTTTTGTTTGAAATTCACCCCAAAAGAGACCAAAATGGAACAGAAAAAGGCGGGCAAAAAAACGGCTTCAAAACAGGCCGAAAAAGCGAAAAAAAATACCAGCAAAAAAGAAGAATTTTTTATCTCTTCAGGAAAGCTAAAAGTGCCGGTTTCGAATCCGCAGAAATTCTATTTTCCGAAAGAAAAGATCACTAAAAAAATGGTGGTGGAATATTATCAATCCATCGCGAAATATATTTTACCTTTTTTAAAAGATCGTCCGGAATCTTTAAAAAGAAATCCGAATGGAATTCTCGATGCCGGATTTTATCATAAGGATGCAGGAGAAAACGCACCGGGTTTTATTAAAAGTTTTCCTGTTCATTCGGAGTCTTCCAACAAACAAATTGATTATATCATTTGCAACGATAAAGCAACCCTTGCCTACCTCAATAATTTAGGTTGCATCGAATTGAATCCCTGGCATTCGACCATCAAAAAGCCGGACCATCCGGATTACATGATCATCGATATTGACCCGTCTGAAAAAAACAATTTTGAACAGGTGGTGGAAGTTGCGAAAGCATTTAAAAAATTATTTGATAAGGCCGGCGCAAGATCTTTTTGCAAAACTTCAGGCTTTACAGGTTTGCATATTTATGTTCCGATGAAGAAAAAATATCCTTACGAAGAAGTAAAAGAGTTTGCTCATCAACTTTGTATTTCAGTCAGTGAATTGCTGCCGGATATTACCACGCTTACAAGAAATCTTGAGAAGCGTGGGAACAAAAAAATATACCTTGATTACCTTCAGAACAGGGCAGGACAAACCATCGCATCAGTGTATAGTTTGCGGCCGAAAAAAGGAGCGACGGTATCAATGCCGCTTGAATGGAAAGAGGTTAAAAAAGGATTGAGCCCGGCTCTGTTCGATATCCATAATGCCGCAAAGAGGATCGCAAAAAAGCCCTCAATATTTAATGGCATCTTCGGCCCGGCCACCAACATATCCGCCTGTATCAAAAAACTAAAGCTACCGGCTTTGGGGAATTAGTTCCACAGAAAAATTATTATCATTTACAGCAACGTTTTTCAAATTGCAGCAGGGACGCATACCTTTAAAAAGGCATAAAAATTTCATATATTGGATACGGATAAAAAATGTAGGAATATCTTTTTACCGCTGAAATTAACTTTTTCGTCTTCTGAATGGCAAACGCAACAAAAATTTTAAAAAAAACCGGACGTATATTTTTATACATTTTCCTGGGCATTCTCGCGCTGGTGTTGCTGCTGTTTATCTTCATAAATCTTCCGGTTGGAAAACGTCTTGTAAAAAACCAGGTGACCAGTTATTTGCAGAAAAAACTGAAAACGAAAGTGGAGATCGGCTCCGTAGATTACAGCCTCCCGAAGTGGTTGAAAATTGAAAAGGTTTACATCGAAGATCAACAAAAAGACACGCTGATTTTCGGAGAAGAGTTGTCCGTTGATCTCAACATGTTGAAACTGATCCGGGGAAATACCGACATCAAAAAAGTATTCTTCAAGAATATTTCCATCAACGTTAATCGTGCAGAAAAAGATTCCGTCTTTAATTATCAATTTATCATAGATGCATTTTCAGGAAATAAACCTTCCACTCCAAATACGGATACGGCAGAAATGAAATTGACAATGGATCGTTTGATCTTTGATAACGTAGGATTAAAATTTAAAGATCAATTTGGTGGAACGGATTTTTCTGCACGCATAAAAAATCTTGATCTGAAAATGAATAAATTTCAGCCGGATAGGGTGAAATTTTTGATCGATGATTTTTATGCAGACGGTGTAGATTTTTCCATGAATACTTATAAAGAAAGTTTACCCGTTACCGAAGAAAAAAATACCGGTACCGCAAAAACAACTTCTTATGGTTTATACATTACCGCAAATAAAATTGATCTCAGGAACGTAAATGTTTCAATGGAAAATAAAATTTCCGGACTATTTTATGGCAACAATGTTACCCATCTGGGAGCCACTAATCTGCTCTTCAATTTGGACCAATCTGTAGGCATGGCAGACGCTCTTTTATTGGACAGTTCTTCCATCATTTTTTCGGCCCCAAAAACAGTCATAGATTCTGTAAAAAAAGACAGTTCCATTGCCCCGAAAGTTCCATGGCTTTTTGAGGCAAAACAACTGGCCGTCAGGCATTCAAAAATCAGGTATGACGACAACAATAAAAAGGCTGCTGAAGGGCTCGATTTTTCGCACCTGGATGTGAATAACCTGAACACATTGATTTCCTCTTTTAAATTTTCTGATGATACCACGAGGGCAAATATCAGCCAGTTTACCTTTGCCGATAAAAGTGGTTTTAAACTCGACACAACGCATGTAAATTTCCTGATGACGGATACGATGATCTCCGCTTCCGATATTTACATCCGCACCCCCAACTCGCTCATTCAGCGATCTTTTCAACTCACATTCGACAGCCTTGGCGGTATACAAACATCGCCGCAAAATAGTTTTATCTCTGGCGCATTCACCAACACGAGTGTTGCATTCAATGATATATATATGTTAGTGCCGGCATTGAAAACTTCTCTTCCACCGGCTCAGTTTGCCAACCAGCATATTAATATCAATACGGAGTTGCGGGGAAGTATAGCAAGGTTATATCTGCCATATTTTCAATTGAGCGGTTTGTCTGGTAGCAGGATCAGCGCAAGAGGTACTTTGTATAATCTCAGCGATCCGAAAAAATTTGCTTACGATCTGTATATCCATGAATCGAATTTCCTGAAATCGGATCTGATGAAGTTTGTACCCCCGGCAAATCAGCAGCAGCTGGCCAACCTTCCGCCGGTGTTCAACCTGCAGGGGCATTTCGTGGGCACCACCAATGACATTACCGCTGATGTGAAAACGAACGCCAGAGATTTTGGATTGAACGGGCATTTTGTAGTTAAGAATATAAGTGATCCCGCCAGGCTGCAATACAATGCACAGATAAAACAATTGTCGCTGGATAAGAATTTTATCGTCGGTTTCCTTCCACCCGATGTGCTGGCACAGCTCAATCTGCCGCAAAAAATAAATGCTTCAGGAAAACTGGAGGGTAATACCAATAATATTACCACCGACCTGAAAGTGGCTACCAGCTATGGAGGCGTTGCCATAAAAGGATATGTAAAGAATATCAAGGACACTAAAAATGCAAATTACGACCTGGATATCATTACACCAGGTTTCAATGTAGGTACACTTATAAAACAGGATAGCGTCCTTGGGCGTGTGGCCGGAAAGTTCAGCGCAAAAGGTACCGGCTTCGATTATAAAACCATGCGTTCGGTAATAAAAGCGGATGTAGCCGGACTGGAATACAATGGCCACGATTACAAAAACGCATTGATCAACGCTACGCTCAATAATGGTGTCATCAACAGTGTGGGAAGCATCAACGACAGCAGCCTTAATTTAAATTATACAATTGATGCCAATGTAAGAGATAAATACCCGACGTTTAGCGGGGTGATAAAAGTGGATACGGTGCAGTTGCAAAAACTTAATCTGTATAAGGACACACTTAATTTTTCAGGCACTCTTACAGTCGATTCAAAAAGCCTGCAGCCGCGTAGCCTGGATGCAAGTGCGGTGCTGGATAGCGCCAGCATTCAACTGGGGAAAAATATTTACCAGCTGGATTCCATGTCGCTGATAGCGACTTCTGCCAACGGTATCGATTCCATTAAATTATGGGCGCCATTTGCAGAACTTACTGCTGGCGGGGCTTTTGATTATGATAAAATAGGCACCTCAATACAGCGCTACATCGGCAAATATTATACTTTCCCCGGAGCAAAAGATACGCTTGGAAACATCCCGGACCAACAGCTTGCATTTACCGGGGTAATAAAACAAAGCCCCCTTCTAACAGGTCTCGTACCGGGCTTGACCCGTTATGATGATATCAATTTCTCCGGAAGTTATGCGTCCGCGGATACGGACAGCGCACTCAATTTTAAAGCGACTATACCGGTGCTGCAGTTCCAGGCCAACAGGGTGGCGGCAGGTGACATCACGATCGCGTCAAAAAATGAGCGCATCAATTATGAGATAAAATTTGATACACTGGTAACACCCGCCCAAACATTGTTTGGAACTTATGTAAGGGGTGCAGCAGCACACGACAGTATTTCGTTGAATGCCCGTACCAAAGATGATAAGGACGTGGATTGGTTCGGTATCAGCGGTGCGGCTTATACACGCGATGAAGTTTACACTTTCCGTATGAAAGACAGCCTTTTGCTGAATTATGAAAAATGGAATGTAGCCAATGATAATTATGTAAGTTATTCAGAACAAGGCCTGATCATCAATAATTTTTTACTGACGAGCGACACTTCCAGGATATTTATCAAGAGCCGTGAGTTGGTGAACAATAGCCCGATCGATATCGACATTGATAATTTCAACCTGAAAAGCATCAGTTCGTTAACCAGTGGTGATACATTATTTGCTGCAGGAGTACTTGACGTGAAAGCAACCGTGAGTGAGCTCGATAAGGCTTTGCCTGCATTTACCGGTAATGCGGGTATCAGCAACCTGGAGATCATGCAGCACCCTTTGGGTAATGTGACTGCATTTGCAGAGAAACAGTCGGAAAATAATATCGCCGCAAACATGTCGCTGCAGGGTTTTGGCAATGATGTAACAGCAAAAGGAAATTATTATCTGAACAATGAGCAACAACAATTTGACGCGGAACTCGCCATCAATAAATTGAATTTTCAAACCATCGAAGCATTCTCTGCCGGGGCTTTAAAAAACTCTGCAGGAAATATCCATGGTAACATCATTGCCAATGGCAAATTTTCCGATCCACGCTGGAAAGGTGAACTGAATTTCGACACAACGAAATTCACGCTTACACAATTAGGCACGCCATATAATATCAACAGCCAAAAGATAGTACTGGATCATCCGAAAGTATCGTTCCCGGATTTTACCATCACCGATTCGCTCAATCACCAGTTGAGGGTAAATGGTTTTGTTGGTTTAAAAACGATGTCGGAATTTGACCTGGGTGTTGATGTAAATGCAACCGATTTTATTCTGGTAAATGCGCCGAAGGCCATCAATAGCCAGTTTTACGGTTTCGCATCCATTGATGCGAACGTGTCTGTAACCGGCACTTCTACTGCGCCACAGATAGAAGGGGATATTTATCTGAATGATAAGAGCAACGTCTTTATCGTGCTGCCAGAAAAAAGTTATGCAAAGGATGAAGGCACGTCCATCGTACGTTTCATCGACCGCGATACATTCGATATCAACCCTCCGGTAGTAGCTTTTGAAGAAGCTGCCATACCCCAGAGCCAGTTTGGAAAATTCCTGAATTACAACCTGAATATAGAAGTAACCAAAGAAGCGGCGCTCACTATCATTATCGACCCGGTAACGCAGGATGAGATAAAAGTGCAGGGTGATGCACAGCTCAATGCTGGAGTAGATCCCGGGGGAAATATAGTGCTGGCGGGTAATTACGAGCTTGATAAAGGATATTATAATCTGCATTACCAATTCCTGCAAAGAAAGTTTGACCTTGAAAAAGGAAGCACGATCGTGTTTGCAGGAGCACCGATGGATGCAAGGATAGATATTACGGCGGCATACCAGCTTGAAACAACAGCAAAGGAATTATTAAGCAGTGAAGTAAGCGATAATGGAGGTACGATCGGTAACGCGATGAACCAGAAGCTGCCTTTTAAAGTGGTATTGAAACTGACCGGGGCGTTGAGCAAACCGATCATCAATTTTGATATCCAGCTGGACGAAAAAGATAATACCATCATCAACAGCGAGCTGCAGACAGCTATAGAAAATAAACTCACCCAGCTTCGTGGCGATGAGGCGGCTACCAACAAGCAGGTATTTTCCATGTTGTTGTTTGGAAGATTTGTAAGCGAACAAAGCAGCGATTTCTTCAAAGGCAACGGAACAAACTTTTCCGATATCGCCAGACAGAGTGTGAGCCAGTTCCTGTCGGGCGCATTGAACCAGATCGCCGGGGATCTTTTCAAAGGCATCAATGTTGATCTTAACCTGAACTCGTATAATGATTATACCACGGGGGGTAGCCAGCAGCGGACGGATCTGAATGTTGCGGTAAGCAAGAATTTCCTCAATGATCGTCTAACCGTAACCGTTGGTAAGAACTTCGGTGTAGAGGGCCAGGATGCGGCAGCAAAGGCCGGAAACGATGGAAGCGCAGGTTTCAGCCCCGACATTACCCTTACCTATAAACTCACAGCGGATGGAAAATACCTGGTGAGGGCGTATACAAAAAACCAGTTTGAAGTAACGGTGGATGGTTATGTGGTAGAAAACGGCGTGGCATTTTTGATCACGATGGACTACGATAAATTCAATGAATTATTCAGAAGAAAAAAATCAAAGAAGACAAAATGAGGAGGATATATTTTTATACGGCCCTATTGCTGCTGCTGGTTTCGTCCTGTAGTGTAAGAAAATATATCCCTGCGGGAGAACGCATCTACAAAGGCGCTACGGTAAAAGTGCAGAAAAATCCGGAAACAACAACAAAGAGCAAGTCCTTAAAAAAAACCATTGCACTTGCGGCAAAACCCAGGCCCAACAAATTCTTATTTGGTCATCCATATAAAGTGTGGTGGTGGTACGTGATCGGTGAGCCCAGGAGGGAAAAAGGTTTCAAAGCATTTCTCCGGAACAAACTTGGCGAACCGCCGGTTTTCAGCAGCCGTGTAAATGCGGCTACTACAGCAGAGAATATGCAATCGCTGATGGAAAACCTTGGATACTTCCACACTACCGTTCAGGGCGATACCAGCAACTTCAGTTATTTTACCAAAGCACATTACACGGCGCAGGTACAGCCGAGGTATACCTTGGATAGCATCGTTTGGGTAAGCGATAGTTCGGCATTGCTGAAGTTATTACAACGAAATTCCGAACGGCGCGGCTTTTTGAAAAAAGGAAATCCATACACACTCAGTGATATTTCTGCAGAACGCGACAGGCTGGATCTTTTCCTGAAAACCCGTGGGTATTACTATTTTAATCCGGACTATATTCTGGCTTACGCCGACACTACCGTTGGCAACAGGAAAGTCAATCTTTTTCTCAACATCAAGCGCAGTGCCCCCAAAGAGGCCAGGTATCCATACAAGATCAATGATATTACCATTTATCCGAATTACAGTTTATCCAGCGCCAATCCGCAGGCCGATACCAGCCGGCTAGGCCTGGTGAAATATGATACATTGCTGATACAGGATCCGGAGAAAAAATTCAAACCGGAATTATTTTCTACTACCATCACCTATCGCCCTGGCAGCGTATACAGCAGCAGGCAACAGAACACAACGCTCAACAGGCTGATCAACCTGGGGGCTTTCAAATTTGTAAAGAACAGGTTTGAGTCTACAAAAGATTCAACCCACCAACTGAATGTTTATTATTACCTCACACCAGCAAAGAAAAAGTCAATACAAGGCGAGATTGACGGGTTCACCAAAGAGAACAGTTATTTTGGAACACAGGCGAGTGTGAACTGGAAAAACAGGAATGCATTTCGCGGAGCGGAACAGCTTGGCGTGAAAGTGTATGGCGGATTGGAAACCACCAGGGCAGATTCTTTGAAGAACAACAACTACAGGCTTGGTACGGAAGTGACGCTGAAATTGCCGAAATATCTTATTCCTTTCCTGAAAATAAAAGAGAACAATTTTTACCCGCCCAATACCAGCATTTTGTTAGGATATGAGTGGTTTCGCAGGGATCTTTTTTATACAAAAAACCTCTTCAGGGCACAATATGAATTTACCTGGAAGAACAGCATACAAAGTCAGTTCACCTTTGCGCCAATCGCGTTGAGTTATCTGCAGGCTTCCGCAATCACAGATAGTTTTTATCGCCAGGCGGCACAGGAACCGGCCATACTGCTCAATGTATTTTCGGAAGCTACCGTGGGGTCATTTTTCTCTTACACGTACAACTCCGGCTTCCGGTCACGTATAAACAAATGGTACCTCAATGGAAGTATGGATTGGTCGGGCAATATTCTCGGACTGGTAACCGGCGCCAAAGAATACCGGTCGAAAAATATCTTCGGGACGCCCTTTGCACAATATGTAAAGTTTGATTTTGATGCGCATTACACCCGCAAGCTATCCAATGGGTTCGATTGGGCCAACAGGTTCCAGATCGGCATCGGCTTGCCCTACAACAATTCACGCCTGTTGCCTTTTGCAAAATTGTACACCATCGGAGGGTCCAACTCTATCCGTGGTTTCAGGGCACGAAGCCTGGGGCCGGGTACGCACAGGCCTACGGCGGATGATCAGCGTTACTTCCAGATCATCGGTGGCGATTATAAATTGCTGATGAATACAGAGCTGAGAATACCCTTTACCAAACAACTCAGCGGGGCGCTATTTGTGGATGCCGGCAACATCTGGACAAAAGATACATTGCTCTTTGGCCCCGAAGGGAAACTCACTAAAAATTTCCTGAAAGAAATTGCGGTGGCGGGTGGTGTGGGTGTGCGGTTTGACGCGACAGTATTACTCATCAGGCTAGACCTTGGTGTTCCGCTGCGCAAACCTTATCTGCCCGAAGGGCAACGCAACGTGATCAGTGAAATAAAATTCGGCAACAGGGATTGGAGGAGAGAGAATCTGATATTGAATATCGCATTGGGGCTACCATTTTAATTAATAATGAATAATTAAGAATTAATAATTGGTGTTAAAAAGAATTACAGAATATTGATAGCTATTTCAACCTGAAGAATTATTCATTATTAACTATTAATTATTCATTCGAAAATCATAAAGCCCCGAAATAGATCCGGGGCTTTATTGCAGATAACTATTTGCAATTATTTTATTCCGATGCTTCCGTATCGCTGTTATTTCCGAGCCCTTCTTTGAATGTGCGCTCAGCCTGACCGGGATTTCCTTTTGTTTCTTGTTTCTTTGAAAAAGAAGCATCGTCTTCTGATGGGAGATCTGTTTCATCCTGCATGTTCGTCACATGCATTTGCTCCTGGGTATTTACAATCACTTCTTCCTCCCTGCCCGGAGCTGATGTATCTTTTCTTTTTTCTTCGGGACTTTGTTGATCCGGTTGATTTTTCATACTACTGAAATTTAAAACGGAGTAGATCGCTATTTTTACTTTTTGAAAAGATTATGGTAAATAGCGGTACCATATGCTTTCAGCTTATCTGCATTATTGTAAAATACTTTTCCGGCCCCCACCCTTAGTGCTTTTTTGAAAAAAGAGCTTATCATGCCGCCACTTTTATTGCCTATTATTCCTTTAGTCAGTAATCCTGCGCCTATACCGCCGATTGTTTTCAATATCATGTCCCTCGTGTCGCCCGGTTCAATTACTTTAGAAAAGGCTTTCCTGATAAGATTACCCGGTTTAAACCCCTCAATAGTTTCGTGGAACAACTGGTTTAGCTCAGCTCTTTGCTCTGTTTTTTTTTGTTTAAGCTCTATTATAGCGAGCTCCAATTCGGCGCGGTTAGTTACAGAGAGCTTTTTTTCTTCCCTATTCGTGATGGTCGTCATATTATTTGAACGCTTTACGGATAATAGAATTAGCTACAGGTTCCTTAACCCATTTACTCTTGTTTGCATAGAAAATAAGTCCGACGATAAAATAAAACCCGGCGAGCGCAAAGAAGCCGTAATAATTTTTTCCAAGCCAGTCGCCTAATACAAGTGCGATACCGATATTAAGGATCATTACTACAATGACTATTAAAACCATCATTACAAGCCTGGAGGCCAGAGACGAAACAATGTCTGAAGTTTTTTGTATGACCTGTAATTTCACAAGGTCAAGCCTTGTATCCAGGTAATCTCCTGCATGGTCCAATAAAGCCTCCACATTATTCTTTGGTTCGTTTTCCATTTACTTTTATTTTATCACCGGTACTTATTAATTAAGATTCAGATCAGGCAAATGTTTTTTTAGCATCCTGCGCTTTGTCTTTTCCTTTTTCGATGATATCATTTGCTTCACCACGGATGCTGTCATATTTTTCCTGTAAAGCTTCTCCCAGTTCGTTGAATTTGCTTTTTACAGAATCAGTGAAATCGCTGCTTTTTTTCGCGATCTTTTTCCTGGTTTCTGTTCCTTTATCCGGGGCGAACAAAACACCTAACACTGCACCTGCGGCAGCACCTAATAGTATACCGGCTAATAATTTACTTGAGCTCATAGTTTTAATTTTAAGAATTGATAAATAGTGTATTAAGTAATAAGCTAAAATGTTGCCAAATGCTGCATATGCCCATTTTTGAAAAAAAATGCCAAAAGGTCATCCGCTTGTGTATTATTTTCTACGACAGAACATTAGCAGGTAATTTATTGTATTACGTGGCAATGTATCCGTAAATTTGAAGAGCCTCTGAATTTTTCACCCCCCAAAATAATAGGTCATGCACTTTGGTATTACAAATGCAAAGATAGTCGGCTTCATATCTACTTTCGTCCTTCTTGTATTGTCTTACATGCTGTTGTTTTATAATACGCAAAAACTCAACGAACAATCCTATTGGGTAGATCATACCAATAAAGTGATCACCAACCTCGAATACCTGGCTTCGGAAAATAAGGAGATCGAGTATAATTACCGTGGTTATATCGCGTTGCGCACTCCCAACTATTACGACAAATTTCACATTTCGGTAAAAAAGACAGATTCCCTCCACAGCCTGCTGAAAAGCCTTACTTCAGACAGTGATGTACAGCAGCTTCGCCTCGATACGATCAAAGATGCCCTTCGCTCCAAAGTTACAAAAATGAGTTCGGCAATCGAACTTTATGCCAGTACAAAAACCCCCGAAAAATTCAAGGATTCCTTATATGCCGTAGGATACACCGGCGATAAAGTAGGCGTTTTGCGCCGCCAGGTAAAACTGATGCAATATTATGAAGGCTCGTATCTCGAAGCCCGTACCAAAGAGGCCGAAAGTTTTTCCAACGCCATCAAGATCATCACTACCGTTTCCTTCATCATAGCGGTGATCCTTGCCATTTCTTCGTTTCTCACCTATCGACGCGAAAATAAAGCCCGCGAAGAAGCCGATGAAAAATCAGAATTATACCGCAACGAACTGGAAGCGCGGGTAAAAGAACTGGCGGATGTCAACAAGGAAATAAAAGAGCTGAAGAATATAGAAAAATTTGCTTCCACAGGCCGCATCGCACGTACCATTGCACACGAAGTGCGCAACCCGCTTACCAATATCAACCTGGCCACGGAGCAACTGAAAGAATCGAGCCCGGCCAGCGATGAAAACATAATGCTGCTGGATATGGTGAAAAGAAACAGCCTGCGCATCAACCAGCTTATTTCTGATCTGCTCAACGCTACCAAATTTTCGGAACTGGCTTTTGAAAGTGTTTCGCTGAATGATGTGATCGACCAGGCGCTGGAACTGGCCGAGGATCGCATCAACCTGAAACATATTACCATTCAGAAAAATTATGCGGATAATATCTGTGATCTGAAAGTTGATGAGGATAAGATGAAGATAGCCTTTCTGAATATTGTAGTGAACGCCATCGAAGCGATGGAAGCAGACAAAGGGGTGTTGAAGATATCTACGGAAAGTGTACAGAAAAAATGCAGGATAATTTTTGAAGATAACGGAACGGGTAGGAGCGAGGAAACACAGTCGAAACTATTCGAGCCATTTTTTACCAATAAAGACAACGGTAATGGCCTTGGAATGACCAACACTCAAAATATCATTTTAAATCACAAAGGAAGAATAGAGGTAGAGAGTATGGAAGGTAAAGGAACGAAATTCATCATTTCGTTGCATACAGAGGATTATTAGTTGGTGAGTTGTTCAACAGTCTTGTAAATGATATCCCTGGTAAAAGGTTTTCCGATGAAATAATCGGCACCCACACTAAGTGCTTTATTCCGGTCGGCTGAAGTATCATGTGCGGTGATCATGACGATCTTTGTATCGGGATAATTATCTTTTATGTAGCTGACATAATTCATCCCCAGCCCATCCGGCAGGTGGTTGTCGATAAAAACGATCTCAGGAAGTTCTTTTTGCAAAGCTTTAGTTGCGTCCGATAAGGTGTTTACGTATGCTGTCTCTAAGTTTTTCTGTTTTAAAAGTGTACTCAAAAGGTAACATATGTCTGTTTCGTCGTCAATTATCAGAACTTTCAAGGTGTCATCATTTATAGGGAGGCCTGGTTTCATGTTATTACTTTTCACATAGTGGTGCGCAATTATGCTGCCAACAGGGGTTGATTTACATCAATTAACAGGCTGGCACATAAAATGATCGATTTTTTCCTCCGCAATAAGTTTGAAATCAAGGGCTTAATTTGACATATTTGTGAAAACCCTTGTTTTACTTTCGGATTGTTGTGAAGGAAATGATTCTTTTAAAAAAATTAAAATTGCCCCCGAAGCTCTAAAAAAACCTATGTTGTGATACCAGGTTGAGAAAAAAATAAGCAGATTGAGGAAAATCTTACATGGTTGGAATAATGATTGCCCATATTAGTATACAAATATGAAAAGGAAACTTCTTTTTTTCTTCCGGTTCAATAAACAGGTGATCACCGAGTTTATAGGCGATAATGTATTGAAATATAGCGCATCATTAGCATATTATACCATTTTGTCGCTGGCTCCGCTCCTGGTGATCGTATTGTTCATTGCCGGCAGTCTTTTTGGTCGTGAAGCCATCAGCGGACAGCTTTATTCCGAAATAAACGATATGGTGGGAAGTGCGGCGGCATTGGAGATACAAAATGCCATCGCGAAGATTCATCTCAGCAGCGACAACGTATTTGCCACCACTATCGGGGTGATCATACTGGTGATAGGAGCCACCGGGATTTTCGGCGAAATGCAGGATTCGCTCAATAAGATATGGGGTTTGCGTACCAAGACCCGCAAAGTGTGGTGGAAACTGCTGGTCGACAGGATGATCTCTTTTTCCCTCATCCTCAGCCTGGGGTTTGTGTTGATCGTGTCGCTGGCACTAAATGCGGTAGTGGCAGCTTTGAGCGCCCGTATCGGCAATATTTTCGCCGGAATGGGTGAAACTGTGTTGATTGTGATCGATAACCTTATCTCTTTGTTCGTGACAACAATATTATTTGGCACTATTTTTAAAGTATTACCGGATGCCAAAATCAAGTGGAAAGATGTGATGATCGGGGCATTCATTACCTCATTACTATTTATGTTAGGTAAATACGGAATAGGGTTATACCTTGGGAAGAGTAAATTATCCAGCATATATGGAGCAGCTGGTTCAGTGATGATCATCATGATCTGGGTATACTACAGTTCGGCCATATTGTATCTTGGAGCAGTATTTACAAAAGTATATGCCACCAATTTTGGCGGAAAAATATTCCCGAACGATTATTCAGTCTGGATTAAAATGGAAGAAATCCCCGTGCCCGCGGTAACACTGAAAGAATGATACAACAGAATTGATTTTTAACCCCAAAGTTTGCATCCTCAGCAGGAGCATATTTATATTTGTATAAAATAACCGGAAAAGAATGAATAAGAAAGTGCTAATAATCGATGACGACCTGGATATGTGTACACTGCTTGGCAGGTTTCTTACCCGTAATGGATATGAAGTGGATATGGCGCATTCGGCCAGCAAAGGGTTACAGAAATTTAAAGATGGTAATTTCGATATCGTGCTCTGCGATTTTCGCCTCGGCGATAAGGATGGGAAAGACGTATTGGTGGAGATCAAGACAGAATCTCCTGAAACGATCGTACTTATCATCACCGGTTATTCCGACATCAAGGTGGCGGTAGACGTGATCAAGCTGGGCGCATACGATTATATCACCAAACCATTGGTACCCGATGAAGTATTGAAAGTACTCAACGATGCCATCAATCGCCCTGCAGACAGCATCACCACCTCTTCTTCTTCGCCAAGAGCGGCCGGAACAGCCTCCGGGGGCAAAGCGGTAACCCACAATCAGGAATTTCTGGTAGGAGAAGCGCCTACTACCAAAGATCTGTACAAACAGATAGAGATCGTGGCACCAACCAACTACAGCATCATACTTTATGGCGAAAGCGGCACCGGTAAAGAAGTGATCGCAAAGACCATTCATGATATGAGCGACCGTAAAGACAAACCATTCATAGCGATGGATTGCGGAACGCTTTCAAAAGAATTGTCCGGAAGTGAATTGTTCGGCCACGTAAAAGGGGCTTTCACGGGGGCGCTTACAGATAAAGAAGGGCATTTTGAACTCGCCAACGGGGGTACATTGTTTTTGGATGAAGTAGCCAATCTTTCCTATGATATCCAGGCATCTTTGCTGAGGGTGATACAGGAAAGAAAATTCAAGCGTGTGGGTGGAAACAAGGAAATGCCGGTGGATGTCCGCATCGTGGTGGCTTCCAACGAAAACCTCCAGGATGCTTACCGAAAGGGTAAATTCAGGGAAGACCTTTATCACCGGTTCAACGAATTTTCCATCAACCTTCCGCCACTGCGTGAAAGGAAAAAAGATATACCATTATTTGCCAACTTCTTTTTGCAGAAGGCAAAAGCCGAGCTCAACAGGGATATAGAAGGCTTCAGCCCCGAAGTAATGCAGATGTTCATCAATTATCCATGGCCTGGTAACCTCAGGGAATTCAGGAATGTGGTAAGGCGATCTGTTTTGCTTACAACCGAAGGCCTGGTATCTGCGGCCACATTACCGTGGGAGATCACCAATCCAAGTTCATCGCCCCTGTCGTCAGCCACTACCGTGGAAACAAAGCTTAAGTCAGGCGAAGAAGAACCAGCAGGTAAAAAAGATTATGACCTGAAAGATGCGGCGTCAAAAGCCGAGTATGAAGCCATCATGAATGTGCTGAAGGAAGTGAATTACAATAAAACAAAAGCCGCAGAAATACTCAAGATCGACCGCAAGACGCTTTACAACAAGATAAAAAGTTACGAAGAATCAAATAACTGATCTATTCGAAATACGCATACAACGGCAGCACTTTCGTCACTTTGTGAATGAAATTGCTGTCGAGTGTATCTATGCTCACATTATCATGTTCCATTATCTGCCAGTCTTCATGCGGCATTTCCACTAAAGTATACATGTATTTTTTGCTGCTGTCGTAGATCTCAAACATTTTATGATCGCCATTCAGGAAACTGAAAAAGCCGAATGAAACCATTTTGTTGTTCATTTCTAGTTTATGCCAGGTAAGCAATTTGGGCACATGGATAGGCTTAAGCTTCATTTTCTTCACTTCTTCGCCAATCTGCTGCGCAAGATCGGTAAAACCAAGATCTTCTTCGATCCACAAGCCAGTTTCCACATCTGTATAAAATATATTGGAATAACCGCTTTCAAGGGTGGCTTTGAACATCAGGTGATGTTTATGCGGGATCTCTGTCACCAGGATAGCTGAATACTGGCCATCTACGGCCATGTGTAATATTTCATTCATATACCTTAATTATATATTTTTTAGCTAATACATAAAACCTGCCAAAAAGCGGCCTATGAAATCCTTGGGGGAAAGAGAAATATCAATAGTGCACAAAATGGGAAGAAATACTGAGAAAAGCAATCAAAAAAAATAAATAATAGAAATTTTAACGGGAGCCATACCTCTTTAGGGTGATTTTTTAACAGGAAGAGAGATTGGCATAATAAATGAATAATTCACTTCGGTTTTTCATAGGATATTGGATTTAAAACGGGGCCTTATTTTTATTCGGTCCCCCATTTTTAAGCATCATTGACTCAATATATATATCGCCATCCGCCAAAAGCGGGTGGCTTTTTTCTACGCCAGAGCTTCTATACCGGCAATAGATTGCTATGAGTTTACATTTCGAACAGCCAGGCTTCGCTTTCTCAGTACAAACCACATATTTTCACTATTCACTATTCACCATTCACTATTTTTGCAGCATGATCAAGTTTGAAAAATTCACTTTAGATAACGGCTTACGGGTACTCGTACACGAAGATAAAAGTACGCCGATGGCGGTAGTAAATGTTATGTATGATGTAGGGGCAAGAGACGAAGACCCGGGCAAGACAGGTTTTGCGCACTTATTTGAGCACCTTATGTTTGGCGGCAGCATCAACATTCCATCCTACGACGAACCCCTGCAAGTGGCAGGTGGGGAAAATAATGCCTATACCACCAACGACCTTACAAATTATTACTGCCAGCTGCCGGCCGAAAATGTAGAAACAGCTTTCTGGCTCGAGAGCGACCGTATGCTGAGCCTTGCTTTCAGCAAAAAAAGCCTCGAAGTACAGCGCAAGGTAGTTTCTGAAGAATTTAAGGAACACTATATCAACAAGCCTTATGGCGATGTGTGGCATAAATTACGCGAAGTGGTTTACACCAGCCACCCCTATCGCTGGATGACCATCGGTAAAGAGTTGAAACATGTGGAAGACGCTACGCTGGAAGATGTAAAATCCTTTTTTCACAAACATTACACGCCTTCCAATGCCATATTGGTGGTGGCCGGTAATGTAGAGCTGGCGCAGGTAAAAGAATTAGCGGAAAAATGGTTTGGGCCTATTCCCGCAGGCGAAAAATACCGGCGTAATATTCCACAGGAGCCGCCGCAGACCGCACCAAGGTTCCTGGAAGTGAAAGCGGATGTGCCGCTGGATGCGTTGTACAAATGCTGGCATATTTATCCACGCGTGGATGACCGCTATTATACCGCCGACCTGATGGCAGATGTATTGAGTGGCGGAGGTTCCTCGCGTTTGTATCAGAGCCTGGTAAAGGAACAAAAGCTCTTCAGCAATATCGAATGTTATCACATGGGCAGCATCGATGCGGGTATTATGGTGATAGAAGGAAAACTGGTGAAAGGGATAGACATAAAACTGGCGGATGAGGCCGTGAAGAAAGAACTGCAATTGTTGCAGGAACAAGGCATTACCACCAACGAGCTACAAAAAGTGAAGAATAAAACCGAAAGCGCCATGGCATTTGAAGATATGTCGGTGATGAACAGGGCACAAAGCCTTGCGAATTACGAACTGCTGGGCGATGCGGACCTGATCAACAGCGAGCTGGGCAAATACCAGGCAGTAACCGCCGCCGATATCCTGGAACAAAGTAAGATCATCTTCAGCGAGAACAATTGTACTACGATGTACTATCGTGCCTTGAATTAATAACAACCTACAAACGAAAGGAAAAAAATGAACAGAAAAGAGGCTCCGGTCATCATCGATGCAGTAGATTTTAAATTGAATCTTAAACCATACGAATATTTTACGCTTGACAACGGTGTACCGGTTTACACCATCGATGCGGGTGCGCAGGAAGTGGTGCAGATAGAATGGGTATTTTATGCCGGCAACTGGAACGAGGAAAAACGCGGGCTTGCCGGAGCCACCAACTTCATGTTGAAGAACGGAACAACCCACCGCACAGCATTTCAGATAAATGAAGATTTTGAATATTATGGAGCCTACAGCAACCGGGCATGCTATAACGAAACGGCTACGGTAACGCTTCATACCCTGAGCAAGCACCTTGATAAGTTGTTGCCGGTGGTGAACGATATGCTTACCAACGCCACTTTTCCCGAAGAAGAACTGGAAATATTCAAACAAAACAGCAAGCAACGATTGAAAGTGAACCTGCAGAAATGTGAATTTGTTGCAGGCCGGCTGATCGATGCATATGTGTACGGCGAAGATCATCCTTACGGAAAATATACTCACCTGGAAGACCTGGATGGGTTAACGACCGATCTGATGAGATCGTTTTACAAAAAATATTACCTCAACGGTCAATGCGCCATTTTTGTTTCAGGGAAATTGCCTTCGGATATTCAACAACAATTGAATGAGCAATTTGGAAAACTGTCGATCACAAAACCGTCTTTCAAAAACACGTTGATCCAGCCAGCACCTTCGGAACAAAAAAAATACAGGATAGAGAATGACCCCAAAGCGGTGCAGGGGGCCATACGCCTTGCGGCGGAATTTCCGAATCGCCATCACGCAGATTTTAAAAAAGTGATGGTGCTGAACAATATCTTCGGCGGATTTTTTGGCTCCAGGTTGATGAGTAATATCCGCGAAGACAAAGGCTATACCTACGGTATTCATAGTTATATACAGAATCACATACAGCAATCGGCATGGTTGGTAAGTACAGAAGCAGGGAAAGATGTGTGCGATGCTACGCTGGAAGAAATTTACAAGGAGATGAAGACCCTGCGGGAACAACCGGTGGATGAAGAAGAACTTTCGCTGGTAAGGAATTACATGATGGGCAGTATCCTCGGCGATCTGGACGGCCCTTTTCAGATCATGGCGAAATGGAAAAATATTATCCTCAACAACCTGGATGAAAAATATTTTTACGAAAGTGTAGATGCCATCCGCAATACTTCAGCCGAAGAGTTGCAGGCGCTGGCGCAAAAATATCTGCAGCCCGAAAATTTTTATGAGTTGATCGTATACTAAAATTAAACCCCGGAGGTTTTCAAAACCTCCGGGAATTTTCAAAAATAAAAGAACCTCCCATGAACTTCCTCATCCGTCTTTTAGTTACTGCCGCCGCGGCTTATGGGCTTACGCATATTTTATCAGGCGTACATATTTCCGACTTTACATCGGCATTTATTTTTGCCATTGTGCTGGCGGTCTTGAACGCGATCGTTAAACCTGTACTGGTCTTTCTCACCATTCCCATCACGATTGTGACGCTTGGTTTGTTCCTGCTGGTGATCAATGCACTGATAGTATTGTTGGCCGACAAGTTGCTCGACGGATTAAAAGTCGATGGTTTCTGGTGGGCATTTATCTTCAGTATACTATTGACGATTGTTTCAGGGTTTTTAAATTCGCTCGTAGTCGATAAAGAAAAAGAATAGTAGATAATGGATAATTGTATTCATTATCCATTATACAATTATCCATTATTTTTATTGTATGGTCATCCTGAAACGTTTGGCCTGCTCTTTAATGATCTTCTCTACTTCGGTTTCAAGCGTAGCATCCGCCGCAGTTGCAGTAGTTGTTTTTTTGGCCGTAGCGATATAAGATTCCCTTTTCATGCTGAGATCGGCAATCTCTTTTTGAAGGCTCACCCGTTCCATATTTTTTTCTTTCACTATCTTTTGAATTTCAGGCCTTGATTTATTCTGCAATTCTGCAGGCAGGGTTTTGAGGTCCACTTTGGCATAAAAAGTACTGTCTTTATCGCTTGCATCCACAAGGTCCCAGCTTTCATTTTTATACAACGATTTTTTCCCTTTCACCCCTACCCTTTTAAGCGCAGCGCTTTTGCTTTGTGAATAATTCATTTTATCAACACTTTCCTGGGCCGCAAAATACCCGGCGCCGCCATTTCCATAAGCTATGTAAGTGCCATTGAGCCGGGTGTTGAGGGTAAACATGGCGCTGTCATAGGGAGTAGCGATATCTTCCTGGCGGGCATTCTGATTGATGTTGGTATAACTTCCTTTTCCGCATTCTCCCGAAAGGTTCCAATGCTCGCGGATGCCCTGCATACGGTCGCCACAATAGATGGTATTTACGATCACCCCCTTGCTGTTGGCTTTATCACAACTTTGTGTGTAATGTATTTTGCCTTGCAAAAAATCTTCATTGCCAGCAATAAAGATCACTTTGTAACTGGCAGCAGAAGTGTCCCAGGAGAGTTCATTCAGTGAAGTGCTGATCACCTGGCCGCAATATTCGCTGCCGCCATTGGTAGTCAGCGAAAAAAGTTTTTGTGACAAACCATCGAGGTCGGTGGTGAACCCGCTCAGCTGTTTTACATACCCGGCTTTCGGATCGTTGCTGTCGCGGCCATATTCGTACAACGCGATCTCTATCTGTGGCGTAACCCCGTCGCAACTGGCTTTGCCCATCACGCTCACCATGTTCCAAAGCTGGGCTTTGGCCTGATCGATAAGCCCATCCATACTTCCGCTGACATCAAGGAGGATGGCGGCCTGTATTTTCGGGATTGAATTGTTGAGGGGCTTTTGTTGCGGTACGGAAACCGGGTCGGGAGAAGTAGTTTTATTGTCCGGAACTTTGAGAGCGATCGCTGAAGCAATGATCAGCAGGGCTGAAACAGCCGCGAAAGGTTTTTGTATCAGTTTCATAAACAACAGGTTTTTGCCGTGGATGCAACTGATTCAAACAAAGCATAAAATAAAATGGGAATAATTTGGGTTTTAGAAATTCTTTAACAGAATGGAGAAGCAGGATCACAGATTTCAAATGGATGAAGGGGATTGCACAGATTATCTTTCACGGAGTGAAAGACATAAATACATTCTGTAATAACCCGGCTTCGCCTACACAATTCCCAATATTTATAAACTGCATTTATATTTTCTGCGAAGCAGAAAATAATCTGTGGAATCCCCTTCATCCATTTGAAATCTGTGATCATTCTCCTCGCATCATTTCTTCGTAAACCGCATCATTGCTATATCTCCCGCTATCAGGTTCAACGTGTTTCCATCGGTCACCGAAAATTTATTGATCTTTTTCAGCATTTCCAGATAGGTAGTTTCGCCAAGCATGCCATTCCCTGCACAGGCCATCCGCGTAACAGCAATCGGTTGTTTGAAATCGATCGAACTGTTTTGTGCCACCAACGGACCGGTATACGAATTACAACCAGTATTTCCACTGATCTTTTTATTGGCTACATCAATTATCAGCGTTGGTTTTTTATTGGGATACAACCCCTCGAAAGCGATGCGTGGTCCGGTGATATAAGTCAGTTCCCAGGTGCCTTCCAGCAGCGGAACGTCATTGGAGGTGGGGGTAGTGCCGGTAGTGCTTCCTTTGGTGGTATCACAGGATGCAAATGCAAAACAGGCAACAAGGAGGGATACAAAAATTGTTTTCATGATTTTTATTTTCAGGGATGAAAAAAGAAGGATCATTACACAATTGAAGGTAATCAAATTTTTTGCAGGAAACTGCCACAGCTACGTTCCTACACCAGCATATCACTGTATGAAACCGCAATATAATCCTGTGGCTGTATGTCAAAAAAAACGGCAAACCTTTCACATTGCTCTTTCAGTTTTTCCAGGCCGATGCTTCCGTCGGTATCGATGGCCTCCACTTCGATGAAAGTGCCCAATGTTGCCACGGTATCAAAATGAAATTTTATATTCTCAATGAAATAGATCTTGCGGTTCTTTTTCACTACGATCTTTATACCATTCGTAGTGGTGAGTATTTCCTTCAGGGTCGCGTCAGGCTGATGTTTGTACAAAAGTATGTGCGATTGTTTTCCTCCGGATCTATTTTCTCTTTCGTAATAGATCAGTGCATTTTCAATATTGCCTTCACGAAGTTTCAACCTTCCTTTTGGCACATTAAAATAAGTATCGCTTTGATGATCTTCGCCTTTGAAAAAAGGGGAAAGTTGCTTCAGTTTATTTTCCTGCTCCGCAAGAAACTCTGTGCGGGCTTTGAATTCGTAATTTAGATAAGCCATGTATTGCCTGGATTTTGTGGATGCTGCTATCCGCAAATGATTAAATATTATCAAATATTAGGCTAATAATCAATGAAATGGCGCTTATTTGCGCAAAAAATGTTTGATTATTGAAAAAACTGCTTAATATTGCAATGGAATCAGTTGCGAAGTTATCCTAATTTTAATTGCTGCAGCTTCAGCGCATCTTCCATCAGAACAATTTCAACTACTATTTTTCAGACAACAAGCCTGGCATTTTTTGAAAAACGCATTTTCTAAATAATTTATGTACGATATATCACAACTGAACGACTTACTCGTTCCTGAGTTGCTTGACATTGCAGAAGAACTCAAAATTCCCAATCCCAAAAAATTGAATAAAACTGATCTGGTACAAAAGATCATGGATAAACAAGTTGTTATGACAGCAGAAAATAAATCGCCGGAAGGTGAAAAACCGAAACGCAAACGTATCGCTAAAGCTCCGTCAGCCGAAACAGAAGATATACATGAGGCCGCAGAGGTAAAACAGGCAGAGGCTCATAAAAAAGATGCGTCGCCGGTAAGAGCTAAAAAAGAAACGATTGAAAAAAAGGTTCCGGTAAAAAAAACCAGGCAGGAAGAATTTCAGCAGCAGGAAGAGGACGATGAAGAAGATCTCCAGCCTATCACCAGCGAACAAAGCAGCATACCTGCGGCAATTGCGCAGATGCTTCAGCAGGAAGATATACAGCAACCCGAGGTACAGATGGAAGAAGAACCTGCACAACATTCCGGCAACCAGGGCCGAAGCAACCAGCAGCAACGCCGGGAGCCGCCTGTGTTCAACATCGAATTCGACGGAATTGTACTCGGCGAAGGTGTTTTGGAAATGATGCCCGATGGGTATGGTTTCCTCCGCAGCAGCGATTACAACTATCTTTCATCTCCCGATGATGTATACGTTTCCCCATCACAGATAAAATTATTCGGACTTAAAACCGGCGATACCGTTTACGGGTCTGTTCGCCCTCCGAAAGAAGGAGAAAAATATTTCGCCCTTTTAAAAGTGAATACCATCAATGGTAAATCTCCGGAAGAAGTTCGCGACCGCGTTCCTTTCGATTACCTGACGCCATTGTTCCCATACGAAAAATTAAATCTTACCACAAGGTCTGATAACTACAGCACAAGGATCATGGATCTGTTTACACCGATCGGTAAAGGCCAGCGTGGATTGATCGTGGCACAACCGAAAACTGGTAAGACGATGTTGCTGAAAGAACTGGCAAATGCCATCGCGGAAAATCACCCGGAATGTTACCTGATGATCGTACTCGTGGATGAAAGGCCGGAAGAGGTGACCGATATGGAACGTAGCGTAAAGGCGGAAGTTATTGCCAGCACATTTGATGAACCTGCAGAAAAGCACGTGAAGGTTTCTACCATCGCTTTGCAAAAAGCAAAACGCCTGGTAGAATGCGGACATGATGTGGTGATATTGCTGGATAGCATTACCCGTCTGGCAAGGGCACATAATACAGTTGCTCCATCAAGTGGTAAAGTTTTATCCGGCGGTGTGGAAGCCAACGCGATGCAGAAACCAAAACAATTCTTCGGGGCGGCGCGTAAGATCGAGCATGGTGGCTCACTTACGATCATCGCTACAGCGCTGGTAGATACAGGAAGTAAAATGGATGAAGTTATCTTTGAAGAATTCAAGGGTACCGGTAACATGGAGCTTCAGCTGGAACGAAAATTATCGAACCGCCGTATTTATCCGGCAATCGATATCATCGGCTCTTCTACAAGGCGCGACGATCTGTTGCTCGACAAAGATACCTTCCAGCGTATGTGGATATTGCGCAAGCACATGGCCGACATGAACCCGGAAGAAGCGATCAACACATTGCTGAAAAACATGAAAGGAACAAAAGACAATGCAGAGTTCCTGACAAGCATGAACGGATAGGAAAATGTGCAGGGATGCATATCCAACGATATAATAAAAGCTGCTTAGTAATAAGCGGCTTTTTTATTGGCTTTTTCAAAACAATTTTAAACGGATACAAACGTTTACAAACGGATATATCTTTGTGTAATTAAGTGTATGTGTGGCTAAACCAGATTCTTATGCGATACCAATATCTTCTTATCTTTTTCTTTTTTCTTCCTGCAAAAATGTTTGCGCAATCAGCCGATACCGATATCACCGGTTTGTGGAAAGGAACTTTGTATAATGACAGCACGCATCAATTCTACAAATATGAAATCGGTATCAGCGAAGAGAAAGGCAAGCTGACCGGGTTTTCACACACCTGGTTTTTGCTGGATGATAAACAATACTACGGACTAAAAAAGGTGAAAGTAAAACGTAAGGATGGAAAGGTCATCATTGAAGATGATGGGTTGATCGCCAACAATTACCCCGTAGCGCCGGCAAAAGGAATCCGTCAACTGAATGTATTGGTGCTGGATACACGCGATAGCATCATGACTTTATCAGGCCCGTTTACTACCAACCGTACAAAAGAGTATGCGCCACTTACAGGCACCATAGATCTGCAACGAAAAAATGATTACTGGCAATCGGCGCTGATACCACATTTGCAGGAACTCAACCTGGTCAATACACTTTCGTTCATGAACGACGACAAGCTGATGGCGCAAAATAATATCATCATTGCGGCCAGGCAACCAATAACTGTTGTTGCAAAAAACACCATCATAGAAAATAAAACGCAAACTCCTGATGTAAAAAGCATTTCCCCGCCGGAAGTAAAAGAAGATATGATTGCGAAAAACAAAGAGGTAAGAACGGAGGCCGGGAATAACCTCGCATTGCCAAAAGAACCGGAGAGAAAAGAAGCTGTAAATGATCCAATAGTGAAAACGGCCACTACTAAAAATTCTCAGGATAAAAATGAAATAACTAAGAACGAAGTGGTGAAACAAATGCCCGTAAAAACCGCAATCGCAAAAAATGAAGACCCAAAGAACCAGGATCCGAAAAGCACGGTAAATGATATTGCCCGACTTAATACCAATAAAAGCGATACGGTTTATTCCATTGCATCTGTAAGCAACAAACCGGTAGCAACAGCTCCGGTCAACCCAGGTGTAACACAATCAAACAACGAGAATACAATTGATCCGGCAAGCGCGGGTATCGTAAAAAACGCGACTGTTCAGCAAGTGAAAAAAGAAGAAAAGACAGTTGAAAAAATAGCCAATATTACACCTCTCATTGCCAGGTCGGCCGCCGCAGATGTGGAAAGGCGGACAACGTTGCTGCAACAGACAGTTTCTTTCCATTCGGATAGCCTGCAGATATCTTTGTACGATAATGGAGAAGTGGATGGCGATACGGTGAGTGTATTGATGAATGGAAATATCATCATGGCGAAAGAAAGGCTGAGCACGAATGCGGTTCGAAAAACGATTTATATACCCCGGGAAACCGATTCGATACAACTGGTGATGTATGCCGAAAACCTGGGGTTGATACCGCCCAACACCGGGCTGCTCGTAGTGAAAGATGGCAAAGACCTGTACGAGATCCGCTTCAGTGGTGATCTTCAAAAGAATGCAGCGATCTTGTTGCGGAGAAAGAAAAAAGATCAGTAAAATATTTCCGCTACCATACAGCGTACACTTCCACCTCCGGCTTTTTCAATATGTGAAACATCGGGAATGATGAAAGAACAGAATTTTTGAAGTGACAGGATTTGTTCCATCGTGAGAGAGTTTTGTGCGGTGCTGCTCATCAGCAGATAGAGCCTGCCTTGCGGATCGCGGAGCTGTAACATGTTTCCTGCAAAAAACCTCATTTGTTCAAAACTGATATCAATGATCTCGTGTCCGGAAGC
Organism: Ferruginibacter sp. HRS2-29; assembly: GCF_024343615.1. Lineage (GTDB taxonomy): Bacteria > Bacteroidota > Bacteroidia > Chitinophagales > Chitinophagaceae > Ferruginibacter. The sequence continues at coordinate 6,239 of NZ_RJUB01000002.1, read as the reverse complement.
AGATAACATTTCAAGGATGAACTGACGCTCGATCGAATCGGCAATGGCCGCGGAACAGATTACAGCGAACTTGCTGCCAATGCAAAGCATCACATTGGTGTGGTAGATATCTCTCCCGTTTTCATCAGCCGCTTCAAAAGCCACAGGCACGTACCCCTGCTCCCTGGCAAATTTTTCAAATAATTCCTGGTCGGTCCTGCCAGATAAACAGGCGTAGATGGTCCTGTTTTCATGGTCGAAGACCATGCTGCCGGTACCTTCGAGGAAGCGTTGCTCCCGCTCATACACACTCAGGTCTTTGATGATGTTCGTATTCGCCAACGATTTGATCTGCTTGATAAGCTCCAGTCGTTTTTCCAATCGCCTGTTGGGCGCAAACAAAGGAAACACGGTAATTTGACCATTTCTGCAGCTGAACCAGTTGTTGGGAAAAATTGCATCAGGTTTGGGAGGTTCGGCACTATCCTGCAACACGATTACTTCTATCTGATTTTCACGAAGCAAAGAAACCATGGCATCAAACTCCTGCAAAGCATCGGATTGCAAACGGGCATTATTTTTTTCAGCATGATCCTGGAAAAAATTATTGGCAGCAGTTTGCTCATTGAAACCGAAAGCAGCAGGACGAACCATTGCCACGCAGGAAGCTGATTGCATAAATTAATTAGTATTGGGAGGTTCAAATATGGCGTCGATCTTTTTAGCCAGCAAATGATCCTTTTTGGTGACCATATCGCCGGCATCGTGGGTGTTCAGCCATATTTCCACTACATTATAAACATTTTTCCAGGTTGGATGATGGTTCATTTTTTCGGCAGCCATCCCAACTCTCGTCATGAAAGCAAATGCAGAGGAAAAGTCTTCAAATTGAAATTTACGGTAGAGCTTGTTTTTTTGTTCTTTCCACATGGCAATTAATAATTTATAATTAATAATGAATAATTCTTTCGAAAGTCACGATATACACATTGCTACTCTCTAATAATAGTTACAAAAAGCATGCGGGTATAGTATGTTCGAAAAGAATTTCTAAATTTCCCTGCAATAAATTATTAATTATTCACTATTAATTATTAATTAAAAGATAAGGTGCTGCTTATTCCTGATCTTCTCATTTGTCATTTCCGTCACCAGTTGCACAGGCGGTAATAAGCGGATCGATTGCTGAAGCCCTTTCATTTCCTCATCTTCCACCCGTTCTCCTTTGGCAAGCCATAAAAAATCGAGGTGCTTGAATTCCGGCAAGAGGTATTCTCCATCATATTGATTATTGTATAAATAATGCACAAGGCAGCAGCCGGGCACTTCATACTCGTAAATGGAAAAAAAATAATTGCGCTCTTTTTTCTTCAACTGAATTTCAAGACTGTTGTTGATCCTGAATTTAAAACCGAGTATCTGGTTCACATGCCAGCTGAAAGCGTAATCTTTAATAGGCGCAACGATGCCCATGAGGCGGGTGTCTTCAAAGAATTCTTCCGCAAGGGTTTCGTTATCTATTTTGAGTTTCATTTCTTATTGCACGAATTCTTGTAGGAACGTGCCTGCGGCGCGTTCGAACGCGCCGCAGGCACGTTCCTACAAAATTAAAATTAAAACGTAATCTGCAAACTGATCTCTTCTTTTCCTCTTTTTAACTTTACCGTAGTAGTATCGCCCTTATTGAATTTATTGAGCGCACCCATGTAAGATTGCACATCATTGAACGGATGATCGCCGAGCTGTATCAATATATCACCGGTTTTGATGCCCGCTTTTTGTGCAGGCCTGTTTTCCGAAACGCCGTCTACAAGCACGCCATCACCGCCGAATGTGTAATCGGGCATGATGCCAAGGCTCACCTTGAAAGTATTTTTACCCATGGAAGCTTCCCGTGTTTTAGAGAACGCCAGTTTATCTTTTCCGGCGGTAGCCGTAATAACGTTTTTGATATAATTGATGATCGCTATTTCGCCCGGGATATTGATCTTCTCCGCATCATCCGACGGCTTGTGATAATCGCTGTGCGTGCCGGTGAAAAAGAATAATACCGGGATATCTTTTTTATAAAAAGAAGTGTGGTCGCTTGGGCCGCTGCCGGCGCTGTCGATCTTTATTTTAAAATACGGGTCTTCCGTTTTGATGAGTTCGCCCCAAAGCGGCGATGTGCCATAACCGCCAATGGTAAGCCCGCGGGTGCTGTCGTTCAGCCTGCCCACCATATCCATGTTCACCATGTAATTCACATTTTTCAAATCTACAGGAGAATGATCAGCGAAATATTTAGAACCATACAACCCAAGTTCTTCGCCGGAAAAAGCTACGAGCAGATAATTGAATTGTTTGGGAGCCGAAGTTTTCGTCCATTTGCCCAGTTCTATCAAAGCCGCGGTACCACTGGCATTGTCGTCGGCACCGTTGTGGATCATTTTGGTTGAACCGATATATAAGGAATTATGATCTTCCCCATAACCCAGGTGATCGTAGTGAGCACCCAGCACAATGGTAGTAGCTGCATTGTTGTTTACAAATCCTGCAACATTATGCCCCTCCCTCACCTTCGGGCCGGTTACGATATTGTAAGAAAGATTAACCAGATCCCTTTCCGCAGCCAGGTATTTTTTTAACCCTTCCGCGGTGAGATAGATCAGCGGAATGCCAACCTGTGGCGTCTTATCTTTATCGTCGTATCCGATCTCTTCTTTTTTTGCTTCACTGTTGGAAAGGAAAATGATATCCACTCCACTCTTTTCTTTTTCTTTTATTTCTGTAAGCAAACTTTCTTTCAGGTCAAAATGCGGATTATCCTTATTCTGATCGATCAAGGCATTTATTTCAAGCAGGTAAATATTTTTCTTGCCACTTTTTGCGAAGTTTCCCGAACCGGTGGCGGAGTATGGCAGGGGGTAATAATCTTCATTCAGTACAAGGCTCTTATCGCCGATCTTGAAAAATGTTCCCTCCTTCAATTCCTTTCCTTCTTTCACTTCAAAAGGCTGAATGTAAGTTCCGTTGTCGCCTACAGGAGCAAGGCCGCTTTTTTTGAATTGCTTCGCAATGAATTCATAGGCAAGTTTTTCACCGGCAGTGCCGGTACGCCGGCCCTCGAGTTTGTCATCTGCCAGGTAACCGACAGAGCTCTTCAGGCTTTTCGCCGTTTTTTCGTCTTCTTTGGTGAGTTTTTGTGCGTTTGCTAATTGGGTACCCAACAATGTTATAAACAGCAAATATTTCTTCATGATATCCGTATTGTATGTGATTTTTCTGAAATGCAAAGGTAACCAACCTGTACTGTTTTTTCCGTAATATATAAGTCATCTTTCTTGAATTCGTAAGCTACATCCGCCGGTTAATGCTATTTTTGCAGATACTTAAAAAACGTTGTATTGAGCCCGGGTAAAAAAATAAACATAGCATTGGTGGGAAATCCCAACAGCGGAAAATCTTCGCTGTTCAATGTGCTGACAGGGCTCAACCAGAAAGTAGGAAATTTCCCCGGGGTAACGGTTGACAAAAAAACCGGCGTGGCCGCCATCAATGAAGAGATCACTGCTAATATCATTGATTTGCCGGGCACTTACAGCCTTTATCCAAAACGTGCTGATGAATGGGTGGCTTACAAAGTTTTACTCAACCAGGATGATACCATCAAGCCAGATATGGTGCTACTGGTAGCCGACGCCAGCAACCTGAAACGCAATCTTCTCTTCTGTTCACAGATCATCGACCTGAAAATACCGATCGTAGTGGCTTTGACGATGATGGACCTGGCCAAACAGAAAGGGACGCAGATAGATATTCCCAACCTGGAGCGGGAACTGGGCGTGCCGATCGTGGCGATCAACCCGAGAAAAAACAAAGGCATCGCTCCGCTGAAAAAAATATTGGAGATCACCATACAGAATTTACCGCAGCATCCTGCCCGCGATTTCATTGATGCTTCTCCGGCAAATACGGAGGCGGTGGCAGCGGTAAAAAAAATGTTTCCTGCCATCAGCGGCTATGCTGCGGTGCATTACCTCATCAACCACGAACATTTTTCTTTTACAGAGAATGAGCAGGCCGCTATCGAACAGGCGGAGATCGATAATAAATTTAATCCCACCAAAACGCAGGCGGAAGAGATACTGCAACGGTATACGCGTATCAAACATGTGATGCAGCAATCGATCGTTGAAAGCGATCCGCTGCAAAAATCGTTGTTTACTGAAAGGCTCGACAACATCCTGTTGCATCGCCGCTGGGGCTACCTGATATTATTGGGTGTGTTGTTCCTGATGTTCCAGAGTGTGTTCTGGCTGGCGCAATACCCCATGAATTTCATCGAATGGAGCTTCGCGGAAATTTCCCACTGGCTGTCGGGGGTAATGCCGGAAAGCTGGTTCAGCGACCTTTTCATCAACGGACTGGTGGCAGGTATCGGCGGCATCGTCATATTTGTACCTCAGATCATGATACTTTTCGGGTTGATCACTTTGCTGGAAGACACGGGTTACATGGCACGCATCAGCTTTCTAACGGATAAGCTTATGCGCAAAGTGGGGTTGAATGGTAAAAGCGTGATGCCGATGATCAGCGGTTTTGCCTGTGCCGTTCCGGCTATCATGAGCACAAGGAATATTGAAAATAAAAAGGAGCGGTTGCTCACTATCATGATCACCCCGCTGATGAGCTGTAGCGCAAGGCTTCCGGTGTATACTATACTTATCGCATTGGTGATCCCGTCGAAACTGGTATGGGGTTTCCTCAGCCTGCAGGGTTTGGTGATGATGGCATTGTATCTTTTAGGAACCGTGCTGGCATTGATAGTGGCCTGGGTGATGAAATGGTTCATCAAAAGTACCGAACGTAGTTTCTTCATACTGGAATTGCCGATATACCGCAGCCCCCGCTGGAAAAATGCACTTTACACCATGGTGGAAAAAGCCCGCATCTTCGTATTCCAGGCAGGGAAAGTGATCATGGTGATCAGTCTTTTATTATGGGCGCTCAGCACTTACGGTCCTGCGAAAAAAATGGCCGCCGTTACGGCGAAATATGACGCCCTGGAAGTGCAAAACCCGGCAGCGAAAGATGAACTGCAAAAGGAAAGAAAAACTGCTTTGTTACAAAATTCTTTTGCCGGAACTGTGGGCAGCGCCATCGAACCAGTCATCCAGCCTTTGGGTTACGACTGGAAGATCGGGATCGCCCTGGTGACTTCTTTTGCGGCCCGCGAAGTATTTGTAGGTACCATGGCCACCCTGTATAGTGTAGGCGATGACGCCGATGAAAACAGCCCCACCCTCCGCGAAAAAATGCACGCGGCGGTAAGAGAAGACGGAACAAAAGTTTACACGCTCGCCACAGGATTATCACTCATGGTATTTTATGTGATCGCCATGCAATGCATGAGCACACTGGCAATAGTAAAAAGAGAAACCCGCAGCTGGAAATGGCCGGTGCTGCAGTTTGTATATATGACGTTGCTGGCGTATGGGCTGAGCTGGGTGGTGTATGAGATATTTAAGTAGGCAATAGTGAATAGTCAATAGTCAAATCTTTGCGGTTTATATATCTCCAGAAATATTTATTGTTAGAAAGGCAAATAAAAAAGCAACTTTTTAAAGTTGCTTTTTTTATAAAATTGTAAGTAGTTGCCTTTGAATTAAGAACTCACGAAGGGTTGGCTATTGACTATTCACTATTGACATCCTCACCAGTCGACCGTATAACTGATATTGCTCTTCACCTGCGGATATATCTTCCTGTACAATTCGCTGAGGATATCTTCGCGGCGCGGCGTGTTGTAATTATTATTGTTGATCAACGCCCAGTCGTCGGAGCTAAGTGCCCGGCTGTCGCCGGTATAGCTGGCACGTTCTTCCTGCCAGCGATAATCTTCACGATAGTTTTTGTAACTGATATTCTTTCGGGTACGCACGTCCGTTATGGTCATTTCCATATTCGCGTTGGCGGTAAAACTTGAGCGCTGCACATTCAGCGTAGCATATACTGTTTTATAGATCGGCTTACCAGAAGTATCTGTACCGTTGCGTACCTCCGCACTCCTGCTGCGGGAATAAGTATTGCTGACAGGATACGGGATATTCAGGTCACGCAGTCGAAGATCCACCGCCCAATCCGGCTGAACATTTTCACGGCGGGCTTCCCAATCCGTGTAAAACCTTGCGGCATATCTTCCATTGCCATTGCTGTTCTGCAATTCCCTTACGAGAGTCTGCTGAAAATATTCGTTGCTGTAATTATAACCTGAACTT
>NZ_RJUB01000001.1 GCF_024343615.1 Ferruginibacter sp. HRS2-29 | reverse complement strand
TTTATTTAAAGCGAATTTTATTTGTGTATTCGTGGCTTTTCTCTTCAACGTAAATAGGGTCGAAGAAGAAAGGGAAATCTGAAGCCTGATCTTCGAAAAATAAATTGAATACCCGCTTAAAAAGCGGGTATTTTTTTGCCACGAATACACGAATGAGATAGTTTTATTTAAAGCGAATTTTATTTGTGTATTCGTGGCTTTTCTCTTCAACGTAAATAGGGTCGAAGAAGAAAGGGAAATCTGAAGCCTGATCTTCGAAAAATAAATTGAATACCCGCTTAAAAAGCGGGTATTTTTTTGCCACGAATACACGAATGAAATAGTTTTATTCAAAGCGAATTTTATTCGTGTATTCGTGGCTTTTTTCTTCAGCTTAAATAGAGTTGAATAAGAAAGAAAAAAAATCGGAAGCATAGGTTAATAAAAAAAAACTGTTCGATTAGAACAGTTTTTTTTATCATGAAGTTTTTTATTCTACATAACTTTCTTCTAACTGTATAGTGCCGTCTTTAGCATAAACAAGTAATATAATATTTTTTTTACGTGCTATGTTTCTAGCTATTTCTATTGCTTCTTTTTTTGTATCAGTGATTGTAGTAAACTTAGCAGATTTATCATTTTTGACAATCCAGCCGTTACCCAATGGTAAAACATGTTCAATAGAACTCGACATCGCAACCTTTTTTCGGCCACGAGTTGCACTTTCTGCTTTTACTGATGATTTTTTTTTGTAACCTGTGACATTTTATTTTCTCTTATTATAAAACTACGAAATTTCTCTTATAATTACTTTTGCGGACCTGATAAATTCATTGGTTTGATCTGATGTATATCTTTTTATCTTATACCGGTTTTCCGGATTCCAACTTTGGACTGTTAGCCATTCAATTAAAAATGAAGATTTAATGCGAGTTTCTGCACCGGAAAAAATAATTAAATCACTCAAATTATGATTTTTTATCTGCCTTAGTTGAGTAATTGCTATACCCGTACTAATGGCATTGAATGCAGCAATCTGAGGATTATAAAAGGTGAAATCGCTTTTGGTTTCAGGAAATCCCCGGTTAAATGCAAGTGTGTTTACGATTTTTCTCTTGAAACTAAATTCCAGTGCATATCCCATTAAGTAAATTGAAGCCGCATTCCTGTTATTTTTCAACAGCGTAATAGAACCCTTTTGCTTTTGTGAAGATAAATAAGCAAGTGTTGTCGCAGTAATCACTTTGGGTAGAATTTGAACTAAGATAATTATTATGATTTCTATTTGATATTTTGACGGCATCTTTTTTTTAGCCATTTTTGCATACAGATGGCAAAAAAGATAATCATAACGATTGATGGATGGAGCAGCTGCGGAAAGAGCACGCTGGCAAAGCAACTGGCAAAAAAACTCGGCTACGCTTACATCGACAGCGGTGCCATGTACCGGGCGATCACGTTATATTTTCTGCGCAATCATATAGACTGGACGGATGAAAAAGAAGTAGCGGAAGCACTGGATCATATCCATCTCCATTTCGAGCACAATGAAAATTCCAAACAATCGGAGATCTTCCTGAATGAAGAGAATGTGGAGTATGTTATCCGCGACCTGGTCATTGCCGAAAAAGTGAGTGAAGTGGCTTCCATTGCAGCCGTTCGCACCTGCGCTGTGGCACAACAGCAAAAGATGGGAAAGAAAAAAGGGATCGTGATGGACGGCAGGGATATCGGTACCACTGTTTTTCCCAACGCGGAACTGAAAATATTCATGACAGCCGATATAGCTACAAGAGTAGAGAGAAGGTTCAAGGAGATGTATGAAAAAAATCCCAACATCACTGTTGAAGAAGTGAAAGATAACCTCGAAATGCGTGATTATATCGATAGCCATCGCGAAGTGAGCCCGTTGCGCAAAGCGGATGACGCAATTCTGCTGGACAATACCCACATCAGTATGGAGGAGCAGCTTGACTTCGCATTAGGGCTGGTCAAACAATTAAAGGAAAAAGCGGGCGTTTGATTGAAATTATAAGGCGGGTGGACAGGTTCACAAAAAGTCCACAAAACCCGGAGTTCACACGAAAAAAGGCATTTTTTGCCCAAAAGTCCACAAACTTACTTCATTGAAAATCTGCGTATTGTGTGTGGACCTACACGGTGGACCTGGAAAGGGTCCACAAAAAAAGTTCACAAATTTTTTTACAATTTTTCGCGGATGAGATCAAAGCGGTTCTTTGCCTTCTAAGCCTGCCTGTTCTATACTTGTCCCAAAAAATCCCGCGATCTTATCAATCACTTTTTCCACCACAGCATCCGGGCAACTGGCTCCGCTCGTCATCAATATTCTTACAGGGTTATCGGAGGGAAGAAAACCGGTCGTCACTTTTTCGGAATGGGTATGCAGATCGAAATGATGGATCTCATTTGCTGAAATTATCTTATCCGCGTCGTTGATGAAATAGGTAGGGAGTTGCTGTTCGGTCAGCTCTACCAGGTGTGAAGTATTACTGCTGTTGTATCCGCCGACCACTATGGCGATATCAGCCGGTTGTTTCAGCAAGCCATACACTGCCGATTGATTATCATTGGTGGCATAACATAATGTATCTTTTGTATCGGCAAAACGTTCTTCTATATTCGATTCATCCAGCGAATATTTCTTCAGCATGATGGATTTAAGGTAATCTGAGATCGCCTGTGTATCGCTGGCCAGCATGGTGGTCTGGTTAACTACACCGATGCGTTCAAGATCTTTCGCAGCATCAAATCCTGCTGAATATCTTTCTTTGAAATCCACGTAAAAATCTTCCGGCTGTTTTTCCCCGGTAATATAACGGCCCAGCAGTATGGCCTCGTTCATATCATTTACCACAACGGTAGGTGTACCAGCGGCGGCATGCGAAAATGTGGCCCGCGTTTCTTCATGTGAGGGTTTGCCATGCACCACTACGCTGTAATTCTTTTTGGCGATCTGTTCGCTGCGGTTCCATACTTTTTCTACAAAAGGGCAGGTGGTATTGTATTTTTCAGTGGCGATGCCGATCGCATTCAGTTTTTCTTCAATGCCCAGTGTAGTGCCGAAAGCCGGGATGATCACTACATCATCCTGCGTGAGTTCTTCAAATGGGATCAGTTTATTGCCGTGGGTATCCTGCAAAAAACGGACACCGCGGGCTATGAGGTCTTTGTTTACCTGCGGATTGTGGATCATTTCGCTTAACAAAAAGATCCGTTTGCCGGGATTTTCATCCACCGTTCTGAAAGCGATCTCGATGGCATTTTCCACCCCATAACAAAACCCGAAATGACGGGCAAGGTATATCTGCACCGGCCCGAAATCGAGCAGGGTGGGCGTGAAATCTTTTTTCATCTTATCCTGCTGCCTGCGCCTGGCTTTGATGGCAGAGATCAGCGGACTACGATAGGTGAATGGTATGGTGAACTGCTTCATTGCGCAGCAAAGTTACCAATGATTTTTGAATATGAATGGGAGAAAGGGAGCACAGATTTCAGGGGATAACGGGGATTGCACAGATTTTTATTTCCTTCGGAAATCGAATGGCATTCTGCCTGCGCATTCACAAGCCGTACCTACGGCACGGATCGCTCATATTATTATTTTTCTACCGGCACATTCTTCCTACGGAACAAAAAAGCGCCTACATTTTTTCATAAACCGTACCTGCGGCAGGAATGATTATATTAAAATTTTTCTACCGCACCATGTCCGTACGGGACATACATTTGTCTTATCCGATAATTTTCAGACCAGCTGAATAATACCGCATTTTTGTCCCGTAGCGACAATGTCTGGGTAGCCAGTATAGTAACCGGGTGTTTTCGTGCCGTAGGTACGATGTGTGTATTCAACCGGTGCAGAAGTCCGGTCATATGTTTTGAATAGCTATTCATTTGCTCCTATCTTTAAACTTATAAATCAATCACCATGCAACAAACAGGCATATTTCCCCGGGCCGGCTGGATAAATTCCACCAATGTTTATGAGGTCAACGTACGCCAATACACACCCGAAGGGACCTTCAATGCTTTTTTTGACGAAATGCCCAGGCTTCGTGCCATGGGTGTTGAAACGCTCTGGTTCATGCCCATCACCCCCATTGCGCAGCAACACAAAAAAGGAACGATGGGGAGCCCCTATGCCTGCAGCGATTATACGGCTGTCAATCCTGAGTTTGGTACCCTCGCAGATTTTATTTCATTAGTGAAAGGCGCACAGGCACTGGGTTTCAAAGTGATCATCGATTGGGTGGCCAATCATACCGGCTGGGATCATGTGTGGACTACAACCAACCCGTCTTATTACCAACACGATGAAACAACCGGCACTTTCAAAGTAGCCAGTGGAATGGACGATATTATAGAGCTGGATTACGACAATGCCGATATGCGAATTGCCATGATTGAGTCGATGCGTTACTGGATAACAACTGCCGGCATCGATGGCTTCCGTTGCGACCTGGCATCGTGGGTGAGGGTAGACTTCTGGCAGCAGGCAAGAACTGCGCTGGAGGAGACAAAAAATCTTTTCTGGCTCGCCGAAATGGATCCGATCGAAAGCCGCGAGTACATGGAAGTGTTTGATGCAGCCTACACCTGGAAATGGATGCACAGCACCGAGGATTTTTACAAAAAACAATTACCGCTCAATACGCTCACACAATTACTTCAGGATTATAATGACCGGGCAGGCGATCATCCGGTAAAACTCTGGTTCACCAGCAATCACGATGAAAACAGCTGGAACGGAACTGAATATGAAAAGTATGGCGATTCGGCTTTGCTGTTTGCGGTGCATAGTTTTACCTGGGATGGCATTCCGCTGATCTATAGCGGGCAGGAATTACCCAATCATAAACGCCTTCAATTTTTTGATAAGGATGTGATCGCGTGGAATGGTGAATATCACATGGCCGCGTTTTACAGTACATTGTTATCACTGCGCAGGCGCAATGCGGCATTGCATGCAGCGGATGATGCGGTGACCACTTATCTCCCGGCGACGGGGTCCGGGGAGAAAGTATTGGCATACCTGCGTTCAAACGGGCGGCAGGAAGTATTCGTACTCTTGAATTTTTCCCCGGAAGAATCTACCATTTACCTGTCTGACCCGGTAGTGAAAGGGAAATTCAGCAATGTATTTTTTCCGCAGGATCACCTGGAGCTTCCATTAGATGAAGCATTTGTAATGCGCCCCTGGCAATACCTCGTATACGAAAAAGGCTAGATGGCTTGCTTTTTGTTTTTGATAGCATAAAAATCAAAAAGCAACCTATGGCATACAGACTGATGGCGGTGATGATGGTGACATTTCTGGCCGCTCATTCCGCATTTGCACAAACAGATAAAAGTCCCGATCCGCAACGTCCTTTTCAGTTCAACAAAAAGTGGGAAATACCGGTAACGGCCGCACTCGTAGCCTGGCCGCTCTATGGTATGTCAAAAGTATATGGCCGCGATCCCGTGCCCGAGGCGGAAGTGATGGCCTTGAAAATTAGTGATATCAATAAGTTTGACCGCCCCATTGCGGATAACTATGATCCGAAAGCAGCAAAAACAAGTGACCTGTTTTTTTATGGCAGTATGGGATTACCATTGGTATTGTTATTCGATAAAGGCATACGCAAAGATGCGGGACAGATAGGGTTGATGTACCTCGAAACCTTGGGCGCATTCGGTTCTGTTTATGTTACCTCCGCGATGGCTGCCAACCGGTTCCGGCCATACGCTTATAACCCCACGGTGGATATCACCAAACGTACCCGTGGTGGTGCAAGAAACTCTTTCTTTGCCGGCCATCCGGGCTTTGTAGCATCTTCTGCCTTTTTCATGGCGCAGGTGTATACGGCCTATCATCCGCAGATGCGGTTCAAATGGGCGCCTTATGCAGTTGCAGGTGCCGCTACAGTAACTACCGGTTTGCTGAGGTTGAAAGCAGGGCAGCATTTCAGGTCGGATGTAATAGTGGGCACCACGATCGGTACACTTTCCGGGATATTAATTCCACATTTCCACAGGAATAAAAACTATGAAAAGCAGAAAATTACGCTGTATCCAAGTTTTGGAGAGGGGAGTAACGGGTTGACAGCAGTGTACAAATTGGGCAATTAATCTATGATGTATGATCTATGATCTAAGATGTATGATCTATGATGTATGATCTATGATCTATGATGTATGATCTCTTTCGGTTGGAACGATAAAAAAAATCCCGTTCCAACAATACTGTTGGAACGGGATTTTTTTATATAAGTTAATCCGGGAAGACCTGGATCATACATCTTAGATCATAGATCATACATCTCAGATCATAGATTTGTTTTATTCCCCCAAAGTCACCTGGTAATCATATAATCCATCATAACCAGGATAAAATCCGCTGATGGTTAAATTTTTATTATTACCTATGGCGGTTTTCAATTCTTCCATATTCTTTACATCCTGGTCATTCACTTTCATGATGATGAAACTGTCTTTGATCCTTGTCTGATCATTAAGCACACCATCTTTTATTTTCTTAACGACCACACCGCCATTTACTCCATATTCTTTGGCTTTTTTCGGATCAAGATTGGCAAGGTCGGCGCCTAAAAGATCAATCGCTGTTTCGCCCTTTACGATATCAAAATTACCTGCTTTGTTTTTCAGGGTAACCGTAGTGGTTATATCCTTGTCATTTCGCGTATACGTTACCGGTACCTTATCTCCTGGTTTGTAGTTGCTGATCTGTTCCTGCATTTCCGCACCGCTGGTCACTTCCACATTACCGATCTTTTTCATGATATCACCTCTGCGGATACCGGCTTCATACGCAGCCCCTTCTTTTTGAACATCCGTAACATAAATGCCGTAAGCCGATTCGGGGATGCCTTGTTTTTTCTTTTCCGCGCTGCTCATATCGCTGGCAGGCACATATTGTACGCCCAGGTAGCCCCTTTGTACCGTACCGAATTTGATGATATCATCCACTACTTTTTTAGCGATATTCACCGGGATAGCATAAGAATAACCGGAGTAATATCCCGTTGGCGAAGCGATCGCGGAGTTGATACCGATCAGTTTACCATCGGTACTGATCAAAGCGCCACCACTGTTGCCCTGGTTTACCGCAGCATCCGTCTGGATGTAACTTTCTACCGCTCCTGATGCCTGGCCAGACCTGTCCCTGTTCAGTCCAAGGCTCCTGGATTTTGCACTCACGATACCCGCGGTAACCGTAGTTTCCAGGTTCAGCGGATAACCGATCGCCAATACCCACTGGCCGATCTTTACGTCATCCGAATTGCCGTATACGAGGTAAGGAAGGCCGGAAGCTTCTATCTTGATCACAGCGAGATCATAGGCAGGATCAGTTCCCACCACTTTAGCGGTGTATGTTTTTTTGTTGCTCAAAGTAACCGTCACTTCATCGGCATTCGCTACTACGTGGTTGTTGGTTACGATGTAGCCGTTTTCCCCGATGATCACACCCGAGCCGGAAGCCCTTTGTTCAGGGATCATCCCGCTTCTGCCGCCGCCAAAAAGCTGGTTCATCATATCATCATCAAAAAAGTCGCTGAAAGGATTCTGGCGCTGCTGATTGCGTGGCAGGCTGTTGGTTACCTGTTTTGCATTCGTTTTGGTTTTGATATGCACAACGGTCGGAATGGAAGTTTGTGCAGCCTGGGTAAAATCGACTGCACCATTCGGGGGTGGGGTATTGCCATCGGTGTACCCTGCATATTTATAGTTTGCCGGTAACACACCCGATTGCTGGCCGCCATAATAATTATCATTCTTCATGAATTTTCCATAACCCCATATCACTCCCAATGTGGTTACTGCGCTGATAGCGACAGTTGCGAAAATTTGTTTGATCTTCATTTTTCTAAGGTTTTATTTTTCTTCAATTTTTCGTCAGCACTACCAATTCACAAATCGTGTGCCTCGCCTACAAAGTAACGATGCACTGCCAGAATGTACATTACCTCCTGCCATCTTTAACACTAAATTAGTAAAGCTTTCGTAGATGGGAAGGGCGACCACGGACGACAGACTACGGACGACCGAGGACAGGCCACAGACCACGGACCACGGACGACGGGTTTATAATGGCTGAAAGTTTTTTCTGATAGCAATTTAATTTTTTTATTCAATCGTCTGTATCCCTATGGCCGGTGGATTGTCTGTGGTCTGTCGCCTGTCGTCGGTGGTCTGTCGTCACAAGCCCAATAAAAATTCCATCGTATCCACGCCATCCGCATACGAAAACAACTGCGGGTGTTGCGCCTCTCCGAAAGGTATCTCATTTTTAGACACGATGCATTGCACATCCTCATTATCTTTCAATTCAGCCGCCGGATCTTCTCCTTGTTGGTAGAACGAATAATGCAGCTGGCTGATGGGCGAAAAAAGCCCCTCGTTCTCAATCAGCAAGGTGCTTCCATCCGTCATGTAATAAATATTATTCAGCAATAAAATGGAAAGCTGGTAATCGTAATTGTTCTTGTATTTGTGGTGATCCGCAAAATAAGCGTACGATTTGAAAGCATCCAGCAACGGAACGAAATCATATCCTTCCGGAACATAGATCTTGGTCACATTGCGGCAGCCCAGGCCGAAATACAAATGCACATCATCGGATAATTTCAACAGTTCTTCGGCAGATTCATCTCCTGTAAGAATGGCTGCAGACGTACGGTTGCGGCGGATGATGTTAGGATATTTTCCAAAATATTGTTCAAAGTACCGGCCGGAGTTATTGCTGCCGGTGGCGATATATGCATCACACCCTTTCAGCATGTCCGCGATGGAAATATGATTCTGCGTTTCGATGTGCAACGAATACATCTGCTTGAAAATATGTTTCAGCAATACATCATCTTTCGACGACAATTTTACCGTCTGGTAATGCCCGCTGATGAAAACCGTTAAAAAATCGTGGAAGCCCACCAGAGGAATATTTCCTGCCATCACGATACCCACATTTTTCGGGGAAATATTATCATCGATGTGATAATGGGCAGCCCAGGCAGTCAGCTTGTCTTTTTGCAGAAAATTGTCTGCCAGCTGATCAGCAGCATTTTGTATGAATTCGGGTGTAAACCAGCCATTTTTCTGGTAAGCCTGTTGTTTCACTGTTTTCCATTCCTCATGATCGGCTTTAAAATATTCTCCTATTTCCACCATTAAATCAATTCGTTCTTGTAAATCCATGTTATTCTTATTAATTTTACACCAAAATTACGATAGATGGCAATAAAGATAACAGACGAATGTATAAACTGCGGGGCTTGTGAGCCCGAATGTCCGAATAATGCGATTTACGAAGGCGGTGTTGAGTGGGCTATATCCGATGGAACTACCATTAAAGGCACTTTTACCCTGATGGATGGATCCACCCTGGATGCCGACCAGCGCAATGCTCCGATTTCGGCAGATACTTATTATATCGTTCCCAATAAATGCACGGAGTGCCAGGGTTTTCATGAAGAACCACAGTGTGCCGCGGTTTGCCCGGTAGATTGCTGTGTACCTGATGAAGATTACCGCGAAACGGTAGCCGAGCTGATGGGGAAAAAAGAGAAATTGCATATTTAACCTTTTTGTAGCCGAAAGGCTTAATCAGGCAGGTGATATTTCCTGCATCCTGGCGAGGGTATTTTAATAATACTTTCGCCTTTTTGTTAATACTATCTTTGGTATTATCATTATCTTGCCCATCATTAAAAGCATCATATGACGAGAGGGGGTTTTATTTGTCTGGTGATCATTTGCATATGTTCCTGTCAGACAAGAAAAAAAGACGCTGCGGTTCCCGACCTGGCAGCGGAAAGAGAGGCACTGATGGAAACCGACCGGAAATTTTCCGATCTGAGTGTCGAAAAAGGAATGAAGAATGCATTCATCGAATATATCGACAGCAATGGGGTATTGCTCAGGCCAAACCAGATGCCGATAGTAGGGGCACATGCCATCGACTACCTTATCCAGCAAAACGATACTTCTTACAAACTTAACTGGGAGCCACAAAAAGTATTCGTATCTAAATCAGCCGATCTGGGATATACTTATGGCCTTTATGCACTGCACCCGAATGGTGTGGATACTGTCATCTATGGTACTTATGTGAGTATCTGGAAAAAGCAGGACGACGGCAGCTGGAAATTTGTATTGGATACCGGCAATGAAGGAGCCGAAGAAGAATAAGACCCCGGAGGTTTTCGAAACCTCCGGGTGTCTTAGGGTAGACCTCCGGGGTTTTCGAAACCCCGGAGGTCTCGGGGTAGACGCTCCGGGGGTTTTAAAACCCCGGAGGTCGATCAAGTTGTTTTAATTCTTGTAATAAAAAACATATGAGTAACAAAAAAATAGCCCTTGTCACCGGCGGGTACTCCGGGGAAGCGGTCATTTCTTATAAAAGTGCAGAAACGATTTTCAATAACATCGATTCCGGCAAATGGGATTGTTACCTGATAGATATCCATCCTTCGGGCTGGTTTTATAAATCCCCTTCGGGTGAAAAAAGCGAAGTGGATAAAAATGATTTTTCCATTACCGTGGATGGTTCAAAAATAACTTTTGATGCAGTGCTCATTGGCCTGCACGGTACACCCGGCGAAGACGGGAAGCTGCAGGGGTATTTCGATTGTCTCAACATTCCTTATACATCCTGCGATGCAGCCACATCGGCGCTTACGTTCAACAAACGATATACTGTTGCGGTAGCAGCTTTTGCCGGTATATATGTGGCGAAGTCGATGCATTTATTTAAAAATGACGGTACTACGGCCGAACAGGTGTTGGACCAGTTGAAACTACCGGTATTCGTGAAGCCAAACAACGGCGGAAGCAGCCTGGGCATGAGCAAAGTGACCGGGCCCGCACAATTGCCCGCGGCCCTCGAAAAAGCTTTCGCGGTAGACGAGCAGGTACTGGTGGAAGAATTCATCAAAGGAAGGGAACTTACTATCGGTGTTTTCCGCAGTAAAGGAAAGATCATCGCCCTGCCGATGACCGAGATCATTTCGAAAAACGAGTTCTTCGATTTTGAAGCGAAATATGAAGGCGCCAGTGAGGAGATCACCCCCGCGGAAGTGGATGAAGTGGTGGCCGACAAAGTACGGGATGCCGCAAGGAAAGCCTACTCGGTATTCAACTGCCGCGGTATTGTACGCATCGATTTCATCTATGAAGAAACTGTGGGGCAACCCTACATGCTGGAGATCAATACCGTACCCGGACAAAGCGCCGCAAGCCTTGTACCGCAGCAGGTGAAGGCGATGGGATGGTCGCTGAAGGAATTTTATTCGGCGCTTATTGAAGAAGCTTTTAATTAATAATTATTAGTTATTTCAGTTTGAATTTTGTATCAAAAGCTGGAGGCTATTTCTGGCAAAGGAATTATTAATTATTCATTATTAATTATTAATTCCCTGTAATATTGTACTAACGAAATCTAAATCTGTGTTTAAATTCATCACCCACCGCCCTTTCTGGGTAAATTTACTGGTAGCGATCGGGCTGCTTTTTCTCATCCTGTTTGGCATTCTGCAAATGCTCGGTATGATCACCAAGCACGGCGAATACCTCACTGTGCCTTCCGTTACCAATAAGAGCACTAAGGAAGCCATCAGGTTCCTGGAAGAAAAGGGGTTCGATGTCACCATACTCGATTCCGTGTATGTGGATACGGCTAAAATGGGAACGGTGCTCAAACAATTTCCGGAAGCCAACAGTACGGTAAAAATCAATCGTACAGTTTTGCTGACTGTCAACCGCGAAACACTTCCAATGGTGGAAATGCCATCGCTGAAAGGCAAATCGCTGAACTATGCGCTGGAAATATTAAAACGCAGTCACCTCAAACTAGGGGATACCACGTTCAAGCCCGACTTCACCATGGGGTCCGTGCTCGAACAAAAATTTAACGGAGCCGCTATTGAATCGGGGGCCAAAGTACTCTGGGGCAGCCGCATCGACCTGGTGATCGCCCGTGGTATTGACCAACAGAATATTCCTGTGCCAGACCTGGAAGGAAAAACTTTTTGCGAAGCAAAACAGTTGCTTGAAGAACTGGGGATCAGCCTGGGGGCATTGATCACCGAAGGCCCGGTAAAAGATACCTGCTCCGCATTCATCATCAGGCAAAGCCCTATGCGGCTTACTGACGATCCCGAAAACAGGCAATTGAATTATATACAATCCGGGCAACTCATGGACCTGTGGATATCACCGGTCATGATCAACCCGAAAGATTCATCTGAAAATAAATCACCGGAATAAAAAATACAACATGACAAACGTAACAGTACAGGAGATCAAACAACGGTTGGATGCAGGTGAAGATGTACACCTGCTCGATGTGAGGGAACCCGATGAAAGGGCGGAATTCAACATCGGCGGGGCATTCATTCCACTGGGGAACATCCTTACCATGCAGACAGACGATATTGCCGAATGGCAAAATGAAGAAGTGATCGTATACTGCCGCAGCGGCAGGCGCAGTGTGCAGGCCGCACTTACCCTGGAGTCGCTTGGGTTTACCAATGTGAAGAACCTGGAGGGTGGGGTGCTGGCGTGGCAAGCTATTTAATTACGAATTGATAATTACGAATTACGAATGAGGGTCGCACGAGGAGAAGTATAAACTCCAGATCGTGCGACCCTCATTCGTAATTCGTAATTACTAATTTTGTAACAGGATTGAATCTCGCTAAAGCGAGATATTCAATCCTATTACAAAATTGGCAGGCGCCATGGGAAAATAATATTTATCCGACACTACCGCACCATCATACACAATCGGGTACACGGCACCGTTAGGTTCGTATTTCTTGCTGAATACATTGTTTACCTGCGCAGAAATATTCCATTCTTTAAACAGCTTTTTTTGGATCGTATAGATCACTCTCGCATCCTGTGTATAAAAACCATTCAGCCTGCGTTGCGCACTTTGAGTATTATCCAGGTATTGATCGCCTACGTATTTGCTGATGAGGCTTACCTGCAGGTTTTTTACCGGTAAGATATTGATGATACCACCCGCTACCACTGAAGGCGAAAATGCGATGTCGGTATTTTTATGATCGATGGCAACCTGGCTGATCCAGTTGTAATCCACATCGTATTCATCCAGGAACTCTGTAAAACGTTTGATCTTGTTTTTGCTGAAAGTTACATTGGCGCTGGCATTCAGCCAATCGTTCACCACATAGCCGGCCTGTAGTTCTACACCTGCCCGGTAGCTCTTCGGCACGTTGATCCTTGTATAAGCTCCCACATCATTCATGCGGCCGGTAAGCACCAGTTGATCCTTGTATTGCATGTAATAGAATGTAGCACCAACAAAATACCGGGAAGTTCTTTTTTCTGCACCAAGTTCAACGTCCTGCAACATCTCCTTCTTCGGCTGATTGATCACCCCCGCTTCAAAATCATCCCTGTTGGGTTCTTTATTGGCCACCGCATAACTCAGGTAAGCTTTCAACCCGTTGCTGGTATAACTCACCCCTGCTTTGGGATTGATGAAATCAAAATCCCTTTTGATGAGCAGGGTAGGGTTATCGGCAAAACCGTTCATCTTATGCTCCACATGTTTGTATTGCAGATCGGTGAAGAGGTTCCAGTTGCGCACAAATTCATACTGCCATTTCACATAAGTGTTCAGTTCCGATTTTTTTGCCGTTACATCATAATAGCGATAGCCTTTATCAATGCCATACTGCGCCCACACGATATCTCCGTGATGCGTACCATCATAAGTGCTCCAGCTGCCACCGATGGTGATCTCGCTTTTATTTTTTTTGTATTGTGCAGCAAATACCTGCCCGTAAAAATAATTGTCGAGCCATTTCTGTCGGATCAGGTCCGTACGGGTGATGGTGGTATCGGCCAGCACCAGGTTGGGCAACCCGTATTTGGAATATTTTTCCCGGGCTTTGTAATTTTCATAATATCCAAGCCCTCTTGTGAGGAAAGCCGCTGTATTGAAACTCCAGTTGCTGTTGATCTTTGTATCAAAAAATAATTGATAATGTGTTTGCGTGTAATTGTCTGTTTCATTGTCGTAAGGTGTTCCGGCTTTATCCGTTCCGCTCGAATTGTAAGTGCGGTCGCTGCCCAATAAAGCTTCTGGTACACCGTTCCAGGCCTGGTAGGTTTTTTCTTTTCCGGAAAAAACATTGAAGCGCAGCGTGGAATTTTTCCTGTAATAGGCGCCTGACAGATAGAAAGCCTTGAGGTTGCTGGAAGCCCTGTCGATGTAGCCATCGCTGGTGATCTGGCTGAGCCTTGCATCCAGGGTGTATCGTCCGTCGATCAGGCCGGTACCGGCTTTTACGGTGTTTTTCCAGGTATTGAAGGAGCCGTAGCTGTTGTTGATCTCGGCATAAGCCTGTTCATTTTTTTCGTTGGTAGAAAGGCTTACCGTTGCCCCAAAAGCGCCTGTGCCGTTAGAGGAGGTTCCGGCACCCCGTTGTACCTGTATAGAATTTACCGAAGAAAGAAAATCCGGCAGGTTCACCAGGAAAGTTCCCTGGCTTTCGGCATCGTTGTACGGGATGCCGTTGAGCGTCACGTTGATCCTGGTAGCGTCGGTACCCCGGATGCGCATACCGGTATAGCCGATACCTGTACCTGCATCCGAGTTGACCACCACCGATGGCGTCTGGTTAAGCATAAAGGGGATATCCTGCCCGGTATTGCCCTGGCGGATCGTTTTTTTATTGATGGTGGTCTGGGTAAAAGGGGCTTTCTCGCCCGCCCTGATGGCTTTCACTTCTACAGGTTGCAGGGAGGAAGTGTCGTTAAATGATGGTTGCTGCGCATGCGCAAACAATCCATAAGCACAAAGGCATAATGCCGCAATGATTGGTTTCATCCATAAATTTTTGTGCTGAACGTCCGGGCATCATGAGCCGGCAAAATTGATTCTCCCTTCGCAGGTATTATCCTGAGCAGGTTATACGGGTATTATCTCAGCCTCATTTAAGAAGCACCCCGGAAATTCGAGCGATGTGTAAAAAACTAACTGCTGCAAAGATAGTGTGTAAAAATAATAGCAGCCGGTTTTTTTTAGGGAAGTTCAAAGGTTCAAAGGTTCAAGAGGTTCAAAATGTTATGTTCTACAGGGATCTATTTAACTTTTGAACCTCTTGAACCTTTGAACCTCTTGAACCTCTTGAACCTTTGAAACTTTTTGAACTTTTCCCCCCGAGGCTGTAACATATTTTCCCCTGCTGCGTATTAATTACGAAGTATAGCCATGAAACATTTATTTGTTTCGATCAACCATCAAAAAAATAGAAAAAACATGAAAAGAGTATTATTCGCCTTACTGGCATTCGTAGCGCTGAACGCAACAGCCCAAACAAAAGTTGTAACCGATCCCAATGCCCGCACACGCGTCATCGCCGGCGAATTTACCGGGGTGAGCGTAGCTACCGGTATCGAACTTTTCCTTACGCAGGGCAACGAAGTTTCCCTGGCCGTAAGCATGAACGATGAGAAATACAGTGACGATTTCAAAACCGAAATAGTGAACGGGGTACTCAAAATATATTTCGACAATAATAACCGGATGAAGTGGGAAAAAGGCAGGAAGCTTAAAGCGTATCTTTCTGTAAAAACATTATCAAAACTGAGCGCTTCCAGCGGGGCAAATGTAAAACTGACAAATGAGCTGAATGTAGGAAAATTCGACCTGCGCCTTTCCAGCGGCTCCGAATTTGATGGCGCTATCAAAGCTACGTCCATCAACATCGATCAAAGCAGCGGTTCTGAGATCAACCTTTCCGGGTCAGCCGGCGAAACAAGCATTTCTGTAAGCAGCGGCGCTTCTTTTGACGGTTATGGTTTTGTAACAGACAATTGTACAGCATCAGCTTCCAGCGGTGCGGATATCGAGATCACCGCCAATAAATCCCTCGATGCTTCAGCCAGCAGCGGCGGCAGCATCAAATACAAAGGCAATGCTACCAATGTAGACATTACGAAGAGCAGCGGCGGATCGGTACGTAAATCCTGATAATGGATAACGGGATAATGGATAATGTTTTCGGATCGGATGATTTTCCTTTCTTAAACGATTTACAAACCGAAAACATTATCCATTATAATATTATCCATTATCCATTGTTAATATTTAATAAATTTATACAATGAAAAAGCATTTCTCCTTATTGTTCATCTTCGTGATCACTGCTTTCAGCAGTTTTGCCCAGGATCAGCTGGTGGTTGATCCCAATGCAAAGATGCGGGTGCTGGCAGGCAGTTTCGACAAGATAAAAGTATCCGATGGTATCGATATCTATCTCAGCCAGTCGGAAACCGAAAGCCTTGCCGTAAGCGCATCCGAAGAAAAGTATGCCGATAAGATCAAGACGGTGATCATCGGCAGCACACTCACCATCTCCTACGACAACAGCGACAGGGGCTGGAGGGGAAACAATAAGAAACTGAAAGTGTATATCGCTTTTAAAAACATCGATGAGCTGCATGCATCGGGTGCGTCGGATGTGATCGTGGCAGGAACGCTTCAGGCCTCAAAGCTGGAAATCAGGCTTTCGGGCGCCAGCGATTTCAAAGGCAACGTAAAAGCGGATGAACTGGTGATCGACCTGAGCGGGGCTTCGGATGTAAAGATCAGCGGTACGGCATCCCTGCTCAACCTGGAAAACAGCGGCGCCAGTGATTTCAAAGGATACGATCTGGCTGTAGATATCTGCAATACAAAATCTTCCGGCGCCAGCGATGTGAACATCACCGTAAATAAGGAACTTACGGTAAATGCCAGTGGCGCCAGCGATGTATATTACAAAGGCGACGCGATCGTGAAAACATTACACAGCAGTGGCGCCAGCACCATAGCGAAAAGAGACAGGTAAGATCCCGGCCTTCCGGAGATGGAAGGCCTTTACTTTTTAAATGCCCACGCCAGGAACTTTGCAAAAGTTGCCGGTGTGGGCATTTGCTTTTCATTCGATAATGCCGGTGCGGCATATTCAAATGTGGTGGTAATGGTAGGTTTTCCGGCATGAAGATTAGTAAAGGACCGGGTGGTGCTGTCATTGCTGCTTCCGGTAACGATCATGGCATCAAATGCGGCCTGGGTTCTGTAGTAACGTAATGCATCTATTTCACCAGCGTCAAACTGCGGATAGAACAAGGCTGAGAGTGTGATCTTGTCATCATTGTGAAAAGCCACATAAAAAGCGTTTTTTGCAGACCTGCCGAACCCGCAGGTAGCAATGGAATAAAATCTACGGGTCACCACTTTTTTCTTGATGAAAGGATACAGTTCGCCTATAATGAATTCGTTAAATTGTTTTCCTTCTTTGAAGTCCTTTGCCTGGTTGCCTGTATCGGGAAAGCCATAATCTTCTTTTTTACCTTCAAAAGCTACAATGAGTAACGGGCGTATGGATCCTGATTTATACACACTGTCCAGCATTCTTTTCGCATCCACCGCATCCAGCAATTCTACCGAATTCATCAGCAACAGGTTCATCTCTTCTTTTTTGTCGGGCATCGGGGTAGCAACGATCTTCAGCGGAACCTGCCGTTGCAGATGGCGGCTATATACCTGGTCGTCGAGTTCTTTGATGGTGGATTTACAGGCGGAAAACGAAAACAGGAAGAGGATGAGTAAAGTATAAAGCGGTGCGAAAAATCTCATGAGAAAATATTTTATTCAATTAAAAGTATAATTTTTTGGCTACAAACTTATATAACCTTATTTTTGCACCGCGAAGTAGAGCAGCGGTAGCTCGTCGGGCTCATAACCCGAAGGTCAGAAGTTCGATCCTTCTCTTCGCAACACAGAAGTCCCGTACAGTCGATGTACGGGACTTTTATTTTTCCAGCTTCTTTCTTTATTAGTTTTACCCGGAATTGTCTGTCTGGTTTTTTTATACTATTTTTAAAAAACTAATCTATTCTCACATTATGAAAAGAATTCTTTTAATCCTGTCCCTTGCGGCATTCACATTTTTCGGCTGCAGCAAGAGCAATGACCCGGCACCTGGTTCAGGCTGCGAACTGAATGAAACTAATCTTGCAGGTTCTTACAAGATAACGGCCATCACTTACAAACTGTCGTCCTCTTCCCCTTCAATAGATATTTTTGAAGATTACCTCGAACCATGCCAGCGGGATGACGTATATATACTTCAGGCCGATAAAGTACTCAAATACAACGATGCAGGTGGGTCATGCGATCCTCCCGGCAGTTACACAGGTGTTTGGAACCTTTCCGCAGGAGTTGTAACTATTGATGGTCAGGCATTTACAGTTACCAATTTTACCTGTAACAGTATTACCGGTACAGCTTCCAATATACAAGTTGCCGGTGATAAGGCAACCTTCACATTTACAAGACAGTAATCCCATTAAAATAAACTACTTTTGCCGGTCAATTTAAAAGACCGGCTTTTTGTTTTTTATAAAGTATAGTTTGAATGAAAGTAGGATTCGTAAATATTTTTGGTAAGCCCAACGCAGGCAAAAGCACGCTGCTCAATGCATTGATGGGCGAAAAGATGGCCATCGTGTCGCATAAGGTGCAAACAACCCGGCACCGCATCAAGGCCATCCTTACCAGTAAGGATTACCAGGTGATCCTTTCGGATACACCCGGCATCATCGATCCCAAATACAAACTGCACGAAAAGATGATGCAGGCGGTAAAAGGCAGCCTCGAAGACGCGGATGTGGCCCTGCTCATTGCCGATGCAAGGGAAAGTGTAGACGAAAGCCATGCTATTTTCCAGCAATTGAAACTGAAAGCGCCGGTGATCGTGGTGCTCAATAAGATAGATGCGGTAAAAGATGAAGAAGCATTGAAAGCCAGCAAAGAGTTTTATGCTGCGCAACCCTATTGCAAAGAAGTGGTAAGCATCTCCGCTTTGAAAAAACAAGGCGTGGAAGAATTGCTGCAGCGCATCCTTTCTTACCTGCCCGAAGGGCATCCTTTTTACGAAGGCGACGACCTGAGTGATATGCCTACGAAGTTTTTTGTAAGCGAGCTTATCCGCGAAAAGATCTTCCAGCTTTACCAGGAAGAGCTACCGTATCATGCCACCGTGCTGATACAGGAATTTAAAGAAAAAACCACCCTCATAAAGATCAGGGCCGATATCATCGTTCACCGCGAAACCCAGAAGGGGATCATCCTGGGCGAAGGTGGCAGCATGATCAAACAATTGGGCACACTGGCAAGGAAAGACATTGAAGAGTTCCTGGGAAGCAAAGTTTTCCTGGAACTATATGTGAAAGTGAGGCCGAAATGGAGGGACAGTGATTTGTTTTTGAAAGAATACGGATATTAGCTGAATGGATAATGGATAATTTTATAATGGATAATTTTTTTATCAGAGGGATCATTATCAAATTAAACATTATCAAATTCGACAACAACATGGAGAAGGTTCGAGACGTACATAAAATGCGAATCGGAAACATTATCCATTATCAATTATAAAATTATCAATTAAAAATGAGTTTTACATTAGCAGTTACCGGCAGGCCGAATGTCGGTAAGAGTACCTTCTTTAACCGCTTGCTCGAACAGAGGAAAGCGATCGTGGATGACGTCAGCGGGGTTACCCGCGACAGGCAATACGGCGTGGCCGAATGGGTGGGCAAATCCTTCAACGTGATAGATACCGGTGGGTTTGTAACCGGCAGTAATGATGTATTTGAA
Organism: Ferruginibacter sp. HRS2-29; assembly: GCF_024343615.1. Classification (GTDB taxonomy): domain Bacteria; phylum Bacteroidota; class Bacteroidia; order Chitinophagales; family Chitinophagaceae; genus Ferruginibacter. The sequence goes on along the minus strand of NZ_RJUB01000001.1, from coordinate 171,008 downwards.
ACGGAGATCCGCAAGCAGGTGCACATCGCCATCGAAGAGGCGAATGCCATCGTGTTCATGGTAGACGCCTCAACAGGCATCACCAGCCTGGATGAAAGCATGGCCGAACTGCTGCGCCGCAGCCCGAAGCCGGTTTTCCTGGTGGTTAATAAAGTAGATAACCATGCACGTTTGCTTGAGGCCAGCGAATTTTACAGCCTCGGTTTCGAGCACATATTTTTTCTCTCTTCCATCAGCGGGAGCGGCACCGGCGAATTGCTGGATGCGGTAACCGACCTTATAGTAGAAAGCGAAGAGCCTAAATCGGATGATCTGCCAAAGTTTGCCATCATCGGTCAGCCGAATGTAGGCAAATCGTCTTTGCTCAATGCATTGGTGGGTTCCGAAAGAACGATCGTGAGCGATATCGCCGGCACTACCCGCGATACCATTCATACCCATTATAATTTATTCAATAAAGAATTTATCCTCATCGATACCGCGGGTATCCGCCGCAAGGCGAAGGTGCACGAAGACCTGGAATTTTATTCCGTAATACGGGCCATCAAGGCAATGGATGAAGCCGATGTATGTATGCTGCTGCTGGATGCCGGCAAAGGCATTACCGCACAGGACCTTTCGATATTTTCCATGGCGGTAAAAAAAGGAAAGGGGATAGTAGTGCTGGTAAATAAATGGGACCTTATTGAAGATAAAGGCACCAATACCGCCCGCGATTACGAAAAGGAACTGAAGCAGCGCCTGGCGCCGTTTTCCGATGTGCCGATCATTTTCATTTCGGTAACCGAGAAGCAGCGTATCTTCCAGAGCATCGAAACGGCCCTGGTGGTGTACGAAAACCGTCAGCGCAGGGTGGCCACTTCCAAACTCAATGAAGTGATGCTGAAAGCCATCGAGCAATACCATCCGCCGGTGGTGAGGGGTATTGCCATCAGCATAAAATATGTAACGCAGTTGCCAACCAGGACGCCTACGTTCGCCTTCTTCTGTAATTTCCCGGACGATATCAAAACGCCTTACCAGAACTACCTGGAGAATAAACTAAGGGAGAATTTTGATTTTAAAGGGGTGCCGATCCGGTTGTTTTTCAGGAAGAAGTAGGGGAGAGACCACCGACCACCGACGACGGACCACGGACCACCGACGACGGACCACGGACCACCGACGACGGACAACCGCTATCATCCCATCAGGACTGTCATCCTGAGCTTGTCGAAGGATATATCATAAAACAATATTTTTTAAAAGCGCTCCGTTCAACCGGGGCGCTTTTTTGTACGGTACGGGATTTGTAACTTCATCGAAAAAAAAATCATGAAAAATATTCTTTCGGTAATTATTCTGGCAACGGTTTTTAGTTGTACGCAGGCAGATAAGGCCAAAACAAAAGATGTGCTCGACAACACGGCCGATAAAGTAAGCGATGGTGCCGATAAAGTAGCAAAAGATCTTAAAGAATTTGGCGATACCGCCAAGGTAAAGCTGGACAAATTTGCGGATACCGCTTCCGACAGGCTGAAGAAAGCAGGCGATACCATATCTGCGAAGTTTAAAAGGGTGAAGAAGGAGGTGGTGAATTAATATTTTGGAATTCTTGTGTGAGATGACAAAAATTATCAAAAATAGTAATTTTACCATTTTTAAAAGTTTGAAAGTCATTTATATACAAGAATTACACATTTCTATTTGTATTTGTACACAATTCTTTATTAAATTTATGAAATCTCAAAATCTCCAACCAATTTATTGAAGTATATATACCTTCAAATTACATCTTACAACAATGGAAGAATCAAAAACATCTCCGCAAAAGATTCAGTTTAATGATCCTGTTATTGAAGATATTAAGAAGAAAATAATTGAAAATATAATGATCAATTATTTCGAACCAATACCTTCTATCCAGGATCATATTGCTGCTAATTATGTCCCTACTCAAAAAGAAAACAAATCTTCTGACGAAAAACAGAAAGTTGAATGTATCAAAAAGGAGACGAAGTAAAAATACTGAAAGAGACTGAATCTGTTTTAGGGGAGGAGAGTTACCGTACTTGTTATCGACGCGATTATGCTAGGGTTTTACACAGCCATAGTTTTCGCCGTTTACAGGGGAAACAACAATTATACCCTGGCCTAGAGTCCGATTTCTTTCGAAGCCGATTAACCCATTCATTAGAAGTTGCACAAATTGCAAAATCTATCGGAATTCGTTTAAATTCCGAGAATGAAGATTTAAAGAAATTTGGTTTTGAAATTAATACTGATATTCTTGAATTTGCCGGATTAGCCCATGACATCGGGCATCCTCCGTTCGGGCACAAAGGTGAACACGCATTAGATGATATGATGAAAAGCTTCGGTGGATTTGAAGGTAATGCACAAACTCTTCGAGTTTTGACTAAACTCGAAAAAAAGTTTAAACCGGAGGAACATAGGGTTGGTCTAAATCTTACTATGAGGTCTCTAGCCGCAATATTAAAGTATGATAAAGAGATACCGTTAAAAAGAGAAGATGATGAAAAACTTTCTAAAGGATATTATTTATCAGATCGCGAACTCATAAAAAAAATTAAGGAATCAGTTTTAAATGAACCTGATTATACCGGAGAATTTAAGACCATTGAATGTGGTATAATGGATTTGGCAGATGATATTGCTTATTCAGTATTCGACTTAGAAGATGGTCTCAAAGCAGGATTCTACACTTTATTTGATTTTATCTATTCACAAGATCGAAGCGTATCAGAAACCATTTTTAAAAAGGTCGCAGAAAAATTGGGTAAACGGGGTATAGATGGGGTGACAGAGAAAACCGTATACAAAACAATCGAGGATATCATTTATTTTCTATTTGGTTACCCCGACATCCCTGAACAAGTAAAAACATTCGGACCTCAGGAGCAGATCAAATTCTTTAATCAATTTTATTATTCCTTAAATTTAGCTTATGGCCAAGAGGGTCGACTAAGAACTCAAACGAGCAGCCACTTAATTGGCAAATTTATCCGGGGTATAGAGTTTGAGTTTAACGCAGATTTTCCACAATTGTCAAAAGTAAAATTTAACCCCGATATCTTACTTCAAGTTGAAACATTAAAGCTTTTTGTTTATGAATTTATTGTCAATTCACCACGTATTCTAATAAGTGAGTTGAGAGGTTTTGATATCGTTACAAGTATCTTTAAAGCGATACAAATAAATCCTAAGCTTTTGCCCAAAGAGAATTTTACATTTTATGTAGCTACGACTGACGAAGTCAGAAAAAACAGAATAATTTGTGATTTTGTTGCGGGGATGACTGATAGATATGCAATAGAGTTTTATGGAAGATTAAAATCTATGGATCCTGTGACTATTTTCAAAGAATATTGATTGGTGTTTAATAAAGTTTTACAATGTTTTATACAACGATGAGATTTTACGACTTGTCTTTTTAATATTATATTCGGAGGTAAAATCATTCTTTATTAGCTCTACTTGCTCATGTGATTCAACTATATTTAGAATATAAGAAAGCATTTCACTTCTAGATATATTATACATTAAACCCCGAGCCCCCTCATAAGTACAATTTAGTGCACTTAATGCTTGGCCAAAACGAAGTGATTTTACAATCTCTTTATTACTAATGAAATCTATATTTTTATTTAAATTGTAAAGAGTATTTATAACTCCAGCTGTACACCAATCACCTGCTCCAGCGGCATCAACGAGATTGTCAATAGAATAGCCATTAACCGAATGCCATTTCTTTTCCATTGATCTCCTATATTGCAATCCTTTTTCACCTAAAGTTTCTATTTCTAATTTGACTCTGCATTTTTCAAATAATTCTGAGTAGTTAGTAATTCTATCAGATGAAAACTTTACAATATCTGCAACCTCTAAGCATTCTGTAAAACCTTTGATATCTTTAGCACTCGAAGGCTCAAAAAAAATAATTGCGCCTTCAGTTTTGTAAAGTTTAGCGAGTTCTATTGAAGCTCTGTTTATCCGATCAAAGTAAAAGATATCGGTTTTTTTTCTAGTATTAAAGATAGAATCTACAGATTTGGCAAGGCAGGGTTTATATGATGGGAGATATTTTCCATCTTCAGGATTTCTAAATTCAAATCTATGCTTAGGAAACCCCTTTCTATCTTTTAAAATTCTATGAATGATTATCGGTGTGCTTCCATCGTCAGAAACGCTTATTAAATCGGAATTGACTTTCCAATTATGCAGATCCGCAAGTAGAAGTTCTGTTGCTACAGTTTTTGATAATCTGGCTATGGGGTATGAAGACCATCCTAAAAATCCTAAAATAGCATTTACATTACCACAGGAACCTCCAGCTAAAAATTGAGTAGGGGTATCATTTGTGTCACTTATAATTACATCCAAAGCTACTAATCCGGCACCAATGCAGACCGGATTTGATTTATGTTTCATTCTATAAAATTATTGTTGATAAGGTTCACCGGCTAGCCAAATTACAAAAAGTTTGCTTTCCTTTTTCATATCTGCTAGATTTATATTTTCGTCAAGTTTATATCCATGAGAATCTACGTTTAAAACTCCAACCCCAATGTCTTTTACCTTTAATTCATATGCTGCCATAAGGGTGCCAATTGATAACAATTTGCTGGAAAATGTGGACAAAACAGCTTTACATTCGCCTATTTCTTTTAAAGACTTTTTGTAGTTCTGGATTGCTGTGCTTAAGATCATATATGCTTCAAATGGATTTTGCTCAGGAACATACATAATATTTTGCTTTTCAACACCAATCTCATCAAAAAGTAATGAATGATATTGAATCATCAAACTATCCGGTCTCCTGGGATCTCTGCTAGGAAATGGGAATATGGGACATGTCTCGTTGGGTGCAAGATAACTGTAAGCTTTTTGAATGTGTGGTAATTTTTCTTCTCCTAAGATTGGCATCCAGATTAGGGGTTCAAAACTATCAGTTGAAGATCGGTCAATTTCACCTCCGAAGCCATGAAGGAAATTTAATTCTTCATCAGGCGTTTCATCTTTTGTAGCTTTATCAAGAGCCGGATTTTCCGCAACCGTTATGAGTAGATTAGTTTTAGCGTATTTTATATCAGAATCAATCAGTGTCAGAAGTTTGCCAATCATAGAAAAATAAATGCCCCTGGGCAAAGCGCTTATATCTACAATTATATCTGTGTAATTCGAGATGTCAATGTCATCAATTATTTTAGCTGCCTTTCGATCACCAACTCTCCTTTTACTCCTCCCAGCTTGTTGCCAGAGTTGGATTTGTTTTATAATAATTTTATCTGGGGGTAATAGGGAATTGAGTTCAGCAATGTTTTCGTCAACCATTGTTTTATAGTTATGCGAAAATGAATCTGAACCTTCATCGAAAGTTATAAGTAGACAAGTAATATCTAAATCTGAGTTATTATGTAACAACTCAGTTAGAGTTATGTTCATTCTTATATCGAAACCTTTGCTCATGATTATAAGAACTTTACTCTTTGAAGTAAAATGTTGAGAAAAACAATCTTTAACATCCTTTCCTTCTAATAATACATAGGGATTCCAACGGAAATTATTCATATTATTTTGTCCATTTTAGTAGTTCAGAGGGATATCGATGACGAAATCCCCCATAGGAAAAGGGCAGGTTGTAGCGTAGACATATCCAGCGATTTAAATAATAGATAGTCCATTGTTGATTTTCCTTTCCTTGCTTGGTAATTCTTTTTTCTAAAATATTATATGCTAAGCAAGTTGAGATAACATTAACTAATGGTAAAAACACTTTGTCTTCCTTCCAATGTTCATTTTCGATAAGTTTGTTTTCTTTGTTTTCTTTTATAGAAAAACCTGTGACTCCTGGAGCATATGGAGCGTTTGGTTTATAGGTTTCTTTTTGAAAAAAAACTGACAAATTATTTAGAAATTTTAAAACAATATCAGAATACGGAAGTAATCTTATTTGTTCATTCCATTTACTATCAGCAATCTTCCTCAGAAGTTTTTCCTGTTCAGAAGCATCTAAGCTTATATTTTTATCTGAAATTTTCCGGGAAAGCATTATTTCGTACAAATCTCCAGCAAAGGATAAAAATTGTTCAATGTTGTTTGATGAGAGCTTTACTAGATTTTCAAATCCATAATAATAAGGTATCTTATTTTCAATTGAAGCAAAAAGGATAGCTGCCGATAAAATTTCACCTCCCAATTTTTGTTTTAACTCTTCTTCAATAAGAGGAAAATCGAATGCCAGTTGTGCCTTGCCAATTGTTCGAGCAATTATTATTTCTATCTGTTTAGCTAAAATCAGTTTATCATAAGACGTCAGTTGCTGGCTATAATTATTAAAATATGCAATCCACTGTTCGAACTTAGGTCCGAGCGAAACCATTGAGTTTATTTTCTCTTCTGATTTTTTAAATGAAGAAATGAACTTTTCTTCAAAATTAATTTCTTTCAAATGATCTTCTAAAAAATCTTGGAAAGAAGTTACATTTTCAGATGACATCATTGCTCTTTTATCAGCAATATTTGCAACAATTGTTTTAAACTTATTGGTTCCCTGCCAAACTTCTTCTAAATTTATTTCATCATAGTCTCTTTTGATAAAAGAGCCTAAATTCCTTTCAACATCGAATGCATCTAGTCTTTCTGCAATCCATATATTGTTTGCCGATCGCTGGATGGTTAAATATCTTATTAGAAATTCTCGCTGTGATTTATTTAACTTATGAGCATCGTCAAACATGAACAAAACTTTCCCCTGGTAGGGATTGCCTTGGAGAAATAGATTTGAGGGTTGCATTAAACTAAAGGCGAATAATTCATTGTGCCCATTAATACGGTTTTTAATCGGCAAAAAACTATCTATCGCACGAAAGACATTTCTTTCGATTTCCGCAGCCCAGGAAAACAGCTCGGTTCCACTAATAGGAAATTGTAAATCTAAAAATGAGTAATCAAATGGAGAAGCGTTTATCGATATATCATCTAAAGTTAATGTAGGATACAAATTAAGTATGGAGCGCAAAGTTGATAGAATTACACGAGAATTGATAAGAGCAAAAAACATATTTTTCTTTTCACCTTCAGAAACATCTAAGTCCTCTATCACTTCATAATTTCTAGCACAGCTAATGTATACGCCAATAAGATAAATTTTTCCTGAATTATCAATTATGTCTAATTTTTTAAGGTAGTCTAAAATTTCTTTGTAATAGGCTGCCGATTTATTATTAGATAAAGTAAGTAAACTATAAGGTTCAAATATTTTTAAAATAGACGTTTTCCCAGCTCCTGGTGAACTTCTAATGAAAAGAATGTTATTCCATAATTTTCCGTCAGTATTTTTTTCCAATAGTTCATCGAGAATGTACGGGCTGTACATTTTCAAAAAGTTATTTTCTGTTTCTAGTTTTTCTGTAGCCCTTATTTTAAAAGGATTTCTATATCTGTTGCTCATTCTCTATGTCTTGTCACTCTTGGGAATATTCCTCGAAATTGGTCATTCTCAGGATACCACCATAGAATTGGTAATGAATTGTTAGGAGTATTGTGGTGTAGAACTAATGGTAATGCGCATTCGTCAAAACCTAAATAATAATGTAAGTGCTTTCCCTTCTTGAAATGTCTATCTAATATCTCACTTGTAATATACTTTTTGGAAATGTCTAATAAGTCCTTATTAGATTTTGCTTCACTTTCAAATACATCTTCTATCACTTGAATCGCATCAACGGAAAATTCAAAATGCAGGGAATTTATTTGCTGCCACTCTTTTATCTGTTTTTCTAAATAGTTTAAAGAATCTCTTCTGGCAATATAAAAAATTATGTGAAGGTCGAAAGATGAACTGTCTATCAATTCCGAAAGTACCGATACCTTGTTTTCGGCGATTTGAATGTTGAAGATTAATCTTAAAAATTTAATAATTTTTCCTGTTAACACACCGTCTTCTGTTCTCGCATAACTTAGTCCGCTACCTGTAAAATCATCAATTAAATAAACGCTTTGGAATTTCCCTGAAAATCCGTCTTTTTCTAACTCTGATAACAAATCATCTTTTTTCTCTGATGAGATAAAATATGAAGAAAATACTTGCTCATTACTAATACCGCTGCTGCGTCGTAGTAAATCGATCTTGGCGCCATCACTGACGCCCAGAAATAGGGACTTTCTTAAAATCTCTTTGTAACTAATATGATTTCGAAGCTTAGTGACTAAGTAAAAAGGAATAGTTGTTTTTAACGATACCTTTCGCAATAACCAAGGATTAATTTTTTGAGCAAAGCAGATATTGACTAGATGTGTAATTTGATCAGCAGTAATAAATATTAGATTTTCTTTAATAAAGGAATATGCATATTCACGTTCTTTTGAATCAAACTGGCTTAGCCATTGCGCTAGACTTTCGGTGAATCTTATTCCTGGTGAGAATTGTTGATATTCATCATACTTGAGATTGGCCATAGCTTGTATAAGGGGCCTTTCTTGGGCTACTTCTTCGGCCGACCAATTCATAACTTTAATTAGTAACTTTTCCGCGAGAATTGATCTCATAATAGTTAAATCTAAACCCTTCAGAACTTTTTTTCATCAAGGACAAATAATATTGAGTCGCAAGAATATTTTTTACACTTGGTTCAGCAAGATTCCAACAAGAATCTTTGGAAGCTGACACTTCATCAACACTTAAAGAGTGAGGCGTAGATAAAAGCTGATGGTCATTTCCCGGCCATCTACCTTTATCACCAATACATAAAATATTTCTGGCAAGCTTACTTTCGTTAACTAAAGTAGTACATTCTTTTATAATATTTAGTTTATTTGTATTTTTTTGATTTATTACATCCATGGAGTGAGAAGATTCTAACACTTGAATATTTTGTTCATTTAAAGAAATGATAAAATCTATTACACTTTGTCGAACTTTCTGCCAGTTTTCTTTATCACAGATTTCAATCGTAATTTGGTGAGGTTTTAATTCAGGGGTTATAGGATATAAAAATTCTTCTTCAATCAACCGATTGAAAATTCTCTTTAAGGTAATGTCTGGTTTTATATTTTTATTAGGGATTTCAATTTGTGACAGGTTTCCGATATCACTACAATTATAATATCCAATTAAAACCTGATCCCAATATTTTTTTTGAACAATTTTTTCCAAATCTTCTCTTACAGATTTGCCTCGACCCGTAGCGATCCCAATAATAATACCCCAAGATAGAAGCGTATTGAGATATTCGCCAATTTTCTTATTGACACCAGTAAAGCGTTCTTTAGCGGAACAAAGTGTTCCATCATAATCAAAAATAATAGCCCCGTATTCAATACTTGTAAGTCTTTTAACAAATGAATCGTAATATTTACTCCAGTAATTTAATTCTTCTGTTCTAAAATTTTTTAGCGAGGAAAATCCGCTTTTTCGTAAAATGGCAACTTCCTTATTCTTACTGAAAACGTGCTTAGTAACTCCGTATATTTTTTTATAATTTAAGTGATATAGTTTGGAACCATATGCGGGTACTCCTGGTCTACCAGGATCAATTCCTTGTTGATCCCCTAACTTATTGATAAAAAGAAAGGCTTTTCTTAATAATTCTATACTCGAAAGAGAATTGTCTAATTCTGAAGAAATTAATAAACGAGGTATGCCATTGGGCAATAAATCAATTGTTTTTATGGCTAAATCTTTCTCTTGAGGTGTAACAAGAGCAATTATCGCGGAATTATTATTCCGTTTATCAAACCAATTGTGCCTTCCATGTCCAAAATTTCTGTAGTCAGAAAATAAAATATTAGCGAGACCAGCTTCTGCTAACTTAGATTCTAAATCTACAGCTATCGAATGGCCCCAACCACCATATAGGACGACGAATGTATATTCATGATTGACTTGCTTGAAAAATTCGCTGATAGCATTGTTGAAAATTTCGTCCTCTCTTAAGATATCTGCTGTAAATGAATTACCTAAATTGAAGGTTTTATATAAAATAGCATAAAATGCCATTAAACTATTAGTTGCTAAAAAACCATCTTTGCCTGAAGGTAAGTGAAATTCAAAGTGTCGACTAGTCGAAATTGTGGACGCTAATTTACTTAACGGACTATTAAGCTTCATACATAAACTAAATAGTTTAGATGGTTCAGATTCACTTGCTATTTTGTACGAAAATAGAATATCAGTATTTCTTCCACTGGCGCTGATAAACATAACATTTGAATTACGTATTGCATCGCGGGAATAAAATAATTCCATTGGTGTAATTGCTTTTGCCATCATCCCTTGTTGTTGATATAAAGAAGCGAGATAACTACAAGCACTTAAGGAGCCACCAGATCCGACTATAAAAAGTGGTGTTGCCAAGTTCTCAAAAAGTTCGAAGTGTAAATTCGAAATATCCTGGGTCATTGCCCAGGAAAATGTGTCTTCAAGTTTCTGAATTTCAGAAGCAAACGGTCGTCCCATGGTGTAAATTTATAATCAAATAATCGTAAAATCTTTAAAAGCCAAATATACCACCGAAATACTAAACTATTTAGTATTTCGGGGTATATTTGTAAATTTTTGATTTTTGAGTCGGTGCTAACCTTCTCTTATCTCCACTAACCATGCTCCTTCGACAATCTGCGTCATTATCTCCTTCCATTGTATCACTGTTTCTATTGGATACCATCCCTCAACAGTACCAGTACTCAATGCTGCTTCCGTAAGTTCCTGCAGCACTTGTTCCCATAAGGGTATCTCAGTAATCTTATCCAAAGCCCAATAAGGATTCAGGTATTCTTCTGCGCTTAAATGCCTTGGGAAACATTCCCATTCGCTACGCTCTGCCCAGCCGCCAGCGTAATGCTCTGGTAGAGGTTTATCGGCGGTCTGATGAAATAGTACCGGTGATATTTTTTTACCCGTGCTGTAGCTGATAATTTCTGCAGCCGAAAACAACCGATGCAACTGTTGAGAATGAAAAAGAATATTACTTGGTGCGGTCTTTTTATAATACTTCTCTTTGCATGCCCAGGTATACATCCTGTCAAGATCTTCAAGGGCTTCATGAAGATGGTAGGTACTAAAAAATTCGTGGATAGCCTGGTAGGCTTCTTTAAGCGAGTAGATGCGGTGTGAGTAAAGTTTCATGTGTTGTATTATTTGATGGTGAGCGGCACATCAAATAATAGCAATAAAGTTCTCACATCTTCATGCAAGAACTTTATTCTTTCCTGTGCTTATATGTACCAGATTTCAGAACGGAAAGTTGACAGAATAAAGATAAGGAATAAAAATAACATAAGAGTAATTTATCGGGTAATTTTTTTTTAGTCTATTTGCTTTATTATGGCTGAAATAAAAAATGAAGAGTTACTCCGAAAAATCGCAGTTGTCATGAAACAACTCCGTGAAAAAAAAGGTGTTTATCAAATGGACGTTATCGATGATACAGGAATTCACGTGGGACGAATTGAAACTGCCGCAGTAAATATTTCTATTAGTAGCCTGGCTGCGTTGACCGATTATTTTGAAATAAAATTATCCGAATTTTTCAAAATGGTTGAGAAGGTACAATAAGAAACAGGATGCTGTAAAACAGCATCCTTCACACATAAAAATAAGTTTTAATGCCAAACCGCATTTGCCATTTTCCATTTAATACATCTTTCTTTCACCGCCCATAGCAGGTAAGCTCGTAATGCGCTTTCATCCAATTCGATCGCTGCATTATAATACATTTCAAATACAGCCATGCTAATGCTGTCGGCCGCTGGTTTGGATCCCGTCAGGATTCTTGCGTACCTTGTTAAGATAGCATCGTAACGAAAAGCGATATTAATCAGGGTACTTAGTTGCATATAATTCAGTTTAGCGTTATTTAATTCCATAACATCCCAATACAAAGCGGTGTTTTGCTTTAATGTATTTCACAATATTTTTTCGCATAGGCCCGGCCGTCCGTATTGCTCCGCTGATAGCCTGGTGACTCAGCATGTGAAAGGTACGGTGCAGATATTCCACTTCTGAGGGGTCAGCGGCTGCTACGCGTATACGGTCTTGTTTGCCTTTGAGTTTTTTGTTGTCGGGCATAAAAATTATTTTAAGAATTGAAAGATGTTTTGGAATGTTTGTGCCAACTAATGCTCCCGTGCTTTATTAAAAAGATCCATCAGCTTTACCTGCAATTTGCCTGCAACGGATGGTTCGGGTGTGTAGGATTTATTTTGAAAACTTTTGATGGAAATTTCCTTCTGTCTTTTTGTGGCGAACGACCGCACAGCAGTACGCATTACAGTCAGGTAATTCTCATTGACGATCATACCGCACTCCGACATCAGCATAAACAACAAAGCCAGCTCATCTACCGAAAAAGACAGCTCGATCTTTTCGTGCATTTCCGGTACTCGTGGCTGCACTTTGTCCGCCTGTAATTCTCGGCCGGGCGACAGGTAGCAGCCAAGTTCTTTGGCCAGGTGTTGGACCACTACACTGCCTATATCAGGTAAATGTGGATGAAAACTATCGATATCGCCGCTATGCAATCGCTCAATAGAAGAGATGGTACCGGATAAAAAATTGTACCGTTCTTCTTCAGGTAGCAACACTGCGGCCTGCAGCACAGAACGTAAGCAGATTTCTACCGCTTCATGCGTATTGAGCCTCAGTCGGATCAAGAGCAAAACACCATCCTGATCGGTACCCAATTTTCCAAAACATTTTTTCTGAAACAGGCTGCGGTATTTGCGCAAGTATACCAGGTGATAATGTGATACCCTGCTGCCGGGTTTCAAAAATTCTGCTACGGGCAACAATAATTGTTCTTCGATCAAGTAATTGATGGAAGTTTTTTCCAATTTTGAATTCAGCGCCTGCTTGAAAATGAGCACCTTTTTTTGTTTCCGTTGTATCACATAATCCGGAATCTTTTGGTAGATGTTGTAATAATCGCCAAAGTCAATGAAGATATATTCCAGTAACCGTTTGAGTACGTACTGCAACCGCACATAGTAAGCATGAACCGGCGGTTGTAACCCTGCTGCTGATCCCTTGTTCAGCGATTGAAGGTAGAGCTGCAGCATGTCCAGGGCACGGGTAGTATCCCGCTGGCAGAGCGGTACAAGGGTAGCCAGCCTTTGTATATTTCCATCTATTAGTAATTCGCGAAGCAATGCCCGGGTATTATTGACGTACTGGCAGATGGCGGAATATTCTTCTTCTGCCACCATTGCTTCGATCTCTTTGCCGATGGCTGGCGAATAACTGGTTTGCAGCGCTGCCACTGCCAGGTCCATTTCGTATTTCATAACAGCTGGTTTAAGTAGTAAACAAAAATGTGTGGTGATCTTAAAAAGATTGGGTAATGCGGAAGCCGGGTGATACATGCCGGAACAGGTTGGTAAAATAGAAGACTGGTTCAATACTAAGTTTTCCTTTGCCGGTGCTGAACCCGGCAATGCCTAATTTGAAAGTATGCTTGTCGAATACATCGCCACTTCGTTTAACAAGATAAGCTAGCGTGAGGTTGGGGAACACACCCACTATGTTGTTGTTCGCCATATTGAGATTTTTGGTTCTGTACCTTAATGTTATAAACTGATTCGCGTACGTGCTGTTATGCCCATCCTTATCTGGCTGAAAGGTGAAAACAGTTTCGTGCCCCAGCCATATTTCTTCGCGAATGTAATTTTGTTCAGTGATCATACCGATGCCGACATTTACAGATGGGGTAAAGTGATCACGATAATTTTGTGCGCTGAAAGAAATGTTGGCGGTAAAACTTCGCTGGAGTTTTCTTTCGTCGTAGGCACGAATGAGTTGCAGCTCCGGGTACTGGTTGGATGTCCGGAGACCGTTGATGCCGGGGTACCAATGCCGGTTATTATTGGCATCGAGGCTATCAAACATTTTGTGATATTGCCCGGTATTAAAATTGGCGATTTTCCGGAGGTTATTCAATACCATGGTTATTTTTAAAAACGATGGAGGATAATTGTACGCCGTTGGCAATACCCGATGCACATTAATAAATACAGTGTCCTGCAAAAACTTTACAATGGAGTGGGTGCTGTCGTACACCAGTATACGCCGTTCGCTGGGCGGGGTGGAGCCCCAGCCTACACTACGCAGCAGTGTATCGTAAAGATTGATTTCCATCGTTCGGGCATAGTAATCACTTTCCAGGCTGTCTTCAATTAGTTTAAACGATTGTACAGCAATCTCCATCAGGGAGTCAATGTTGTAGTGCAGTGTGGGTGCATAACGATCATACACATCAATCCTCATTTTGTTTCCAATCTTCAGGTCAATAAAATAGGTGTGGCTGTAGGTTTGTAATTCTATCGCCCGGCTTTCATCAGGAGTTTTCACTTGTTGGGCATTGAGTAAGATTGGAAACACCAGGAGAATGAGAAAGAATAAAGTTTTCATCTGTTTGAGTTTAAGGTTAAAAATGTTTGGAAATTATTTTTATTGTCGTGGCTGTCAGCGATATTTTTTAGAAGCAGAGTCTTTTTGAGCGCTCAGTTTCTGCTCATATATTTTATCCGCCCTGCGTTGAATCACATTCAGGATATCGTTGTGATCTACCTGAATCGGCCATTGCCTTTTCAATTGGTTGCTGTCTCGCCGGAAAGGGTAAGTCACCAGTTGCCAGTCGGGAACAGGTAGTAACGTATCATGTTCCCTCTTCTGTAGATTCGTAACCGGGGGTTGGGTAAAACCAACGGTAACGGCATTTTCAGTTCTGGCAGTTGCTGCATCCGAAATAACTGCCGGATTTCTTTTCGACTCACTGATATACCTCGTTTGGCTGTCAGTAGAAAAAGTAGTTGCTAGATTGCCCGGTTTGTTGGCTGGAATTTTTGCAGGCACTGCCGGGGCCGCTGTTACCGGTTCGATGGCAGGAGGCATAGTACGCTGGCTAAAAAATATTCCGCCGATGGTGAGCAGGCATGCAACAGTACATCCGGCCGCTATCCATTTTTGCAGACGTTTTCTGCGGCGCCGGGCATACTGCCCAAGTGCGTTACCGATGAAGAGTTCTACGGAAAGCCTTTCCCATATCTCGTCCTTGCAGGCATCGATAAATTCATCGTCACTCATGTGTTCGTAATTGCGATAGTTGTTGTTAGTCATGAAAGGAATTTTTATGAGGGTTTAATTTTTTTTGTAAAAACTCTTTGCCCCGGAGCAGGTAGGAACGTGATGTGTTGTTGCTAACCCTTAGCCTTTCCGATATCTCACTATGATTCCAATCGAGCATAACATTGAGAATCAAAACCATCACATATACATTATCCTGATATTTCATTACATATTTCATCAGTATAGCCCCATCCATCTTTTCTTCCAGTCGACTTTGAGTATCCTCGGGAACGCCCAGGTCATATTCTTCGACTGGCCGCCATTGCATCTTTTTTTGTCTCCGCTGCCTGAGTATATATACATTACCAAAGCCGGCCAGCCATTTAAATACCGAACTTTCTCCAGCGTATTCAAACCGGTGCAGGTTTTTAAAAAATGCCTGAAAACTTCCCATAACTACTTCACGGGCATCTTCCCTGTTTTTAAAATGTTTCAGACACAACTGCATCATCGGTTTGTGATAGCGGTCAAATAGTTTTTGCTGGGCATCCGCATCAAAAAGCAGGGCCTCTTCTACCAGGGTTTTTATATTCATTTGGGTTCGTTTAATAAAATCGCCTTAGAGTATTCACCAGTTTTGAGGAAAACGTTGCAGAAAAAGCGACTTTTTTTTAAAAAATTTTTTAGCTCATACTGTCACGCCCTTGCATCAACAGCTTTTGCGCCGCCAAAAACGGCTATTTCAATCCGTCATGCAAGAAATTTCGCGGGGAAAATCAACAGATAGTTCGGGGAAAAACACCGGACATTCCGGGGAAAAACAACAGAGAAGTCCGGGAAAAACCTCAAACTTCTGTCCGGCACCCTTGCTGAATTTGGGGGAAGCACAGGATTATATCCCGGCTAAAAGCTGAAAAATCCTCTTAAACTACCTCAAAAAGGGTTGCAGATTAGCCCCAAAAAAGCCCCCGTTTTGCATCTTTTTTCGCCTTTTTTTAAGCCTTTTTTTTTGGCTGTAACCCCCGTCAATACTCAATTCTTCAAAAGGGTTGATCAACCCTTGCAACTGTTTTTGCAGGAAAAATAGCTGGTGCTTTGCATTCTGAAAACGCGGTGAGCGGCACGAAGAGGAGAGAGCAGACAAACAGAAAAAAATTAAATCAAAAAAATGAAGCGATTTCTGAAAAGCGTACCCACTTCTGAAATGGAATTTGAAACGGTCACGAAAAACGTGATCGGTTTCAAATCAAAATGGAAAGTGGGTACGCTTTTTCAGAAACGCTTCATCTGAAACCGCACATATATGGAAACACTACGCGAATACCGATTAAAGGTCAACGTGAGCCAGTTGGTAATGGCCGAAATACTTCAAACTACCCGCAGCCAGATAGCAATGGCAGAGCGAGGAGACCGGCCGCTGCCGCCGACAGCAACCCGAAGGCTGAAAATAATGCAGTCGCTCACCATCGATCTTTCAGCAACCAATGGGCTGGAACTACCGGAAATCAATCCGGCTGAATCATCGCTGGCAGAAGAAGCCCTGGCAGTATGGGAACGCCGCCTGCAGGACAACAATTATCTGCGCTATCGATTAAATGCAAAACTCTCTGATATGAAAGAAGCATTTGCGGCAGTGTGTGCTTTACGCCTGGAGTGGCATAAGGCAGCCATCGCCATCAGGGAGAGTGGAGGCAGCCAGGCGGAGATTGATTACTTCAACAACAAACAAAAACACATTCAACCAAAAATATTGACCTGTGGACGGATTGCGCAACTCCGGCTGCAGTTATCAATCGACTTGCTTTTGGCCGAAGCAAGCCTTTTAAACCAATACCTCTTGTCGGCGACGGCCGACAAGGGATCGCCTATGGAGCCTATTGTCCATTAAAAAACACCGTCATGAACTATTCAGTTCAATTGCTGACCACCGTTGAAAACTGCGACCTCGTTATCGAAGCCGCCACGATGGAAAGATCCGAGTTGGAGTTTAAAAAATACTCCCTCGAAAAAAAGCGCAACACCAGTACCAACAACACCGCTGCCATTGAAGCCGAAATACCGGCGGTGCTGGCGGAGATCTCAGCGTACGAAACCGTACTGCTAACCTTGCCCGAAGGTGAGGCCAAAGAAGGGATGGAAGCCAAGCTGGTAAAGGCCAAGTACAAACTCTTCCTTCTCCAACAAAAACGTGCCAGCTATGGGGTGATCGCCGTGCTGGGAGTAGAACTGGAGATAGGATCGGTAGAAGCCAGCATCGCGGAAATTGTGGTGTACATCGCCGCAGTAAATGCGAGAAAAGCGGGTTTGTAATTGCTGTGAAGGCTGTTGCTAACCTTCACCATTGCACCAGGTGACAACGGACTGCAGCCGTTATTGCCTCCCGCAAGTTGGAATGTGCCTGTGCTGTGTGCCGCCGAATGGCAGGAGGAGCGTTCTGATTTGTCACGAATGCACGAATGAAATGCAAAAAAGAATCGATTCTTAGTTTTTATATGCGGATGCTTCTGCACACCGCATTTGATAGTGCCCGCCTCTATGGTCACATTCATCATCAGGGAAAAACCTGTAAATAAAACTGGTGAGTGATCTAAAGGCTGGCACCTATTTTCAAAAGAATAAGCAGGTGAAGATGATACAACAGGGTAGTGATAATAAACCTGCCACATAAGCTATGTACTTGCTCCTGCTTATTCTTTTTCCATTCAATCATCAAAAGCCAGTGTTATGGAACTGGAACTCAAACGAACTTACTTGCCCAAAGGAACGAATGGCGAATTGTTTTTCAACTCTAAAAAAGTATGTGCAACTATTGAACTGCCATGGAAAAATAACAAGCCAGGAATGTCCTGCATACCCGAAAAAAGATATCAGGTGGTAAACCGAACAAGTAAAAAGTTTGGGAAACATCTCTGGTTATTGGATGTACCGGGGCGATCACTCATTTTGATCCATCCTGCCAATAATGCTTTGAAACATTTGAAGGGATGCATCGCACCGGTTTCACGGGTAATAGGTGCAGGCATAGGCCAATCATCAGTACTGGCATTGAATAAGTTGCTGGCATTGATAGATGTCCATGCCAAACAAGACAAGGTTTACATCACCATCAGTAGCATCGATGCAACTCCCAAAGTGCAGCGGTAGCCACAAGGTGAAGGCAACCAATTATGAACTTTTCAACAGATGAACATGAATCAAGTGATCACCCGGATGAAAAAGAAGACACCCACGTTCTTCAAAAAACTCCGCAACATCGGCCTCGGGCTGGCCGCAGTAAGCGCCGCCATTGTGGCCGGGCCGGTAGCCTTACCGGCCATTGTAATTAAAATAGCGGGATACCTGGCCGTGGCCGGTGGCGTTGCCACCGCCGTAAGCCAGACTGCCGTAAAACGCGACAGCTGATGGATAACTCTTTTTTCAACAGCCCCACCAGGTCAGGCACTGCCGGAGGGCTGCTCACTGTACTGCTCATCAACATTGCCGGCAAGGACGTATTAAAAACAATCGTACTGGCGGCGATAGGAGCTACGGTAAGTTTTTTGATCTCACACGGCTGGAAGCTGTTGCTGAAAAGATGGAAACGTCCTTAACGTTTCACCAGGCCGTACCGCTAGTGGCGGTGCGGCCTTTTTTTAAAAATTTAAACATCATGAACTACATACTGGAAAAAATAACGGATAAGAAACTGATGGGCGAGGTACTCCAATTTTTAGAGAATTATCTTGCTGAACTAGGCTCGAACCAGGAGACTCTTCTTAGATCGAGAGAATACCTACTCAACCGCCATATCAAACTCAGCGTTGAGAAAAACGATGTGCCCGACGAATTGGAAAACCTGCTTGAACATCTTATAGAAATTGATGATCATACGGAACGAAGATTGCTGGTGGAAATGCGTAAGGTCAAAGCAGACAGGCAGAATCGTAAAATAGAGAAATGCAGCCCGAGGGCGATTTTGTTTGCGGAGATGCAGATTAATAGCAAGGAGAAGGAAGTTGATGAGGTATTGAAACTGATTTTTAGTTGTAAAAATGCGCAGTTGTGACAGGAAAGGGTTCTGGTGCTTTTGGAAACCTCTGATAAAATTTGACATTGTAATCATTATGACGAACGCAAACCAGTCAACTTTAGCAAACACACTAAAGCTGGTAGCAAGCCGTGGCACACAATTGCGCAGTACAACCAACGGCGGCGAATACGGGGCATGTATAGATTAATAACAGTTATTGCCAAAAGGCTGCACTTATTTCAACTCCTCCGTATTTTTACTGCTGCACCATTATTTAAATGTTACAGGTTTGTTTGTAATCGAGTAACGGTAATGGTTTCAGGGTAGAGTGGGTTGGTATTTTTACTTGATTTTTTTTACACGCAATGTTAATTCAGAAAAAAAAATTAGGTTCGGGGTGTAATTCTTTATCACCCTAAACTATCAACATGAGCACTCCTAAGCTCATAATCCTTGGTACATTTTTTACACTCCTAAGCCATGCATTGTTGGCGCAGGCAGATAGTACTATGGCTACGCTCAAACAAATTCCCGATAAATACATTGACCAGGTAAATAAAAAAATTGACAAGTACACGCATCGCCTTAACTCCAAAACGGAGAAAACACTCGTGAAACTTTGCCGCTGGGAAAACCGTGTGCACATACTGTTACAGAAGACAAGCCCTGAAACAGCTCAGCGGTTATTTGCCAATAAAGACCTCACGTTTGCAGGCCTGTTGGAAAAACTTCAAAAGGGAAAAACAATAGCGGCTAATACTACTTCGCAATACAATGAATACCGCGATAAACTAAGCACCGGCCTTAAATACCTTGAACAACAAAAAGCGCTGATCGATAGTAATGTGGTAAAACCGGTGAAGGTTACCAGGCAAAAGATGGATGAACTTGAAAAGGACATAGCAGAAACGGAGGCTATACAGAAGTTTATCAAAGAGCGGAAACAACAACTCATCAGTGAATCGATCAAATACATAGGCAAGAGCAAATACCTGAGTAAGATCAATAAGGAAAGTTATTACTACGTGGAAACGCTTAAGAACTATAAAGAGATTTTTTCCGATTCTAAAAAAACAGAACAAACTGCCAAAGAGCTCCTGAATAAAATTCCGGCCTTTCAAAAATTTACCCAGCAGAACAGCATGCTGGCTTCTCTGTTCGGCGCCCCAGGCAATTACGGCACTCCACAGAGTCTTGCCGGACTTCAAACCCGCTCCAGTATAAACAGCCTGATCCAAGACAGGCTTGCCGCCGGTGGCCCCAATGCCCAAGACATGATGAAACAGCAGATGCAGGCGGCACAAGCGGAAATGAACAAACTCAAAGACAAGGTATTAAAAGCCGGTGGCAGCAGCAGCAGCGATGAGTTGCCGGATTTTAAACCCAACAACCAACGCAGCAAAACCTTTTTGCAAAGGCTCGAATACAATTTCAATGTACAGTTTGCCAAAAACAATCTGCTCCCTTCTACTGCTGATATCGGGTTGGGGATGGGGTACAAGATCAACGATAAGAGCAGTGCGGGTATTGGTATGAGTTATAAGCTGGGCATGGGATCAATTCAGCGTATCCGCTTCACGCATCAGGGCATCGGCCTGCGCAGTTACGTGGATTGGAAAATGAAGAAAAATATTTTCATCAGCGGGGGTTTTGAAATGAACCATATGGCTGCTTTTCAAAAGATCAGCGAGCTGAAAGACAAAAGTGCATGGCAGCATAGTGCCTTGATTGGCTTGAAAAAGAAATTGCCCGCAAAAGGCAAACTGGTGAAGAATACACAAGTACAATTATTATACGACATACTGTTCCGTACACATATACCTATTAGTCAGCCTGTGGTATTCAGGATGGGGTATGGATTTTAAAAAATTGCAAATAAATCAGTATTAAATCAAAGCTATGTTTAAGATTATTTTACAGCTGAGTTTGTGTTCTTGTATCTTTTTGGGGGTTAGTTACGCACAACCAAAGCCTGCAGATGTATTGCCGCCGTCACCCAGGGCTTCTGCATTTCACTTATATGGAGATTATCCGGTAAGTTTTTCGAGAGGTTTAGCCAACATATCTATTCCACTTTACACGATCAATGTGCATGGAAAGGAATTTCCAATCACATTACGCTATCACCATTCAGGAATTAAATTTTACTCTACCGAGGAATCCAATGTAGCAACAGGCTGGCAGATAGATTTTGGAGGGCTTATTTCTGTAATGAAGCTCGGAAAAAATGACTTTTCCCGGGCTTTTACTACGCATTCATTTTCTTCGTTCAGCGAAAATGTCAGGACTGACTTTGATGAACTTCAGAAGATTTTTTTTAATAACAATCTGACCAGCGAACTCGATGCCCAACGTGATATTTATTCCTACGACTTTTTCGGTAATTCTGGAAAATTCATTTATGATAACTTAAACAATAAGGTTAGCAAGTTCGTTTATAATAATCTCGATTTTAAAATGGGAATAACGAATAACTTATTGAGCTATATTGACGCTTATGATGAAACGGGATTACGTTACCGCTTTGGTAAAAATTTGGTTGCAAATACTGCTTATGCTGAAAGTAGCGGTGGTAGCAGTACCTCTCTGTTATTAACGGATGTGGAGTTTCCCGAAGGAGATAAAATCAGTTATATCTATAAAGCTGCCGCGGGCGGATATAGAACTACTCCTGCCCATTATGCAAAAGTTGTGGACTATTTGCTCGGCACTGCGCCGCCAACTGATCCAACTGGAATTGTGGCAGGGCCACAGGTTTCTGTAACACCCTATTCAACGATGATAATACAGGAGATAACCTTTCCTAACGGGAAGGTAGTATTTAGTACAGGTACAGGAACTGAAAGGATTTCACAGATTGATATTTATAACAACACAGGGATTATAAAAACAATAAAATTTAACACCACTGATTTTGACGGTCAGCAAAAAAGGTTTTCACTCAATTCTTTGGAGTTCAAAGATCCGGCAAATAACAACAGCTCGGTATACTCGTTTGAATATAATACCGGTCGTTTTCCCACAACCGCTAATACTACCGGGCTGGATTATTGGGGCTATTACAATGGCCAGACATCCAATGTGACATTGGTGCCTAATTTTTCTATTCCCTACAGAGAAAATGTAAATGATGTTCCTGCTAATCGCCCGATCTATTCAGTACTTTCAGCCGGTTGTAACAGAAATGTGAACGAAACACTTATGCAAGCATATATCCTCAAAAAAATCACTTATCCTACCGGAGGTAACAGTCAATTCTTTTACGAGGCTAATAGGTGGGGAGCTACGAATAAGCTGGGCGGAGGGTTGCGAATCCAAAAAATAATTAACAATGATGGGGCAGGAAACTCTACCACCAAAACATATGAATATGGGCAAGGATATCTGGAACTAAATCCGGAAACTTCGGAAAACTATTTAAGTGGAACGAGAAATTGGGGCCAAACAGTCAAGACAACCCCATCATGTCTTGTTACCGCATACTCTTACCGGACACGCTATTATGCCGCAGACATGAATGGTTCACTAACCATGGGTGGAGGAAACCAGGTTGTTTATTCGGACGTTACGGAATACATAGGAACAGCCAGCCAGAATACAGGTAGAACCAGGTATAAATTTGAGAATTATGGCAATGGCTATGCGGGGTTTAACAGTAATGACCTCTTCGTGCCATATCTCTCTTCGTGGAACAGTAACCGCTCAGGCAATCTGTTGGAAAAAGTAATTGAAAAGAAAAAGGATGATGGTAACTGGGATTTTGTACAAAAAACAACTAATACATATTCTTTTATATCAAAAGATGTATTGGAAGGCTTGAATATAGACAGGATTCTTGACTTGCCGGAGAGTTATACTGCATTGGCCTGCAATCCTACTTATACATTATATGGGGGTACATATATTAACTATGACGCCTTTATATTTTTTCGGGACAATTATTTATCCTTGCTACCTAATAAAACCTTATTCAGATATTACTCATATAGTATCCCTACAGGGTACTACAACTTAATGTCCACAACAACAGAATCCAAATCTTTAGATGGGATACTATCCACTACAACCAGCTATGTTTATGGCATTCCTGATTTTCTGCAACCTACTAAAGAAATCAGCCAGACAAGTAAGAATACTACTATCGAAAAACGCAACAAATATGTATTCTCATCGGGCTATGCAGGTGTTGCACCCTATAATGCGATGATTCTTAAAAACATGGTGAACCCGGTGTTGGAACAAAGTGTATATAGTGTAAACTCGGGGGTGGAAACCTTATTACAGACATCGAATACCATATATAAGCAATACTACAGTAATGTCATAAAGCCTGAAAAAAATACCATGTTTTTCGGAAATAATGCAAGTAATAAATACTCTTTGATGTACGATTACGATGTGAAAGGTAATCTCATTATGCAACGAAAAGAAAATGACGTACCGGAAATTTATTTATGGGGCTACGGCGGTAACTATCTTATCGCAAAAGTGGTTAATTCGGACTACGCTACCGTGAGCGGTCTTGTAGATCTTAACGTGTTGAATGACGTTAACAGTACCCAGGCCCAGGTCTTGGCCCAGCTGACAAATCTCCGCTCGGGTCTCGCTACAACTTCCGCACAGGTAACTACCTACACGCACAAGCCA
The DNA here is from genome assembly GCF_024343615.1 of Ferruginibacter sp. HRS2-29. Classification (GTDB taxonomy): domain Bacteria; phylum Bacteroidota; class Bacteroidia; order Chitinophagales; family Chitinophagaceae; genus Ferruginibacter. The sequence continues at coordinate 147,288 of NZ_RJUB01000001.1, read as the reverse complement.
TTGATTGGAAAAACATCAGAAACTGATATCAATGGTCATACTACTTATTATGAATACGATTCGCACCAACGCCTGGCATTGATCCGTGATCAGGACAATAATGTTGTTAAAAAGTTCTGCTATAATTACTCAGGGCAACCAGTGGATTGCAGCAGCCCTTAACTACTACGTTTGCCATTGGCAATGAAAATCCAGTTATAGGATGTTTGCCTGTTGATCGGTATAATGTTACGATTTACAAGCCTACCGGCTCGTCATTTTGATTATCCGGAAGATAAAAAATTAACCAGATGAAACTTTTTAGAAGAAACCTTTCGCCAACCGTGTTGCTGATTTTTTTATTGTCTGCCCTGGGATTCACTTCCATCGGGCAACGTACTGTTCCTTCGGCATATCCGGGTGGAGTGAATATAAATTTTGTACGTACCTGGGAAGCCACTGCTCCGGAGCAGGATGGCAATGCATTGATAAGCCGTCCGCTGAGAGATGCGAAGATGACCACCCAATACTTTGATGGATTGGGACGTCCTTTACAGATGGTGATCAAACAGGGGTCGTTGGTTACGGACGGTTCTGGAGCGACCGACCTGGTGAGCCCGGTGGAATACGATGAATTTGGACGGGTACGCTATCAATATCTTCCTTACCCGGAAGCAAGCGCCAACACAGGGGATTTCAAAACCAACCCATTTGCGGCGCAGGCGACCTTTATGAATACCCAATACAATACCACCCAGGGCGATAGCTGGTACTATGGTCAAACTGATTATGAAGCTTCACCATTGAATCGTGTGCTTAAAACCATGGCACCGGGGAATAACTGGGTTGGAGCCGGGCGTGGGGTAAGTGTGCAGTACTCGGTGAATACGCCGACAGATGCGGTACGTATCTGGAACGTGACCAACCAGTCCGGTGCGTTCGGGAGTTATGCCAGTCCGGGGGCTTACCCAGCCGGCACTTTGTACAAAAATATCACAACTGATGAGAGAGGCAACCAGGTGATTGAGTTTAAGGATAAGGAAGGCAAAGTGATTCTGAGAAAAGTACAACTGACAGCGACCGCTGATTTGGGTACCGGCCGCGACCATACCGGCTGGCTGTGTACTTATTATTTGTATGACGATCTGAACAACTTGCGTTGTGTTGTACAGCCTCGTGGCGTGGAACTGATTAGCCCAACCTGGGATCTGACAGATGCCACGATCCTGGCCGAGCAATGCTTCAGGTATGAATATGATAATCGCAACCGGCTGATCATGAAAAAAATGCCGGGGGCAGGTCATGTCGATATGGTTTATGATGCCCGCGACCGGCTGGTAATTATCCAGGATGCGGCGATGCGGAGCGCGACGATACCTAAGTTTTTATATACCCAATATGATGAGCTCAATCGCTCGGTGGCTACTGGTATCTATGAAACTTCTAATTTCTCCATGGCAGATTACCGGACATTGGCTGCCGACAAAACTGATTTTCCGTGGAACTATTTTGGCACATCCATTATCCCTGAGCTACTGACCAATACTTTCTACGATAGCTATGCGTGGCAATCGACCTATACCACAGGATTAGCCGCCGGTTACGACAACGGGTACGACACTTATTTTGAACCGGTGAGTAATACCGTGTGGCCTTACGGACAATCCAACACCGCTACCAGCCAGCTGAAGAATATGGTAACGGGCAGTCGTACCAAAGTGCTGGGCACATCCACCTGGCTTTACACTGCGATATACTATGACGCTAAGGGAAGAACGATACAAAGCAAAACTACAAACATCCTGGGAGGGATAGATATTTTGACCACACAGTATACGTGGGCTGGTCAGCCGTTGGTGACGGTATCAAAAACCAATATCACCGGCACCAATGCCCAGGCCAGCGTTACAGTATCACGTATGAATTATGATGACCTGGGACGTGTCGTTTTAACTGAAAAGAAAATCAAAAATAATCTGGTTAATAGTGATGTGATGCCGACATATAAAAAAATCAGTAAATTAGCTTATAATGCATTGGGCCAACTAAAAAAGAAAAATCTTTCCCCTGATTTTAATAGTGGTTCAGGTTTGGAATCATTGAATTATGATTATAATATCCGCGGCTGGATTTTAGGTATGAACAGAGATTTTGCAAAAGACCTGAATACGGCTAATTATTTTGGTTTCGATTTAGGATATGACAAAAACGCTGGCATACTTATCAATAGCACGGGTTATGCTGCACCACAGTACAACGGCAATATAGCCGGCATGTCCTGGAAAAGCAGGTCAGATTATGAGAAACGTAAATACGATTTTACTTATGATGCCGCCAATCGGTTGATGTCGGCCGATTTTAACCAATATACCGGTGGTACATATAATAAAACCTCCAATATAGACTTTAGTTCAAAAATGGGAGATGGAATGAATCCAACTTCTGCTTATGATGCCAATGGCAACATTTTGCAGATGCAGCAATGGGGATTGAAGTTGAATGCCAGCGCACAGATTGATAACCTGACCTATTCTTATAACGATAATAGTAATAAACTTGCCAAAGTGAGTGACGGGATTGCAACAGCAGATAACGGAAAAATAGGTGATTTCAAAGACGGTTCTAATGGTGCCACTAACGATTATAATTATGATGCAAACGGTAACCTAAACCTCGATAATAATAAAGCGATCAGTAATATTATTTATAATCATTTGAATCTTCCTTCAGTTGTTGCTGTCACAGGAAAAGGAACAATTTCCTACCAGTATGATGCTGTTGGTAATAAGTTATCGAAATTGACCACCGAACCCAATGGAACTATATTATACAATGGAACGAATGTGAATACCAGTATTACTACCACTACCAGCTATATTGGGGGTGCAGTTTATGAAACTAAGGATTATGGTAACACTGCGATCCCGACCAGTATGGAACATACAAACCAGCTTCAGTTTATGGGACATGAAGAAGGGAGGATACGTTTCATTGCAGGAGCCAGTCCGGCTCTGGCTTACGATTATTTCGTAAAAGATCATTTGTTAAATGTCAGGATGGTGCTAACGGAAGAACAGAAATTAAATGTTTACCCTGCGGCCACGGTGGAGGGTATCCCTGACAAATACGTCAACTCGATGGTGAGTTATGAAAGCCAGTTTTATAAGATTGACAATACCAAAATAGTGACCGGGCTACAGATGCCTTCTAATCAGTCTTACTATAATTACAATGTAAACCCTCCTGGCAACCCCAATTATCCCGCTAACTGTAGTCCTACAGAAACAGACGGAAGTGCTAGTGTGTACAAACTAAACGCGACTACTAACAAAACGGGGTTGGAGTTTGTAATAAAAGTGATGGCGGGCGATAAGATCGATATTATGGGTAAGTCCTATCACACCAATGTCGCCTCTATAAGAACCAGCAATTCCACTTTGCTGACTTTGACGGAATTGATGACTAATTTCCTGGGATCACCTAACAATGCTGCTGCTATCAAGGGCTTTACAGCTTCCGGATTGAGCTCGGCAAACTCAGCCTTGATACCTTCCACATTTTTCAGAGGTGGATATTCCGAATCAGGGTCTACTACGCCAAAGGCTTATATTAATTATATATTTTTCGATGAGCAGTTTAAATATGTAGATGGGGGCTTTAGCCGGGTAGGTGTTAACGGCCAGGTGAAAGACCATTGGTCAGAGGATGCGGCTTTGCAAGGTATTAAGGTTCCTAAAAATGGATATATATTTGTATATGTAAGTAATGAGAGCAATGTCAATGTTTACTTCGACAACCTACAGGTAATACACAAGCCGGGAGCGATAGTTGAAGAAACGCATTATTATCCCTTTGGGTTGACCATGGCGGGCATATCCTCCAGGGCAGCCGAAACATTGGAGAATAAATTGAAATATAATGGCAAGGAGGAACAACGGAAAGAATTTAGCGATGGAAGCGGGTTGGAGTGGATGGATTATGGGGCGAGAATGTATGATAATCAGATAGGAAGATGGAATCATATAGATCCTTTGTCGGATAAAATGCGGCGGTGGTCACCATACAATTACGCTTTTGATAATCCCATAAGATTTATTGATCCCGATGGGATGCGGCCAGATCCAATTCATGACCCAAATGGTAATTTAATTGGGGACGATGGAAAAAAAGATAAAAAAATACATATTCTAATCAATAAAGAAGATGCGAATACTGTTCAAAAAGATGTTAAAGATGGGAAGACCCCTAATATCAACGGCATGGCTAAAGTAACATTAAATGGAGGGAAGAAAACTGTTGAAGGAGTAGAGAATTCAGTAAAATCAGAGAAATCTAATACAACTCCAAACGCAAAGGACAAATTTTTGCATGAGGAAGGGGGGCATACCTCTAAAGACGAGAATGGAAATATAAACATTGTACCTTGGACACCGGGAGCTAAAAAGACAGGAACTAACAATGCCACTATACCACCATTTAGTGGTAAAGAAATCCCTGACGGGGTCTTAGATTATTGGCATGTACATACACAAGGCACCGTAACTTCGACAGTTACGGACGAGAATGGAGATCAGGTTACTGCTACAACTCATGCGGAACCGAGTGGGCCTGCTCCGGCGGATAGAACGTTCCATGCAGAAAATACAATCAAATTGGGGAATTCGACGGCCATTCAAGTCGATACATACGGAGGGAAAATCATAGTGAATTTTTATTACGGTGCAGGTACTTATTTTAGTATGGACTACACCGATTTTTTAAAATTAAAATAACCTAAAATGTTATTGTATAAAAATATTGTTTTAATATGTATTTTTTTGTTTCTCGGATATTTTGTTAATGGCCAAGTCTTTTTATCGACAAAGGATTTCCAAAATTCAATATGGGCTGCAAAAAATGAAAATTTTGGATTTTATAAAGACGATACCATAACCTTAGTTAGAGTCGCAAAAAACATAGAGGAGAAAGAGCAATTCCGACCTGATCTTGCAAATTATTTTGATAACAAAAATTATATAGTTTTGGGATTTAAAGAAAAACAAGATTTGGAACTGAGTGAAACCAATGTAAAAGACTGGAGTATTGTTACAAAGGTTGGAAAATACAAATGGCTATTTCAAAAGAGAGGGCAGAAATTAAATTTCTTCTTTAATTCAAAATCTATTGGCTCTTTTAGAATAGTTTCGAAAAAACAAACAGCTATAAAATCAGGATTTACATATATTCAACCCAAATCGACATATGAAATATTACTGATTAGGTGTAAACCATAATTTTTACTCCCATCTGGCGTCAGCGATCCTGCGGAACACTTACGCTAGAAACTGACCAGAACTGGAGTTCCGCAGCATCCTTCTGACACGTGCGTTCCACAGGATCCCCCTTCTGGCACAAGAGTTCCGCAGGATCCCCCTTCTGGCACAAGAGTTCCGCAGGATCCCTTGTGCCTTTTCAAGGCAGTAGGTCTGCGACCGGGATAAGAACCAATACACTTCCAAAATCACTGCAATAACCAATGTGCAACAGAAAGCCACACTCGTCATTGATCTTATGTCGTCCAACACTCTTTTTCTTAAAAGATATTCAACCGTAAATATGTGCAATATCAATAAGCCCTTTTTGATTGGTAAAATAATGGATAGCACTACTGTATAGGTACTGCTCCGGCTGCAGGACCATGCCTGCCCGCACGGGATTGTAATGCAGTTGATCGAGCTTTTTGTTGCCGTTGTTGGTGTTATTACCAACAGCTATTGGGCTCCGTGGAAGTTGTTGGAGATAACTCCAATAGCGGCAATAAGTAGCGTCAACAGATAACGCTCAAATATTTTCCAAAAAAATATGTCTTGGCACAATAAAATACTTCTTTCCAAACATTTGCATTTTTAAAAATTGCTATTAGTTTTGCGGCTTAATTAATTAAAACCAACTTAAACCCAACCAAAACAATGAAAAAACTATTAGCGATCGTAGCGATCACCGCTTTCATGGCTGCCTGCAACGACGAAAAGAAAACAGAAGTTACTGTAACAACTGACAGCAACACTACAAAAATGTCTGCAGATACTACGACGGTAACCCCTGCAGCAAAAGACACTACTGTAAAAGTACCGGCCGACACTACAAAAGCAGCTGCTGATACTTCTAAAAAGAAATAATAACCTGGTTTAGAGATTAGTGTTTAGGGATTAGGGTTTAGGGCCCTTGCCGTTCAAACTGAAAAGTCTTTCTGAACGCTGATCCTTTCAACAAAAATGATATTATTTAAGGCCTTCCGGGATGGAAGGCCTTTTTTGTTAATTTTTTTGTAAATTAAGTTATTTTCCTTATTTTCATTTCCCAATCCTCCTTTGTAAAGATCCGCGTCTGTCCCTGCACACTTATCACATTTTATCTACTTAATCAATTTCGTATGAAGAAAATCTACTTGTTGTTCCTGATGGCCCTAAGCCTGTTTGGAGCAAAAGCACAGGTGATCCTGTCGGAAAACTTTTCCACGGCAACAGGCACAACACCCCCTGCAGGCTGGACCAATACGGCAGTGGGAACTACCACAGATCTGTGGTTTTTCAATAACCCGGGGGGCAGGACCATCACCGGTGGTACGCCGGGCTTTGCCGCACCTTTCGCCATCTTCGATTCCGATTTCAATCCTACCACTACAGGTGAAAATGCATACCTGGAATCACCCACTTTCAACGCCAGCGCTGCCGGTCCTTATATATTGGAATTCGACCAGCAGGTAAGGCATTTTAGTGGACAGAGCTGCGAAGTAGCCGTATGGAATGGCAGCGTATGGAATGTGGTAGCCACTTATACGGCCAGCCTGGGTTATCCTAATCCTGCCACACATACTTCTATCGATATCAGCACACAGGTGGGCACTTCCACTGCCGCAAAAGTAAGGTTCCGTTTCTCAGGAATCGATACCTGGTGGTGGGCTATCGACAACGTAACGGTTACAAAGGTTGTTTGTAATGCACCAACCGGTCTGGCCGTGGCATCCGTTTCGGAAACAGGCGCCACCATCAGCTGGACAGGTACCGGATCTTACATCCTTGAATATGGCGCTCCGGGCTTTACCCCGGGTACAGGCGCTACAGCAGGCACCGGCGGCACAGTGATCAACCCGGCTACTTCTGCACAGGCCATTGGCGGACTTAGTGCCGCAACAGCCTACCAGGTATATGTGAGGCAGAATTGCACCGGCACAGGAAACGGCTATAGTTCCAATGCAGGGCTCACCTTCACTACACCTTGTACCCCGGATCCGATACCATACAATATGCCGATAGAAGTAGTAACCGCACCGGCTTTGCCTTTGTGTGTGACCCAGGAAAATGTAAACAATGACGCCAACGCGTGGAGGACCTACTCGGGCATTAGCGGCATCACTGGTTATACTTATCCTGTGATCGGTTACCAATATAATTTAACCAACAACGCCAACGACTGGTTGTATACCCGTGGGTTAACGTTGACAGGTGGAACGAGCTACACGCTTACCTTCAAATATGGTAACGACCAAAGCATTTCAACTGATCCGGGATACTATCCTGAAAAGCTGAAAGTGTTATACGGTACATCGCCAACGGTAGCTGCCATGACATTGCCACTGGCAGATTATCCTACCGTAGCCAGCGCAACACCGCTCGCTGCAAGCATACAATTTACACCGGCATCTACCGGCACCTATTATATCGGCTTCCAGGCTTATTCCGACGCTAATAACGATTTCCTTTTGCTCGATGATATCAGCGTGATACCAACGCCATCCTGTATTCAACCAGTGGGGGTAACCGCAGGTTCAGTTACAGCAACCAGCGCTTCCATCTCATTTACCCCGGGTACTTCCGGCAGCTATATAGTAGAATACGGGGCGGTTGGCTTCACCCCTGGCACTGGCGCTACTGCCGGTACAGGCGGTACTGTTGTAACAGGAACGGCTTCTCCGATAGCGATCGCCGGGCTAACAGCTGCAACTACATATGATGTGTATGTAAGAAAAAATTGTACTGGTACCGGCGCCGGATTCAGCACCAACTCTGCTGTGGCTTCTTTTACAACAACACTCGATTGTACGGCCACTGTAGCATTCGATTGCGGGGTAACACAGACTGCCGCCATACCTGCAGGTACGGGTGGTTACGGTACCAGCGATTGCGGCTTCTCAGTACCAGGTAAAGAATTATTGTACTCTTTCACCGCTCCTGCTGCCGGCGAGTACCTGCTGGAAGTAACAGCGGTCAACAGCTCAGGCTATATCGATTACCTGTTCAAAGACGCTGCTGATGGTGATTGCGGCCCTACCGGCTGGACTTGTATAGCCGATGTGAACACTACCGGCGAACTGGGTACATTTACCCTTACCGCCGGCCAGACCATATTGCTGCTGCTGGATGCAGAAAGTTCTACGGGTGCACCTTCGCAGGATTTCAGGCTCGTATGCCCTGTACCTGCACCCGCAAATGATGATGCCCCAGGTGCCATCACACTCACAGTAGGCGCGGGTTGCACAGCTGCCCCTTACACCAACGAAGGCGCTACACAGGGTGCAACTGAGCCATATCCTTCCTGTATCAACACACTGGCTTCTTCCTCTCATACTGTATGGTATAAATTTGTGGCTACCGCAAGTGCCGTGAAAATTTCTACCGACTATGTGGATGGTACGCTGGATGATAGCGAGATCGGTTTGTTCAGCGTAGGGGATCCATTCAACTACGCTACATTTAATATTATTTCTTGTGATGACGATAATGGAATAGTAGCTGGAAAAAGTAACTCTATCTTGTATGCTACCGGGCTTACGGTGGGCCAGACCTATTACATCGTGATAGAAGGCTACAATGGAGCTACCGGCACCTTCTGCCTAACTGTAGACAACCTTACCAGCACCATGTTGGCAACAACAGCCAGTTGTGCCGCATCCCAGACCCCAACCGGTATTCAGACAGGTTATACCGGACAAGCAGGGTTGGTAGATGTGAATGGTAACCTGATAGCGATCGTAAGAAACCCGGCGGGTGGAATTGTGAATGGTTATAATGCTTCCCTGAACATCAATACCGGCGCAGTTCGCCAGGATGGCAATGGGCATTATTACCTCGACAGGAGCTATCTTATCAATAACACCCAGGCGGCTACTAACGTAGTGGTGCAGTTCTTCTTTACCAATGCAGAACTGGCGGCACTTACAGCAGCTGATCCTACGATCACCCTTTCTAACCTGGGCGCTTTCAAACAAACAGGTGCAGCATGTAATCCAGACTTCCTGGATGCGAACGGAACCGGCACAGCGCTGGGGCAATCTGCCTTCAATTCCCAGAATGGGGTAAACTGGATACAGGTAACCACACCTTCGTTCTCTAACTTCTACCTGAATAAGAACCTGACCGTATTGCCGATCAGCATCGAATACTTCAGGGGAGCGAAACAGGCTACGGCTAACCTGCTCGACTGGAAAGTAAACAGCACCAGCGGCGCCGTTACCATGGTATTGGAACGCAGTGCCGACGGACGCACCTACACCGGTATCCATACCGAAATGTCGGATGCATTGCGCCTGTTGCAGCCATTCAACTATACCGATGCACAACCATTGCAGGGCGTAAACTACTATCGCCTGAAAGTGACGGAGGCTTCCGGTAAAGTGACTTACAGCCCGATTGTGACACTGCTGGGCAAAGGCAAAGGATTTGAGCTCATAGCGGTACAACCTAACCCGGTATTGAACGAAGCCATGCTCAACATTACCAGCGCTGCCGCAGCTAAAATGGAAATACGGGTGACGGATATCGTTGGTAAAACGATCTCCACCCAATACGTAAGCGTGATTGGAGGTACCAATAAGATACCGATGAACTTCAGCAAACTTGCCGCAGGAACCTACCAGGTGACAGGTAAGACATCTGACGGTGAAATCAAGACCATCCGCTTTGTAAAACAATAATTTTCAAAAAAAAAATACCGATAGGAAACTGCCCACAACTTTGTGGGCAGTTTTTTGCGTATATATCATGAAAAATAAACTATTTTTGAACAGTTTTTAATTCGGGCATTTAGTGCCTCAAAACCTCTTAACGTATGAAAAAGATCTACTTTATCTTCATGATGCTCCTGGCAGTTGCGAACAGCGCTTTCTCCCAGATCACATCAACCGCCAGCGGTGGAAACTGGAGCAATACCGCCACATGGGTAGGTGGCGTAGTACCAGGCGGAAGCGATGACGTTATCATCGCCGATGGCGCAACTGTAACGATCAATACCGACGCATCTGCATTAAGTGTAACGGTAGGGCAAGGTACATCGGGCATCCTTCAATTTGAACAGGCCACTGCACGCACACTAACGGTAGGCGGCAATGTGACCGTTGCCGCAGGTGCAACTTTCCGCTCTTCGCTCGCAGGTACGCAGACAGGGCATCTGTTGACCCTTACAGGTTCAGTTACCAATAATGGCACACTCGATTTCAGCACCAATGGAAATACGGCAAGCGCCCTGGTAGAATTTACCGGAACTAACAGTGTAACTTTTGGTGGAACCGGCCCTATAACGGATATAGCAGAGATAACGATCGATAAAGGAACCACTCAAACTCCTGTAGTAGAGTTGAATCCGACGAATTTTACTTTCAAAGGAAATAGTATCACCCCGGGAAATGGCGACAATGCTTTTCTTAATCTGCTGAATGGAACATTTAAAATAGGGGGAACATTTGTAGCAGCCAATGGGCTTTTTACTAATGCGCCTACCACCAGTGATTATACAATTCCGGCATCAGCAAAGCTATGGCTCGCCAATCCAAATTACACGGTGGTTGCCCGTACCGGCAGCGCTTCTGTAAACGGTGCGCTTCAGATAGATGCCGGTACACTCAACATCGGTACACAGGATGCCAACCGTCTTTTTTACCAGACCGGAACTTTCATCACCATCAATGGAGGAACCATCAACCTTGCCAGCAGGATGACTTCACCGGCTGGTTTCGGATTGACCTATACTCAAACCGGCGGTACATTCAATGTATGTACCGTTGCCAACAGTAGCACCGGTTTCGCGAGTTTCCACATGCCTGGCCCCGATGGAGCCTTGTTTACGATGAGTGGCGGAAACATTATCATAGTAAATCCAAATAGCAGCGGAACCGGCCCACGCGACTTTCTGTTGCCGTTAGGCGCTCCCGAAATAAATATAACCGGCGGTACTGTACAGTTTGGTAATGCACTTACTCCTCCGGGATCTGCGTTTTTTGCCCAGGGGCAATTTCCCGACCTGGTGGTTGACAATGCCAACGGCGGTAATTCATTGACCTTACTGGGCAATGCTACCGTTAATCAAAATACGAATATTAAAACTGGCAGCAGCCTTACCACTTCAGGCTTTACTTACAGGCAGAATGGCCCGGTGTTCACCAATAGCGGAACTTTCGACGGAAGCTCTGCCGGTACCGTGCTGATCTTTCCTGCTGCTACCACGCAGACATTGAACGGTGACGGGGTGTTTACAGCTCCGCTGAACCAACTGATCGTAAATAACGGCGGCGGCTTATCCATTGCCAATTCGCTTCCATCTGAAATAGTGGTTAATACACTCAGTATGGCCAACGGAAATATCAATACCGGTGTAACCACGCTTACGCTTGGTACCAGCACTGCAAATACCGGTACATTCAACTATACTTTTGGAACGATCGTTGGTAAATTCAAACGATGGATCAATGCGGCTACCGGCACCAGGGATTTCCCGATCGGGACTTCTGTTTCGTTCCGCAATGCTTCTATCAACTTCACTACGGCACCTACCGCTGGCGGTACACTTACCGCCGAGTGGGTGAATGGTGCAGGTGGCACAAACGGTTTGCCACTGGTAGAGGGTTCTATCAATGTCAACCGGTCTTCCAGCGTTGGTTACTGGAGCATTGTAGCCGGCGATGGCCTTACAGGCGGTGTTTACACAGGAACTTTCACTGGTACCAGCCTCGGCGGTATCACAGACTACACACAGCTTGTTTTGATCAAAAGGGCCAACAGCGCAGCGCCATGGACGTTGAACGGAACGCATGTAACCACCACGGGGGATAATACCATCCCGATCCTGAGCCGTACAAACATGTCTGGCTTCTCCGAATTTTCAGCAGGTGGTGATGTAGCGGTAAACCCGCTCCCGATCAAGATCGAATATTTCAGCGGAAGGAAACAAAGCAGCAATAACCTCCTCGATTGGAAGATCAACTGTAGCAGCACAACCGGTGTAAGCATGACACTTCAGCGCAGCAGCGATGGCAGGAATTTTGAAGCTATCAATACACAGGAAGCGTCTTCATTGCGTTGCCTGCAGCCATTCGATTATACAGATGTTACCGCCACAACAGCTACTTCTTACTATCGTTTGAAAGTAGTGGATGTAGATGGTAAGATCACTTACAGCCCTATCGTAGCGATCCTCAACAAAGACAAAGGCTTTGAACTCGTAAGCCTTATGCCGAACGTGATCAGTGCCAGAACGATCCTGAATGTATCATCATCTATCGCTACCAGGATGCAGATCGTGGTAACAGACATCAGCGGTAAAGTGGTGAACAGGCAATCTGTTTCGCTGATAGCAGGAAGCAACCTGGTTCCGTTGAACTTCGGTGGATTGTCTGCCGGTTCTTACAACCTGAGCACATACACTGCAGAAGGGCAGTTGAAAACGACGAGGTTTGTAAAACAATAAAAATCTATGATCTGAGATGTATGATCTATGATCTATGATCTTTTTGGGTTTAACGAAGTTCAATTTTTGAAAGTCATTGAAGCTTAAAGAGATCATAGATCATACATCTCAGATAGATCTAACATCATCTATAAAAGAAAATGCCCGTAACTCTACGGGCATTTTCTTTTATAGATAAATCCAATTAAGTCTCATCAATGCGTCATTCTCTTCATCACCATGTACGTAATGATACAAACCAGGAGGATGAAAATGATGGCTACGTAAGTCCAGGTTTGCGGGGCAATGCTTTCCCTTCTTTTTCTTTTTTTCTTTTTATCCAGTTCTTTTTTCAGGTCGGCATTCAGTTGTTTCACGAGTTGCGGAACATCCTGTTTATTTTCAAACTGCTGCAATCCATCCATGGCATCGCTCATGAAAGGGTCGTCATTCAATGCTTCTTCCACTGCATGCTGATCCGCATGCGGCAATTCATTGTTAAGGTACTCCAGCAGTTTTTCCTGCTCGATATCCTTATTGAGGTTGGATAATATGTCTTTTAAATTATTGCTCATCTGCCTGCATTCGTTCCATCTGTATTTTCAGGTTGCGTTTGCCATTCTGTATGCTGCTCTTTACCTGCATGATGCTGTAACCCGTGCTTTCAGCAATTTCCTGGTAAGTTTTTTTCTCAAGATAAAATAAAGTTACGCAAACCTTTTGCTCTTTGTTCAATTGGGTCAGCGCCATTTCCATATGGTTGAGCCTGATGTCTTTCTGGATCGCCATACGTTTCTGTTCGGCATCATCGGAGGCGGCGGCGATATTTTCAGTGAGTTCAGTGGTGTATTTGCCTTTGTCGCGCAGTTTCATCAGGCAATGATTTTTTGCCACCATATACAACCAGCTCTTGAAATATTCTACCTTGTATTTCTGAAGTTCGTTGATCACTTTAAAGAAGACCTGTTGTACACTATCTTTTGCATCTTCTTCATTTTTCAGGTATTTCATGCATACACCCAATAATAGCATGGTATATCGCTGAAGCAGGATGCCCAGCAATTCATTGTCTTTCTCCTGGTAAAAGAGGTTCAACAATTCCTTATCATCAATATCGTTGTAATTCCTGGTCGCCAAAATGAAAAAGTAACAGTTGAAAATAAGTTAAGGCGTTTTAAAAACACTGTTGTCATCCTGAGCTTGTTGAAGGATATCCTTCGACAAGCTCAGGATGACAACGACAAGCTCAGGATGACAACAGGATCTGGTTTTATAAGTGCCGATCCTACATACAGATGTAAACTAATTCATTTTCCATAAATTCGCTGCGAGCAATATTTATTTTATGAAATATGCAGTCTGCATTGTACCCGTTGCCCCGGTTCGCCTGGTGGCCGGTCATCGCGAAGAGATGACCAGTCAATATATCTTTGGAGAAACAGGGCGGATAAAAGACAGCAACGACGAGGGCTGGATCTGGCTCGAATCCACGGATGACCAATATTCCGGCTGGTGCCGCGGCAACCAGTTCATGTTATCTGAAAATGCTTTTCCGCAAAATAAAAAATTTACCGGCGAATGGGTGAACGATATTTTCATCAATGGAAAAAAGATCCACCTGCCTTTTGCCAGCAGTTTATCACTGCTTGATCATTCCCTGCCGGGATTGGAGATCAGGTATCAGGGAAAGATCATCGATGCCGCGGCAACTCCGTTCCATGAAAAGAATATTCTGAAGTTATCTTCATTTTTTTTAGGGACCGGGTATTTATGGGGAGGTAAAACGGTATTCGGGATCGACTGCAGCGGCTTTGTGCAATCCGTTTACCGGCTTATGGATATCAGGTTAATGAGGGATGCCAATCAACAGGTGACACAAGGCGATACGGTCGGTTTTTTGGAAGAATCGCAATGTGGCGATCTGGCATTCTTTGATGACGAAACGGGTGCTGTGGTGCATGTAGGCATACTGCTCAGCACAAATGAGATCATCCATTCTTCGGGCAATGTGCGTATTGATAAAATAGACAACGAAGGTATAGTGAATGTGGATACAGGTTTGCGGACACATCGGCTGCGTACCATCAAAAGGATCTGTTAGTCCCTTTCTTCTTTGGTTACTTTATGAAGCGTGGCTTCGCCGGGAATGCTTTTATCAAAAAACAACATCTTGATGCTGATGAGCAGCATCAGCAGCGCAAAAATTTTCTTCACGGTCTGATTGGGAAGGCTCAGCGCTATCTTGCTGCCAAAATAACCACCGATCAAAAATGCCAGGGCCACCACTCCAACAGCACGAACATCTATATAACCTTGTTTGTAAAATTGACTCGCGGCCAATATTCCCACCGGCAATAACAGGATGCCAAGCGAAGTGCCCTGTGCCATTTTCTGCGAAAACCCGAGAAAATAAACGAGTGCCGGAACCAGGATAATTCCGCCTCCAACACCTACCATCCCGGCCAGCATGCCGGCAGCAAGCCCGATGAGTACCAGGATCAATATGACATGCATTTCCATTCTAACTTTTTTTACGTCAGCCATTTTTAGGGAACGTTTTGCTATAACGCCTGATGGAATCTTCGATGACATGATAAGCAGTCTCCTTGTTCTGGAACTCATCAATGATCACCGATTTATTTTCCAAAACTTTATATTGCTCAAAATAATTTTTCAGTACCAATACAAAATGATCCGACAATTCACTGATCTCACGGAGATGGTTAACCGAAGGGTCTTTACTTGCCACGGCAATGATCTTGTCGTCCTTTTCACCATTATCGATCATCTGCATATTGCCTATTACCGTAGCTTCTACAAGGCAAAGCGGCTGAATGCTCTGGCTGCAAAGCACGAGGATATCCAGCGGGTCACCATCTTCACCCAGCGTTTGCGGAATAAAACCGTAGTTGATAGGGTAGTGGAAAGAGGAATAGATCACCCTGTCGAGCTTCAGCAGCCCTGTTTCTTTATCGATCTCGTATTTGCAGCTGCTGCCCTTGGATATTTCTATCATTGCATTTACCTGCGCCGGTTCTTTCTTACCATAATGAGCGCCATGCCATGGATGTAAAACGTACATATCAATTAAGAATTAAGAATTAAAAATTAAAGCTTCCCAAATAATGAACTTCAATTCAACTTACAAACCTCAAAGGTTTGACTATTGACTATTCACTATTGACTATTCACCCCCTGAATAGGTATACTTAAAATCCACACTCCACAATTTGTTCACCCTTACAATCTTAATGTCCATCGGTTTGTGCATGTAAGAATTGCTGTAATTGATGGTGGTGGTAGAATCATTAACGTCCACCAGTTTGTTGATGGTATATTCAGCTTCTTTATATTTTTGTTTTTTATCCTTGTCCAGCGTGTTGTAAAATGATTTGTATCGATCGAACAGCTGGATATTTTGTGTGTCGTTCAGTATCAAACTTTCCGCGGTTTTGAAATCGCCATCCAGGCTTGCCCTGATGAAATCGCGGCCGGTATCGAGTGCAGTCTGAGGGCGTGAACCGGATTTAGTATTGCAGGCAAAAAAGCTTACCGCGACAACCAATAATATTATAATTTTTTTCATGTAATACAGGGAATTTAGGACGTAAAGTTAACCATCTTTCCCAAGCAATGAATAAAAAAGCCCCTGAATTGTCAGGGGCTCTTACTGTAATGAGTATTTGTCAGTTCTTATTGTACTTTTTGCAACTCCTTGTTCAGGGTATCCAGCGCTTTCATGCCTTCTTGCATACCTTCTTTCAAAGAATCCATATTGATCTTATCCAGTTCCTGCATACCTTTTTGCAGGCTATCCATTGGGTTGATCCCTTTTTCATTCATTTTTTCCATACCCATTGTCATCATCGAAGACTTGTCGAATGCAACTTTCCAGCTGCCATCTTCTTTTTTCAATGGCCAGTTTACGGTTTCGTTCGACCCTGTTTCTTTTACAGTAACGGTAGCTTTATCGCCATCTATTTTCACTTCGCCAAATTCCATTTTGCTTTTGTCGTATTTATCGAATGCTTTCGATCCTTCCGCTTTTGCAGACATTTCAATCAGGTCGAGCATGGATTTACTTTCAGCAGTCGCCAGTTTGCGGGCAGCAGCAAGGTCTTTTTTACCAAGTGCATCCATGAATTCGCTTAAAACGGCTTTTGGATCTCCACCTGAAGAACTTTTACAGCTGAAGAAAACGGCAGTTGACACAACCAGTGCCGCGAGGATAATTTTTTTCATAAAGAAGTTTTTTTTTGATTTTGCTCAAAAGTAATGGGAATATTTAATAAAAACAATAGAGAGCAGGTTTAGAAGTTTAGAGGTTTAGGATTTTAGAGTTTAGGTCGAACGAATTCTAAACCTCTAAACCTCTAAACCTCTAAACTCTTAAACTATCTCAATTCACCTACCGGTACCGCATCCATATCTGTAAACACCATGTTCTCTCCCGCCATCGCCCAGATGAAGGAATAATTGGCAGTAGCCACACCACTGTGTATGCTCCAGCTGGGAGAAAGGATAGCCTGCTCGTTGTTCAAAAAAAGATGACGGGTTTCATTGGGTTCTCCCATGAAATGAATGATGCGCTGGTTTTCCGGCAGGTCGAAATAAAAATAAGATTCCATCCTGCGATCGTGTGTGTGCGGCGGCATCGTATTCCAGATACTGCCTTTTTTGAAATTGGTAACACCCAGCACCAGTTGACAACTTTGGATGCCATCGTTGTGGATATACTTGTTGATCACACGGTGATTGTTGTTGTCCAGGCTTCCCATTTCTGCAGGTAATGCTTCAGCCGGTTTCATCAGGCGTGTAGGGTATTCTTTGTGTGCCGGGCAGGAGAAGAAGATGAATTTTGCCGGCGCAGACTGATCATTGCTCGAAAAAATGATCTTCACTCTTCCCTTACCTATGTAAAGGCAGTCTTGTTTTTCAAGCTCGAATTTTTCACCGTCAACTTCTATATTACCGGTTCCGGCGATATTGATAATACCGATCTCACGCCTGTCGAGAAAATTTTCAGACTTCAGCTGATCGTAAGTTCCCAGTTGTAACGATTTGCTCACGGGGAATGCAGCGCCTACTACCATACGGTCGTAGTGCGTATACGCACATTCGATGGAATCGGCTACCAGCAGGT
Source organism: Ferruginibacter sp. HRS2-29 (assembly GCF_024343615.1). Taxonomy (GTDB): domain Bacteria; phylum Bacteroidota; class Bacteroidia; order Chitinophagales; family Chitinophagaceae; genus Ferruginibacter. The sequence goes on along the minus strand of NZ_RJUB01000001.1, from coordinate 129,470 downwards.
TTTCCAGTAAAAAATTTTCCCGGATGCCGGCAGTATCATATGTTTTAAAATCGCGTGGGTGTACCTGGTGAAAGATCTTCATGTTCAGTTTTTTATGGTGTGATATTATTTTTTTCTTCTACAAATTTATTGGTAATGATTTTTCCGGAAGAGATTATCTTATTATCAGCGAGTGAATGTGCGGCCCTCACTGCATCCTCATATTGTATCAGGATTGCATCTTTGGCACTGCCCGTAAATTTATTGCCGGTGATAAAAGATACCTGGGTGCCGTAAAGCTGTATCAGTGGCTGGCTGGCACTGCAGTTCGTTATTTTATTGCCTGCGAAAACAAGCAGCGGCCCCATCGTACTTTCATCATTTCCCCCACGGAGCATAGTTAATAATTGTCCCCTATTGTTGGCAAAATTATTATTACTGAATCTGATCTTCTCAACATTGTAATAACCCTTCTTGTCATTCTCATTCGAAAAATCGAAGATGGTTCCTGTTATGTTTTCGAAAGATGAATTCAACACCTTTATGCTGTCGATCATCGTAGACTTAGCCGCAGTGAAAAAACTGCCGGCACTGTTTTTTATTTTCGAATTGATAACGTTGAAATTACTGTGGTTGCTGGTTCCTGTAAGATCGGAGCTGATAAAAGTACCTGCCTTCAGGCTTTCGAGATTTACATTAAAGTTATTAAATACCAGTCGGCCATTTCCTTTGAGCTCTATTAAAGCAGGCAAAGTCTCACTACTACCGATGAAAATTTCTTTGTTCATCGAAGTGATGGTAACATCACCCCTGATAAGAAGCGGTTGGCTGAATGGATAATCCTTTCCTGTGAGTTGCAATATGATCGGGTTTTCAGAAGCTTTCGAAAGTTGTGCGATCAGGGTTGCTGCATCAGGGCAGTTGACCATTATGCTTTTTGGTAAAACCAATTTTTTATTGCTGAACCATTTACTGCCGGTAGAGGTTTTGGCATTCAGCAGCACCGCAGCATATCTCTTATCATCCCTGTAACCAGGCCGGGTACTGAGTTTGCCCGAAAGCCTTTTAGCAGCGATCACAGACAAAGAATCATTTTGTCCGGTGATATCAATGGCTGTTTTAGCAACATAAGCAAATGGAGCTGTAGGCAGTCTTACCAACGAAATGGATTTATCAAAACCACGTCCTAAGTCCTGCGATACAGATTGGTTTACATAATTATCAAAAAAGAAAATGCCGCTGATATCATCAAAAGCGTTGTAGATCTTTGGATCAAGTTCATTATAAAAAATATTTTTTCTGAAAATGACTTCATGTGGCGTCACCGACCTTTCAGTATCGCTGCCTTCGCAAAAACTGATCGGGGTGCAGTCGATGAAAGTATTGTTCATTACCACAGCATCCGAAACTTCCACATAACGATTGGCCGGCGAATTGGGTACGCCATTCATCAGCGATAGCGGTGATCGGAAGCTGGTGCCGCGGCATTGGTAAAATAAATTATTCACCACCCATTGTCCTTTGTTGATGATACGAACACCGCCGGTACCTGCTTTGTTATTGCCCAAAAAAATATTATTCTCAACCGTGTTGTAATTGCCATGACGCAGAACCACGCCGCCCTGGCATTCTTTGAAAAGATTGTTGCGTACCACGTTGCTGCCGGATTTGATGGAAACGATCTCAGTTTCCCCATCACAATGCTCAAAGAAATTATCGGTGATCCGGGTGTTGGAATTAAATTCGCAATGCTGCGAAACGCCCACACGTATGATCTCTCCTGAGTTGGAAGCGAGGGGTAAACGAACTCCAAAATAGTTGTGATCGATGGAGTGGAAATTTTCGCGGCTCCTTTCATCATCTAATAGTACGGCTAACAATACGCCCATGTTTTTTTTATTGAGAAATGAGCAGTGATCGATACGGTTATTTTTGCCTGAAAACGATATCCAGTAATTTTCATCCATCCTTTTCGGATTATTGAAATCGTTTATAACGGTATTGGTTACACGACAATTATTTGCCAGCTGATCTTTATCGATCCTGAAGTTGATAACTGCGTTTTTACCGGCATATCCACGGTTGAAATACCATCCGTCTACCACGATGAAATTTCCACCCAGTTCCAGGCTGGAATTCCCTGTTATCAGTACTTTGCCAGCCGTTTCAGCTTTGAAGCTGATGGGGTTTTCTTTTGTCCCGCTGCAGTTGAGTTCGATCTTCACATCGTTCCATTCACCATTCTGAAGAATAATGATATCTCCCGGTCTGGCATTTTTGTTGGCCGCTTTTAATTCATGGAGGTCTTTCACTTTTATGTTTCCAGCCAGCGAGCATACACTCATCAACAGGAAACAATGGAATAGCAATAATCTTAGCATAGTCGTTATTTTGTAAGTTTGTTTTTTTTCAATCGTTGAGATGATTCGCGGATGATCAGTTTCGGTTTTAATATTTCCACCACCGAACTCATGTCTTCATTGTTATGCATCATCTCAATAAATAATTTGGCCGCTACTTTGCCTATTTCAAATGAAGGCTGATCAACACTGGAGATGCTTGGTTGCAGCAGGCTGAACATCGGCTCGTTGTTAAAGCCTACCAGTCCTATATCTTCGGGCATGCTCAACCCTTTTTCCTTGATGGCGAGCATAGCGCCGATCGCCATGCGATCGCTGATCGTGAAGATTGCATCAGGCCTTTTTTTCATCGACAATAATTCCTGGGTGGCGATGTAAGCATACTCCTGGTTGAAATCACAATTAATGATAAGATCGGGATCGATCTTTACTTTGTGTTTCTTTAAAGCGGTAAGATATCCTTCGAGCCGGTGGTTGCTGATCTCCAGGTTTTTCGGCCCGGCCAGTATGGCGATGCGTTTATAGCCCTGTTCTATCAGGTGTTCTGTTGCCTGAAAGCCACCATCCTTGTTATCGAGATGCACAGTGGGCGCTTCAAGAAATGGGGTCACACGATCAAATACCACCATGGGCATCTTCTTCGCCTGTATCTTTTTTAAATGATCAAACACTTTTGTTTCGCTGGATACAGACACGATGAAACCATCTACCAGGCTTTCAGACAAACGTTTGGTATTGACGATCTCTCTTCCGAAAGACTCGTTGCTCTGGCACACCATTACTGTGTAACCCGCTTCCAGGGCCACTTCATCAATGCCCTTTACCATCGTGGATAATACATAATCAAGATTGGGAACAATCACGCCGATCGTATGCGTTTGTTTTTGCTGAAGACTGAGAGCGAATTTATTGGGCTGATAATTCAATTCTTCGGATAAGGATTTCACGGCGTTTTTTGTTTCGGCACTCACGTCGCTCGCGTCACGTAAAGCACGGGAAACTGTTGAAGTAGAAATTTTGAGTATCCTGGCAATGTCTTTTATCGTGGCAGGTTTATTCATGATGGCAATGTTTGTGTAAAACTAATGCAAAGATTTTACGGGATTACCGGTAGCGTTACCGGTTGCGTTCCCGCCCTAAATATTTCTATCCTGTGAAAGTTTCAAGCGATTTCGTTAGAATTAATCTAAGCTATTAATCAAATAATTAGATATTTTGAAACGGGCTAAAAATCTGTGCGATGGTAATTCAGGTTAATATTACATTGCTAAAATTGCCATTGAAGAGAATAAAAGTTTTTGTAATATCTCGCCTGAACCTAAAGGGTTCATCAAAAAGCAACCTACGCACAACCATTACTTCATACATAAAAATATATAAGCATGAGTTCAATGACAGGTAAAGTGGCCATAGTTACAGGTGGTGCAAGGGACATCGGCCGCCAGGTTTCCATCAAACTGGCACAACAGGGTGCAAAAGTCTGCATCAATTATTTTGGTAATAAAGAACTGGCGGAAGAAACGCTGGACATCATTACGGATGCAGGTGGCGAAGCGATCATTGTGCAGGGTGATATGACAAAAGCTGCGGATGTAAAAGCCGTGGTAGAAGCCTGCACAACGGTGTTTGGCGATAAGGTACATATATTGGTAAATGTTGCCGGCGGGATCCTGGGAAGAAAACCACTGGCGGAACTGGATGAAGAATTCTGGGATGCAGTGATGGATGTAAACCTTAAATCGGCCTACCTCGTTACCCGTGCTACCGTTCCATTTATGACCGAAGGTGGCGCTATCGTAAACTTCGCTTCGCAGGCGGCACGTGATGGCGGCGGCGGCGGGGCGCTTGCCTACGCAACTGCAAAAGGCGGTGTGCTGACCATGACAAGAGGGCTTGCAAAAGAACTGGGCCCCAAAGGTATCCGCGTCAATTGCGTTTCGCCGGGCATGATCAACACTACTTTCCACGATACGTTTACCAGGCCGGAGATCAGGACTAATGTGGCTGCTGCCACACCTTTGCGCCGGGAAGGAAATGCTGCTGAAGTAGGCGACCTGGTAGTTTACCTGGCAGGCGATGCTTCTTCATTCATCAATGGAGAAAGCGTGGAGATCAATGGTGGTACATATTTCGCGTAAGCTTATTAAAAAAATTGAATGAAAAGATTGTTTGTCATATTTGTCTCGATGGCCATTGCTTTGGTAACAAAAGCACAGCATCCTGTTACTTTTTTTACCAGGGCGGAATTGCCCGGTATCAAAAGCGCATTGAACAAATATCCATTGCTTACTGATTCGTATGCCGATATAAAAAGGGAGGTGGATCAATGGCTCGATAAAGATGTGGATGTGCCTTTTCCAAAAGATCCTGCCGGCGGTTACACACACGACCGGCACAAGGCTAATTACATGCTGATGTTCAACAGCGGTATTTTATATAACATTACCGGTAATACTAAATATGCTTTGCTGGTAAAAAAGATGTTTCTGAAGTATGCGGTGCTCAACCCCACTTTAAAAAAACATCCGCAGGCAACCAGCAGTTCTCCGGGACATATTTTCTGGCAGGCACTCAATGATGCCAATTGGCTGGTGTATTCAGGCATGGCTTATGATCTTATCTACAACTCTTTGTCTGCGCCAGAGCGCACTGTTATCGAACAAGGTGCCTTTAAACCCGAAGTAGATTTTTTAACCAAAGACCTTTCTTCCTGGTTCAACCTCATACACAATCATGGGGTGTGGGCCTGCGCCGGCGTTGGGATTGCAGGTATTGCCACCGGCAATAAAGATTGGGTTGACATGGCTTTATATGGTACGGATAAAAAAGGAAAGAGCGGGTTCATTGCACAAATGGACGGACTGTTTTCTCCGGATGGATACTACACAGAAGGCCCGTACTACGTACGTTACGCGATATTGCCGTATTATCTTTTCGCGAATTCATTGGACCATGCAAGGCCCGAATTGAAAGTGTTCCAACATAGGGATAATATTTTGCAAAAAGCATTGTTGGCTGGATTGCAACAAACCAACCTGGATGGAACTTTTTTTCCACTAAATGACGCGATGAAAGAAAAAGATTTCACTTCGAATGAATTGGTTTCGGCGATTGATATTGCCTGGAACGTGTATGGAAAAAATGAAGGTTTTCTCACTGTTGCAAAAAAGCAGGACCGTGTGCTGATACATAAAGGAGGGGCTTCCATCGCGGCCGCCATTGCATCGGCAAAAAATATCCCTCCTTATTTTCCTTACAAAACGATTGAATATACCGATGGTGTAAAAGGTGATGAAGGTGGGGTGAGTTTTTTACGGAACGGGAAAGACAAAAATACCACTACACTTATTTATAAGTATACTTCGCATGGCTTGTCACACGGGCATTTCGATAAACTCAATATCAACCTTTTTGACAAAGGGAATGAGGTGATTTCCGATTATGGCTCGGTGCGTTTCATTGGTGTGGAACAAAAATATGGCGGCCGTTACCTGCCCGAAAATAAAACATACGCTGAGCAAACCATCGCACACAATACCATCACTGTTGACGAAACTACACAGTTTGGCGGCAAAGAAGAACTGAGTGAAAAATTTCATTCAGACAAATTGTTCAGCGATATTAAAAATCCGAATGCACTTGCAGTAGCTGCAAAGGAAGACAATGCCTACAAAGGTGTGCATCTCCAACGTAATGTCTATATGCTGCAGTTGCCGGATGGTAGAAAATTCATCGCGGATATTTTTAATGCAACATCAAATGAAACGCATCAATATGATCTGCCTTTTCAATACAACGGAACCGTCATCAGCACTTCGTTTAAATATGACGCGAATACCAAAAAGCAGGAAGTGCTGGGTAAAAAGAATGGCTACCAGTTTTTATGGAAAGAAGCGGAAGCTGGCGTGAAAGATTCGTTGATACAGTTTACTTTCCTGAATAAAAATACTTATTACAGCATTTCGTCTGCTGCAGATACGGCAGGCGTATCATTGTTTTTTACCCGTAGCGGCGCCAACGATCCCAATTTCAATCTTCGCCGTGATCCCGCCTTCATCATTCGCAAAAGCGGCGCCAGCAAGGCTTTTGTTAATATGATTGAGATACATGGGAATTTTGATCCCGTGGCAGAATTCTCTTCCAACTCATATTCTTCTGTAAAAGCGATCAACATTTTACGGAACGATGAGCAATATTCTGTAGTGGAGGTGCTGATCAATGATAAAAAATTATTGATCGCACAATGCAATAACAATTTTGAGGCGATACAAAAGCATCAGCTAACGGTGAATGATAAACGCCTGGAATTTACGGGACCTTACCAGGTGACCTATGATGGAAAATTATTTTAATTAAAAATTCTGAATATAAAACTAACGACAATGGAATCAACCGCAACTATTGAAAACTCAACCGTATTTATTTACAACGAAGATATTCCCTGGGAAACCGTAGGCGAGGGGGTGAAAAGAAAGATCATGAGTTATGATGAAAGGGTAATGCTGGTGAAGGTTGAGTTTGAGACCGGGGGTATCGGGACCGTGCATCAACACTATCACACGCAGATCACTCACGTTGAACGTGGTGTATTTGAAATAGAGATCGCCGGTGAGAAAAAAGTACTGAAATCCGGAGATGGCTTTTATATTCCACCTCATGTATGGCATGGCGCAGTATGCCTTGAAGCAGGTGTGCTGATAGACATTTTCAGCCCTATGAGGGAAGATTTTATAGTAACAAAAACCGCATAATTTTTATCCGGGTGAGATACATGCTACATATCGCTTTTTTATTATTGTCATTAACCTGTGGTGATAAGATCATGGCAGGTACTGCGATGCACCTGCAAGTGCGTAGGGTTGATGTGTCCACTTCGGCAGAATTGAAAACAGCGTTGGAAACCGCCAGGCCGGGTGATGAGATAGTATTGGCTGATGGTGTGTATAAAGGAAAATTTGTAGTGCCTGTAGGAATAAACGGAACAGCATCAAAGGTCATAACGCTTACGGGTAGCCGCCATGCAATATTGGATGCCGGAAGCATCAATACCGGTTATGTGTTTCATTTGCAGGGGTCGTGGTGGTTGCTTAAAGGATTTAGTGTTACCAATGGATTGAAAGGGATCATTGTTGATGGCGCCAATCACAATGTACTGGAGGATCTGAAAGTATCTGAAACGGGGGAAGAGGGAATTCATCTGCGAAAATTCAGCAGCCATAATATTATCAGCAAGTGTATCATCAGCAACACAGGATTGAAGACGGCGGATTATGGTGAAGGAATTTATATCGGCTCAGCAAAAAATAACTGGGCAAAATATTCCAATGGAAAACCGGATCTGTGCGATTCCAATACAGTCACGGAATGCCGCATCGGGCCTGGTATCAGCGCCGAATGTATCGATATAAAAGAAGGTACAACGGGAACGGCTATACGAAATAATTTTTTCGATGCCGCCGGTATTACCGGTGCTAACAGTGCCGATAGCTGGATAGATGTAAAGGGCAACAACAGTATCATTGAAAATAACACCGGTACGAATCCCGGGAATAATGTTTTCAAAGATGGCTACCAGGTACATTGTGCGGTAAACGGCTGGGGGAATAACAATGAATTTAAAGGAAATATTTCTACCGTCAACGGTGCCGGTTATGGCTTTAGCATACAATTGAGCGGTAGCAACGGTACTACTGTTGGTAATAAAGTGTACAGTAACAATACAGTGAAAGGTGCTGCCAGTGGAATAGCGGATATTCCATTGAGCAATTAATTAATATCGATAAGGCTTCTATATGAAAGTAAAAGGACTACGTTGGTGGATCATCGGCCTGATAGGCATTGCAACGGTTATCAATTACATCGACCGGAGCGCCATCAATTATATGTGGCCTTATATCTACAAAGAATTCGGCATTGCGGAGGCCGATAATAAAAATGCGTTGGCGCTCATCACTACTTTTTTTATGGTGGCATATGCGATAGGGCAAAGCGTTACCGGTAAGATGATGGATGCTATCGGCACAAGGCTTGGAATGGCAGTATCAATAGTGGGGTGGAGTATTTCGATCGCTCTGCATGCTTTGGCAAGATCGCTTATGTCGTTTAATATTTTTCGGGTAATGCTGGGCGTTAGTGAGGCCGGAAACTGGCCAGGCGCTACAAAAAGCAACGGGGAATGGTTTCCGCCAAAAGAAAGGGCAATTGCGCAGGGAATATTCGGTGCAGGAGCTTCGCTCGGTTCTGTGGTTGCAGCACCAGTGATTGCAGCCATTTACCTGGCTTTCGGATGGCGTGCTACATTTGCCGGAATTGCTGTATTGGGAATAGTATGGCTGATTCCATGGCTGATCATCAACAAGGCTACACCCGACAAACACCCGTGGATCACTAAAGAGGAACTCGATCATATTCAGAACAAAGGATTGGAAAAAGCTGTGATCGTTACTGAAGAAAAACCATATACCTGGAAACAGTTGCTTCAATTTAAAAACACCTGGGGTATCATCGCTTCGCGTTTTTTCATCGACCCGGTATGGTGGATGTTCCTAACATGGCTTCCTACTTTTTTGAAAGAACAATTCAATTTTGATTTGAAACAGGTCGGCGCTTTTGCATGGCTACCTTATTTATTCGCGGCCATCGGCGGACTCGCGGGAGGATTCTTTTCATCCTGGCAGATCAAAAAAGGGATACCTGCGGTGAAGGCACGCAAGAATGCCATCACAATTGGTTGTGTCATCATGCTTGCCGGGCTTGTAGGTATCGTTATCTATCTCGATCAACTGAAAGATAATACCGACCTGGCGTTGACGCTCATCAGTGCTACATTGTTTGGTTTTCAATTCCTGATAAATAATATCCAGACTTTGCCTTCCGATTATTTCCACGGAAAAAATGTAGGTACCGTTTCAGGGATGGGGGGCACTGCCGCAGTGCTGGGTACGATCGTAATAACGAACCTTGTACCGGTCATTACCAAAACAGGATACAATTCATTTTTTGTATTAGGGGCGCTACTGGTTCCGGCCGCGTGGCTTTGTATCACATTCATATCATCCAAAAAAATTACTGAACATAAAACGATTGCCTAAACAACCCTGATTAAATCTGCTGTTATGAAAAAATTTTTATTGACTTTTGTTGTGATGTTCGCTGCAGTGGCCGCCTTCAGCCAAACCTATTACTGGGTAGGTGGTACAGGTCCTGTCAGCTTCACTTCCAATGGCAACTGGAATACCGCACTGAATGGTTCGGGAACCACGAGGGGGGCGGCTTCCGCATCCGATATCCTGATCATCGATGGTACCAACATCGGTGGTACTGTTCCCACAACCGGAACGGTTACAGCTACAATAAGTTCAACAACGCTCGGCCAGTTGAAGATCACCGGAAATGCCAACGTTTTTTTTCAGCGCCCCACGGGCGGGGGAGGAACCGGTACAATGACGGTGAGTGGCGCAGCAGGAGATGACTTTGTGATAGATGCCGGATCGTCACTTACCATCAATTCGCCTTTGGCGGATGGCAGTGTAGTGATCGCATTGCCCGCAGGCAGCACAGGAAATATTTCTGGAAATCTTTCTTTATCGAATACGGCACAACACAGGATCACCAATCAAACGGCAGGAGGTTTCGTATTTAACAGTGGCGCAACATTTACAACTAATCTCACGCCGGCAAGTGCGGTATATGCATTTGGCAGCAGCACGCAATCTGCGCCGGGTAGTGTTGTTTTTCTTGCAGGAGCAAATCTTATATTTAACGGAGGGTATAGTCCTTTAGGAAATAATTCTACTTTCTCGGCGGTTGACTTACGCCCGGGCAGCAACTGGCATCATCGTGCAAGCAATGCTGTAAGCGGTTTTGGCTCTTTTGCCGCAGGCAAAGGATATGGAAATTTGTTGGTGGAGAACGGCGCTTCTTTTTTGTGCGATGGTCCTTTATACCGGATCGGTACATTGAATGTGGAATCCGGCGCAACATTTCGAACACACACCAGCGGGCAAACGGCCGTGTTGGGTGATCTTATCATAAACGGGACTTATACCACCAATGCTGGTACCAATGTGTTGGTACTTGGTGGAAGCGGTACACAAACCATTTCCGGCACAGGAGATATCATAGCACCTTCTATCATCGTGGGGGATAATTCCAGTGTGGTCTTGAATCGCAGCCTGGAAGTAAATACATTGCTGAATGATTTTGGTGATATTAATTTTAATACTTCACAGGTAACCGGTACCGGTACATTCACTTCCAGAACGAACACGACGGCAGCTGCATTGAATGGAAATTTTGTTGCCGGCAGTTACCAGGTCACGGGCATCACCGGCACGATGGGTAGTGTCAACGGCCTTACAGTAACAGGTGCGGGTATCCCTGCCAATACCACTGTGGTCGGGTCTTCGCCGGCAAATGCTACGATCAATCTTTCGCAACCGGTAACCGCAGCAGGCACAGGAGTAGCTTTGGCATTTCTGAATGACACGGCAACATTGGCTACCAGCCATGCAAACGGGATGGATACGCTCACAGGTTCTGTAGTTGTTACCGGAACCAAATCTTTCCAAAGCGGAACTAATTATATCATCAACGCGGCCACGACCACTCCTTTCGGGATATCATCGGGTTCTACCAATACCTTTATCAATGCGGGTTTTGTAGAGATCAATGCACCGGTTACTGCCAACAGGGGAATTACCTTACTGGATCATTTGGGCATCAATGCCAAACTCACATTACGTCCGTTAGACACAGTACACATCGTTTCAGGTGCTTCCATAACGGGGGCATTCGGACTAAATAATTACATCGCTACTACAGCAAATACGACCACCGGCGACCAGGGCATCATACAATACGACGGCCTTGCCACCTCTGCCATCATTCCTGTCGGTACGGCTTCCGATTATCTGCCGGTAACATTAAACCCGGTGAACCCATCCGCGTTTACTGTTGCCGCATTCGAAGGTATTACTACCAATGGAACCGTTACTGGTACTACATTTACACCATCTCAAAAACAATCTGTAGTGAATGCCGTATGGAATATCAACAGGATAACGGGAACGGGTAACGTAGATCTTCAGCTGGGATGGCAGCCCGGCCTGGAGGGTTCTACTTTTACCACTTTACCAGGAACCGACATTGGTATCATTTATAACAATGGGGTAAATTTTTCGCAACCATTGGCCCCCGGAGATAATGTTGCCAACATTGCAGCGGCTACTGTAACCGGTTTGGGCGCTTATGCGATAGGCTCTGTTCCGCCAACACAGCCATTCATCTTTAATACACTTCCTGTAAAAACTTATGGGAATGCTGACTTCAACGGCGGTGCAGTCAGCCTGAACACCACACAACCGATCGTGTACAGCAGTGATAACAATGCTGTAGCAACTATTGTGAACGGCGACATTCACATTACCGGTGCGGGAACTGCGGTGATCACTGCCAGCCAGGCCAGCGACGGATTTTATCCGGCAGCAAGTGCTACACAAACGCTTACCGTAAATAAAGCGCCGCTTACTATAACTGCTGAAAATAAAATAAAGTTCTTTTCAGCCCCGGTACCGGTACTAACGTTTACGTATAGTGCTTTTGCTTATGCAGAAACTGAAGCTGTGCTGCTTACTCCCGTAAATATTTCTACCAGTGCTACAGCCGCATCTCCGGTGGGTGATTACCCGATTGTGGTGAATGGCGCTACAGCCGCTAATTATGATATCACTTTTGTGAACGCGATACTCTCTGTGCAGGCACAACAAGCGCAAACGATCACTTTCAATACACTGCCGCTGAAAAATTATGGCAATGCCGATTTCGCCATCGGAGCAACAAGCACCAACAATACCATTCCGCTTACCTATGTAAGCAGCAATACCAATGTTGCCACTATTGTTGGTACAAGTATCCACATTGTTGGTGCCGGAACAAGCAACATCACTGTATCGCAGGCAGGTAACCTTGGATATACCCCTGCAACTGATGTAACCAGGACGCTGACGGTAAATAAAGTTCCATTGACCATCAGGGTGCGTGATACCGCTAAAGTGGAAAGGACAGAAAACCCTGCTTTCACTATTACCTACACAGGTTTTGTATTGGGCGAAACTGTAGCAAATCTTACTACTCCTCCGGTGGTATCCACTATTGCAGGGTTAAATTCCGCTCCGGGTTATTATGTGCTCACACCAACCGGCGCCACATCTGGTAATTATAATATCACCACTACTAACGGGAGGTTGACAATTTTTCCGGCAACTGATACTACACAACAATACCTCAATGTATTTATGACGAGCAGTTCGAATATGACAGTAAGAGTTTATTCACCCCGGCCAAGGCTTGGTGATATCACTTTGGTGAACATGGCCGGGCAAACCGTATTTGTCCGCAACCTCTTTATGCCAAAGGGTTTCATCAATTCTTTCATCGATATGTCGCGTTTCCCGTCAGGTATTTATGTAGTGGTGATAAGAGGAGATGGGGTTTATCTTAAAAAGACTGTAGCAGTTGTAAAATAAAAATCTATTATGAAAGGATCAATATTATTCATTGCATTCATTTGGTTCGCAGGTTTATCTGTTTCGCTTGCGCAACAAGCCCCAACGGTTTTTTCTATTGATGCAGGGATATTACAACGTAATAAAACACGCATCAAGAAAAATGACGAGGGTTTACTTCCTGCGTACAAAAAATTGTTAAAGGATGCTGATAAGGCACTTGCGTTTGGCCCGGTAAGTGTGATGGAAAAAAAGAATGTACCGCCAAGCGGCGACAAACATGACTATATGAGCCTTGCTCCATACTTCTGGCCGGATCCTTCCAAAGCAGATGGTTTGCCTTATATAAGAAAAGATGGACAGACAAATCCGGAAGTGAAAGAATATAAGGATAAAGAATACCTGCCCAAACTATGTGAGATCGTGCATACGCTTTCACTCGCTTATTATTTTTCCGGCGACGCGAAATATGCAGGCCATGCATCAAACTTACTTCGTGTATGGTTCATAGATACTGCCACAAAAATGAACCCGAACCTCAATTTTGCGCAGGCAATGAAAGGTCACAATACAGGCCGTGGTGCAGGTATGATCGATACCCGTCATTTTGTAAAACTGATTGACGCCATCGGTTTACTGGCTGGTGCAAAAAGCTGGAAAGATTCCGATCAGGCTTCCATGAAGAATTGGTTCAGGCAATATCTTAACTGGATGCAGACGAGCAGGAATGGGGTGGAAGAAATGAATGCCCAAAACAATCATGGCTCCTGGTATGATGCACAACGATTGTCCATCGCATTATTTCTTGATAGCGCAGCTTTGGCCACGAAAACCGTTGAACATGCGGCGGCACGTCTTGATAAACAAATGGACGGGTCAGGGAGATTTCCCCGGGAAATGGAACGCACGATATCGCTTCATTATTCAACTTTTGTAATGGATGCGCTTTTTGTGATCGCAAAAATGTCGGAAAAAACGCCGGCCGATTTCTGGAATCTTGTAACGCCATCCGGCAAGTCGTTGAAAAAAGGGTTCGATGAACTGCGCCCTTATCTTGCGAAAGAAAAACAATGGGATGGCCCACAGATAAAGCCTTACGAGTACGATGAAAGTTATCCCATACTCTATTATGGTAATAAAAAATATGGTTGTAAAAATTGTATCACAACTATAAAAGAGATTGCGGCAAAGGATGCTGCAACATTAAGACTGAAACTATTGACCGATTCTGATTTTTAAAATAATAAAGACTGCTGTTATGAAAAAAATTCGTTGCTTGATTTTTGTGCCTCTGCTATTGTTGGTAAACATGGCAATGGCACAAACAAAAACCATTACCGGCAGGGTGTTGAGCCAGGCCAATAACCTGCCGCTGCAGGGCGTAAACGTGTTGGCTGATAAAGCTAAGTCGGGAGTAACAACGGGCGCTGATGGAACCTATTCCATAAAAGTCCCGGCTTCCGCATCCGTGCTTATTTTTTCTTATGTGGGGTATGTGACGCAAACAGTGGCGATCGAGGGAAGAACCAATATTGATCTTTCACTTGCCGCTGCAGCCAACTCGATGGATGAAGTAGTGGTGATAGGATATGGTACACAAAAGAAATCCAGCGTGACCGGCGCCGTATCAAAATATAAAAATGATCGTTTGGATGAATCACCTGTGACAAGGCTTGATCAGGCCTTACAGGGAAAGATCGCCGGTGTACAGATACAGAACGTATCTTCTGAAGCGGGTTCCGATCCTAAGGTTCGTGTAAGAGGGTTGAGTTCGGTGAATGCCGGTGCAAGCCCGCTGGTAGTAGTGGATGGCCACCCGGTTCCGGATGGCCTGCAGTTTGTGAATATGGCCGATGTGGAATCAGTGGAAGTGTTGAAGGATGCGGCTTCTGCGGCGATCTATGGTTCGCGTGGTGCAAGCGGTGTTATCATCATCACTACAAAAAGCGGTAAGGCGGATAAGGCGAAATACTCTCTCAAATTATCGAGCGGTATCAAAACGCAATACGAATTGTACCCGATGATGTCGACAACGGAATACACTAATCTCTTGTATTATGAAGCAGCGTTGAAAGCACAGGATCCAAGTATTCCTGTGCCAACCGGTACAGCCATCATCGCCAACAACGAGCGTGCAGCTTACATTGTAGAGAATACGATCATGGGTGGTCAAGGTACAGACTGGCAACGTTCTGCATTGAGGGATGCCACGGTAAGAAATGTACAGCTGGGTGTTTCAGGAGGAACAAAGGCGGTGAAATATTATATCTCCGGCGCTTATCAACGCGACCAGGGTATGATGTATCACAGCGAATATGATAAGTATAGCGTGCGTAGCAAGTTGGATATCCAGCTGAATAAAAAAGCCAGGCTTACTTTCAATCTTAATCCAACCTACATCAAGCGTGAAAGGCCTTCGGTGAATTTTATCGACTTTGTAAGGTTCCAGTCTTTCCTGCCTATTTATCATACCGCGGCCAGTGCGGCTTTCGTAAATCAATCGTCCACGTGGGCAGCCATTCGTGCCGGGGATTTTGCGCAGGCAAGGCATTTCAACGGAAGGATCTACAGTGGCTTAATGCCGGATGGCACAACCTATACCAGTACCGCTGCGCTTGATCCGTTCAATACAGCGAATAATACCCCGAAGTCTATCATGGAAACAAGAAGCATCACATCAAACGATTACAGGGTGCTCACTTCAGGCGATCTTACTTATAATATAATTAAAGGGCTCGACTTCAAAACGCTGGCAAGTGTATACGTGAATTATACCAATGCATTGGATTTTACAAAACGAAATTCAAACAAAGATGGTGATGTGAACAGAGGTATTTACAACAACCGGTTGTATATCGATCTGCTGTCCGAGAATACATTGAATTATGTGAAGAACATCGATGATCATTCTTTTAGTGTATTGGCGGGTTTCACCGCTCAAAAGACAACTATCAGGGATGAACAAACGACAGGGTTGAATTATCCGAGTGATAACATCACCACGTTGAACAACGCTTTGCAGATCGACCAGGCCAATACTTTCAACCTGAAAAACCAGATCGGGCTTTTGTCTGTTCTGGGCCGTGTGACGTACGCCTATAAAAATAAATATCTGCTTACTGCAACCTACAGGGAAGACGGCAGTTCTTATTTTGCCCCTGGCAAAAAATGGGGATCCGTCCCGGCCGTATCTGTTGGGTGGGTAGCTTCAAAAGAAAAATTTCTTGAAAAAGCAGACTGGATCAACAGCCTGAAGTTTCGTGGAAGTTATGGTGTGACGGGGAATAACCGCATCGGCGATTTCGCTTATGTGGATCTGTTGTATGCTGCCAACTATCCATTCGGTACCGGTACCGGGACTATCACCACCGGACAAACCCCTTCGCGGGATATCCTTTCAAATAAAGACATCACCTGGGAACGTACGTTCCAATACAATGGAGGTGTGGATATGACGGTGTTAAACAACGCGATCAGTTTTTCCCTCGATGTGTATCGTTCCAAAACAGACCAGTTGTTGCTCAGGCAATCATCCATGGGCTTCAGCGGTGTACCACAGGTTTGGAACAATATCGGCAGCCTGAAAAATACAGGTATTGAATTTGAAGTGACAACAAATAACATCCGCAGGAAAGATTTTCGCTGGTCTACTTCCGCCAACATTGCTCACAATAAAAACAAGATCGAACAGTTGGGTGAAGAGGCATTCCTGTTGAACCAGGGCGAACGCACAGAATTATATTACAATAAAGTTGGAAGCCCGTTGATACAATATTTCGGGTACAAAACCGATGGGGTATGGCTCTCACAGGCACAGATAGACGCAGCACGTGCAGCAGGATTGACGAGCGCTTTGAGCAATGTATTCGTACCAGGCGGATTGAAACTGGTAGACGTGAATGGTGATAATGTGATTGATGATAAAGACCGCGTAGTGACGGGTGATCCTTATCCTTCATTTACCTGGGGCGTAACGAATAACCTGACTTATAAAAACCTGGATGTGACATTTACTTTCCAGGGATCACAGGGCGGTGAACTGGTGAATGGCGATCCTAATTACAACGAAACAAAACGTTATAATAAAAATTACAACACGAACCGGTGGCTCAGCCCGATGTTCCCGGGAGATGGCAAAACGCCGTATTCTACTGTAGGTTTCAACTGGATGCTGACGGATTATGTGGTGGAAGATGCTTCTTATTATGCATTGCGTGAAGTAGTGATCGGGTATACTTTCAAAAAACTTTCTGAGAAAGTAAAACTGGGTGGTATCCGTGCTTATTTTTCTGCACAGAACCTTTATTTCCATTCAGCGAAAGGGTATAGGGGAATTAACACGGAAGCACGTTTTTCAACCGGCCCATATAATACACCATTGGTGGATGGATACCAACGTGGAAGTTTCCCGATGCCAAAAACATTTTTATTCGGACTTGATATAAACTTTTAATTGCCAAAAATATTTTTATGAAACGTTTACAACAATTCACCATCCTGGCTTTGATCATAAGTATGTTTGGTTGCAAAAAAGTGATCGATCTTGATCCGTTATCCAACCTCAATGCAGATAACTATGCAAACGCCGGAGAAGTCAGGGCAGCGCTCAATGGATGCTACAACGGCCTGCAGCGCCCGATGCTGCAGGAATGGCAACTTACAGAATTGCGGAGTGATAACTCAAAACAAGGCCAGCCGGGTAGTACCGCGTCTACCAACCGGGACCTGAGTGATCTCGATATGTTTACGCCCAATACATCGCACCAGGCCAATTATCAATACTGGCTAAGCACTTATAATAATATCCGCAATGCCAATATCGTATTGCAAAGATTGGGTGTGGTGTACGATCCCGCAAACGGGACACTTACTTTCAACCCGATCACCATTCCTATTTCTGATGCACAGATCAGGCAGTTTGCCGGAGAAGCCATGTTCATCAGGGCTTATCACTATTTCAACCTGGTACGGTTATATGGCGGTGTTTTTCTGATCCATACGCCTGTATCGGCGGCTGAAGCAAAAACGATCAACCGTTCTTCTGTAGCAGATATTTACAAACTCATCCAGGCCGATCTCACCAACGCATCCACTTTACTGGGCCCTCTGAAATTTAACCAGATAGCTGCCGATGATATTGGTAAAGCAACGAGGTGGGCTGCGAAAGGCTTGCTGGCAAAGGTTTACCTCACATTGAACAGAAAAGCAGATGCTATTCCGCTTCTGCAGGATGTGATCACCAACAGCGGGTATTCTTTGTTGAACAATTATGCCGATGTGTTTTCCATCACGAATGAAATGAATGCGGAGATATTATTTACGATCCGTTACAAGGCAGGCGGAATAGGGCTTGGCTCATCCTTTGCCAATACATTTGCTCCATTAGGAACCGGTTCCAATGTGATCAATGGAGATGGTGATGGATTGAATTATCCAACAGCAGAGATCGATACAGCTACCAATGGGGATCTTCGTAAACCAACGCTCATCGGTGTTTACGGCAGCGGAACGGCCGCCAAGTTTTATGTAAAGAAATTTTTCTCACCAGTTACCTTAACGGATGATGCGGAAAACGACTGGCCGGTTCTTCGCTATGCTGATATTCTCCTCATGCTTGCGGACGCGCAGGGGTACACACAACCGAGCCTTGACCGTATCAATGCTGTAAGGGTAAGGACAGGACTTGCACCGTATACCATGGCCAATATCACTTCGGTGGCGGAATTTGAAAAAGCCCTGTCGAATGAAAGGAGGATTGAATTCGCATTCGAAAATCAGCGTTTCTTCGATCTGCTGCGTTTCAATGTGACGATGACGACCATCACTTCTGAACAAACGATGAAAGATCATTTTGCGCATGAATTCGCATCGCATTATGCGCTGTATGTAGCGCCGGCACCAACTTTGGCGGAATTATATGCACAAACAACCAGGGACAGGATGTTGCTGCCGATACCGCAGAGGGAGATCGATACCAATACACAATTGGCCATACCACAGAATCCAGGATATTAATTTATAAAAAACACCAGTTTATGAAAAGACTATTTTTTATCGGAATGCTGGCATTTTCATTAAATGCTTCAGCTCAGGAAACACCTAAGGATACTACGTTTAAGCCCGTTGAATTACCAGCAGGGTTTACTGCACAGTTAAATACCGTTTATGCTAAAGTAAATGATTGGGAAGGGAAGATGGATATTTATCTTCCTGCAAAGTCGGGCACACCTACGCCGGTGGTCATCAACATACATGGCGGTGGATGGAACAAAGGTGTGAAAGAATCGCAGACAGGGTTCAACACTTTTTTCAAAATGGGGTTTGCTGTCGCGAATATCGAGTATCGTCTTAGCGGACAGGCAACAGCGCCGGCGGCAGTAGAAGATACCCGTTGCGCATTGATCTACCTTATCAAAAATGCAAAGGCGCTCAACATTGACGTAAACAAGATCGTCATCATGGGCGGCAGTGCCGGTGGGCATCTTGCGCTGATGGGAGGTTTGCTGGCCAATGATCACCGCTTTGATAACAATTGCGCCGGTGTTGAAAATATCAAGGTGGCGGCTATCGTGGATAAATATGGTATTACCGATGTGTGGGATTGGGGGTATGGCGTTCACAAAACGAGTAGATCTGCAACGCAGTGGTTGGGGGCGAAAGCAAAGGACCAGGAATTTGCAAAGACCGTTTCGCCCATCACCTATGTAACAAAAAATAGTCCTCCCACTTTCATCGTACATGGCGATGCAGATCCGATAGTGCCGTATGAACAATCGGTGGAACTTCATAAGAAGTTTTTGGAGATGGGTGTGAAAACACAATTCATCACAGTGCCGGGAGGGCAGCATGGTAAATTTCCGAAGGAAGAAAATTCAAAAGTGAATAAAGCTATCGCGGAATTTTTGCTTGGCCTAGGGCTTGGAAACAGATGATCAAATTCATGATCAACCATCGGTTGATCTTAATGGAACCAGCCACGAATGCACGAATAAATACAAATTAAATTCACTGCATTTTATTCGTGCATTCGTGGCAATATTTTTTTAAGCGTTAGGATCGGAGAGTGGGTTTATAAATGGGGTCCGGCAGCAATGCCGGATCATTTTATTTATATACGATCTCTTTCATCGAATGGCATAGAGGATGCAGGAAAAGATCGTCTACCCCAATGAATTCAAATTTATTGATGTGGCTTGTCGAAAATTTTATCCTGCCGGGATAGGCGAGTAGAAATGTTTTGTAAACAAATTCTGCGCAATACATCTTGTCATTTGTTTTGAGATCGAAATCCATGTCAAACTGTATGCCGCGGAAGTATAATTCTTTTGCAACAGCTACGGCATTTTTTGCGGGAAATTCAGTGGGAGAAAACCGGAAGATACCGATGCCGTTATTTTCGTAAGGCTGTGAAAAATCAACGAATCTTTCCCGTTTGATCTTTTGATCAGGATTGAATTCTCCACCCAATGCATGATAAACAAACACGGTGTCGTTTTCGATACTGGCAATTCCACAATGAGAATATTGCTGGTTGCGTTGGTTCAGTGACCGGAGGCTTTGGCTGGTAAAATCATTGCCTGTGCGGGTGATGATATCGCCGTTACGTATAAGTTGCCGCATCAGGTATATGCTGTCGAAAGCCCTTCTTATAAAGGCTTTTTTATCCAGGCTGTCCTGGGATGTCATCCGCAATTCTTTGTATGGAGTATTTTGCGTACAGCTATGAATAAAAAAAATAAGGCAGCAGGGTAGCCACCTTATTTTTGATTTTTTAAAATAGTTCATCACGCGAAATTATCTTCTTTCTTTTTCTCTCTGCTCTTTTTCTTTGGTGATAGCTTCATCTTCCTTGTTGTAAGCTTTGATGATCGATTTCACCAACCTGTGCCTTACCACATCTTCTTCATCCAGCTCGATGTGAGCGATGCCGTCGATGTTGCGGAGGATCTTTGTAGCCCTGAAAAGCCCGCTCTGCTGGTTTTTCGGCAGATCGATCTGTGTAGGGTCACCGGTAATGATCGCTTTTGCATTTGGCCCGATACGGGTCAGGAACATTTTGATCTGCAGGTCATTGGTATTCTGGGCCTCATCCAGGATGATGAATGCATTGTCCAGCGTACGGCCACGCATATACGCTAATGGCGCAATTTCGATGGTACGTGTGCTCATATAATAACCCAGTTTATCTGCAGGGATCATGTCGTCCAATGCATCGTACAATGGCCTCAGGTATGGATCGATCTTCTCTTTCAGATCGCCGGGCAGGAAGCCAAGGCTTTCACCTGCTTCTACAGCAGGCCTTGTGAGGATGATCTTTTTTACCAGTTTGTTTTTTAATGCCCTTACTGCCAAAGCAACAGCCGTGTAGGTTTTACCGGTACCAGCAGGCCCGATGGCAAAGAGGATATCATTTTTATCGCAGGCCTGCACCATCGCTTTCTGATTGGCGGTACGTGCCCGTACGGTTTTGCCATTTGGCCCGAAAACCAGTACATCGTTGGGATTGCGGTCAATGAAATTATCGATTGATTTTTCATCATCGCCACCTAAAATTTGTTCGAGATAATTTTCGCTCATATGCCCGTTTCTTTGCAGGTACTGAACTAAGAGGTTGATTTTTTCTTTGGCTTCTTCAATTTGTTCCGGGGCTCCGCTCAATTTTATCTGCGTGCCACGACTTAAAATTTTTAACAGGGGGAATTTCTTTTTGAGAATGTCGAGTTTGCCGTTATTAACTCCAAAAAACTCAATAGGGTTAACCGTTTCAAGGTTAATGATAGTGTCTGTCAATGCTTTTCAGTTTTAAATACTTTGCCGAAACACGGCGAAAGCATGTTTGGGTTAAATTAAAATTGTTTGGTAAGAACTTTCAAAAGGTGTTATTCCAAATTTAATTTTTCTACCATATACATTACTAATTTAATTATTCACATTGTGTTGGAAAAGTTAAAAGATGAGAAGTTGCGGGTGTCGGGTAACGGGTTATCTGATCGTTAGCGAAGGAGATTATTTTGAGATCGAAATTTTCTCTAAACCGCGGAGAACGAGAGCTGGCAGAGGTTTCGCAGAGAAATGAAATGTTTTTAACTCTTCCCTAACGATCCAATAACCCGCAACCAGCCTCCCGAAACTATCCTAAAATCTCCCTATTAATTTTAAGTTAAGCAACCTCGGCGTAAGCCTGTTGGGGATGGCATAAGTGGAATTGGTGAAATCTTTTATCAATTGGTAGGAGATGGTGTTCTCCCTGTTGATAAGGTTGAATACTTCTAAACTCAGCCAGATATTTTCAAAACCTTTGAACGGGCTATGGCTTCTCCTGGTAGATCTTTCGCTGAGTAATAATGCACTGAAACCCATATCCACCCTGATGTATGGCTCAATGATCAACCCATTGCGGTAGCGTACGCTGCCGGGGATATTGTAACTCATGTTGCTGCCATACAGCATGTTCAGGTGCACTTTGAAATTCTTGTTCGTTGCCAGGTAATCTTCCAGGAAAAGCCCCACCGTGATAAGCCTGTCTGTTGGGCGGCGCAGCCAGCCTACATTTACCTGCGCACTGTCTGCCACCACCTGGTCGGGTGTAGATGGCCCTATGATCTCACCTGCCGCATTTTTATATTGGAAATAATGATCGTTATCCAGGTTTTCCCTGCTGCGCATGAAACCTACGCTGAGCCAACTTTCCGCATCTTTTACCAGTTCGCCGAAAAGCCTGAATTCGGCTCCAGTCGTGTATGCCCTGGCGTTATTGTTACCCAGGTACCTGATCTTTACATTGTCGATATCGTACGGTACCACATCGGTCATGGCTTTGTAGTATGCTTCGCTGGTAAACCGGAATGGGCGGCCGCCGATGCCCACGAAATTGTAATCCATACCCACTACAACTTGCAGGCTCTTCTGCGATTTGATGGCTGTATTGACCGATCCGTCGTATCGGCGCAATTCACGGTAAAAAGGTGGCTGGTTGTACACACCTACCGCCGCTTTAAAGATCACATCGTTTTTACCTTTAGGCTTCCAGCTTGCTTGCAGGCGCGGGCTTACGAGAAATTCCCTGTTGAGGCTGTTGTAATTGAAACGTACACCAGCCTGCAGGCTGATATCATTTTTTCCTTTGGATAAATGAATATTGTCCTGGATATAACCACTGTACTTTTGCACATCCAGGTCAACAGCACTGTTCTGCGAACTGAATAGTTGTGCATTTCCCGGAACATGCGGAAGTGAATAACCGGCAGAATCCTGGTATTCCCATTGCCTTAGCTTATCATTTATTTTAGTGAGTTCCACACTCGTTCCCCATTGAAAGAAATGTTTGCCTTTTTCCAGGCTGCCCTTGTGGCTTGCATTCCAGACTTCTATGTTCAGTTCATTGCGTGCATAATTTTGATAATAACCTTGCCCCAGCGGATTTACGATCTGCCCGAAAGTGCTGCTGCTGTTATCAAAATCGCGTTCGCCAAAAAGATATGCTCCTGCTATATCGAAATTTTCTTTTTCCTTATCCTTGAAACGGCTGAGCATCCATTTAAGGCGAAGATTTTTTGAAGGGGTATTCAAAATGCTGGCACCGGCCATGCTGCTGGTATAACTGTCTTTTTCCTGGCCTTCAAAATAAATATCGAGGCCTACATTGGCTGTGAAAAACGGAGAAAATACAGAGGCCGTCTTTTTCACCGACTCAGGAAAAAATGTAAAGCGTGAAGCAGAAATGATCCCCAGCAATTCCAGCTGCCATTTAGCATTCAGCTTATAAGTGACATACCCCTGCACATCCGAAGCGGAAGGAATATAAGCTCCCTGGGTTGGCTGATTGCTCAGCAGGTTGCGGTTACTTTTATTTCGCACAGCGAAAAGATAAGTGACCGCATTTTTTTTAGCGCGTCCTTCCAGATGTAATCCTTGTTCCAATAAACTTACGTAAACGCTTCCACCAAATTTCACCGGCTTCTTGTATTGTATGTCGAGCACACTGCTCATTTTGTCGCCATACTTACTTTGAAAACCACCGGTGTAAAAATTTACGTTCTTCGCCAGCTCAGGATTAATAAGGCTTAAACCTTCCTGCTGGCCGCTGCTTACGAGATAAGGCCTGTATATTTCAAAGTCGTTGATATAGATGAGGTTTTCATCGTAATTGCCTCCACGGACATTGTATTGCGAAGTAAGTTCATTGTTGCTGCCTACCAGTGTTTTTATCAATGCTTCAATACCACCGGTGGTGCTGGGAAGTGTCAATACATTTTTAGGATTTATTTTCACCAGCCCTGTTTCTTTTCTTTCGCGGTCGTCCTGGACCACCACGGCTTCCAGCGTTTTGCCACTGCGTAATAACCGTATCGTCACGGTTTCATTTTCTCCTTTACTGAGGAAAAAATTCTTTTGTATATCTGCGTAGCCGGTATGGGAAAAAATGATGGCGAATGCTTTGCCTGCTTCTACTTTAAGGAGGAAAGTGCCGCTGTCGGAAGAGAGTATCCCGTTGTTTTTGCCAAGGATGGTCACCGAAACATTGCTCAAGGGGTGTTCATTCTCGTCTACGACACGGCCTGAAACAGTAGCAGATTTCAATTGGGCGACAGACGCATGCGTAACCAGTAAAAAACATAAAGCAGTCAGGAATCTCATACGATGAAGGTAAATATTTTTATCAGTTTGTAAGAAAATATCACCCGTTGAAGGATGTTTTTTATTTTTGAACCGATGAAACAATTTACCCAGGTTATATATGTAATGGTCGTCCTGATGCTGCTATCCGGCTGTGCCGGCAGAAAAAATGAATCGACCGGTGAAATAGTCACCGAAGACCAGCCGGCCGAAACAGTCCCGGATTTCAGAGTTGCTGGTTTGGTGGATCTGAATGAAAAACAGGATATGAAAGAGATCCTTTGCCAGTCGTGGAACAATAAGGAAGATGCTGACGATATCAAAAATTCCCGGGGAGATTCAGAACTCGAAATGGCGAACCGTGGTTATTGTTTTTTCAACGATGGTACGATGGTGAAGGATCCGCGGGGAGAATACCGTCTGGGAGTCTGGATGCTGCACGATGATAAAAAGCCTTATTTGATTGAAATGAAACTGGATAACGGAACGAAAGAACTGCACCAGGTTGCCCGACTCGATCCGAAAAATCTTACACTCAATGAAGTGACATCGGGCAATGAAAAAAAACTGGTCGAATACAAAGGGGAAGCGGTAGCACATTTGCAGATCCGTGACGAACCTTTTCACATCACCAACAACCGCTGGCGCATAGCCCCCAAACAACCGGAAACCGACGAAGCCATCAAAGCCCGGCTGAAAGCGTCGATCCACTTTTTTGTTCTGTTTTATGATCATTGTATCAATGCAAGATCCGAAGATGTAATCCTTACCGGGTTGCCGTCGTGCTTTAAATGGTACGCCGGTGGTATTTACATGAGAAAAGAGAAAGATCTGCCGGCTAACTGGATCAGCTGTTTTTACAATGCGAAGCAGGCTGCCATCGCCTACAAAATGGCCGATGAATTACTGGATAGAAAATACAACTGGCCAAAAGGGGAGAGGAATTGGGTGAAGCAAAATGTTTTTGTGCTGAAGCAAATGGAGAAACAATTATAAATTACGAATTACGAATGAAGCGAGAGAGGGATCGCAGATTAAAAAAGGATGAAGGGGATTGCACAGATTTTTCCTGCTTCGCAGAAAATCAAAATGCAGTTTATAAATCCTGCGGCTTAAATAAAAGCCGCAGGATTTATAAACTGCATTTTCGTTTTTACGAAGTGAAAACAATCTGTGCAATCCCCTGCATCCCTTTTTTAAAATCTGTGATCCCCTTTTTGCTTCATTCGTAATTCGTAATTGGTAATTCGTAATTTTTAAAGTTGTTTCAGAGCTTTAATAGTTGCGCCCGGGTCAGCAGAATTAAACACTGTGCTTCCCGCCACCAATACATCTGCGCCGGCATCGATCACGCTTTGGGCGTTTGCCAACGTGATGCCGCCATCTACTTCAATCTTTACATTCAAGTTTCTTTCGGTGATCATTTCCTTTAACTGCCTGATCTTATCGAGGCTATGCGGTATGAAGGATTGCCCGCCAAATCCGGGATTGACGCTCATGATGCAAACCAGGTCGATATCCCCGAGAATGTCTTTCAACAAATCTACCGGTGTATGGGGGTTGATAGCGACACCAGCACCCATGTCCAATTGCTTGATGAGTTGTATGTTGCGGTGAAGATGCCGGCAGGTTTCCACATGTATCGTCAGGCTGTCGGAGCCCGCTTCTTTTAAGGCTTCAAAATATTTTTCCGGTTCTTCTATCATCAGGTGCACATCGCAGAATTTGCTGGTGGTGGAAGTGATGAATTTGATGAGCATCGGCCCGAAGCTAATGTTGGGCACAAATCTTCCATCCATCACATCGAGGTGAAACCAGTCGGCCTCGCTGGCGTTCAGCATATCACAATCCCGTTGAAGCTGTAAAAAATTTGCTGCCAGGAGAGAAGGGGCTATAATTGCCATAAATATTTTTTTATGAGTGGATATGTTAGCGTTCCTGTTTCTGTTACCTGTCAGCCTGAGCTTGTCGAAGGCGATCCCCAATAAACCTTCGCCTTCGACAAGCTCAGGCTGACAGGAATTTTATTAAAATTAAACGATAATATTACTGTGTTTTTACACCGAGTTTTGCCAGTGCGTCTTTCGCTTCTATATATTCCGGATCGTACATCAATGCTGTCTGGTATGCCTCGATGGCTTCCTCGCGTTTATCCATTTTCTCCAGCACACGGCCACGATAATAATATCCTTCGTCGTAGTTATTCTGCAATGTTAAGCCTTTATCCAAAACCGCCAATGCTTCCGGGTATCTTTTCAGATCGTACAAAGCCAGCGCTTTTTCTGTATAGGCACTCATGTAAGTGTAATTCAGTTGAAGGCATTTATCAAAATAAACGATCGCTTTTTCCTTTTCATTTTTATAACTGTAATAAAGTCCCTGTATAAAATAAGATTCCTTTTCCGCATCGGCTTTACTGCTCAGCAAGGCATCCGCCATGATGAGCGCATTCGGATTTTTTGTCTGTGCATACAATGTACCCAGCGAAATGATATATTCCGGATCGGCTTTGATGGAAACGGCTTTTTCGAAAGATCTTATTGCACCAAGCGTATCATTGTTTTCAAACTGAAGCGTGGCCTTGATATCCCACCATCTTGCGCTGGTGCTGTCTTTTTTCAACGCCTCATTTACGGCGGAAAGGGCATTGTCGTACCGGCCGCTTTCGCGGTAATATTGCACCAGGTTTTCTTTCAGCAAGGCGGAATCGGGAAAGCCGGCGATATCGTTCTTAAGGGCCACTTCCCTCGAGTTGGTGTCTGAAGGTGAGGAAGAAGCGGTATTGTCGGTATTATTGCAGCCCATGAAAACAAGCGTGCAAAAAAGGAAAAGATATTTCATGAAAATCCTGTTATTGAACGCAAAATTAATGTTTCAGGGCTTTCATTATTGACAAATATTTGACAAAACAGTTCAATTGATGGTTACCTTTGCAAAAAATTATAAAAATGAAGTACATAGCGGGCTTTGCGTTGTTTTTTTTGATGAATAACTTTCCGGCATTTAGCCAGCATACGGCTGTAGTGAATGACACGGTCCATTTTGCAGGCGAAGATTATTTTGCCAATATCAGGCAGCTCACTTTTGGCGGTGATAACGCAGAAGCTTATTTCAGTTTTGATGGAAAATACCTGGTCTACCAGAAATCGGATGCTAAGGAAGGCATACAATGTGATCAGATCTGGATGGGGAAAATCCCGGTTTCGGCCAACGAAAAATTTACCCCTAAACTGGTGAGTACCGGTACCGGCCGTACAACCTGCGCCTTCTTTTACCCTGATGGCAGGCATATTTTGTATGGTTCCACGCACCTTGCCGGCAATGAATGCCCGCCGGTTCCGGATCGTAAAAAGTATGGCAATAAATATATCTGGCCGATCTATGAGAGCTTCGATATTTTTAAAGCAGATACCAGTGGTAAAATTGTAAAGCAACTGACCAAAACAAAAGGCTACGATGCAGAAGCCACCATTTCACCGAAAGGTAATAAGATCGTTTTTACGAGCATGCGTGATGGCGACCTGGATCTTTATACCATGGATCTGGATGGTAAACATGTAAAACGTATCACCAATGCATTGGGGTATGATGGTGGAGCGTGGTTCAGCCCTGATGGCAAAAAGATCATCTGGCGTGCTTCCCGCCCGAAAACCCCGGAAGAGATAAAAGAGTATAAGGAGTTGCTGGCAGAAAACCTGGTAGCACCTACCAATATGGAAGTGTGGATCGCGAATGTGGATGGCAGCGATGCCCGCCAGGTAACTACTTTGGCGCAAGCCAACTGGGCACCTAATTTTACGCCGGATGGCAATCATTTTATTTTCTGTAGCAATCACGAATACAAACGCGGGTTCCCATTCAACATGTACCTCGCGGACCTGGATGGCAGCAATATGAAAAAGATCTCCAGGGATAAAGGCTTCGATGCTTTCCCGATGTTCAGCCCCGATGGAAAGAAATTCGTTTTCAGCAGCAACCGTAATAACGGTGGCACAAGGGATACGAATGTGTTTATTGCAGACTGGATTGAATAATCAATTACGAATTAACAATTACGAATTAACAATTTAAGGCAAAGGAGTACAAAATTCGTAATTGTTAATTCTTAATTGATTGCTCGTATTTCCAGTTCCGTCCTTTGCCCTCAGCGATCCACTCAATAGCCTGCGTCATTCGCCTGTTTCGGGTTTCTTCTGTCCTGGCTTCTATGATCCATTGATTGTATTCTTTGCGGTGCGATGGCGCGAAGGCTTCGAATATGCTGAATGCTTTTTTGTTTTTCTTCAATTCTTTCAAAAAATAATCCGGGGTGGCTACCATGGTGGCGGCGGTAAGTTTTGGCTTTGCAGGAAGCTTGATCCCGTCTTCATTCAGCTTTGCCGCTTCTTTGATGAGGGCGATGAGTTTTTTGTCTGTGGGCAACACTTTCAATGAAGTGATCTTGCCGAGATGTCCCATCGCAGTATTCTGATTGGTGGTGAGCTCGCCTGCATCCTTCATAATAGCGGCTTTCCAGAAACCGAAGGCGCAGTGCTGACTGAAAGAAGCCATAGTACACATTACGCCTTTGTAATCAAAAGCAGCAAATCCCCATTTGATAGTCTCCTCTACCTCCGGACAAGCTTTGTGCACCAACTCACGTAAATGTGTAAGGATCGGCTGCGCAAATTCAGCGGATGCGGCTATGTAGGCGTCAACGCGTTTGTCTTTCTTTCCCATACGATTATTTGTCCTTAAATTTAGACAACTTTTTATTTTTTATACGTAGATATTATAAGAGCTGTCCCGTTTCTTAAACTAATACTTATGAAAAACAGACTTTTAGCCTTTCTTATCCTTAGAGGCCTGGGTGCCGGCTGCTCAAAAAGTGATACGGATCGAGATCGTATATATGCCGGGCTACGCACCGGATCAGGCTGCCCTGAATAATCTTGTAGGGTTTCTGAATACGATGGTGAATAGTGAATGGTGAAACCTTCGTAGTTTATAAGGGCTTTTGAAAGTTTATACAATCGAATCTTTTTTACCGCAACAAGTGAATCTCTAATCTAACTCCACCACTTCACAATTTTTAATGTCTTTTCCATCTATCGCGAAGCGGATCATCGTACGCATTTTGTGCCACCCTTGTTTACCTGCCGCACCCGCGTTCATGTGCAAGCAATGTACACTTTCATCATACATCACTTTCAGGATATGCGAATGGCCACTGATGAATAACTGTGATTTGTGCGCCAGGATATCTTTTTTAACGCCGGGTGCATAACGGCCGGGGTAACCACCGATATGCTGTATGAACACATTCACTTTTTCACAGGTAAAGAAAAGTTTTTCAGGATAGATCGCCCGGATATCGTTCGCATCAATATTTCCATATACACCCCGCAACGGCTTGAAAGCCCGTAACTGTTCAATTACTTCCATATTGCCGAAATCACCGGCATGCCATATTTCATCACACTCTTTGAAATGCTGAAACACGGCTTCATCCAGGTAGCTGTGGGTGTCTGATATCAATCCGATACGAGTCAATTAAGAATTAAGAATTTAAAATTAAGAATGAAAGCAAGTTCGACATAAAATTAATGACTTATCGAACCCGTGCGTAACTAATTCTTAATTCTTAATTTTAAATTCTTAATTTCATCGTATGCCATATCACCGCAATTTCACCTACGATATCGATAAGCGCAGATGGAAATACATCTTCCTGCTCGCTTCTCTGGAGCTTTGCATAATTGAATAAATTTCCACCATAAGGAATTATTCATTATTCATTATCAATTATCAATTATCATGGCTCATTATCACAAAGCCGGAACCATTCCTCACAAAAGGCATACACAGTTTCGTAAGCCGGATGGGAGTTTATATTCCGAGCAATTATTTTCTACCGAAGGGTTTTCCAACGATTACTCTTTGCTTTACCATACGTATGCCCCTACACTTATTGTGAAATGTGATGATCCAATCGATGTTTCACCGAAGGTGGCGGAAGAAAGGATGCTGAAACATCGTAGCCTCGAGGGGTTCAGGGTAAAACCAGAAGCGGATTTCCTGGAAAGCCGGAAAGCGGTATTGGTCAACAATGATTGCCATATCGTGCTGGCTGCGCCGCAACAAAGCATGACGGATTATTTTTATAAAAATGCCGACAGCGATGAAATGATCTTTGTGCATGAAGGAAGCGGCGTGTTGAAAACCTGTTATGGTGAATTGAAATTCGGTTACGGCGATTACCTCGTGATCCCACGCGGCTGCATTTACCAGGTACATTTTGATACCACCGAAAACCGTTTATTCATCGTGGAATCGCATACACCTATCCGTTATCCCAAACGTTACCTCAGCAAATATGGCCAACTGATGGAGCATTCTCCGTATTGCGAAAGGGATATCCGCACGCCGGAAAACCTGCAGACGATAGATGAGAAGGGAGATTTTATCATCCAGACAAAAAAACAAGGAATGTTATATGGCATCCATTACGGCACGCATCCTTTTGATGTGATTGGCTGGGATGGCTGCTGCTATCCGTATGCGTTCAGCATCCATGATTTTGAGCCCATTACCGGAAGGGTACATCAGCCGCCACCTGTGCACCAGACTTTTGAAACGGATGCCTTTGTGGTATGTTCATTTGTGCCGCGTCTGTTCGATTATCATCCTTTGGCGATACCTGCCCCGTACAACCACAGTAACATCGATAGCGATGAGCTGCTGTACTATGTAGATGGCGATTTCATGAGCCGTAAGCATGTCACCCGCGGAATGATCACGCTGCACCCGGCCGGTATTCCGCATGGGCCACATCCCGGGCTGGCAGAAAAAAGTATCGGTGCAAAGGAAACCAAAGAACTGGCGGTGATGGTAGATACTTTCCGGCCACTGAAACTTACGCAAACGGCATTGGAGATAGAGAATGAGGGATATGTGATGAGTTGGGCGGAATAAGTTTAGAGGTTTGGGGGTTTAGAAGTTTAGATAATCTTTTTGAAGGAATTTCTCTAGACCCCTAAACCCCTAAAGGTCTAAACTTCTAAACTTTTCCTTATATTGCTATAACAAAAAAACACTTGCCATGATAAAATTTCATGATCTTAAAAAAGGCGACTATGTAATTGCCGATAATGACGGCGACAAAAAAAGGGGAGAAGTGATCGACCTCAACAATGATGAAAAACAGGTTTGTGTGGACACCGGGGCTCAGGGTTTCTGGTACGAAACAGAACAGTTAAGTACGATTGAGATCACCGAACAGGAATTGACCGATCTGAAATTCCACAAACACGTAAATGAAGATGGTACAGTGAAGTATTCCAAAGGTGCTTTCCGCATGCTTACGCCCAAAGAAGGCGACTTCAGCCGGATGGAGATCTGGTACAGGGATGAACAGCGGCATATTGGTACGCCGATCCCACTGAATATATTACAGAATCATTTTCATGAAATGACGAAGGTGCACCTGAATACGGAATCGTTCGATTAAATAAGAAATAATTAATCAGAAATAAAGAATAGGGAAGTTGGTTCATCAGGATGTACCAACTTCCTTATTTTATATTTCTTATTCTTTAAAAGTTGTAAAAACAAAAAACCTCCCGAAAAATCTTCGGGAGGTTTTGATATAGAGAAGTTTAAACTTATTCTCCTTTCGCTTCTTCAGCAGCGTTGTCGCCGTCTAATTTAGCTTTCAGATCAGCCAGTGCGCTCAGATCGCCAAGGGTAGTTTTTTCTACTTTGCTCTGGATCGCTTTTACAGCTTTCTTGGTAGATTCTGCCTCTACTTGTTTTTCCTTGCGGATCACTTGCTTTTCTTCTTCCATCTGCTGTTCCCACAGGCGTGTGTGGCTAACAACGATACGTTTGTCGCTGCGCTCGAATTCGATCACCATGAAGTTAGCGATCTCATCAACACCTACGGTTTTGCCGTCTTCTTTTGCAAGGTGACGTGCAGGAGCAAATCCTTCCAATCCGTATGGCAACTGAACCATAGCACCTTTATCATCTTTCTTGATCACAGTACCTTCGTGAATAGAACCGATGGTGAAGATAGATTCAAGAGAAGTCCATGGATCTTCTTCGATCTGTTTGTGACCTAACTGAAGTTTGCGGCCTTCTTTATCGATGCTCAGGATAAGCACTTCGATATCGTTACCAACTTTAGTGTATTCGTTAGGGCTGTTGAAACGTTTCAACCAGCTAAGGTCGCTGATGTGGATCATACCACCGATACCAGTAGCCAGTTCAACAAACACACCATAAGGAGTGATGTTCTTAACAACACCATTGTGTTTGCTGCCTTCAGGGAATTGGTTTTCGATCGTGCTCCATGGATCTTCAGTCAATTGTTTGATAGACAGGCTCATCTTGCGGGTGTCTTTATCCAACGTTACCACTTTAGCTTCGTATTCGTCGCCAAGTTTGAAGAATTCTTTGGCATTGATCGGTGTGTTAGCCCATGTAATTTCACTTACGTGAACAAGGCCTTCAACACCTGGCATGATCTCAAGGAAAGCACCGTAATCTTCGATGTTCACTACTTTACCTTTTACTACTTCACCTTCTTTCAGGTTTTCTGCCAGCGTATCCCAAGGGTGAGGGGTCAATTGTTTCAAGCCAAGGCTGATACGTTTTTTGTCATCATCGAAATCAAGCACAACAACGTTCAGTTTCTGATCCATCTTCAATACTTCTGAAGGATGGTTGATACGTCCCCATGAAATATCGGTGATGTAAAGCAGGCCATCTAAGCCACCAAGATCCAGGAATGCTCCGAAATCTGTGATGTTTTTGATAGTTCCTTCCAATACCTGGCCTTTTTCGAGTTTGCCGATGATCTCAGCACGTTGTGCTTCGATATCACTTTCGATAAGGGCTTTATGAGATACAACCGCGTTTTTGATCGCTTCGTTGATCTTAACCACTTTGAACTCCATTGTTTTACCAACAAACTGATCGTAATCAGTAACGGGCTTAACATCGATCTGAGAACCTGGCAGGAAGGTTTCCATACCAAATACGTCCACGATAAGGCCACCTTTTGTTTTGCTGGTAACAAGACCTGTAACGATCTCGCCGGTTTTGTTAACTTCCACGATCCTTTCCCATGCACGGGTAGTGCGGGCAGATTTGCGGCTAAGGTGCAGGTTACCGTCCCTGTCTTCTTTTTCAACCACCATTACTTCAATCACGTCGCCTACTTTAACGCCACCCGGGATATCACGGAATTCGTTCAAGGAAATAAGGCCATCGCTTTTGAAACCGATGTTTACAACAGCATCCGTTTTGGTCAGTGATTCTACAGTTGCCTGGATCATTTCACCATCATTGATCTGTTTGAAAGTGTTGTCATAAACAGTATCGTATTTTGCTTTTTCCTCTGCGGTGTAAGCTGATACGTTACGTTTGTCCCTGCTCCAGTCGAAATCGTCGTGGGCAGTTTCTACAACGGGTGCTTCAGGTGCTTTTGTTGTCGCAGTAACCTCTGCTACCTCTGTAGCTTTAGGCTCCTGATCCTCTGCGTTTAGTTGTTTGTTAATATTGAATGACATAAAATTATCCCCGTGGTTTTATACGGGGCTGCAAAAATAACACTTTTAGCTGAAAAAAGGGAGGGGAAAAGGGGGCTTTTTAGACAGCCTACCTATAAAAAAGCCCCGGGGAAAACCCCGGGGCTTAGAACTATCTGAAAGACAGAAGATTATTGAATCAGAACCCTGCCTGTTTTGATACGGTTGCCGTTGAAATCGGTCAGGTCTACAGTGTAGATACCTTTACCGTTATTGCTCAGGTCAACGAACATGTCAGCGTAAGGAGCTGTGATGGAATATGTTTTCCAGAACACCCTTGCACCTTTGGCATCATAGATGGTCAGTGTACGTGGACCCTGGAATGTAGGGCTGGTATTCAGATCATGATACCTTACGTGGAACTGGCCATTTGATGGGTTAGGATAGATGAACAACTTGGTAGTTGCAGAATCTACAATTGTAACCGCATTTGAAGTAGAAGTACAACCGTTACCGTCTGTAACCCTTACTGTGTAAGTACCCAGATCGTCTACATCAAGTCCTGCGATAGTGTTGGTAGTCGCACCAGCGATCTGTACACCATTTTTGAACCATGTGTAAGTAGTACTTGCAGATGGAGCCGGGTTAACAGCTACCACTACTGAAGTAGTGATACCAGGGAATACAGCAGTTGTAGGAGCTGCAGCCAGGTTCAATACCGGGTTAGGGTTAACAGTCAGGATACCAGCAGCTGAAGTGATGTTAGTACCTGCAAGACAAGGAGCAGCTACTGCTACCAGGCGATACCTTGCACCGTTCAATGACGCAGGAACTGCAGTCAGGGTCAGGGTGTTGGTAGTAGCACCAGAGTAGATACCACCGTTTGCAACAGTTGTGTAAGTAGCACCACCGTCTGTGCTCACTTCCCACCTGTTGGTTACACCAGAACCACCGGTTACGGTAGCAGTGAAGGTAGTGTTACCCAAAGGACAAACTGATTTGTTTGCTACAGCGCTAACCGCAGTTGCTGGTGAATTAACAGCCAGTGGAACGGTTACAGGAGCTGAAGTACAAATGCCATTGTTAACAACCACCGTGTAGTTTACTGTACCTGCAGTAGTTGGTTTAGCATAAACTGTGTTCACTGAAGTTACACCATCGTAAGGGATAGTTGCAGCTGCATCAGTGTACAGTGAGTTAGGAGCTGGTGAAGTCCAAACACCTGTTGCAAGTCCACCAGTGTAAGTGATCTCGATGCTCCAGTTGTTGAATTTATTAGTTGTCTGATCATCCTGGAAGTAGTCATACAAAGCTAAAGTCCATGGACCATTTAAGGTATTCGCATTATTAGCAGAGTTATACAGATCAGTGAACGTATTACGTGCTGCTGCAGTTGAAGTTGGAATGAATCCATTAGGGCCTGTTGGAACTGCAGGGTCACCGGTAGTTGAGTTGTAACCATCCGCTGCGTAAGTTCCGCTATAAGGGTTTGCACCAGCATTCAGCAGGTTAGCAGCAGTCGGAGTAAGCGTAGATGAGAAAGTTGGGTTGAAACCGGTTGTTGCGGATGCACCACCTGTTCCGTTCAATGCATACGCAAGGTTCAGAATGTTGTTATTTGGAGCTTTCGCTACTACAACAAGGTCACCTGCCCAGCTATGCGTGATACCCATTTTGATTTTGATGCTGGTAATAGTAACACCTGAAGGGATACCTGAAACGTTGATCACGTTGTTAACACCAGCGGTACCACCATTATCAGGGATAGTGATGTTCAATGCTGCTGCAGAGTTGAAAGTAAGCACTGTTGCAGGTTGAGTGTTAGTGATGCTCAACTGCTGGATACCACCAAGACAAACTGAAGGATTTGCCGGAGCAACAACACCTACCAGTGGGTTCACTGTAAGGGTAGCTACGCTGGAGAAATCAACCGCAGTACAAGCACCTGAGAACACTGCACGGTATTGGTAACCGTTCAAAGTGCTGGTAGCGCCTGTGATAGTCAAAGTATTGGTGTTCTGTCCTGTGTAAGGAGCAGCAGCTGGTACATTCTGCCATGGTGAAGTTGCATTCACCCTGTATTCCCAATAGAATACCGGCAAAGAACCTGTTCCGGCAACTGTGAAGGTGGTATTTGCACCGCAATCAACAGTCTTGTTAACAGGCTGAGTAGTCAAAGCTACGTTCACACAAGGAACAAGGTTAACGGTGTAGTCTTCCACTTCACCGAAGCTGCTTGAAGCAGCACATGCCTGTGTAGAAAGAACCGGTGTGTTGTATTGAACACGTACCCTCATCCTGGTATTTCCTGACAATGCAGCTGCAGGAGCATTTACAGCACCTGTGATAGTTGAACCGTTTCCGCTGCCGAGCAGAGTGAATTCAGTTGTTTCGAAAGTACCATTCTGGTTGTAATCGATCCAAACACCTACATATTCAGTACCGCCTGGTCCTACAGTAACCCTGATAGGGTTTGCACCACCTTTGATAACATCAGGAATAACGATAGCGGGGTTAGTAGTATAGTTTGTGTAACCACCCGCGCCGCAGGTAGAGTTATTATTCAATGTACCAAGGGTCACGTTAGTGATCTGGTCATCAAGAGAACAGTTTACAGTTCCCGGTGTGCAATAGCAACCTGTAGAAGCTGCTACCAGAACCGGTGTAGAAGTACCTGTATTACCGCCACATGTTACCTGGCACCTGTAGTAAGTAGCAACTGCCTGGCTGTAAGTCAGCGTTGGAGCAGTAGCACCGATAATATTTGTGTAAGGGCCAGCTAAAGTAGTAGCCGACTGCCATTGGTAAGTTACGCCATCACCTGTGGTTGGAGTTTGCAAAGACAGTTGGTAAGCGATACCAGGACATGTTGTTGTAACTGAAGCAATGGTATTACCAGGAGCAGGAGTACCTGCGCATGGCACAACACCGGTAGCAGTATAGCTGATAGAGAAAGGCAGATCCTGAGCCAATGAAGGGCTTGATGCAGGGTTACCACCATCCAGCAAAGCAGTCCATGCGCCGGAGTTGCTCTGAATAGCATTATAACCAGTCTGCGTCCTTGCACCAACTACTACGCTTGTTGGAGCGAAAGTAGCTGCACCTGCAGTCACTTTCCACTCTACCCAGTATGTACCGGCAGTAAGCACGGTAGCAACGTTGGCATCCATAGAGAAAATGCGGTAAGCAGTTCCCGGAGTGTTGTTCGCTGGTACTGAAGAGTTGAAAGCTCCATAGATGTTCAATGGAGTAGTAGCATTCAATACGTTGGTAGTAAGATTACCATAAACGATCGTAGTTGCACCAGCTAAAGGGCTGCTGTTGTGGATACGAACGTTCAAAGCAGTTACAGCAGCAGCTGTAGGTTGGATACCGTAGAAGGTCATTTTAGAAATAGTCCATGTCTGACCTGCAGGAACGGTAAAGTTATCCGCAACCGTGAAAGTACCTGTGTAGGCAAATGCAAGGCTGGTATTGGATACTGCAGTGTTACCGACATTGTTCTGTAATTCATGCCACTGAAAACCTGTGGGGGCAGTTGTGCCATTCTTAGAGACAGTACCTGAACCCAGGTTACCGTTCACATAAGTTTGTGCATTGATTGTGCCTGTGACAGAGCACAACAAAGCCAGAGCCGTTAGGGTTTTTCTCCAGAACCCCCCGAATCTTTTTAATGTAATTTTAGACTGCATAATTGTGTTTTTTGTGAAATAAAAAAAGTAATCCTGATGTGTAAATTGAATATTAGTGCTAAAAGTACAAATTATATGATAATGATTAACAAATTTTTTTAAGAATGAAAATATATTTTTTTGGCTTTTGGTTTTTTTATAATGTATTTTTTTGTATGGGATTTGTCCGTATAAAATGCTGCGGAACCCAGGATGGAGAAAGGGTGGAGAACGCTTAAGAAAATGGAGAAGGAGGGATATAATTAAAAAAGCCCCGAATAATTTCGGGGCTTTTTTAATATTTTGAACATCAACCGGATTAACGGTTTTTGTTTGCTTTTTTCCTGGCTTCTTCAGACTGAACAGTCAGTGCTGAATTGTCTACAGTAGGTGTTTTTGCTGCTTCTGCCTGTTTAACCTTGTCTGCTTCTGTTTTAGCCTGCGCTTTCTGGAAAGTGCCTTTTTTGCTAGGAAGCTTTGTAGTAGCTTTTTTAGCCTGTGCCATTGAAGATCCTGCAATTGCCAACATTACAAATGATGTGAGTAATAATTTCTTCATAATCCTGATTTTATATTTTTTGGTAGATTTATTTTTTCAAATATACATTTTTTTCAAAAACAACAAAAATTAGTTTTCCTGCCTTCCCGCTTGGTTGGTACCACAATGAAAACTTCTACAGGAGCGGATTTTATTGATTCTGCAGATCGTATCGAGAAGGCATCTTCACCATTAATTTCAGGAAAATAGTATTCGGCAGGTTTTATGATATAATTTTATCGTCATTATTTACCCTTACCGCAGGGCAACATAATTGTTGCAGCTGAACAATCGTCTGCCGATCAGATATGAAGAATAAGTTTATCAACATGCTTAAGGAATCCCGGTTCGTAAAAGGGATAGTGTACGCCATCGTCGGGATATTTACCTACCCCGGAATTAATATCATCAATAAATTGAAAATAAAGGGAATGGAAAACCTCGATGGCCTTCCCAGGAAAAATGTACTTTTTGTCAGCAACCACCAGACTTATTTCGCCGATGTGATCACGTTCATCCATATTTTTTGTGCCAACAGCTGGGGCAAAAAAAACAGGCTCGGTCTTCCTTATTATCTCCTGTGGCCGTTTACCCGCATACGATACGTAGCTGCGGAAGAAACCATGAAAAGCAACTGGCTCACCAGATTATTCACGTTGGCGGGGGCTGTCACCGTCAAACGTACCTGGCGCTCCGAAGGCGGGGAGGTCCGCCGCGGCCTAGATCCCGGCGATACCCGGAAGATAGCAAGGGCGCTGGACGGAAACTGGGTCATCACTTTTCCACAGGGAACTACCAAACCATTTGCACCCGGGCGCAAAGGCACGGCTTTTATCATTAAGCAGACAAAACCCATCGTTGTTCCCGTTGTCATCAGCGGCTACTGGAGAGCCTTCAATAAAAAAGGATTGAAATTTAAAAAGAAAGGCACCAAACTTTCGGTCACTTTCAAGGAGCCGCTCAAGATCGATTATGAAGCATCCACAGAAAGCATCCTCGAAAAGATCATGGACAGCATCGAACAAAGCAGGGAATATATGCTGAAGAGCAAGCACCATCTGCTGACACCAATCGATAAATGATCTATGATCTACGATGTATGATCTGAAAGCACGTTCTAAAGATCATACATCGTACATCATAGATCATAGATCATACATCATAGATCATAGATCTTACATTGTTTTATTTCCCAAATAATGCTTTCAATTCTTCCGCTTCTTCGGGTTTCATCTTACCTCCCAATATCAGTCGCAGTTGCCTTCTTCTCAAAGCGCCGTCAAACAGGGCTTTTTCAGCTTCTGTTTCCGGGATCAGTTTATTTACAGGCCTTGGTTTCCCGTTGGGATCCAGCGCCACGAAAGTGTAATAAGCTTCGTTGCTCTTGTAACGGTATTGTTGTATGGCATCTTCTCCCCACACATTCATATGCACTTCCATGCTGCTGGTGAAAGCCCTTGTCACTTTGGCTTCTATATGTACCACGTTGCCGATCTTGATAGGGGTTTCAAAAGAAATATTATCTACCGATGCTGTCACTACAGGGGCTGCACAATGTTTCATGGCTGCCAGTGCTGCCGCAATATCCATCCAGTACATCAGACGGCCACCCATCAGATTGCCAAAATTATTCGTGTCATTCGGAAGCACCAGTTCGGTCATTACCACCAGTGAGTCCTTCGCATTTTTTTCCATACTGCAAAGTTAAGAGTTTAGGGTTTAGGTATAGCTTCGTGCCCGTGGCGCGTACTTACAAAGTTTAGAAGTTTAGATGGTTTAGAGTTTGGAAGTTGATATATAATTAACTTTGAGGATTATTAAAAAAAATCGAAGGTTTGACTATTCACCATTCACTATTCACCATATGATATCATTTGATAATACCGAATACGCTTTTGCTTACAAAACCACCAAAGAACTTAAACGCGCCAATTTTCTTTTTTCTTCCATGGGCAATCCTTTGCTGCTCAACACAGGGCTGAAACTGATGCCGCTGGCGATGAAACTTCATATCCCATTTACAAGATCCATCATCCGGCAAACGATCTTCAAACAATTTGTTGGCGGGGAAACATTGGAGCAGACTGCCGTGGTGGCGGACAAACTGGGCAGATACAATGTGCAGGTGATACTTGATTACGGTGTGGAAGGGGGCGATGATGGCGAAGCCGGGTACGATCACGCTACAGAAGAATTTATAAAAGTGATCGGTTATGCGGCTACACAAAACAATATCCCGTTGATGAGCATCAAAGTCACCGGTATCGTACGTTTCGGCCTGCTGGAAAAAATCGACAGTGGCATGAACAGTAACGAGGGTACATTGATGAAACGTTATTATAAAGTGATCGGTTTGCTGGGCAATGATGAAAAAGCAGAGTGGGAAAGGGCTGTAGCAAGGCTGGTGAAGATCTGCGAAACAGCCAACAGGAAAAAGATCGGTGTGCTGGTAGATGCTGAAGAGACATGGATCCAGGATCCGGTGGATGCGCTCACCATCCTGATGATGGACACATATAATAAAGAAAAAGCAGTGGTATATAATACCATCCAGTTGTACCGGCACGACAGGCTCGCTTTTTTAAAGGCCAGCCATGAAGCCGCTACCGAACGTGGGTTTGTGCTGGGCGCAAAACTGGTACGTGGCGCTTATATGGAAAAGGAAAGGAAACGTGCCGCTGAAATGGGCTATCCTTCGCCGATACAACCTTCCAAAGAAGCCTGCGATAAGGATTATAACGACGCAGTAGAATTCAGCATCGAACACCTGGACAACATCGCGTTGATCGTAGCTTCGCATAATGAATACAGTAATTTGTACGCTACACAACTGCTCGATAAAAAAGGCCTTCCACACAACCATCCGCATGTGCATTTTTCACAACTGTATGGTATGAGCGATAACATCACTTTCAACCTGGCGAAGAGCGGCTGCAGTGTGAGCAAATATTTGCCTTTCGGACCCATCAAAGATGTTGTACCTTACCTGATGCGCCGTGCGCAGGAGAACAGTTCTGTGGCCGGTCAAACCGGACGGGAACTTGGGTTGATAAAAAAAGAACTGGAAAGAAGGGGGCAATTAAGAATTAAGAATTAAGAATTGAGGAATGCAGGATTTCAGACATACCATTTAAATAAACTAATTCGTGTAATTCGCATAATTCATTTATATTAATGTTTCAAAACCAAATTAATTCTTATGACCACACAAATTGATCTCGTTACGGAGGAAACAGATCCACCGAAACTGAATTCTACTTTAAATGTGTTAACCATCCTTACCATTATCGGTTGCAGCCTCGGGGCATTGGTTACCATCGCCACACCATGGCTGACGGGCTTTATGAAAAAAGCAATGGACAAGGCAGCCGAAGGTGAACTTACCCCGGATAAAATGGAACAGCTTCGTAAGGGGAGGGAAGCACTGGAAATAACCGAGAATAATATGGTAGCGTTGCTGGCAGTAAGTTTCATTGGCCTCATATTGTGTTTTGTAGGGGCACTGATGATGCGCAAATTGAAAAAAGATGGATACTGGTTATATGTAGCCGGGCAGATCATACCTATTGTAGGTGGGGTCATTATTGCCGGAACAAGCCAGTATCAAAGTGGCGGAGCATTCTTTATGCCGGCAGTGGCAATTGTTTTCATCATCCTTTATACGATTCAAAAGAAGACATTGGTATATTAGATCATTTTCTGAGGAGTTTGTAGATCTTTATAGCGCTCATTAAAATAACAATAAACAATATCAGTCCAAGAACACCCCACACAAGGCTGATGCTTTGTTTTACGGATACGATCATTACGATAGCCACCAAAAAAATGGTGGCTATTTCGTTCCATATCCTCAGTTGCTGAGAAGTGTATTTGAAAATGCCCCGCTGCTGCTGGCTGTATATTTTTTGCAAAGAAAAATGATACAGGTATAGGCCGGCCACAAAGCCCAGTTTTATCCACAACCATTGCGGAACGCTGCCATACAAAAATCCCATCCATGTTCCAAAGATCAGTGTGAGCAAAGCTGAGGGCCATGTGATGCCCATCCACAAGCGCTTAGTCATGATACCGAATTGTTTTTGCAGGATGCTTTTATCCGGCTCGGGCTTTTCATTCGCCTCGGTAGTGTAGATGAACAACCGTGGGATGTAAAACATACCGGCAAACCAGGTTACAATGAAGATAATATGGATGGCTTTGATGTAGAAATACATGTCAATAGTGAATAGTCAATAGTCAAATCTTTGAACCTTGCTGGTTTTCCAAAAGGTTTAACCTGTGAAGTTTATGATTTTATCAGACCTGTGATCATTTTGAAACAATCAATAGTTGTTTTATTTAATACAGTAGTTGAAAAATTATTAAAATAACCAAGAGCGTTAGCGATGTCAAAGGCAGCGTCAATCTCAATTAAAGAACCTCTTGCAATTTCAAAATATCTTTTTCTTTCCGCTTCTGATTTTCTGGAACAACCTTCTGAAAGATTTAAATAAACTGATAGTGATGCCCGCCTGATTTGTGATGCCATTGCATATTTCTCTTCCGGAGGCAATTGGTTAGTGAATTTGTAACATTCTGCAGCAAATTTTTTAGCTTCAGAAAAAAGATTCATTTTCTGGTGATTCAATGTCAAAAACATATTGTTGCTTTAATCACACAAATTACCACAAAACGCAATTAAACCCTCCAGAATAAATATGTAGCAAGACTAAATAAAAACTTTCAAAGATTTGACTATTGACTATTCACTATTGACTAAGCCTTGCAATGCATCTACCCACTTCGGTTCCAGATTCATGCACGGTATCATCGTATATTCCTCCCCGCCCGCATTCAAAAAACTTTCCTTTCCCCGCATGGCGATCTCTTCCAGGGTTTCCAGGCAATCGCTTACAAATGCCGGGCAAAGTACCAGTAATTTTTTGATCCCTTCTTTGGGCATTTCTTCCAAACGTATATCAGTAAAGGGTTCCAGCCATCCTTTTCCAAGGCGGCTTTGAAAGGAGATGCTGAATTTATCTTTAGGTATCCCCAGTTTTTCTGTTACCAGGCGGGTAGTGGTAAAGCATTGGTGGCGGTAACAGTGCGCATGTGCCGGCGATGCTGTATCGCAGCAATTGGCAGATGCCAGGCAATGACTTCCGGTGATATCGCTTTTTCGTATATGCCTGCCCGGTATCCCATGATAACTGAAAAGAATATGATCATATTCCTGGTGCAGGTAAGGGCGCATGCTCGCGGCAAGCGCTTCTATATAACTTTCCTTCTTGTAGTAAGGTTCTACAAATTTCAAGCTGAACTTGTAGCCATTTTTTTTATGGATATCTTTTGCATATTCCACAGCCGTTTCATAACTGCTCATCGCATAATGCGGGTACAAAGGAACAGCGATCACTTCTTCCAGTTGGGGAGCACGCTGCAGCAGTTTTTCAAAACCATCCT
The DNA here is from genome assembly GCF_024343615.1 of Ferruginibacter sp. HRS2-29. Taxonomy (GTDB): domain Bacteria; phylum Bacteroidota; class Bacteroidia; order Chitinophagales; family Chitinophagaceae; genus Ferruginibacter. The sequence continues at coordinate 85,847 of NZ_RJUB01000001.1, read as the reverse complement.
CCGGCGACGGGTTGCCATAACGCATTCCGATCTCCACCGGCTCTTCCACATGTTGCTGTAAAGCATCACGGAGTTGTTTTGTGAGCATTACCAGTGGCGAGCCATCTTTGGTCCATATCTCTTTATATGCTTCCGCGGATTTGGGCGCCCGCAAGGGCGTGATGATACCCTTTACCAGCAACAGGCGAAACAAATAAGGCTTGTCGATTACCCGTTCATCCATCAAAAACTGATTGAGGTACCTGCGTACATCTTTCACTTCCGTACTATCCGGCGAACCCAGATTCATCAATAAAATTCCCCTTTTCTGATTGCTCATATTTTCAAAAATATTTGCAAAGGTAGGGGAACAATCAATTGCCGGGAACTTAAGTCCCCGGCAATTGATTGTTCATGAAGATAATTTTCAAAAACACCGGCAACCTTCTGTTGTAGTATTACGATATTTTGTAATGGTGGCAAAGAGTGAAACCGCAGCGAGCAGGAGAACATAGAGTTTACGCAGAGTTTATCGGTAAAAGTTGAGCAACCTCATCTAAACTCTAAACTAATATGACATTTCAATGACACACAAATTTCTTTTCCCAACTTTGTACAAGTAATTTTGCAGCAGAGAAAATTTTAGACCTAACCAGCATAATGATAGCAGAACCAGTCACCGACATTTCTTCCTTTTTCATAGCAGGGATCAACTACAGAAAATCCGATGCTTCCGTACGTGGCCAATTCTCCATCAACAATCAGCAATACCGGCAACTCATCGTGTCGGCCGGGAGCTTTAATATTAAAAATCTTTTCGTTCTTTCCACCTGCAACCGCACCGAGATCTATGGCTTTGCAGAAAATGCCCATTCGCTTGCAAAATTATTGTGCACGCATACCGAAGGTTCACTGGAAACCTTTTCTGAAATGTCGTACACCCGGCAAGGTGTGTATGCCATCGAACATTTGTTCAATGTAGCAGCAGGACTCGACAGCCAGATACTCGGCGATTATGAAATTGTAGGGCAGATAAAAACGGCGGTAAAATTTTCCAAAGAACATTTACTCATCGATACTTATCTCGACCGCATCATCAACGAAGTATTGGCCGCATCTAAAAATATCCGCACCAATACACACCTGAGCAGCGGTACCGTTTCGGTTTCTTTTGCAGCCGTGCAATACATCCGCCAGCATTACAACGATACCACCGGGAAGAAGATCTTGCTGGTAGGTACCGGTAAGATAGGCATGAATACTTTCAGGAATATCGTGGATTACCTGCCTCAAACAAAAGTAACACTCGTTAACCGTTCGGTTGAAAAAGCCGCGTTGCTGGCAAAAGAGAACGGGATCGCGTATGATAGTTTTGATAACCTCTCCGGGTGCATCGAAGATGCCGATGTAGTGATTGTTGCTACCAATGCTCCGGAACCGATCATCCACGACCTTCATTTTTCTGCAAAGAAAAATAAACTGGTGATCGATCTTTCAGTACCTTTCAATGTGGCGTCATCGGTACAGGCGTGCGAACATGTAAAACTGATCAACATCGATGAGCTCAGCAAGATCAATGATGTGACGTTGAAAAAACGTGCGGCAGAAATTCCAAAAGTGAAAGCGATCATCAGCGAACACATCGCCGGCTTTATGGAATGGCACCAGATGCGTAAAAACGTACCGGTACTAAAAACAGTGAAGAAACATTTATTACAGATACAATCATGCGATGCCGCAGGGTCTTTCAGCATCAAACCGCTGGAAGAAGAAAAGATCCAGAAAGTGATCAACGGCATGGCAGTCAAGATGCGCACGCAAAACCAGCGTGGATGCAACTATATCGAAGCGATGAACGATTATATCTCTACCGCTTCCAATTAAAAGAATGCAATCAGTTATCAAGATAGGAACCAGGGAAAGCGAACTGGCCGTATGGCAGGCTACCATGGTGAAAGAAATGCTCGAAGCAGAAGGCCATGCGGCGGAATTGCTCTACATACGGAGCGAAGGCGACATCGACCTCAAAACCCCGCTTTACGAAATGGGTGTTCAGGGTATCTTCACCCGCAGCCTCGACATCGCGTTACTTAACCATACCATCGACATCGCCGTGCATTCCATGAAAGATGTACCCACCCAATTACCACAAGGCATCTGCCAGGCAGCAGTGATAAAAAGGGGGAATTATAAGGATTTGTTTGTCCCAAATCCTCATAGTGAATTGTCAATAGTCAATAGTCAAAGCCCGCAGCGTTCATCTGATCTGGAAAACTTGCCCGGTTCTTTAAAAACTCCGGAGGTTTCACTATTGACTATTGACTATTCACACATAGCGACTTCCAGCATCCGCCGCAAAGCCCAATGGCTGCATCGCTATCCTCAAAGCATTATCAACAATATTCGGGGAAATGTGAATACCCGTTTGCAAAAGTTGGCCGAAAGCAACTGGCATGGGGCTATTTTTGCGGCAGCAGGATTGGAAAGGATCAACAGGCGGCCCCACACGGCGATAGAACTGGATTGGATGTTGCCGGCTCCGGCGCAAGGTGCAGTGATGGTAGTGGCGAGAACGGGAGAGGATGCGCCGCTTTTCGCCTGCGCAAAATTGAATGACGAAGCGACTGCCGTGTGCACAAAGATAGAACGTGATTTCCTGCGCGAATTGCTGGGCGGTTGTTCCACACCCATCAGCGCTTTGGCGCAGGTGGAGGAGGATGAAATACATTTTGAAGGGAATATCCTTTCATTGGATGGAAAAGAAAAAGCATCTGTAACACAAACCGTCGCTTTGAAGGATGCGGATGGATTTGGAAAAAATATGGCCATTCGGTTATTACAAAATGGCGGCGCTGCGATCGCGGAAAAAATTCGTGATGGAAAATAGTATCCATATACTTTGTACAAGGCATCTCGATGCACAGCTGGTAGAATCCGCTGCCGCAAAGAATATCCTCATAGAGGAGATTTCTTTCATCGCTACAGAGCCTGTAAAAACGGTGGAAGTGCAACAGGAGATTGAATATGCGTTATCGCTTTCCGCAACAGTGGTATTCACCAGCATGAATGCCGTGGAGGCAGTCGCGACATTTTTGCTGGAAGATGATATGCCTGACTGGCGGATCTATTGCATTGGCAACACCACAAGGCAACTGGCAAAAAAATATTTTGGCGACCATAGTATCGCAGGTTTTGCGGAAGATGCTGTAGCATTGGCGGAACTGATCGTGGAAGAGGGAGATGCCGAAGAAGTGGTGTTTTTTTGCGGTAATAAAAGGAGAGATGAACTGCCGGATTTTTTACGTAGCAATGATATTGCTATAGACGAAATTACTGTGTACGAAACTTTTGAAGTGAATCATAAGATATCAAAAGATTACCACGGTATTTTATTTTTCAGTCCGAGTGCGGTAGAAAGTTTTTTTGCCAATAATAAAAGCGGGGAACGAACGATCTTTTTTGCCATCGGCAAAACAACCGCTTCGGCCATCCGCAAATTCACCGGTAACAGGATACTTCTCTCGGATGAACCCGGAAAAGAAAACCTGGTGATGAAGATGATGGAATATTTTAGTGGATAATTGAACAATAGATAATTAAACAGTGAATAATAATGTACTTGTGTTTAGTTGCGCAAATGATCAACCCGAAACCCGTCACACGCAGCTAATACAATAAATAATCAACATGAACTTAAATAATTCTTCACAAATCATACCTTAACGATCATAGATCATACATCACACATCATACATCACACATCACACATCATACATCATACATCATACATCACACATTCTTTCTATGTTAAAAAACGATTTACTACTAAGGGCTCTAAGAGGCGAAGAAACAGAACGCGTTCCGGTATGGATGATGCGTCAGGCCGGAAGATATTTGCCGGATTACCTGAAGCTGAAAGCCAGGTACGATTTTTTTACAAGGGTGGAAACGCCTGAACTGGCGACGCAGATCACGTTGCAGCCGATCGATCAGGTAGGTGTGGACGCGGCGATCATTTTTTCTGATATTCTCGTGATACCGCAGGCAATGGGCAAGCAGGTGTTGATGGAAGAAGGGCGTGGGCCTTCATTGCCATCGGTGATCGCTACACAACAGGATGTAGATGCTCTTATTACCGAAGGCGTGGAAGAAAGCCTGAAGTATGTGATGCAGGCATTGGCATTGACCAAACAGGAACTCAATGGCCGTGTACCGCTGATAGGTTTTGCCGGTGCTCCATGGACGATACTTTGTTATATGGTAGAAGGAAAAGGCAGCAAGACCTGGGATAAAGCAAAACAATTTGCGTACACGCAACCGGCGGTGGCACATAGCCTCTTGCAGAAGATTACGGATATCACGATCGCATACCTGAAAGCACAGGTGAAAGCCGGTGCGGATACGGTGCAGGTGTTCGACAGCTGGGCCGGTTCATTGAGCCCCGCGGATTTTAAAGTATATGCCCAGCCTTACCTGCTGCAGATAGCCGATGCATTGAAAGACGATGCACCGGTGATATTATTTCCTAAAGGAACCTGGTATGCGTTGAAGGATCTTGCTGAAAGCAGTGCTTCGGGCATCGGTATCGACTGGTGTATATCGCCGCAGATGGCAAGAGAATTTACCGGTAATAAAATAACTTTACAGGGCAATTTCGATCCTTCGAAGTTGCTGGCGCCCATACCTGAGATCAGGAAAGCAGTAAAAGAAATGATCGATGGATTTGGGAAAACGCGTTATATAGCAAATCTTGGTCACGGTATCATGCCGAATGTGCCGGTAGATCATGCAAAAGCTTTTGTGGAAGCAGTGAAAGAATTTGGCGTAAGATAAAATGACCTCATGATGAATAAGACAGTTACAAAGGAATTCAGGGAGAAATGGATCAGCTACATCCATTCGTTGCAGGAAAATATTTGTACCTCACTGGAACGTATAGACGAAAAAGAAAAGTTTGGCAAAGATGAATGGGAACGCCTGGAAGGCAGCGGCGGTGGTGGATTGACCAGAACCATTAGCGGCGGAAAGGTTTTTGAAAAAGGCGGAGTAAATACCTCGGTGGTATTTGGTGCGGTAACAGAGAAGATGAAAGGGCTATTGAACAAGGAAAATGCAGCCAAATGGTTTGCTGCAGGATTATCGCTGGTGATACATCCATTGAATCCTTATGTACCGACCGTGCATGCCAACTGGCGTTATTTTGAACTGTATGACGAAGCGGATAATGTGATCGACCGCTGGTTTGGCGGCGGCGCTGACCTTACACCTTATTATCTTTTTGAAGAAGATGCCAGGCATTTTCATCAGACCTTAAAAAATGCCATCGATCCTTTTGGAGGGAATATTTATACAGAATACAAAAAGAATTGTGATGAATATTTTTCCAATAGCCATCGCAATAATGAAACACGGGGAATCGGAGGAGTATTTTACGAACATCTTCGCCCTTCGGATGAAACCGGGGCAGCAGATCTTTTGAGGTTTCAACAGGCGAATGGTGATGCGTTTGTAAACGCATATATACCGATAGTAGAAAGAAGGAAAGGGATGGATTTTGGTCCGGCTGAAATTGAGTGGCAGGAGATTCGTCGCGGGCGTTATGTGGAATTTAATCTTGTACACGACCGCGGTACATTGTTCGGCCTCAAAACCAATGGCCGCACAGAAAGTATCCTGATGAGTCTGCCGCCCAGGGCGAGATGGTTGTACGATCATCATCCTGTACCCGGAAGCGAAGAGGATAAATTGTTGCAGGTTTGTCTGTACCCCAAAGACTGGCTGAATACGATTATCAGTGAAGAAGATAAGGACGAATGGGCAAGGAAATCAAATTCCTGCTGATAAAAATAACAGTATGATACTACAAAGAAGAAACCGCATACTTCGGGTCAGCCCCGCAATCCGCTCGATGGTAGCGGAAACAATTTTGACACCGGCAGATTTTATCGCTCCGTTATTCATCGACGAAGGCGAAGGCATTTCTACCGAAATTCCTTCCATGCCGGATTATTACAGGCGCAGCATAGACCTTACTATCAAAGAGGTGAAAGAGCTGTGGGAACTTGGAATAAGATCCGTTTTACTTTTTGTAAAAAGTAAAGACGAATTGAAAGATAATACCGGCAAGGAAGCCTGGAACAGCGATGGCCTGATGCAGCGCAGCATCAAAGCCATCAAGGAAGCTGTACCGGGAATATATGTGATGACGGATGTGGCACTCGATCCGTATTCTTCTTATGGTCATGATGGTATCGTAAAAGACGGGCAGATCGTGAATGATGAAACAGTGGAAGCCCTGGTGAAAATGAGCATCAGTCATGCAGTGGCCGGAGCTGATATGGTAGCGCCCAGCGATATGATGGACGGCCGCATAGGCGCCATCCGCGAAGGATTGGAACAGAACAATTTTATCAATACCGGGATCATGGCTTACAGCGCCAAATATGCGTCCTGCTTTTATGGTCCGTTCAGGGATGCCTTAGATAGCGCACCGGGATTTGGCGATAAAAAAACTTACCAGATGGATTTCGCCAACAGGATTGAGGCTGTAAAAGAAACGCTGATGGATGTGGAAGAAGGAGCGGACATCGTGATGGTAAAACCCGGGCTTCCATACCTCGATATAGTGCGTGAAGTGAAGAACGCAGTGGATGTGCCGGTAAGTGTTTATAATATCAGCGGAGAATATGCGATGATAAAAGCGGCAGCACAACGGGGATGGATAGACGAAAATAAAGCGATCATAGAAACACTCACTTCTTTTAAAAGGGCAGGAGCGGATCTGATTGCGACTTATTTTGCAAAAGATGCAGCAAAGCTTATTAATGGATAATAGTATAATGGATAATAATACATTCATATAAAACTTCGATCATTAATTGAAATTTTTAAACCGGAAACATTATCCATTATCCATTCACCCGTTATCCATTAAACCAATCATAAAAATTTTAATTGAAAATGAAAATATCTCATAGCAAACAACTTTTTGAACGTGCTCAGCTTTCCATTCCCGGCGGGGTAAACTCTCCCGTACGTGCTTTCAAAAGTGTAGGCGGCACGCCGGTTTTTATCGAAAAAGCAAAAGGGGCCTACCTGTTTGATGCTGATGGGAATAAATACATCGACTACATAGCCAGCTGGGGACCAATGATATTGGGGCATGCACACAAGCCTGTGATAAAATCCATTCAGAAATATGCAGTTCATTCCACCTCGTATGGTGCACCTACAGAACTGGAAATTGAAATGGCAGAACTGATCATCAGCATGGTGCCGGGCGTTGACCTGGTACGCATGGTAAGCAGTGGTACCGAAGCCTGCATGAGTGCATTGCGCCTGGCACGCGGATATACAGGCAAGAATAAATTCATCAAGTTTGAAGGAAATTATCATGGCCATGCGGATTCATTTCTGGTGAAAGCCGGAAGCGGCCTGGCCACGCTGGATATACAAACTGTACCCGGTGTAACCGCCGGTGTGAGCCAGGATACCTTATCGGCGCCCTACAACGGTCTTAATGCGGTACAAAAACTGGTACACGAAAACAAAGGCCATATAGCAGCGATCATCGTAGAACCCGTTGCGGGAAATATGGGCTGCATCATTCCGCAGGATGGTTTCCTGGAAGGGTTACGCAGTATTTGCGACAAAGAAGATATCGTACTCATCTTTGATGAAGTGATGACAGGATTTCGCCTGGCGGCAGGCGGCGCACAGGAAAGATTGAATATCGCAGCAGATCTTGTAGTGTATGGAAAAGTGATCGGGGGAGGAATGCCCGTAGGGGCATTTGGAGGAAAAAGAAAGATCATGGAACACATAGCGCCGCTCGGGAACGTATACCAGGCAGGCACTCTCAGCGGTAACCCTATTGCGATGATCGCGGGTTATACCACGCTTCGGGAATTAAAGAACAAACCTGAAATATATCTTTCGCTGGAAGCAAAAACCACTTACCTCCGTGAAGGGCTGCACAAGACTTTGAGCAAAAGCAATATTCCGTTTGTCATCAATCAGCTTGGATCGATGATCAGCGTACACTTTTCAAAACAACCTGTAAAAGATTTTACTTCCGCTTCTCAATGTGATATTGCCATGTTCAACCGCCTTTTTCATTTCATGCTGGCCCATGGGGTTTATCTGCCGCCTTCCGCTTACGAAAGCTGGTTCCTGAATGATGCACTCAGTTATAAGGACCTGGATAAAACTATCCGTCTTTTTAGAAAGTTTGTAAAGGCAGAAAGTAAGCCAGCGTAACAATTTCTAAATCCGGAAATTTTCTTCCATAAGGTTTTTGTTGGTGGGCATGAAGTAAATTTATGTTTCCAAACGAACAGGCAAAATCAATCATCATGGAAAAAAGACAATTAGGCAATTCGGATCTCAAAGCAGTGCCACTTGCATTTGGTGGAAATGTTTTTGGTTGGACGGTGGATGAAAAAACTTCCTTTCAATTGCTGGATGGCTTTGCAGGTGCAGGGTTCAACTTGGTAGACACGGCTGATGTATACTCAAGATGGGCGCCGGGCAATACCGGAGGCGAGTCGGAAACCATCATCGGGAAGTGGATGAAACAACGTGGCAATAGAAATAATATCCTGGTTGCTACTAAAGTGGGTAGCGATATGGGGGATGGAAAAAAGGGAATTTCAAAAAAATATATACTACAGGCTGCCGAAGCTTCACTTCAGCGTTTACAAACGGATCGCATAGATCTTTACCAGACACATTTCGACGATGAATCCACACCGGTGGAAGAAACGCTGGAAGCCTATGCACAATTGGTAAAAGAAGGTAAGGTGAGATGGATAGGCGCTTCCAATATGACGGCAGAACGGTTGATCGCTTCGCTGAAAGCCAGTAAGGAAAATGGTTTTCCTTCTTATCAGACATTACAACCACACTATAATTTATACGATCGCGAAAAATTCGAAACGGAATATGAACAGATCTGCCTTGATCACCATCTCGGCGTGCTGAACTACTTTGCGTTGGCCAGCGGTTTTCTCACCGGTAAATACCGGAGCGAAAAGGATTTCGGGAAAAGTACCCGCGGTGGTGGAATGGGAAAATACCTGAATGCCCGGGGCCTTTCCATACTCGATGTGCTGGATACAGTGAGTGCCAAACATAATACCACGCAGGCTTCTGTGGCACTGGCCTGGTTGATGGCGAGAAAAAGTGTAACAGCGCCGATTGCCAGTGCAACTAACCCTGATCAATTGGATGCGTTGATCAAAGCGGCGGTATTAGAACTTACAACTGATGATATCAATCTGTTAGACAATGCAAGTACCTGGAAATAATCATTCAATAAAATAATTTATATGAAAATTGTAATCGCTTCCGATCATGCGGGATTTATTTACAAAAATATTATTCTGAAAGAATTGCAAGACAAAGGTGTTGATATCACCGACCTGGGTGTATATGATACGACACCTGCCGATTACCCGGATTGTGCGGAATCGGTTGCTACAGCTATTTCCAGCGGAAAAGCGGAAAGAGGCATATTGATCTGCGGCAGTGGAGTGGGAGTGAGTGTAGCTGTCAATAAATTCAAAGGTATCAGGGGCGGTGTTTGCCACGATACATATTCAGCACATCAATGCGTGGAGCACGATGATGCAAATGTATTGTGCATCGGAGAACGGGTGATCGGGATTGAACCTGCGCGGGAAATAGTAGCTGCTTTTCTGGATGCAAAATTTACGCATGAAGCACGCCACCAGAGAAGGCTGGATAAGATCAACGCTATTGAGGAAAAAAATATGAAATAAAAAAGCGGCTGGTTTTCGCCAGCCGCTGATATTTTATGGCTCTATCTTATTGACGATAATACGCAGCCTGTTGTCGAGGCTCATGGTATCACCGGATAATTTTACAACTTCGCCGGATTTCAATTCCCTGTAACCGGCTTGCAGTTTCACCCTGCTGATCACTGCATCAAAATCTTTTCCTTCATCATCTTTCAGCGCAGCAGTATACCCGTCTTTGCCGAATTCAATATTTTGTACCGTACCCTTCGCGGAAAAAACTTTCGACGGGGCCGAGCAGGATACCATCAACACTGTTGTCATCATGGCCATGGCCGGGATTGCTATTATTCTTCTTATCATTTGAACCGTTTTACGCAAAGTTAGAATTTATAACACAGCAGGAACGTTAATAAAATGAGAAGTATACAATCTAAATCACCATTGTCCTGAAAGTCAGGTTCACCCTGGGGTGTGTGACCTTTGTACTTTTTGGCAAGCGGTGTAGCCAGAAGGTTTGCGTAGTATCTTTCATCACCAGCAAGCTGCCATGCTCCAGGATCAATGAAACTTTTTCAGCGCTTTTTTTATGTTTAAAGGCGAATCTTCTTTCTGCACCAAAACTCCAGGAAGCAATGCTACTGTTCTTTCCTAATGCTTTTTCATCATCGCTATGCCAGGCCATTCCTTCATCTCCATCGTGATATAGGTTCAGCAGGCAGGAATTATATTTTATGCCTGTCAGTTTTTCTACCATTGTCTTAAGCTCCAGTAATTCTTTTGTCCAGGGTAAAGCGGTTTTGGTAGTGTTGGAATAAGTATAAGAAAAGCCAGCATCAGCGTACCAGGCAACTTTTCTTTTGGTAATGATATGTTTTCCGAAAATCACTGCTTCATCATTTTTCCATTCGATATCATTTAATAGTTTATCGAGATAGTGATCGGCCATTTTTTTATCGATCACTTTCCCATAATAATTTACCGTGCCATCATAAGGCAGCAGGTTTTCTTCGCTATTGGTTGGAAACAAACTCATGTCTTAAATTTTAATTGGTTGCTCTTGATGCTTCCCAGCCAATCATGGCCGCTTTGCGGTTACTGCCCCAGTGATAATTCCCCAGCACGCCGGTAGATTGTATCACACGATGGCAGGGTATCAGGAATGCCACCGGGTTATCACCTACCGCTGAGCCCACAGCTCTTGAAGCATTCGGGTTGTTGAGTGTTTTGGCAATGCTTCCATACGTTGTCATTTGCCCCAAAGGTATACGCAGCAGAGTTTCCCAAACCTTGATCTGAAATTCGGTTCCTTTCAGATGCAACTTTACCTGTTCGGGCTTTTCCCATTTATCGGTGAATATGTGTAATACGTTTTGTTGAATACGATCCGTCATTTGACGGAATGAAGCTTTGGGAAATAGCTTTTTCAAGCCATCAAATTCTTTATCCCTGTTGTCGGCGAAAGCCATGTAGCAAATACCTCTTGGTGTAGATGCTACCAGTATATTTCCAAACGGGCTTTCAGCAAAACTGTAATTGATGCTGAGCGATTCGCCGCCGTTTTTATATTCACCGGGTGTCATGCCTTCGATATTGATGAATAGATCGTGCAGCCTCCCTGTGCCGGACAAACCTGTTTCGATGGCAGTATCAAACAATGTCGCATCATTTTCTTTCAATATTTTTTTCGCATGTTCGATCGTAATGTATTGAAGGAATTTTTTGGGGCTTACACCGGCCCACTCTGTAAACAATTTCTGAAAATGAAAAGGGCTCAGATGTATGCTCGCCGCGATCTCTTCCAGTTGCGGCTGTTCCCTGAAATGTGCATGAATATAACCGATGGCATTTTGTATACGGTCGAAATCTGTACTGGCCTGTGTGTTCATTACTTTAAATTTATGACACAAAACTATAGCGCTCATCAATCTTCACCTACCCGAAACTTGCTAAGTTACAGATCCTTGAAATTTTTTCTTTTAAAACGGATATAACGTTGATGCTTAGCCGCAGGAATTATTTGTGTGTGATATATGCCTTTGTTCGCGGAAAATAAATAAGCTGTGATGCAGGCAACTGCAACGTATATCCCGCAATGCATTCCAAAAAGTTCCATTGCCATTATCGTGCAGGCAACAGGAGTGTTGGTAGCTCCTGCAAATACAGCTACGAAGCCCATACCCGCCAGTAATGCCACAGGCAGAGGTATCCATCCGGCGAGAGCGCTGCCCAATGCTGCACCGATAAAAAACAGCGGGGTCACTTCCCCTCCCTTGAAACCTGCGCCCAGCGTAACTATGGTGAATAACATCTTCAAGGCAAAATCGTACCAGTAAGCCTGTTGCTCAAATGTTTTTACCATGAAAGGAATGCCAAGGCCGATATAAGCGGTACTGTTCAACAACCACACACCTGCAACGATCAGTATACCACCGGCAAACGGCCGAAGAGGCATGAAAGCGGTGGACCTGCCGAATAAGTTATCGGAAAAATGTAATGACCTGCTAAACAATGTTGCGCAGGCGCCAAATAAAATTCCTGCCGTTACTGCATATAAAATATTCAGCAAGGAAATGCCCGGGATGAGGGGGATGCTGTAATGTGTATGGGGAGCATGCAGTAATTTTGCTGTAAGATCAGCGATAAAAGTGGCTGCAAATACGGGCACGACTGCTTTTGCATCCACACGGTTCACGAGCGCTACTTCCAGTCCGAATATGGCTCCGGCAACCGGAGTACCGAATACGGAACCGAAACCTGCCCCGATGGCGCTCATCAGCAGTATCTTCCTATCTGTGGGGGATAGACGAAAAGGTTTGCTGAACTGATCAGCTATCGAGCCTGCCATCTGTAATGCCGTACCTTCACGGCCTGCAGAGCCTCCGAATAAATGCGTGATAATGGTGCCAATGAAAATGAATGGCGCCATTTTGAATGGAACTCTTTTTTGCGGTTCGTATATTTCTCCTATCAGTAAATTATTCCCTGCTGCAATATCTTTTCCATAATAATGATACAGCAATCCAATTCCCAATCCCGCTACCGGTAATAACGCGATCAGCCAGCGATGATTTTCGCGATAGCCGGTTACATAATTGAGTGAATGCAAAAAAAATGCGGAAGCTATACCAATGCAGGTGCCTGTGAGCAATGAGATCATCAGCCACTTGCCGGCATATTGCGCAAAGCTTTTCAATGAAAAAGTTGGTTTGTTTGAAACGGGCTGAAGTTGTGACATAATTTTCCTGGTTAAATGTAAAACATTTTAAGACCAGGCGCCATCAGCTTTTTAGGGCAGTTGAGTAGGAAGACACCATTTCCTTTTAAGGTTCAAGGTTCAAGGTTAAAAGTTCAACCTGAAATTATTTTAAGTCCTGAAAAGTATTTCAGCGCGTGAATTAACCTTGAACTTTCAACCTTGAACTTTGAACCTTTTATGGAGTACGATCATCAAGATCCTGCTCCGCCTGGTCTTCATTTGACCAGTCTTGCAATGCATCTTTGACTTTATCAATAAAACCTTTTTCTCCTTCTTTGGGGGTTTTGTCTGAAGTGGAGTCTGTTGATTGAGCTGCCTGATTTTTGGAAGCAGCTCCTCCACCTTCGTTTTCGCCACCAGGGAAACGTTTAAAAAAGCTAAATGATTGTAGCATGATATTATTTTTAGATTTTTCGAAAATTTGTTTCTATAAATCTAATCAATTTTTGTGCTAAAAGCTAATTAAAGCATCAACATCCGCTATCCGGAAAAAAAGTGGGTTAATTTATCCGGCAGCAGAAGCGAAGCTTTCTTTTATCTTGCCCGAAAGGTCGGTAGCGATCATGCGGGCTGCAATGTTGATCATATTCTTAAAAGCAGTGGCACCGGAAATGCCATGCCCTATGATCACCGGTTTGGCTACACCCAATACAGGTACGCCACCATAACTTTCAAAATTGAAACGTTCGAAATGTTCGTCTTTGATATTGCGGCGCTGAACGATATCGTGTATGCTTTCCGCAAGTTTAAGTACCACGTTACCGGTAAAACCATCACATACCATCACATCGGCCTTGTCCAAAAGGATATCACGGCCTTCGATATTTCCGGTAAAATTGATCTGTTTATTTTCTTTCAGCAGGGGATAGGTAGCCTGCGCCAGGAGATTTCCTTTTCCTTCTTCTTCCCCAAGATTTACCAGGCCCACTTTCGGATTTTCTGTTTTCAGGATATGCTCTGCAAACAAAGAGCCCAATACGGCGAACTGGTTGAGGTTTTCAGGCTTGCAATCGGAGTTTAATCCCACATCCACCAGCAATCCAAGCTTGCCATTTTCCCTGGGCATGTATGCGCCAATGGTTGGGCGGAGTATGCCTTCTATGGCTTTAATGCTGAACAGTGCCCCCACCATCATGGCACCTGTATTACCTGCGCTGATGAACGCGTCTGCTTTGCCGGTTGCCAGTAAATGGAAACCGATCGCAATGGAAGACTGTTGTTTTTCTTTTAATGCTTTTGTAGGATGTTCATGCATTTCTATCACCTGGGAGGCGTGCACGATCGTGTATTTTCCTGTGGGAACGGGTTGCTCCTGCAGGTGTGCCTGTATCTTTTCCCGGTCACCGATCAGTAACACTTGGATATCATCTTCGTTCTCTGCAAAAAATGCGGCAACGCCTTTTACTGCTTCAAGCGGGGCGTAATCGCCGCCCATCATATCCAGTCCGATCGTGATCATGCAAGAAAATTTTAAAATTAAAAATTCCAAAACCGGGCTTGAAGTTACTCAAACTTTAGTTTTGGAATTAAAATCTTTATGTGAGAATTACATCGCTCTCAATGGTGCTTTTTCAGCAACAACTTTTCCTTTATAGAACAATTTTCCTTCACTAACATGTGCCCTGTGGCGTACATGTATCGCACCTGTTGTGCTATCGGTACTTAAAGTAGCTTCAACTGCTTTATAGTGTGTCCTTCTTTTCGCACTGCGTTGTTGACTATGGCGCCTTTTTGGATTTGGCATGACTGTTTATTTTTAAAATTAAAATTTTTTTTCAGGTTCAAATGTTCAAGAGGTTCAAGACGTTCAAAATGTTGTGAAACCTTTTGAACATTTGAACCTTTCAACCTTTTGAACGGTTCTAGTTTTCTTTAAACTTATCCAATCCTTTCCACAAGGTATTGGCGTTGTGCTCTTCTTTCACTTCCATCTGCTTCAACTTTTCGAGCACTTCATTGTTACATTTCGATCCGCCTCTTTCGTTTTCGCCGCACATGCGTTGTGTAGGAACACTCAACATCGCGAATTCATATAACCAATCGCTTACTTCAAGGTGGCTTTCGGTACGTGCGATGTAAAATACATCGGGGTCTTCCTCGTTCATATTCATCTCATCCGGATTATCCACGAGCTTTACAACTACTTTGAATTCATCCCAGAGATCCATGGTCAATGGATTCCCACACCTGTCGCAACTCACATCGGCCTTTCCTCCAATTTCAAACTTCAGCAGCATGAAACCGGTATTTTTTTCGAGTGATAACTTCACATTTGCCTGTGCATTTGTAAAATCTTCTGCGCCTTTTTCAGCAAAGAACTTGTCGTCTAAATCGTAATTAAACTGGTGAACACCAGGCTTTAACCCCACAAACGCAATCTCAAATGCCCTCTTGTTAGCCATTGTGTTCTGTTTAAAGGACGGCAAAGGTAATAGAAAATTATCAATTATATGTGTAAAACCAAGAGTTTTTCTCAAAACCCGCCGGTAAAGTTACAGTATTTAGCTAATTTTAAGTTATATGAAGTTCACCCGAAGGGCGTCCATCGCCATTATTTTGGTCATTTTATGTATCATCGTTCACTTTTACAGCGGCCACGCAGCCCGTGTTGAGCAGGGGTACAGCACTCATTTATATAAATATATCTCTATATCCTTACGCCTTTTATTCGGTTGGATCCCTTTCAGTGTCGGGGATATTTTATACGGAGCTTTATTTATATGGTTGATCTTCAAAGTGGTACGATTCTCCAAGAAGGTTTTCCGCAGGCGTACCATGGCTTCCTTCAAAGAGCAATCCGGCCGTAAGTTGCTCAGGGCAATTACGTTATTGAGTATTTTGTACCTTGTTTTCAATGTTTTATGGGGAATCAATTATAACCGCAAGGGGATCGCTTCGCAACTCGGACTAAAAATGGAAAAATATAGCCAGGACGATCTCAAAATGCTGAATGGTTTGCTGGTAGCAAAAATCAACAGCAGCAAAGCCGTGCTGATCCGTCAGCAACGTAACTATCCCAACAATGACTCGCTTATTGCCGAAGTGAAAAATGCTTATGACCAGCTTGCGCAACAATATCCTTATCTTGTTTATGAACATGTTTCGCTGAAACCATCGATCTGGGGTTGGTTGGGCAACTACGCAGGTTTTTCAGGATATTACAATCCTTTCACCGGCGAGGCACAATTGAACACCACGATGCCGCGATTTTTATTGCCTTATACCGCCTGCCACGAAGTAGCGCACCAGATCGGTTACGCGAAGGAGATGGAAGCGAATTTTGTGGGCTATCTTGCTGCCAGCACTTCTACGGATACATCGTTTCATTATTCCGTGTACCTCGATCTTTTCAATTATGCTAACCGAAACCTGTATTTTACAGATTCCGCCGCAGCGGGAATGTACAGGAAGCAACTTTCGCCGGCCGTAGTAGCGGATATAAAAGAATGGATCGCCTTCAGCCGAAAATACCGCAATCCCATAGAACCTTTTATCCGATGGGGTTACGGCGTATTTCTGCGGAGTAATCAACAGCCGCAGGGCATATTGAGTTATGATGAAGTGACGGGGTTTTTAATAGCCTATTATAAAAAATTCGGGAGGATTTAAGTAAATTACGAATTACGAATTACGAATTATAAGTTTTATAAACCTGTTGTAAACTTCGAAGGTTTCACTATTCACTATTCACCATTCACTTGTTGGTTTGATAATTGTATTCTCTTCACCATTCTAATCAGCATCACACACAATGAAACCTATTTTCAAACTTATCATTTCCATTGCGATCCCATTGGCTGTAGGCGCCGTCAGCGGTTATTTAACGATGGAATCTGTACAGACCTGGTACACCACTTTAAATAAACCTTCGTTCAATCCGCCCAATGGAATATTCGCCCCGGTGTGGACTACCTTGTACATCATGATGGGGATTGCCTGTTTTCTTGTATGGAAAAAAGATTTTCCTCAACCTGCAAAAAGGAGGGCGCTGATCTTTTACAGCATTCAGTTGTTGTTGAATTTCCTGTGGTCGTTCATCTTTTTTTACCTGCATGAAAAAGGGGCGGCGTTGGCAGAGATAATATTGTTGTGGATCTTTATACTGCTTACTATAATTTCTTTTGGTAAAATATCCAAACCGGCTGCGTGGCTGCTGGTGCCGTATATTTTGTGGGTGAGTTTTGCTACGGTGCTTACTTATTCCATCTGGAATTTGAATTAAAATGTATGATGTAAGATGTATGATGTCTTTCAATTTAAAATATTTCCAAAAATTGTTTGTTATATTAAGTCTGAAGAAATCATACATCATACATCTCACATCATACATTTACTTGAGCGTTTCCGTTATTTTTTTTCTGAAACCAGCATCACTCATCACTTTCAGCTCAAAACTATTCATCCACTTTTGAAGCCTTTGATTTTCGTCTTCCGTAAGGTTGTTGAAAAAATAAGCCATTTCTAATTTTGTATCCTCCTTTGTAGTCGCATATACTGCTTTGGTGAGCACCCAGGCAGTGCTGCCGCCTTTCATGCCTGCATGCTTCAGCCATTTCTGGTTAGCGGGATTTTCCATTATGGTTTCCAGTACTTCGGAGATGATGCCGTAAGTGTTTTCATCAAAGAATTTCCGGTTGTTGAGGACTTTGCAGATGCGCACATATTCTTTTGTTGTAGACGCCGGAAGGCGATCGCTCCAGGCTTTCTGCATGGTCATGGTAAGGTCTTGCGGACGAAATTTATCTTTCAGCAGCGTACTGTATTTTAGTGCATTGTGCATGTCGAAAATATAGCGGCTGTATTCCTGGTCTGATAATTTTTTTATTCCCTTAAGAATGCTTTCTTCCTTTTTGCCTTTGGGATTTTGATACATGAACAGGGAAGCGACTATGGGATAGATGGCAGTGTGTTGTTTCAACCCGAATAACTGGATGTTGTTTTTCACATTATCGAAGCCCAGCAGATCCATCAAATATTCTGTGTTGGCATTGCTGCTGAACATGATCATCCCGCGGGCGACATCCATGAGCCTGGCGCTATCGCCCTGGATATGCCCCATCTTTTTTTCATAAGCGATCCAGTTCGGGTGTGCGTCACCGTCGGTATTGGGCAGGTAATATTTTTCAAGTTCAGCGAGGCTCACTTTCGAAGATTGATCTATTACGTTAAGCGCCGCTTGTTTTGCAAATTCTACTGCCACCATTATTTTTACGGTGCTCGCCAGTGGCATCAACGTATTTTCATTCACATGCGCCAGCACGGTATCATTTTGAGAAAGGTAAATGGAAGAGCGGCTTTTGTTGGCGGCGATGAAGTTGAGTAACGAATCGGCAGTTGATTGCGAAAAAGCCTGCTGACTGAGGAGCAATAAGAAGAAGTAAAATACTTTTTTCATACATGCATTTTATGGTAGACCACAGAGTAACACAGAGTAAAAATATTTTGTTTAAATATAAATCGCTTCTGTGAAACTCTCCTCTGTGCCTCCGTGGTTCAAAAAATTAAAAATTATTCTTCCACATCATACTTTCTACAGGCTTATCTGGCTGTCCGCTGTATTTCGCATTTTTTTTCTGGTTGTAGCGTACTTCAATTTCGCCGTCCACCGGGAAATAGATCAGTTGTCCGATCGGCATTCCTTTGTAAACCCTCACCGGTTGTTTGACAGAGATCTCAAGTGTCCAGTTACCGCAAAAGCCCACATCACCTTTGCCGGCGGTAGCGTGGATATCGATGCCCAGGCGCCCGGTAGAAGATTTTCCTTCCAGGAAGGGTACATGCGCATGCGTTTCCGTGTATTCTTCTGTTACACCCAGGTAAAACCTATGCGGCAGCAGTAATATCCCTTCGTCGGGGATTTCAAAATGTTTGATGGTGTTGTGCTTTTTGGCATCCAGTTCCTCGTGTTCGTAAGTGGCCAGGTTCTTCCCCAGGTGTACGTCGTAGCTGTTGCTGCCAAGGCATTCGCGATTGTAAGGAACAATTTTGATGGTCCCTTTTTCTATCTCTTCTAGTATTCTCGTATCGCTGAGTATCATATGCTGATTTTTAAACCTGTATCTCCGGCGGTTATTTCCACACAAAAAGATTTTACTGGTTACCTTTATAGTGCCGCAAAGCTAAATTCTTAAATCTAGAATCTCAAATCTGTAATAACGCTATGCCACTGGTTTACCAACAAAATATCAACGAAAACACGAAGCTGGGGGTATGGCATATCACGGAGGATGAGCCTTTTTTTCTGCAAAAAGTGGTACTTCAGAATGAGATCACCCATCCGCACAAGCGGCTCCAGCACCTGGCGGGGAGATATGTGCTGCAGGCTTTATTTCCCGGTTTTCCACTGGAACTGATCCGTGTGGCGGATACCCGTAAACCTTTTCTCCCCGGCGAAAAGTATCATTTTTCGATCTCCCATTGCAGCGATTATGCCGCGGTGATCGTCAGCACAAAAAGCAGGGTGGGGGTGGATATCGAATTGCCGCAGGAGAAGATCGAACGGATCAAATATAAATATCTTACTGAACCGGAAATGCAACTCGTGCTTGATTTACCCGTAGTGCCGCTGGATGCCCTTACCATGGCATGGAGTATCAAGGAAGCGATGTTTAAATGGTATGGCAATGGCAAAGTTGATTTCCGGCAGCATATGGTCATCCGGAAGATAGCTGCCAGTGATTTCGCTTTTTCTGCAGATTGTATCTTTACAAAAGAAGAAGATTGGCCGGTGAAAGTGCATGCGCTGATGTTTAACGGCATCAGCCTGGCGTTCTTAATCACGGATTTTTAAGGATGAAAGGACAGCACGGATTTATTTACTGCGCAAAAAAATCAATATGCATCCTGTAAAGAATTCATGTTTAATGTAGATTTCACCATTCACTTAAAAGAAGCCCTGGTTGAGTGTGTTGCTGATGATGTAGTAGAGGCTTTTGTCGAGTGCCATGAGCTCTGCAGTTTTTTCAAAGAATATCTCCACGCTTTCTGCCCAGAATTCCTGCTCGTTGCTAAGCCCGTACAAGGTATAAAGTGACGACAGGCTGCTGAGTTCATACAATAAGGCTGTACGGCTGCGTTCTTCAAAGGCTTTGTATCCTTCCATGAAATGTTCATCCATATCGTCGAGTGCCGCGAAATTCTGGTAATGATACGCATGCGCCATTTCGTGTAACCCGACATTGACACCATCCGGGAGCCTGAAGCCATTCAAAAAATGCTTCCAGGAAATATTGATGCGGTTGTTGGAAACATTGCCGATCACTATCCGAAGGCTTTGATGGTAGTTGATAAATTCATCGGGATAAATATGTATCTCGCTGAAGATGGGGAGCAGATATTTCTTCAATCCAAAACTCAATTGTACCGCAGAAGCGCTGATGAGTATCGGCATTTCTTTGAAGCCGCCTTTATCGTGGATCACAAAATTTTTGCGCTGCATGAATTTACGTACACGTTTAATGAATTTTTCTCTTTGTTCCTGGTTTTCCAGGATTAAAAAATAGGGGAGGTGTTTTGTAAGTATTTTTTCAAATTCTTCTGTAGAGAATTCAAGTTGATACCCCCGATATACCAGGTAATCCGGATTCACAACAGGAGTATCAGGTACAACATACTCCTGCGTAACAGGCGGGTTACCCACCGCCGGGAAAATTTTAGTAATAAGGGTGGCACACATTAAAATTGCAGCCATCACGATCAGTACCATTGAAGCCGCAATTAATCCTAATAGAAACATGGCACCGCCAATGATGAACAGCACTCTGTACTGCTGTTTAGTGGTCATCGTATGCGGCTTGTCGTAAAAATTCCTGAGATACCGTTTTTTGCGCAGAAACCTGTCGAGCATAACAGCTCCAACAATAATAAGGAAAGGCAGGATTTTTATAAACATATTTATTGTCAGTAATCTATTTCATTTATTTTTTCTTCGCCATCCAGTAACGGAATATCACCCACCGATGCGCCGGCGATGCCTTTCACTGATCCGTAAAGACCGCTGGTGCTGAGCAATACTTTTTCGAGTTGCTTTTCCCGTTCTTTCCAGAGTTTTTCCATTTGCATACGTTCTTTGGTGATGCTGTTGCGCATGGCAATAAACCCTTCAGCGATCGCTTCTACCTGCCCTTTGAATTCAACTCCGGTAAGGTAATTGTACAACATCTGCATCTTGTCGCCCTTGTTTTCTTCTCTTTTCTCGGCTTCATATATCTTAAGGAGGCCATCGCGTAGCAAATAAGAAACGCTGCTCACTTCAGTGAAATTGCAGATCCAGATGCCGTCTTTTTCACCAAAACGATCCATGTCTTTCGGGAAAGTCTGGGTTACCAGTATCGCGATATCCGCATTGCGACTGCGTTTGTCGGCTTTGAGTTTATCGATCCAGTTGCTGCTCCAGCCCTTGGTGCGTTTGCTTTCGTAAATGATCTTGCCGCATTCTTTGCCGCCACTGTTGCGAACGGTTTGAATACAATCCGCACCTTCCACGCCTTTGCCCACTTCATCTATGAGGTCGAAAGGAAAATTCTCCTTCAGAATTTCTTCCAGTAAAAGTTCCTGCGATTCGCCCTGGCGCTGCATCGAGCTTTGCTCGGCCTTGCGTTTCATTTCATCGATGAGTTTATTTTGTTGTTCCAGCCGCATTTCCAGTTCCTTGTTGCGCAGCTGTTGTTCGCTTTCCCGCAGGTTGTTTTTTTCCAGTTCCTGCTGGCGGATCTGTTCACTGATGGTTACCCTTTCTTCCTGCAATTTTTTCTGCACCGTGATCTCCAGTTCTTCTTCCTTGTTCTTCAGTTCCTGTTCTTTCTGCAAAAATTCCAGCTCTTTCTTACGGGCTTCTTTCAGCTTTTCTTCAGTGTTGTTGCTGTTTTCCTGCAATACACGGATCCTGTTTTCGTAATCTGAAGAAATGCTTTTGGTCAGCTGTTGTTGTATTTCGGTTTCCAGCTTCAGGCGTTCTTTCTGGATCTTTTGTGCAAACAATTCATTTTCCTGTTTCTTCTTTTCTTCAAATAATTGCTGCTCGGCTTCGAGTTTCTTTTTTTCTTCGTCTATTTTTCCGAGAGATCTTTTGAGGTCGGCCTGGTATTTCTGCTGGTATTTTTTTTCTATATCCGCTGCAAGTACGTTTTCCACGTCAAATTCGTGGCCGCAATTGGGGCACTTAATATCGTTAGGCATAATGATCCGGTTTAAGGTATAAATATAAATAAAAAGCCTCTCCCGTGAGGGAAAGGCTTGTGCGGTCAATCAGATTCGAACTGACACGCCCGTTGTGTGGGCGCTACCACCTCAAGGTAGTGCGTCTACCAATTTCGCCATGACCGCATTTTTGAGGAATGCAAATATATATAGATTACACGAATTAAAAACGAATTACACGAATTACACGAATTTTTTAGAGGATAAATGGAAAGACATAAATTTTTAGCATAACATACACGAATAGAGATGCAGGTTGTACAGATTTGTATACCCATGCAAACTTCGAAGATTTCACTATTCACTTTTTTAACAATATCCGGAAGGTAGTTCCTTTGCCGGGTTCTGACTGTTTTACATATAATTCCCCTTTATGGTATTGGTCGATGATCCTTTTGCTCAGCGACAGTCCCAACCCCCAACCGCGTTTTTTGGTGGTAAAACCGGGTTTGAAGACCTGGCTGATATTCTTTTTGCTGATGCCTTTGCCCGTATCTTTTACATCAATAGCCACCTGGGTGGTTTCATTCCGGATAGAGATGGAAATGTTACCACGGCCATCCATGGCGTCGAGGGCATTTTTCAGGAGATTTTCTATTACCCAGTCAAACAATGGCGGGTTTATCATCGCGGTGATTTCTGTTTCGCCATAGGTCTCTATGCTGAAATTCACCTTCTCCGGGGCCCTGCGTTTTATATAGGCCATCATGTTTTCTACCTGCGTCACAAGATCCGATTCTTCGAGCTGTGGCGTACTGCCGATCTTTCCAAACCGGTCGCTCACCAGCATGAGGCGCTGCACATCCTTACTCATTTCGGCAGCTATCTTTTCATTTCCTTCCATGTCCTTGAGCATTTCTACCCAGCCCTGCAGCGAGGAAATAGGAGTGCCCAGTTGATGCGCCGTTTCCTTCGCCATGCCCGCCCATACCTGGTTTTGCGTGCTTTTATTGCGGGTGCTGATAGCATATAAAATGATGATGATGAAAATTGCCACCACAAATAATTGCACGATCGGGAAATAACGGATCTGTTTCAGCAAAGAAGATTCGCCATAATATACGAGGTTGTTTTGTTTGGGATCATAAGGGTTTTTCCAGATGATGGGCGCATTGGCATTTTTAAATTCCTCCAGTTTTTTTTGTATATAATTCTTGTCGGTGGCTACCTGTATGCTGTCGAGATTGTAATGATCCAGGATGCTATCTGTTTCTGTAACAGCGATCATGGGGATGTCCCTGTTATTTTCCGTAAGTACTTTGCTCGAGAGGATCGTGGACGTAGTATTGAGATTATTGGTTTCATTCACGGCTTCTACCCATTGTTCGATCTTTTGTTTTTCTTCATTGGCTATTTTTTTTGCAAGGAAATTAGAGAAGAACACGCTTACGCAAATGATGGCAATAGCGATCAATGCAAGGATGGTGCGCCAATTGAAAAGAGTGGAGAACATCTCTAAAATTACACGAATTAAGCGAATTACACGAATTGAAATGCAATCTTAAAGGCTCAGCTAGGCATTAAAAATTTCGAAGGTTTCACTATTGCCTATTCACTATTGACCATAAAAAAAGCCTCAATAGATTTATTGAGGCTTCGTACCCGGGAACGGAATTGAACCGTCACTCCCATTGCTGGGAACGGGATTTTAAGTCCCGCGTGTCTACCAGTTTCACCACCCGGGTGACACTGATTTTTAAAGAAAAAAAATCCCGACTAGGTCGGGATCTTTGTCTCTGAGCGGAAGACCAGGCTCGAACTGGCCACCCCGACCTTGGCAAGGTCGTGCTCTACCAAATGAGCTACTTCCGCGTTATTAAAAAAGAACTTTTTGTTTTTCGGATTGCAAAAATAAGGGTTGTTTTACAATCTCCAAAAAATATTTTTATTTATATTTTGGATTATACAAAGTATTTTCCGGAACAGTCACTTCAGGCTTGCCTTTGTAACGATGTGTATATAGGTTGTAACACCCGCCCAATACGAAAGCCAGTACTAAAAACACCTGGCAGAACCAGATAAAACGTGAAGAAGAGACCCAGTTGTGAGCAAAATCTTTACCTTGATTTTCTAAAGTTTCCTGTTGCATTAGCGTTGATTTTCGATTGCAAAAATAAGGGCTTACGTTGAAAAAAAATTATTTGTTGCCAATAATTTCTAAAAAGGTATTTTTCTTACGGATAAAATGATCCCACACAATGCTGCCACCATATACCCCGGTCACTTTACCATTTTTATTTTCCGCAAAAACTGATCTCTTTTTTTCCATCAGCACCCACTTCCAAAAGTGAAGGTGCGCTTTGATCACCATGATAAAATACCCGCCGTCGCCACTTACCAATCCTTTCACTGCCGCCACTCCATCCAGTATCATCCTGAAAGGTATTTTCCAGATGGCGGCCTGCCAGGTATAATTTTTATACAACATGATAAGGTTGTTGCGAAAGTTGAGATAGTTCTTACGGCTGTTGCCTTTTGGTAAAGTACCGCCGCCTACATGATACACAACCGATGCGGGTTGTACATACACTTTATATCCTGCCAGCTGTAATCTCCAGCAGAGATCTATCTCTTCCTGGTGCGCAAAAAAATATTCGTCGAGGCCGCCGGCGGCATGATAATTTTTTGCCCGGATGAACAATGCGGCTCCACTGGCCCAAAAACATTGCTGCACCGTATCATATTGTTTCCGATCTTTCTCACATTTATCAAATATCCTTCCTCTTGCGAACGCATACCCGAAATTATCCATCCATCCGCCGCAGGCGCCGGCATACTCAAATTCATCTTTTTGATGATAACTCAATAATTTAGGCTGACATGCGGCAATCAATTTATCCGATTCCATCAACGAGACCACCGGTTCGATCCAGTTTTCTGTTACTTCCACATCACTGTTGAGCAATACATAATAATCGCTTTGCACCTGCTTCAGTGAGGTATTGTATCCCCCTGCAAATCCCAGGTTGGTAGTGTTGAGGATGATTTCTACTGCGGGATAATGTTCTTTCAAAAATGAAATGGAATCGTCTGTAGAGGCATTGTCAGCAACTATTACGCGTTTGTTTGCATAGGTGGATGCCATTACCGAAGGCAAAAATTTTTCGAGATACGCCCGCCCGTTCCAGTTAAGGATAACGATGGCGACTTCGGGTAATATTTTATAATTGGTGACTGATTCGGTCATTATATATATGTCAAGTTACAAACATACTTATTTATTGCATTTACAAAGACGTTTTGTCTATGACCGAAATAGAACAGGAGGGATTGAGTTAGCTAAACTCCGAAGCCTTTTATTTCCTGCAATTCACGAAATACACCATCCCACAATTCAATTCTCTTCTGTAATGACTGGATCGTAGCAGTTTCGGCTTCCTGCCAAAGTAATTCATCATCGCCGCAAAGGTTTGCCGTCATCTGTAATGCAAGATGACTATGGTGATCGCCATCCACTTCAATGTGTCGTTCGAGATAGTATTTGAAAACTGAGATATTTTCAGGGAGGTCTTTATGTAAATCATGAATGATAGAAATGAACATGCCTGGTATCAGGTCTTCGCGGCCAAATGTAAAAATAGCCGATTGCAAATGATCCTTCTGGCTGGCGATGATGGAAAAAGTAAACTCAACAAATGCTTTTGCTTCTTTCGGTGTTCCGGATTCTGTAAAAGCAGTTTCAAGGGTACCGGTTTTTTGTAAAAGCGTAACAAATTTTTCGATTGGCGATGTATCGGCGCCGCTTTCCTTCATCGCTTCGAGGTACAATTCAAAATGACTTTTTCTGTTGCCCGCCTGATCAACATCCGATTCTTCGCCGGCCACGATCTCGTTAATAAGGTAACGCGTATCGGCAGAGCCCTTCGGAAACCATGGTACTGTAGTACAGGTAAGATTATTCTGTAAAGTTTTTAAAAGCGACATGAAATCCCATACGGCATACACATGATATTTCATGAAGACCTTCAGGTCATTTATATCGCGGATAAGTGAATAGGCGGGGTGTTGAATGATCTGTTGGCGCAATGGCTCGATCGCCCGCTGAATTTTTTGAATACGCTCGCTCACGGTGCAGGGGTTTAAAAATGACTGCAAAGATACTATCGTTCAGCTGTATTCAGTAGTTTTTCAAGCACCTGCAGATCCCCTCACTGTCAATGCAGATTTAATGATAATATTCTCATTCGACATCTCTCCTCCTTTTTTATCAAGATATTTGAAGAGTTGGGATGCCGCGGCAATGCCCATTTCATTGGCCGGTTGTGTAATGGTGGTCAATGGCGGATTTAAAAAATCTGCCGTTATGAGATTGGAGAAACAGATGACCTTTAATTTCTGCGGGATTTTAATAGCAAGATCTTTGCAAACACTATAAGTAGCAAGTGCGAGTTCTTCTATGGAAGCAAATATCCCATCTACTTTTACGGGGCCGCTTAACAGCTTTTTTATTTCGCGGTAGTTACTTTTTGGATCATGGCTGCATTTAACGATCTTCCTGTTCTCCGGTTTCATATTATGTTTATCCAAAGCTTCAAGATAACCCTGCATCCGTTTGTTGTCGATCGACAGGTTTTTCGAAATCGACAGGTAAGCTATATTCCTGCATCCGTTTTGTATCAGGTGTTCTGTTGCAGCGAAGCCGCTGGCAAAATCATCGGTGATGATCTTTACTGTTTCAATTTCATGGCAGATCCTGTCGAAGAAAATGATAGGGATCTTATTATTGATGCATTCGTGCAAATGTGTGAAGTCCGTGGTGGTAGACGACAACGACATCAATATCCCATCCACTCTTCCATTTTGCAAATGATTGATGATGTCGATCTCTTTTTGCGCATCCTCATGAGTGATATAAACCAGCAGGTGATAATCTTTTTCACGGGCGATCGATTCAGCGCCATTGATCACCTGGAGGAAAAAATTATTCGTCATCTCGGGGATAACGATCGCGATCGTCTTGCTTTTAAGATTACGCATATAGGTTGCGTACGGGTTGGGCTTATAGCCAAGTTCCCGGGCCTTACTTAAAACTTTATGCTTGGTTTCCTGGCCGATCTCGTGGCTATCCTTCAAAGCTTTCGACACAGTAGAGATCGATACACTCAGCTCTGAGGCCAGTTTTTTTAAGTTTACTTTCGACATTTTATTACTATTGATTATAGTTGATACAGGTAAAATTATAGATAAAAGTACTATTTTTTTACTACTACGTTTTCGTAAATATATATCGAAAATATCTACACTTAATAGAAAAATAAATTGAACTTTCCTTCACAGAACTAATTTTTCAATTGCTCAATTTCTTAATAATTCCTAAATCAACTGCTGTATGATGGTCCAACAAACGTGTAACGTCCATAAATTTCCATGTAGAAAATGGCCGTTGTTCCCGCTTCTTTTTTTCTTCCTATTATCTTCTTCCATCGCTTCGGCGCAGTCCAAAAAAGTGGAAGGTACCGTAACGGATTCTACCGGTGCACCGATCCCGAATGTGAGCGTAACGGTAAACAATTCCAAACGTGGTACCGCTACTGATAACAAAGGTTACTACAGCATCATGGCTGAAGAGGGAGCAAGGCTTAACTTTTCTTCTACCAGCTTCAGCAGCCGTACTATTGTTGTTGGCAGCAGCAACCTGGTAGATGTCACCCTCAATTCAACTTCGCAAACGATCGATGCCGTAGTAGTAGTGGGATATGGTACGCAACGTAAAGTGAACCTCACTGGTGCTGTTGGTGTAGTAACCGGCAAAGACCTGGTGAGCCGCCCTGTTCCGAATGTGACCGGCGCATTACAGGGCGTATTGCCCGGCGTAACTGTATTGAGAGGAAGCGGAAAACCCGGTGCTGAAGGATACGATGTGCGCATCCGTGGTTTCTCCACTACCAATAATGCAAAAGCGCTTGTGCTGGTAGATGGTATCGAGCAGGATATGAACCTCATTGATCCAAGCGATGTGGAATCAATCTCCATTCTGAAAGATGCGTCCGCATCAGCTATCTATGGAGCAAGGGCAGCCGCAGGTGTGGTGCTGGTGACAACCAAACAAGGTTCCAGTGCGGGCGGACAAACACGCGTAAATTTCAGCACGTATTATGGTATCAATATTACAGCAAGACAACCTGAACGCCTCAATTCATGGGATGAGCAGACACTGATCGATGAAGCACGTTTCAACGCGACCGGTGCCCGTGAGTTCAATGCAGAGCAAATGGAGTGGCTGCAAAACCCTAATTTTTCTTATCGCCCGAATCCGACAGCTGATCGCTGGGAATATTATGGTAACAACAACTGGGTGGATGCTGGTATGGATAAGATCAACCACCAGCAAAATCATTCTTTGTCTGTCGGTGGTGGAACCAATAAGCTTAATTACCTTTTGTCGGGAAGCTATTATCAACGCGATGGTGTGTTGAGGTACGGCCCTGATGATAATTCACGTTACAATTTCAAAGTGAATGTGAATGCGGAATTGAATAATTATCTTTCTCTAAAAGTCACTTCAGGTTATATCGGTTCATTTGTAAATGAAAATTCTTATGGTACCGATCAGATCATTAACAGGCTGTACCGCAGCCGTACAAGGCAGTCGCTGTATGTGCCAAAAGAAGACCAGACCGGCAATATATACAATGGTGATCTCCAGGTGAACGCAGTTGACATCGAAAAAAATGCCGGGAAAGAAACCCGCGATTATGAAACGTTCACTACCAAAGTAAACCTGCAGGTTAAAAATGTAGTGAAAGGTTTGACATTCGATGTGATCGCATGGCGCAACCAAAGCAGCTACAACATGGAGAACCAGGCTAAAACTTTATATTGGTACGGACGTACTGTCAACACTGTGCGTTTCAGCATCAATACCCCCAACCAGCTTTCTCTGGTTAAAAACAAAGCTTACCAGAATAATATACAAGGATTCTTTACCTATAATTACAAAGCGGGCAATCATGGATTCACGTTCTTACAAGGTGGTTCATTTGAAGAATACCGCAAAGACGAAGTACAGGCTACAGGTCAGAACATGCCGAACAACGAGCTCTTCAGTCTGAACTTTGCCGATCCTCTTACCCGTACCAGCAAAGATGTGGTGCAGACCTGGGCGATCGCTTCTGCATTTGGACGTTTCAACTATAATTTCAAAGGGAAATATTTACTGGAAGCATCTTACCGTTACGATGGCAGCTCCCGCCTGGTACCGGATGACCGCTGGCGTTTCTTCCCTTCCTTCTCAGCAGGCTGGAGGGCAAGTGAAGAAAATTTCATGAAAAATGTTTCTTTCATCAACAACCTTAAAGTGCGTGCTTCATGGGGCAGGCTGGGTAACAGCGATGCACTTGGGTTGTACGATTACATGCCGTTGCTGATAAGCGGTATCGCTACTACCAACAATCTTCCTTTCAATGGCGTGCGCAATCAATATATCTACCAGGATATCATGAATTCGCCAAGGCTTACCTGGGAAACTGTAGCACAATCCAACGTAGGTGTGGATCTTGCTTTCCTCAAAAGCAGGTTGTTAGTGACCGCTGATTATTATGTAAAAAATACCACTGATCTTTTATCACAACCCACCATTCCAAACATCGCAGGCATACCTGCAGGTTATATCAATCTTGGCAAACTGAGAAGCTGGGGTACAGAGCTCGATGTAAAATGGAGAGACCATATCGGTAAAGTACAATACAATGTGGGATTCAACATTTCCGACAACCAGAACAAGTTGGTTTCTTATGATGGCAGAAAGAATGTTGGTACAGGTGGGGTTGTTGGCCTGATTGAAGGCTATGCGATGAATACCGTTTGGGGGTACAAAACAGATGGCTTCTTCCAGACCGATCAGGAAGCTGCGGAATATGCAGCCAAAGTGAACTACCCGTTCTTCGCCAATCCGAAAGCCGGTGATGTGAAATATCTTGATCTCAATGGTGATGGTAAAATAAGTGAAGGTGATGGTACCGTCGATAATCCGGGTGACCTGGTAAATCTCGGTACAACCAATGCACGATACACTTACGGCTTTAGCGTGGGACTTGAATGGAAAGGTTTTGACTTTTCTGTTTTTTTCCAGGGAGCTATGAAGCGTAAATTCCTGATCGACCAGGGAACCTTATCACCGATGTTGGGTACAGCCGACATGCCATGGACAATTCATATGGATCGCTGGACTCCGGATAACCCGAATGCATTTTTTCCAAGGATGTACCAGACAAGTGCGCACAACTACAGGCCTTCCGATCGTTGGGCACAAAACGGAAGCTATATCCGCCTCAAAAATCTTCAGATAGGGTACAAAGTGCCGGTGCCAAAAAAATATGCACGTGAAGTACGGGTATATGTATCCGGACAGGATCTATGGGAATCTACCGATGTATTGAAAGTATTCGATCCCGAAGTTGGCAACAACGTAAGCGCAACATCTTATCCTTTTTATCGCAGTGTGGCATTCGGTCTTAATATTTCACTTTAATCAATCCAGGAAAATGAAAAAGTTTAAAACATCTTCTTTATTAATAATGACAGTTATCGCCTTTGCATTTGCAGGGTGCGATAAATTCGATATCAATCGCCTTCCGGAAACGGAGATCCCGGATAGCCAGTTCTGGAATTCGGAAGCCGATCTTACCAATGCCTGCAACAGGCTTTACCAGGAACTGGATGGCGACTGGATCGACAACAGGGCAGACGATGCATTGACTACGGCACCCAATAATGTCAGCACCGGCAACAGGGCGATACCCAATACCAGTGGAGATTGGAACGATCGTTATGACGAAATATTTACCGCCAACAATATCCTCGAAAAAGGATTGCGTGCAAAAGTGACGGAGCATGTACGTAGCCGCTGGTTTGCCGAAGCATATTTCTTCAGGGCTTATGCTTATTTCAAATTATTGAAATTATATGGCGATGTTCCGCTGCTGTTGAAAACACTGAACACAGAGTCGCCTGAATTATATATGGCACGTACACCCAGGGCAGAAGTGGTTCAGCAGATCTACAACGATCTTGATTCCGGCGTGAAATACCTTCCAAGGCGTGCCGATCTGCCTGCGGCATTGTGGGGGCGGGTTACCCGAAGCAGCGCATTGGCAATGAAAGCAAGGGTGGGATTGTATGAAGGAACCCGGGGAAAATTTCATGGCAATGTTTCCAACTGGCGGGATCACCTGAATATCGCGGTAGCAGCTGCTACAGCAGTCATGGGCGAAGGACATACATTATTTGCAAACTATGGCAACCTGTTCATCCAGGCTGGTGAAGGTCCGGCTAATACAGAGAATATCCTCGTGAAAATTTATGGGGTGAGCAAGGATAATCTTTTGCTGGGGCACAATCATTCCAGGAACATGGAAAATGGGCAGCTGGCGCCAACGCGTAATTTATTGCGCCAATATTTGTACAGCGATGGATTACCTGCTTACAACATCAATGGTACCACAGCATCCGCTACACGTTCTGCATTATTTGTACAGGAATTGAATGAAACCAGTTATAATACCATTCTTGATAACAGGGATCCACGTGTAGGCTTCTCCTATTTCCGTGCCGGCGAAGAAGCGTACCAGGGGCCATGGGTGCCCAAAACATCTTTGGGTATCCGCACCGCGATCGCACCCAAAAAAGGATTCAATAAGATCGATCAGAACATTACCAATGCCGCTACTGTTGACAGGATTCTCATCCGTTATGCAGAAGTATTGCTCACATTGGCAGAAGCTAAATTTGAATTGAACGATGCCATCAGCGATGCAGACCTGAATCTTACTGTGAATGCATTACGCACCAGGGTTGGCTTTGCACCAAAACTTACCAACGCTTTTGTAACCACCAACAACCTAAGTATGCGTGAAGAGATCAGGCGTGAAAGGACAGTAGAATTGGCGATGGAAGGTTTCAGGTACGATGATCTCATCCGTTGGAAATTGGCAGAAACTGTTTTGCCCCAAACTTTGCTTGGCGCAAAATTCATCACAGCTGAATGGGTTGGAACAAATCAGAATACGCTCAACCTCAATGCAGACAGGGTTTTGGTAGTGGAAACAGCAGCCAACCGTACTTTCCGGGTAGACCGTGATTATTTATATCCTGTTCCGTTGAATGAGATCAACACAAGCCGTGGAAATGTAATTCAAAATCCAAACTGGTAATCATCTTAAAAACACAACAATGAAATTAGTCAATTATATAGCATTAGCTTTTATGGGTGCTGCATTCTTCACTTCCTGTGAAAAGCACGAAGCAGCTCCGGCAGGGGTATCGGAACTGGAGCATCATTATTACGCGATCTTTGTTCCGAATAACAACACAGGCATCACCGTATCCAGGTCGCAGACGGCATTGATAAAATTGCCCGTTCAGTTTTATTCAACATTCGTTCGTTCTTACGATGCAGTGGCAGTGTATTCTATCGCGAAATTTATTGATCCTGTTACCACACCGCCTACGGTGTCAAATCCGGCAGTGAGGGGAGTGGATTACAACATCGTGGATCGGAATGGCGTAACTATACCCACTACAGATTCAACTTACAGGATAGTATTTCCCCAGGCCAAACAAGCTATGGACACGATTTATGTGAAACTGCTCAACAATCCTGCACCCGGAGTGCGTAAATTTGAAGTGCAGATGAGAGACAATATCACTTCCGAATTTGATGTGGATATTTTCTCCACAGCATACAGGAGGCCGATCACTATTAATTAACCACTCATATTATTTATCGTATCAAGAATCAAACATCTTTGAAGTATCTTTTTCTTTTTGTTTTATTTCTGTCGGCAGACCGGGCAGGAGCCCAGAGGGTTGTGCTGCCGATGAATGAAAACTGGGAGTTTACAAAAGACATTTATTCTATCGAAAACAACAGCTTACGTGCTGCCACCTGGCAGCACGTTGCCTTACCCCATACGTGGAATATTGCGGATGTGATGGATGACGCTCCCGGGTATTTCAGGGGAACAGGCACTTACAGGAAAAAATTTCTGGCGGGAAAAGATCTGGTAAACAAAGAAGTTTATCTTTTTATCGAAGCTGCTAATCAATCGACGGCAGTTTTTCTCAATGGAAAAATCACCGGCACTCACACCGGTGGTTACACTGCCTTTTATGTTCCGCTGTCGCAATATCTTCTTCCCGGAAAAGAAAATGAACTGGTGATACAGGTTGATAACAGCCACAACGCTGCCATAGCCCCGCTTACAGCCGATTTTACTTTTTACGGGGGATTGTACCGTCAGGTTTCCCTTGTGGCAGTAAATCCCGTTCATTTTTCTTTTAATGAAATGGGAAGCAAAGCTGTTTATATCTCAACGCCGGAAGTCTCGGTTGAACGGGCATCTTTGAAAATCAGATCTGTGCTTGCCGGAAAATATAGTTCAAAAAAAATTATCCTGGTCACTGAACTTTATGATGCAAAAAATAAAAGGATCGCAGAAACTGCTCTACCAATTTTCCCGGGAGCCGCAAATGACACTGCATTTGAACGTACGATACAGGTTGAAAAGCCACACTTGTGGTCGCCGTCAGCGCCTTATCTATACAAAGCTGTAACACGTATCAAAGATGCCGTTACCGGTACCGTGCTGGACGAAATTAAAAATCCCGTAGGTTTTCGATGGTTCCGTTTTGATGCTGCGCAGGGTTTTTTCCTGAATGGAAAACCATTGAAACTGATGGGTGGCAGCCGCCACCAGGATCGTGAAGGAATGGGAAATGCTGTATCAAAAAAACTGGCCCGCAGGGATGTGGAACTCATAAAAGAAATGGGCGGTAATTTTTTAAGGGTAGCGCATTACCCCCAGGATGCAGCTGTAATACAGGCCTGCGATGAGCTGGGGATCCTCACATCCGTGGAAATTCCTGTAGTGAATGAAATAACGGAGTCGGATAGTTTTTATAGTAATTGTATGCGGATGCAGCAGGAAATGATCCGGCAATATTACAATCATCCATCGGTCATCATCTGGTGTTACATGAATGAGATATTATTGAGACCACAATTCAATAATGACAAAGAAAGGCAAAGCCGGTATTTTTCCAACATCACAACTTTGGCAAAAAAACTGGATAGCCTCACCCGTGTGGAAGATCCATACCGATATACAATGATGGCAAATCACGGAGCGTATAGCCGTTACCGTGAAACCGGACTTCTTGATATCCCGATGATCGTTGGCTGGAATTTATATGCCGGATGGTATGGAGCTGATATCAAAGGCTTTCCGGCTTTTCTCGATCAGTTTCACAAGGATTATCCTGCCACACCCATGCTGGTAACGGAATACGGTGCCGATGCCGATCCGCGTATCAGGAGCGCCACCCCCGTTCGTTTCGATAAAAGCATTGAATACAGTACGAAGTTCCACCAGTATTATTTTTATGAAATGATGAACCGGCCATTCGTGGGCGGAGGAATGGTATGGAACCTTGCAGACTTCAATTCGGAAACCCGCAATGAAACCATGCCCCACATTAATAACAAAGGCCTCCTGCAGTGGAACAGGAAACCGAAGGATCCCTATTATTTTTATAAAGCTGCATTAAGTGAAAAGCCTTTTATAAAGATCCTTGGTGCTTCAGATTATTCAGCTGTTGCTGACAGCGGCTTGAATGTGGCATACCACCTTTTGCAGGTAGCAAATAATTTCGATACCGTTTTACTTTTTGTTAATGGAAAAAAGCAGGGGCCTGGTACAACCCAACAATCCCTTGCAACATGGAAAATCCCTTTCAGGAATGGCGTAAATACAATAGAAGCAAAAGCTTTTAGAAATGGAAAAGTATATTCCGATCGTTTATCGGTAAAATTCCGGCTTCAGCCTTTTGTACTAACGGATACGGTTATCCGATTTGAAAAGATGAACGTTTTGCTGGGGGCAGACCGTTATTTTACTGATGATATAAATGAAGTCTGGATACCTTCGCAACAATACAGGCAAGGTAGCTGGGGATATATTGGCGGTAAGCCTTTAAAGCTTTCTTCCGGTAATCTTCCCTATGGTACGGATAAAAACATCCTGGGCACATTTAATGATCCGGTTTATCAGACACAACAAGCAGGAATAAAAAATCTCCGGCTGGATGTTCCGGCAGGTGAATATGAAGTGATATTACACTTTGCAGAATTGGTTGGAGGAACCACGCAGCAATTAGTGTATAATCTTGATTCATCGGGGCGTACAGAACAAAAAGTAAAACGCGTATTCGATGTTTCGATAAACGGAAAACGGGTGGTTGAAAAACTGGATCTGGAACTACAGTACGGGGTTGCAGTCGCGATGCACAAAACCATCAGGGTAGTAGTTGGAAATAATAAAGGAATCGATATAGCTTTTTCGGCAATAGAAGGAGAGCCGGTTTTAAATGCGCTGCAGGTAAAAAAGCTGAATATAAAAACGGTCACGACTAAAACGAAACAATGAAAGCATTCATCATTTACATAACGATCATCTCATTCGCACTGCAAACGGATGGTCAGAAAATCAAGTACAATATCATTATTTCCGATGCAGAAAAACAGACGCAGGTAATGCTGGATGCTATTGCGCAGAAGAAAAATGTTGTAAATAACCCGGCATTGGTTTCTCCGCGGACATTGGAAAAAGAGGAACTTAAACTGGTGCCGGCAAAAGACTGGACAAGCGGATTTTTTCCGGGTCAGTTGTGGCTACTGTATGAACTGACCGGGAAGGAAACATGGAAGCAACAGGCGGAAGCATTTACAAAAAGTATCGAAAGTCAGCAGTTTGATCCGACCACTCATGATCTTGGGTTCAAGATATATTGCAGTATTGGTACGGGTTACAAGCTTACAGAAGATACACATTACAAGGCAGTCATCATTCAGGCGGCAAAAACATTGTCAAGGCGTTTCAATGCCGCAACCGGAACTATCAAATCCTGGGATAATACCAAAAAGTGGGCTTATCCTGTCATCATCGATAATATGATGAACCTTGAGTTGTTATTTGAAGCGACAAAACTTTCCGGTGATTCTTCGTTTTATCACATTGCAGTAACGCATGCGAATACTACCATGAAAAATCATTTTCGTGGAGACTATAGTTCTTATCATGTAGTAGATTATGATACCACAGGTCCAGGAAAAGTCATTAAAAAAACGACCCATCAAGGGTATGCGGATGAAAGTGCCTGGTCACGCGGACAGGCCTGGGGCTTGTATGGTTATACGATGTGTTATCGTGAAACAAAGAATATTGCATATCTGCGCCAGGCAGAAAAAATAGCCGCATATATTTTCAACAATCCAGATATGCCGAAAGACCTTGTGCCTTACTGGGATTTTAATGCACCATCCATACCAAACGAAGAACGGGATGTATCTGCCGCAACCGTTATGGCATCTGCACTGTACGAGCTGAGTTTGTACA
This sequence comes from Ferruginibacter sp. HRS2-29, assembly GCF_024343615.1. GTDB lineage: Bacteria > Bacteroidota > Bacteroidia > Chitinophagales > Chitinophagaceae > Ferruginibacter. The sequence continues at coordinate 49,260 of NZ_RJUB01000001.1, read as the reverse complement.
GCGATAATAAAAAATCCTACCTTTCAAATGCTGATAAGATACTGAAAAATGTCATTGCTGCTTACCGTGCGCCAATAGGCAGCAGCAAAGGCTTTCTTTTGTTGCACAGCACAGGATCAAAACCGGGAGGGTTTGAAATAGACGCTCCCCTGAGTTACGCTGATTATTATTACATGGAGGCGATTGCAAGAAGTAAAAAACTGAAAAATAAAAAACCTTTATTCTGATCACGAAATGTTGCGGTGGTATAAAAATATAGCGATGATCTTGCTGATATGTTTTTGTCAGCACTCCTTGTATGCGCAGAAGAGCCTGCGTTTGGAAAACGACTGGCAGTTTTTAAAACAGGATATCGGCGGCATATGGGAAGCTGTGCGCCCTGTGATCAAAAACAATCCGGAAGCTGTTCCGGTGTGGACAAATGTAACGTTGCCGCACTGTGCCAATGCGGACGATGCCGTTGATCCAGACGGATTTTATTACCAGGGCGCGTCCTGGTATCGCACACAAATTTCTCTTGAAAATCCTTATGCAAAAGGGCGTACGCTGCTTCATTTTGAAGGAGCGGGGCAAAAAACAACTGTATATATTTATACAACGGAAGTCGCCAGCCATGTTGGAGGTTATGATGAATGGACGGTGGACATTACGGATGCTGTGGAAGCATTCAAAAAGAATCCGGTTTACCAGAAACAGTTCAAAGGGCGTATACCTGTTTCTATCCGTACAGACAATAGCCGCGACCTGGAAATGATCCCTTCCACGTTATCCGATTTCAGTATTTACGGGGGAATATACCGGCACATTAATCTCGTGTATGCGCCACCGTTATCTTTTGATAAATTGTTTGTTGCGGCAAAAGTTGAGAATAAAAGCAGGCAGGGAAAGCTTTCTGTCAGGGCAAGGTTTTTTAATCCTGATAATATCGGTTCAGCAGATATATCTGTAAAAGTCACTGATGCACAAGGAAAACTTGTAGGCCAATCAAGAAAGAAACTCGTTGGACTGAATAAGGATGCGCAGTTAGAAGAAATAATAATTGAAGCACCACGGTTATGGTCAACCGAAAATCCTGATTTATATACTGTGGAAGCCATCGCAATCAACGGCGGAGATACTTGCAGAATATCGGAGCAGGCAGGATTTCGGACTACCGAATTTTTAAGCAAAGGGCCTTTCCTGTTGAACGGTAAAAGATTACTGCTTCGTGGAACGCACCGGCATGAAGATCATGCAGGAGTTGCGGCAGCGATGACGGATGAAATGATCAGGAATGAAATGTTGTTGATGAAAGAGATGGGGGCGAATTTCATCAGGCTCGGGCACTATCAGCAATCTCGGTATGTGTTGAAACTTTGCGATAGCCTGGGAATACTTGTCTGGGAAGAAATTCCCTGGTGCCGTGGCGGACTTGGTGGAAGAATATACAAAGAGCAGGCGAAGCGAATGCTCACCAACATGATCGAACAACATTACAGCCATCCTTCGGCGATCATCTGGGGACTGGGAAATGAAAACGACTGGCCGGGTGACTTCACCTCTTTCGATACATCTGCGATCAAAAGATTCATGACTGAATTGAACGATCTTTCACATCAACTGGATCCATCACGTAAAACTGCTATCCGCCGTTGCGATTTTTGTAAAGAGATCCCTGATATTTATTCCCCTAGCATCTGGGCTGGCTGGTACCGCGGGGTTTACACAGATTATAAAGAATTCACTAAAAAAGAATTTAGCAAGGTCAATCATTTTCTTCATGTAGAGTGGGGCGGAGATAGCCATGCAGGCCGGCATTCGGAAACCCCTGATATCGCATTGCAACAATTCATGCACAACAACGATACGGCAAATTTCATAAAGTCTGTCAAAGCTGCGAAGGATGGTGACTGGAATGAAAGTTATATCTGCAACCTCGTGGACTGGCATTTGAAAGAACAGGAAAAAATGCCCCGGCTTACTGGTACTGCGGCCTGGACCTTTAAAGATTTTTCGACACCGATACGCCCTGATAATCCTGTGCCTTATGTAAACCAGAAAGGAGTGGTAGAAAGGGATCTTACAAAAAAAGAAGCATTCTATGTTTTTCAATCCTATTGGGCTTCCAGGCCGATGGTACATATTTATGGTCACGCTGCGTCTATCCGTTGGGGTAAGAAGAATGAAAAAAAGTTGGTGAAAATTTATTCCAACTGCGATCAGGCGGAATTGTTTGTGAATGGCAAAAGTGCCGGTGTAAAAAAACGTAACAGCCAGGATTATCCTGCTGCAGGGTATCACTGGGAAGTGGCTTTTGCAAATGGAGAGAACATGATTCATGTGGTTGCCCGGAAAGGGAAAGAGATAGTCACGGATACGATTCGCTTTCAATATGAAACAGCATCATGGGGCAAAGTAGCAAAAGCTATTCTTGATAAAATCGCCGAAACCGATGGGGAAGTTACTTTACAGGTGAAACTTGTAGATGATCAGGGGCATCAGTGCCTGGATGCGGCAAATTGGGTTCGTTTTGGACTGACGGGAGATGGGAAGTTGATCGATAATCTCGGTACGTCTACGGGTTCCCGTTATGTGCAGGTTTGTAATGGAGTTGCTAGGATAAAGATTAAAAAGAATAATGGGGCTTCTGTAGCAAGTGCCATGTTAGAAGGAATTTCGACAGTTTTTATTGATATAAAAAAATGAGGCCGGAGTGATAAAGTTGAATAAATATATAACAATAGTATTATTTTGTTTGTCTGCTGCATCCGGTGTGGCACAGAATAAAGTGTCGTCAAAATATGTAAAACTGGATGATAAAGGTTCGCTTCAATATATCCCCGATTCGTTGGGGAATATTTTGCCTGATTTCAGCAGGGTAGGCTGTTACGCCAATCAGGAAGCTTTGCCGGATATACAAACCTGGAGGACGATTTTTCCCACCGGGGAAAACAGCCAGCAGGCGATCCAGTCTGCCATTGATGAATTATCGGTGCAACCTGTAGGTAAAGATGGTTTTCGCGGAGCGATCTTATTAAAGAAAGGAGTTTATAAAATAGCGGGAACTATCCGTATTACCGCCAGCGGAATTGTCCTCCGGGGTGAAGGGGATGAAACGAAACTGGTAGCTGCAGGCAAAGGCCAGCGTAGCCTCATCAGTGTAGCTGGCACGGGGCAATTGCAGGAAATAAGTGGCACAAGGCGAAAGATAAAAGAGAGTTACGTGCCGCTTGGTACAACTTCTCTTACATTGCAAAATGTAAAGGGGTTGAAAGTTGGTGATAGCATTGTAGTATTTCGTCCGGGAACCAGGCAATGGATCGATGATCTTAAAATGAACCAGATCGAGGTTCGCGACAGCAATACCAGGCAATGGCAGCCGGCCGACTATGATCTGCATTTTGAGCGTGTGATCATCGCTATCAACGGAAGTAAGATCACACTGGATAACCCTGTGGTGATGGCCATGGAAGATAAGTATGGTGGTGGCGAAATTTACCGGTACACTTATAAAGGCCGCATCAACAATACCGGCATTGAAGATCTTTTATGCGAGTCAGAATTTAATGGTGATAAAGATGAGGACCATGGCTGGGATGCGGTACATTTCAATAAGGTGCAGAACGGCTGGGTGAAAAATGTTACCTCCGTTTATTTTGGATATTCCTGTGTGAACCTCGGAACGGAAGCCCGCAATATCACTGTGGATAGTTGTAAAAGCCTGGATGCAAAATCGAAGATAGAAGGAGGAAGAAGATATTCTTTTAACAATGACGGGCAGATGAATCTTTTCATGAATTGTTTTGCTTCGGAAGGGCGGCACGATTATGTTACGGGGGCGAAGGTTCGTGGCCCCAATGTTTTTTTTAATTGTAAAGCAGAAAAAACACATGCGGATATCGGTCCACATCACCGTTGGGCAATGGGCACTTTGTATGATAATATTGTAAGTGATGGAGAGATCAATGCGCAGGATCGCGGCAATTGGGGCACAGGCCATGGATGGTCAGGCGTGAACCAGGTTTTCTGGAATTGCACGGCTTCCAAAGCCGCGATACAGGACCCCTGGGTCTCAGGAAAAAATTATGTGGTAGCCTTGCATGCACAAAATTACAGTGGGAGGCTGAAAGGCAGGAACAGCAGCTACTCTGACCCGGGCGAAGCAGATAAATTGCAGATATCATCACTTTATCTTTTCCAGGTACGGGAAGCTGCCAAGCAGCAGATAAAGAATAACCCGGATCAATTGAACAGAACATTACGCTATTAAAAAATATTATGTCAGACATTTTTTCATTGAAAAATAAATCCTTTGTTGTTACAGGTGGCACAGGAATATTGGGTAAAGCTTTTGTGGAAGCCATCGCTGCCGAAGGCGGAAACGTGGGGATACTCGGCAGAAACAAGGTAGTGGCTGAAGAACGTGCGGATGCCATCGTGAAAGCTGGGGGCCATGCCATTCCATTGATCGCTGATATAAATGACGAAGCGGCCCTCTCTGCGGCAAAAGATGAGATGGTAAAAAAATTCGGCTCTGTAGATGGATTGGTGAATGGTGCCGGCGGAAATATTCCCGAAGCGGTGGTGCAACCGGAAGATGATATTTTTTCGCTGGATATGCAGGCATTGGGTAATGCGGTAAAATTGAACTTGTGGGGTACCGTTTTACCTACACAAATATTCGGGAGAGAGATCGCACGCAAAGGAGCCGGGAGCATCGTCAACATTTCTTCACTCAGCGCCTCCAAAGCCCTGACGAGAGTATTAGGTTACAGTCTTGGCAAATCCGCTATTGACTGCTATACCCGCTGGATGGCGGTGGAACTCGCTAACCGATACGGTGATGCGGTCCGTATGAACGCGATCATGCCGGGATTTTTTCTGACGGAACAAAACAGGACTTTACTGACCAACGAAGACAATAGTTACACCGCACGCGGTAATCTTATTGTGCAGCACACCCCATTTAAAAGAATGGGACAGGCTGATGAACTAAAAGGTACTTTAATATGGTTACTGAGCGATGCCTCCCGTTTTGTTACAGGTACTATCATTGCTGTTGATGGCGGGTTCAGCGCTTTCAGCGGAGTGTAAAAATCAATTAAGAATTAAGAATTAAGAATGATGGAAGTCAGTTCAATAAAGATGATACAGACCATGCGCTGGTTTGGGCCAACAGACCCGGTGAGTTTATCGGATATCCGGCAGGCGGGATGTAGCGGTGTTGTTACGGCGCTGCATCATATAAAAAATGGGGAAGTGTGGCCGGTTGACGAGATCATGAAAAGAAAAACTGAGATCGAGGCTGCGGGAATGACATGGGATGTGGTAGAGAGTGTGCCCGTGCATGAAGCGATCAAAACGCAGTCGGGGAATTTTCAGGAGTTCATTGAGAATTATAAAACATCCATCCGCAACCTGGGTGCCTGTGGCGTAACTGTCATCACGTATAATTTCATGCCGGTGCTCGACTGGACGAGAACTGACCTTGCATACACCGTGGAAGATGGCAGCAAAGCATTGCGTTTTGAAAAAGCGGCTTTTGCGGCTTTTGATCTGTTTATCTTAAAAAGGAAAAATGCCGGAACAGAATATAGTCCTGCCGATCTTCAGCGGGCTGAGGAAAGATTCAAAGGAATGAAGGAAGAAGAGAAAGAGCTGTTGCAGAAAAATATAATTGCTGGATTACCGGGCAGTGAAGAAAGTTTTACACTCCTGCAGTTTCAGGAAGTGCTGGATACTTATGAAAATATCGATGCGCAAAAATTACGCAGTCATTTGATCTATTTTCTTCAACACATCATTCCTGTAGCGGATGAATGTGGCGTGAAGATGGTGATCCATCCGGATGATCCGCCGTACCCGATCCTTGGATTGCCGCGTGTGGTAAGCACTGCAGCGGATATTGAACAACTGATAAAAGCAGTTCCATCGCTCAACAACGGACTTTGCTTCTGCACCGGCTCATTTGGTGTAAGGGCCGACAATGATCTTCCTGCCATGGTGAAATTGTTTGGCGAACGCATTCATTTCATCCATTTGCGCAGTACAAAAAGAAATGCGTACGGAGATTTTTATGAAGATGATCACCTCGGAGGCGATGTGGATATGTATGCTGTGGTAAAGGAAATAATAAGGGTGATGCAACAGCGAAATATTTCTATCCCGATTCGGCCCGATCATGGGCACCAAATGCTCGACGATCTCCACAAAAAAACAAACCCGGGTTATTCAGCCATCGGAAGACTTCGGGGGCTCGCGGAATTGAGAGGGTTGGAAATGGGAATAAGGAGATCAATGAAGAATTAAAAATTAAGAATTAAGAATGATGATCGAAGCGGATAGAAGATCGCAGATTTCAAGGGGATAACAGGATTACACAGATGGTTTTTACTTCGTAAAAACGGAAATGCAGTTTATAGAAAATTGAATGATCATTAAAAGTTCAATAGCTTATAAACAGCATTTTCATTTTGCGCCAGCAAAATAATCTGTGTAATCACCTTCATCCCTTTGGAAATCAGTGATCATTCTTTACTTTTTCTTCCTGATAAAATTCTTTCACATAAATCAAAAGCCCTTCAATTCGAAGGGCTTCATTATTAATTCTTCATTGATTTTAAAGTTTTCCCATCACAAACATACTTCCCTTCGGCGTCGGGTTTCCTCCTTTGGTTTCCAGTGTTACGGCGAATGCCTCTGCTTTACCAAAGTTTTTCATTTTTTGTATGTGATAGCGGTTGCCTTTTTTGCTGGTAAGGATCATCCCACCATCAACAGGCTTGCCATCCACGATGCCCCATAGCTGGTATTCTTTTCCTTCGGGAGCTTCGGGAAGATTGCTGGGGTCGATATACACCTCGCCGGTATTTTTCATCCAGAATATTTTAGCAGTAGCTTCAGGAGCTGCCGGCAAACCTTCCAGCGCAACCGGGCGGCTATATTTGTTCTGCACAATGCTCATGTCCTGGTCGAGGCCATTGAGTTTTTCTGTTTGGGCAATTAATTCCTCGTTTTTCTGCTGGTAGGCCAGTGCTGCTTTTTTAAATTTATTGTAATAAACAATATTTACCACCACGCTTGCCAGCAGCAGGAATATGGCAACAGCAGCAGCTCTCTGCCATATTGGTGATATGGAATAAACTTTCGCGGGAGTCTTTTCCGATACCACAGTTTTAGTGGCACTATTATTGAAATTAATTTTATTGAATATTTGTGATTTCAGATCTTCAACAGGCTCAACAGCATTGGCAAAAGCATACTGTTCCATGCTCTTCTCAATCACTGAAAGTTCATTGGCTACTTCAGGATATGCATGCGCCCAGGCCTGCACCTGCGAAGTTTCTTCCGCGGTAGCGAAGCCCATCACATAAGCTTCTAATAATCCTGACGATATGATATCTTTAATTTCCACTATTTAACTGAATTCCAATAATTTTCTAAGTTCTATAATAGCCGTTCGCATACGGGTTTTCACCGTACCCAAAGGTATTCCCATTTCTTTTGAGATTTCTTCCTGTGTATAGCCACTAAAGTAAGCCAGATCTATGATTGCTTTCTGGTCGGGTTTTAATGTAGCCACCTGCTTGCGTAAACCGATAGAATCGAATTGCTCTACCCCAAAATTCTTGTCATGATAACTACTTACGGAGTTTTCATCATGGGAGATTTTCTGTTGTTTCTTATATCCTTTGCTGCGCAAAATATCGATCGTGAGGTTGCGGGTGAGATTTACCATCCAGGTAAACAGGCGCCCTTTACTGCTATCGTATTGTTTGAAATTGTTCCAGATCTTCAGGAATGCTTCCTGCAGAATATCTTCCCGCAGCTGGATATCTTCTACCAACCGGAAGATTACCCCATTGAGCGCACCCGCATAATTATCGTAGAGGTACGAAAATGCAGATTGATCCTGCGACTGTAAAAGCCTTACCAGGTCCTCTTCGCTATATTTTTGTGAGTCTTGCAAAAACGGGGTTGATAATTATGTTTTGTCGAAAATAGGGCGAAATTGTCAATTGACAAATATATAAACACATTACATTAAACAATTTATAAGCCGGAAACAGGCCAAACCTCGTACACACCGCTAAAAAGATACCATTTGCCTGTGGATAACTCCTCGCATTTATATCTTTTTCTCACTTTTTCGCCTTTGCGGAATATCCTGCCGTCTTTTATCCTGAATAATGTATTGTGTTCCAGTTGCTCAACAAATAATTGTCCATTTTGTTTACTATCGTATTTTTTTAATTCACGTAGCAGATTTTCGTCGCCACAACTGCTGGCTGCCGGGTTTTTCAATGTTTTGATCAGCACCGCTTCAAGGCCCGGGGGGACTATTTTTTTTCGGATAAATTCCGCCAGGATCATCCCGAATTCATTTTTCCACTCACGGCCATGGGATGCCACACGGTTCCCGAATTTTTCATAAGTGAACAGGTGCGCCAGTTCGTGCAGGAGCGTTACCAGGAAAGAAAATTTATTGAGATTGCCGTTTACGCTGATGCGGTGGCCCAGGGCTCCGTGGGCATGGCGGTAATCGCCGAGTACTGACTGCCGCTGCCGTGTGATGGTGAGTTGTACTTTGTAGCGATGAATGTATTCCACCACACTTTCATAACTGCCTTCGGGCAGGTAGGGGATCAGTGACGAGAGGTCAACCTGTTCTTTAGCCATTTGATTTTTTGTTCAGCCTGGAAACTGCCATCACTTCTACCCCCAGGTAAACAAGGTATAAAAGCAGGGATACAAAAACCGATCTTTTATTGAAAGCCGCCCCACTGCTAACCGTATAAATAAGCACGGCTATCACACAGGAAAACATCTTGATCATCATGCCCGACATTACGCTGCGGATGAAAACATTAGGATTGGGGTTGCCTAAAGCTTTTTTCTGAATGAAGAACACGAGTATACACATCAGCAGGAACAGGGTATTGGCGCCGAGCAAAACCAGGTTATCCATTCCGGCATGTTGCAATGGGCCCCAGGCAATGCCGATGATAAGTGAGACCAGGAAAAATACTATCAGGAAAGGGGCTAATGCCCGGTTGGCCGTGATCATGTAGACTATTTTTTGGGTGTGGTATCCCGGATGATCTTGATGATCAGGCCGGTGATGAAGAGCAAAGGTAACACCCATACGGCTATTGGCACACGAAATTTCAGGAGGCGGTCAAGCTGCATGCCGCCAAATACGGCAATGGCGATCGCCACAAAAAACTGCGTAGCGAGGCCCGCATATTTCCATAAAAAGGAATTGTTCTTTTCTTTATTCATTTACAGCCAGGGGCGCATCCTGTTGTTTGAGTTCTACTACGCTCGCGCCCATTTTACATTGCCCGTTGAAACTGGCAGTCTCTTCCACAAAGAGTTTAGTGGTATGGATATCGCCGGTAACCAGCGCTTTGCCCTTTAATTGTAAAAGATCCTTTACCTGGATATGGCCGATCACCTGTCCCATCACATCCGCCACGCGGCAGGAAATATTGCCTTCCACCACGCCGTTGGGGCCTATGAGCAGCTTGGCATTGCTGATGATGTCGCCCTTGAGCGTACCGTCGATACGAAGATCCCCGTTGGTTTCAATGTTACCGGTAATGGTGGTACCCGCACCTACGATGCTGTTGGCGGCGGCGGCAGTTTCTTCTGCCGAAGACCTGGATTTGGAAGTAAACATAATACGAGGTTTAAAATGTTTAAAGAGTTCAAAAGTTCAAAACGTTTATAAGTGCATTTAATGGATAATTGATCAATGGATAATGGATAATATTTCAGGCTTATACATTATCCGGTTTCCGGAAACACTATCTGCAGAAGGCATTGTCCATTCTCCATTATACTATTATCCATTCTTCGTAACGCTGAAAACCTACACTTTATTCTCAATCATCTGTATTTTCCACCTTCGGTAACACTAATTTATTGGTATCCAGTTTAGGAACTTTCCCCTCCAGCACTTTCTGGATATTGCTGTAATACTGGTTCTGGTGCAGCAATGCCTGTTCCATCGAATCCGTCCTGATCTTTAGATCCCTGTACTGCTTCACTTCCCGGGCATTTCCATATCCCACACCCGGCAGGTAGTATTTCAACGGGGTAAAAATGATGAGGGCAGAAGTGAGTCCCACCATCAGGATGAAAATGCTGCTGAAGATCACATATACACTCATCCTCGTCAGCTTGAATTTCACCACTTCCTCATACGTATCCTCATTCATGATCACCAGCCGGTAGTGATTCCGAAGCCTTTTCAGCGTATTGCCAGTATCCAGTTTTGCCATAATTATGTGTCGAATTAGGATGATGCCCCTTTTCACCCATTCCACCAATCATCATCCGGGGATTAAATGTACGAAACTGCTACCAATCTCTATAATATTGCCGAATATTATATATGTATCTGTCTGCCCCGAATTTATTTAACAGAAATAACTTGCTAAAGTGCTAAAAATCATATTGCTTGCCTTTTTTTAAGGTACGGTTTGTAAAAAAAAACCGATATTTAGCCCTATATTATAACATCGTCGATCCATGTTCACACCCAAGTTAAAATTAATCCTGTTTTTTTGCTTCACCTGCTGTTATATCACCGCATCATATGCACAGCCAACCTGGACATTGGACCCCTTCGGGAAAGAAAAAAAGCCCGCTCAATACGAAGAAAAGATCCTCGCATCGGAGAAGACTGATAAAAAACTGACCAACTTCAGGCGTTTCATTCAAAATAACGTTACACATTATAATTTCTATTTCAACGCCAACAACAAACTCAATGGTGTGCTCGAAAGGGCCAGGCTTTCGCAAAAAGATGATTATTCTCAGCTGTTATCTTTTTACCCATATTCACTCGAGAATACCGCTTCGCAAAAATTGGAGCTGGATTCGGTGATCTATAAGTCCACCGCCGGGATATTGCTGCACGACCTTCGTACCGATTGGGTAGATAATATGTACCTCCTTATCGGGAAAGCTTATTATTTCCGCAAACAATTCGACTCGGCGGCGCTTACTTTCCAGTTCATCAATTACAATCTTTTTCCGCGTAAGCGAAAAAATGATGATGACGACCGTATCGTGGGAACCAATGACGAACCCGGTACAGGAGCGCTTTCCATCGCCAATAAAGAAAAAAGGAACATCGTTCAGAAAGTGCTGACCTTGCCGCCAAGCCGCAACGATGCACTGATCTGGCTCACCCGTACTTTCATCGATCAGGAAGAATACGGGGATGCCGCAGGGCTGATCAATATCCTGCAGCAAGACCGCAACCTGCCGCAACGCCTGAAAAACGATCTCGAGGAAGTGACCGCTTACTGGTTCTTCACACAGAATAACCTCGATAGTTCGGCCGCACACCTCGAAAAGGCACTGAGTAATGCTGATACCAAACAGGATAAAAGCCGCAGGGAATTTTTGCTGGCGCAATTGTTCGAGATCAACGGGGAATTTGAAAAAGCTTCCGATTATTACGGAAAAGCCGCCAAACATACCACCGATCCGGTGATGGACATTTTCGCACGCCTCAACGATGCGAAGATGATGCGGAATTCCGGCAACACAAAAGAACTGGAAAACAGCATTTCCAATTTGTTGAAAATGGCGAAAAAAGATAAGTACGAAAATTACCGCGATATCATTTATTATTCTACCGGGCAACTGAGCATGCAGCTGCCGGACACCGCCAACGCGATCATTTCGTATAAAAAAAGTACATTGTATAACCAGGGGAATATACTGTACAAAAACAGGTCTTTCCTGCAGCTCGCAGACATCGCTTATGTGCAGAAAAGATACGTGGATGCACATTCTTACTACGACAGCCTCGACCTTACCGATAAATCATTTGCTTCGCAAACTGCCGACATCACTCAGCGGAAAGAGTCACTGGCGAAGATCGTGGAAAAGATCACCAACATTCAACTCCAGGACAGCCTTCAGTTGATTGCTGCGATGGCTCCTGCCGAACGTGATGCACTCATCAGGAAAATGGTGCGCCGCTACCGCAAAGAACAAGGGCTTAAGGAAGAAGATAATTCGGGCGGAAGCACACCCATTACTTTTGCCAACAGCAAGAATGCTGAACCTGCAGACCTTTTTCCAACGAGCTCAAGAGGCGAATGGTACTTTTATAATTCCAGTGCTAAATCGAGAGGTTACTCCGAATTCAAATCACGCTGGGGCAAACGTGAGAACGTAGATAACTGGCAGCGTAAGAGTGCCACTGAAGCAGCATTGGGCAAGTCGCTTACTGCCGGCACAGGAAATTACGATGATCCGGATAAAGTGCAGCCTACACCCGGGACCAACCTGGCTACCAATGGAGCCTCACCGGTTGAGTTTTCTTACGATGCACTGATCGCTAATGTGCCATTGTCGCCGGAAAGGATGGATAGCAGCAATAAAATGATCGCTGAGAATATGCTGGCGCTGGCAAAATTATTCCAGGAAGAATTGCTGGATTATGGCGAAGCCATCAAGACTTACAATGAATACCTGCAACGTTTCGCCAACAGTGGTAATGAAGCTGAAATATATCTCGGTCTGTATTATTGTTATTCAAAACTGGGTGATGCCTCCAAAGCGGCTTATTACAAAAATGTAGTGACCACTAAATACGCCGGCTCTACCGCCAGCAATAAGATCGTAAATCCATCTTTGCTTGACCCGGCCAAAAAGAATCCTGAAGTGACGCAGCGTTATGCTGATATCTACAATATGTTCATCGAAGGAAAATTTTCGGAAGCAACGGAAGCCAAGAAAAAAGCGGATAGCCTGTATGGTTCCAATTATTGGTCGCCGCAGTTGTTGTACATCGAAGCGGTGCAGCAGATCAAGGAGCGCAGGGATAGCAACGCGATAGCGATCTTGAACAACCTGCAGGAATTATATCCATCCTCTCCGTTGAAATATAAAGCGGTTAGCCTGATAGATGTTTTGAACCGCAGGTTCCAGATCGAGCAATATCTTACCAATCTTGAAGTTACAAGGGCGGAAGAAGAGAAGCTGATCTTTGTGGATGAAAAGCCGATCGTAACAGAGAAGCCGGTGGTGAAGCCGGTAGCTACGGCGCCTGTAGCAGTAGCAGCGCCGGTAAAACCCCAGGTGCTGAAAGATACCGCCGCATTGAAAGTAGCGCCGGAACTGATCAGTGCAGGCTTCACACTGGAGCTTGATCAGCCGCAATATGTGGTGATGATACTTGATAAAGTGGATGGGGTATATATCAATGAAGCGAAGAATGCATTCAGCCGGTTTAACCGGGAAAGTTATTATACACAAAATATTGTTATAACAAGAGACGCTATTGACGGAGAAAAAACATTGTTGTTATTTTCGCCGTTTGAAGATGTGGCAACTGCTATGAAATATTTTGACAAGATAAAAAAAGCGGCACCTTCGGAAGTTTCCTGGTTGCCGGCAAACAAATATTCTTTCATGATCATTTCCGGCGCAAACCTGCAGGTATTGAAAACCAATAAAGACCTGCCGGCGTACAAAGCATTGCTGAATAAAAATCTTGGCAACAAATTTTGATAACAGGCGCAACTATTTTTAATTAATTAAACATTTATGAGCCGTTCTGTAAAAATATTATGGCGGGTTTTTTTCGGAGGAATCCTTTTCGCGGTAGTGCTTTTCCTGTGCGCCAATTTTGGTGTGTTTGGAAAAATGCCTTCCCTGCAGGAACTTGAAAATCCCGAAGCCGATCTCGCCAGTGAAGTGATCAGTGCGGATGGAATGCTGATGGGTAAATATTATGCGGAAAACAGGAGTGAAGTGAAATACAATGAAATTTCGCCGAATGTGATCCACGCCCTCATCGCCACAGAAGACGAACGTTTTTACGATCACTCCGGTATCGATGCGAAAGCGGTTGCCAGGGCCGTAGCCAAACTTGGGACGGATGGTGGCGGTAGCCCGATCACGCAGCAGCTGGCAAAGATGATATTGAAACAAGGCAAGGGCAATGTGGTGATGCGTGGGCTGGATAAGATGAAGGAGTGGATCATCGCGGTGAAGCTGGAAAGGAATTTTACCAAAGAAGAGATCATCACTTTATACCTCAACAGGGCCCCATGGGGAAATGTGTACGGTATCCGTAATGCCAGCCTTACTTATTTTCAAAAAGAACCGGCTGAGTTGGAAGTGGAAGAAGCAGCCGTGCTGGTTGGGATGCTGAAAGGATTTATTTACAACCCGATCTCACGTCCTGATAAGGCATTGTACAGGCGCAATACGGTGATCGAACGGATGGTGGATTGTAAGCAGCATTACCTTACCGAAGCACAGGCCGCGAAATTCAAGGCGAAACCACTCATTACAAATTATAAAAAGATCGATGAGAACATCGGTATCGCTCCTTACTACCGCAGGGCACTGATAGATGTATTGAAAAAGTGGTGCAAGGAAAATACGAATCCTAAGACGGGCGAGCCATACGATCTTAACCGTGACGGCTTGAAAATATACACCACCATCGATTCGCGTATGCAGCGGTATGCCGAAGAAGCTACAGCTCAACATCTGCCGGAGCTGCAGAAAAAGTTGAATGCCTCTCTCAAAGGGCGCAGCGAAAGATTGTGGAAAGGGCATGAAAGCACGCTGGAAAGTGCAATGAAATACAGCGAGCGCTGGAAGAACATGAAAGCCGATGAAGTGGACGAAGCTGATATCCGCAAATCATTCAACGTACCGGTGAGGATGAAAATATTTTCCTGGTGGGGCAATGACAAGCACGAAAAGGATACGGTGATGACACCGATGGATTCGATCAAATACCACAAGTTATTATTGCAGACTTCTTTCGTGGCCATGGATCCTAAAACAGGTGAGATCAAAGCCTGGGTAGGCGGCCCGGATTTCCGCTGGTTCAAATACGACAATGCCACCGCCATGAGGCAGGTAGGCTCTACTTTCAAACCATTGCTTTACACACTGGCAGTTACCGATGCAGGTTACACACCCGAAACGGTGATACCCGGCGGATCGCTTACATTGAATGGCAAAACCATTACCGGTGGTGGCGGTACGTTGGCATATGCGTTGGCACAATCCAAGAACTTTGTGGCCTGGAGGCTGATGTCGGTGATAGGGGTGAAGCGTACCATCGAATTTGCACAGCAATGCGGCATCACTGTAAAAATTCCTCCATACCCTTCCATCGCGTTGGGCGCTGCCGAAATTCCGATGATGCAGATGCTGCAGGCATACACGATGTTTCCGAATAAAGGGTACAACACCACACCGGTATACGTAACGAGGATCGAAGATAAAAATGGCAACCTGCTGCACGAGTTTCCTGTGGCACAAAGCAAACAGGTGATAGGCGAGGTAGACGATTATACAATGGTAAAACTCATGCAGGGGGTAATCAAATCGGGTACAGCACGCAGGATCAACAGTTATAATATACCAGTGGAGAAAGCTGGTAAAACCGGTACCACCAACGGTAATACCGATGGTTGGTTCATCGGCTACACACCCGAATTGCTGGCGGGTTCGTGGGTTGGCTGCGCCGATCCGTTCATCCCGATCTATTCCAACAATGCCGGTGGTTCGGAAATGTCCGCTCCGCGTTGGGGTATATTCATGAGCAAAACTTATGCGGATAAAAAACTGAACTATGGCCGCCAGAAAGAATTTGATGAGCCTACAGAAGTGAAGAACGGCCCGATCATGGCAGACGATGCATTCAACCGTGCATTGATGACCGGCGATAGCCTCACAGAAGAAACAGGAAATGGTTCAGCACTCGATTTCGGTGATGAGCCTGAATTGCTGGATACGCCGGCAAAAACAGTTCCTCCTAAAAAAGAAGAAAAGAAAGAAAATAAACCTGTTACAGTAACACCTCAAGGCAATAAACCACCGGATGATAAAAAACCGGCAACAAAACCGAAAAAGGATAACGACTACTAAAGGGCAATAGGAAATAGTCAATAGTCAAATCTTCGATAATTTTAAAAAATCCCCGGGATTTATCTCGGGGATTTTTTATTGCTCATTATTTATTCGTGCATTTGTGGCATTTTTTTTCTCCCTCTTCCAAACCAAAATTCCCCTGCCATCGTACATGACTGAAATAAATAAATTCATCAAACCAACAAATAGTTTTTTATGAAAAAGATCAAAAGTATTTTTTTAATGGCATCAATTGCCTTCGCTTCTACAACAGCATTTGCACAGGAAAAAACAGTAATGGTAGGTGGCGCAGCCATGTACCCGAGTAAAAATATTGTAGAAAATGCTGTGAACAGTAAAGATCATACAACTCTGGTAGCAGCAGTAAAAGCAGCCGACCTGGTAGCTACATTGCAGAGTGCAGGCCCTTTCACAGTGTTTGCTCCTACCAATGAAGCATTTGCTGCATTACCTGCGGGAACAGTAGATAACCTGCTGAAACCGGAAAACAAAAAAGCACTTACAACTGTACTTACTTATCACGTAGTTGCCGGTAAATTAAACGCGAAAGATATCGCAAAACTCATCAAAGACGGTGGTGGAAGTGCTACTTTAAAAACTGTAGCAGGGGGCTCACTCACTGCAAGTATGATGGGAAATAAACTGGTGTTGAAAGATGAAAGTGGCGGTACGTCAACAGTTACCATCAAGGATGTGAACCAGAGCAACGGTGTGATCCATGTAGTTGATCATGTACTGCTTCCAAAGATGTAGTTTAATAACTCAGACTATAAGGAAAAAGCCCCGCAAATTTTTGCAGGGCTTTTTGTCTAGCGCCGGTCAGAAATTCATTAATAGCTTGTAGGAATGCTTCCCAGTTTGGAACCAGCGGCATTGGAGATCGTAATGTTACCATCCTGGTTATCCTGTGTGCCGATGTAAACGTTACGGTTTCCTCTTTTATTGGAAATACCGATACGTCCACCTGCATCCGGAGTAGAAAGGCGGATCGTTTCTTTATTATTATTCAGCAAAGCGAAGTAACCCCCACCATCTTCCGTATAAGTGATCCAGGCCAGCTTTTCACCGTATTTATCATTTACTTTAAAGTAACCGGATTCGCCTTCGGTAACACCGAATTCAACGATCTCCTTGGCCTCAGAGTTGAACATGCCCATATAAGCGCCACCGCTCTTCGTACGGGTTACTTTGAAGATAACATCTCCGTCGTCATCAAAAGTGTTGATGCCACCGGCACCGCCTTCAGAAGTGAACAGGTCAACCAGTTTGCGGCCACGGCCATTGAAAGTGGTCAGAGAGCCGTTTCCTTTATCTTCTCCCAATTCTGCAATGATCTTTCCATTGTCATCCACTACCTGGAAAGATTTGGCCTGTATCCTGTCCGGCACAAACTGATTCTTGGTGCCCGAAGACATGAGGGAGAATGTGCAGAGAGCGATGATGCCGGTACCGAAAATGATGCGGTAGTTGCGGAGATTTTTTTCGAGCTTTTGTACACGAAGTTCTAATTGGTTCATAATGTCAGTTTTTAGTTTAGAGTTAATACCAATGAGTTTATTACACAAGTATAGAACATAAAATCAGCAAACCCAATACCCTCTGATGGGTATGTTTAAAAATAATGTTGCAAAACCAGGGTTATTTTATTCCTTCCTCTTTTTTGAACATCGCTATTTTATTGCGAAGAAGATCATTGATCGGTGTACGGGAATGGAGGAAGACGTATATCCCTAAAAAGTAATATCAGGGTGAAACGTGTTCCTTTTGCAGATGAAGTAATAGTGCTGTTGGTCATGTCCTCATATCTTTTTACCAAAAATTTTAAGGCTGTACTCTTGTCCGTCCATGACGGCGATATCACGGAGGTTTGCCCATTCTTCAAAACCAAGATCTGTAAAAAGTTTTACGCTTGGCAGGTTGTGCGCAAAGATGAAACCCAGCAATGTATGGATGTTCAGTTCTTCGCAGCGGGAAAAACTGTATTTCAGTAGTTTCTTTCCCAGGCCTTTTCCACGGGCACTTTCATGAAGGTAAATACTGATCTCGACAGTTCCATCATAGGCCGGGCGCCCATAAAAATCCTGGAAACTGACCCAGCCCATCACATTTTTTTCATCATCTTCTATCATCCATAGCGGCCGCCGGTGGGGAGTGTGTTCGTCAAACCAGGCCTGCCTGTCGGCAACACTTACCGGAGTGGTATCGGCAGTCACCATACGGCCTTCTACAGTGGAGTTGTAAATATCTACGATCACCGGAAGGTCATCCTGAACAGCATCTCTAACGTGCATCTGGAAATTTTGAATAAATATAAATAAAAACCCCGGAGGTTTTTTAAAACCTCCGGGGTTTACGCCATCACACTCACCATATCCAATGCAGGCAATGCCAGCCTTTCCTCGCCGGTAATGATTATCTCATCTTTCGCATCCGAAGCCCGGATACTTTTCGAAAATAGTTTCCAGGCAATCGCTGCAGCAATTGATACTATTGCAGCGGGAGCTGTAGTTTCATTTTCCTGCAAGGCCCAACCCTGTCGGGTTTTACCGAGATACCAGTTTCCTCCGGCATCCCCGGAAATGACGATCTTTATCAAAGTGCCTGCATCCGCGTGTATTTCACGGTAAGTATAGGGTAGGGCCTGCATGAATGTATTCATGAAAGGGTAATAGAATTCCTTCGCCATCAGGCCTGGTTTGTTTACCGTATCCCTGATCTGTTGCTGGTGCAGCCATTTTTCTGTGTATTCGCGGGCAATGTGCATCCAGTTCTTACTCTCTTCTTCACCGGCCCATGCCACGCTGAAACCTGCTTTGCCAAAGGGATCCAGCGAGGCATAATAATCGCAGTACGACTTGCCGGTGGCTTCATGCAACCATATCAGAACCTGCGGACTAACTCTTTTCATGGCTTTAACCCAGTCGGCATTCAACCTGTTCAGAAAATCCAGCAACGATCCGTTTCCCGGGGCTTCTCCAAAATAGCCATCCCGCAGCATCGAAAGGCTCCGGATATTTCCATCCAGTAAATGAGCAGCAATATCTTTTACTTTCCATAATCCCGCAACGCTTTGCCGCTCCCAGTCTTCAGGAGATAAACTTTTCAGCAAGCCGATCAGCATCTTATCCATTACCGGCAAGAGATGGACTACATCGATGGGAGGTTTGTTTAGCATAAAATCAATTAATAAAGAATAATTAATAAGTAATAATTGATTCCAGAATATTCAGCAACGTGTCTGAATTATTAATTATTAAGAAAAATAAAATCGCCACAGAGAAACGAATGATCGTCTTCTGTGGCGAAGTGGTGTGTTTGTAAAAAATTATTTTTTTCCGCCACCTTGTCTTCGCGACATGATATCACGATCAAAAAGATAAAGTCCGCTTTTGTCATCGCCGATCAGCTCCAGTTTATCATTCAATACACGGGCGCTTTTTTCCTCTTCTATCTGCTCGCTCACATACCATTGCAAAAAGTTGTGCGTAGCATAATCCCTTTCGGAAAGTGCAAGTTCCACGAGGTCGTTGATGCTATTGGATACCAGCAGTTCGTGCTGAAGAAATTCTTCAAACATGCTCTTGATTCCTTTGTAAGTTACTATCGGTTGTTCGAGTGTAGGAACGATGGCAAATCCACCACGTTCGTTGATGAAACGCATCAGCTTGAGCATATGGATACGCTCTTCTTCACTTTGCAGGAAAAAGAATTCGGCTACACCATCCAATCCGGGTTGGATCTCGCTCCAACTCGCCATTGCAAGATATGCCTGTGAAGAAGAAGCTTCTAATTTTACCTGGTTGTTTAATGCATCCTGCATCGGTTTTGATAACATGTGAATATTTTTAGGTGATATGGTTAATTAAAGATACTTCTTAACTTTTATGTTCGCAACGGGATACGGTTCATTTTTTTACGAGCTTATTTTTTGAATTTATATACCAGGTAACTGTCTTTGTGGAATTGGCGCTTTCGTCGTATGCATTGTCAGTAGTGATCTTCACCTGGTTGTTGCGGATGCTGCTTTCCACGTTTAATGAACCTTCGGAATTGTCATAGTATACCTGCTGGAGATCCAGTAAATTCATAGCCGGATCGTAGATTGTCAGCCACACTATATTTTCTTCGGGCCAGGTACGGGAAATGAGCAAAACAGTTGTCCCGTTACCGGAATAAAGGGTGTCGTAAATAAAATATCTGAACCCATCACTTTCCACGTTATCCAGCTTGCGGATAGAATATTTTTTTTGCTGTGTTTTATCCAACGGCGAAACATTCTTTTTACCCGACACAGTTTTTTCATTCAGTTCAACATCCTTAAGGAGGATGCTGTCTTTCTGAACAATTTTTACAGGATTTTCCGGTACTTCGATGAGCGGACCTTTTTGAACTTTAGCAGGAACTGCTGTTTCTTCAGGATTATTGGAATTGCAGGCTATCATCGCGATGAGCATGCCGGAAAAAAGAAAATACCTTTTCATACAAATGATTTTATAGTGCTGAAGTTGTTGCCTATGGGTACGAATTTGGTTTTAAAAAATCCCCGTCTATTATCAGCAACACCGTTCCTTCTTCAGAAGAAGACCGATGCGAACTGTTGCCGTCGGTAACGATATAACTCATCCCTTTGTTCAACAATATTTTCTCGCCGGTAGCCAGTTCGCTGGTAAAAGCCCCTTCGAGGCAGTGTACAATATGTCCTTTCTCACACCAATGGTTGGCAAAATAACCAGGCTCATATGTCACCCTACGCACACGCAATCCCTCAAACTGCAGCGTCTGCCAGTAAGATATTCCTGTGGTGCCTTCGTGGATGGTCGGCGATATCTTGTCCCAATCGATTGCCTGGAAGGGTATGTTCATCTGGTTTATTTAAAGCGGAAAGTTCTGATAAAATTTGCGGATAGACCAATCCATTTCAGCAAACGGCACAAATTAACCAGCAAGTGGACTATATTTACGGGTAAAATGCAGGAAGATGGATAATAACGATATTCTCAAAAAACTGAGGGTGGCCCTTTCTTTACGCAATGAAGATATCATTGAGATATTAAAATTGGTAGATTTTGAGATCAGCAAAGGAGCGCTCGGCGATTTTTTTCGCAATCCCGATCACCCGGGATATGTGCAGGCTCAGGACCAGGTGCTGAGGAATTTTTTGAATGGACTCGTGATCTATAAAAGAGGGAAACTGCCGGATAACCGGAATAAGGATAAAGGGGAGGAGGAAAAATAATTGCTGATAATTGATAATGTAAAAATGGATAATGGATAATTTTTTCAATTTAACTTACTTACCAATTCATGAAGAAGTTTAAGTTGAAAAAATTATCCATTATCCATTATGCATTAAATCATTGATCGTCTTCCTGCTTATCCAGGCTATAACTATTGTTCTCTTCATCTTCTTCTCCAATATCTTCATCCGCATCATCATCGCCCGAACCCGGTACATCCAGATCGTCTCCCGACTTTGAATTGGCGGAAGTTTTTTCATTCAGTAAAGTTCCGTCTTCGTCGGTATCATCCAGTTCTGCTTCGTGCAGGCTTCTTTCTTCATCATCTTCAAAAGAGGCATCGAGTAATGCACGTTCTTCATCGCTGATATCACTATCATCGTCCGGAGAAATTTCACCTTCATTACCGGCCGCATATTTTCTTGTATCATTCATCGGGTCTAAGTTATCTTTTTCTCTATCTGGCATAAAATTGTTTTTAAGGTGTAATTCTTATATTATTTATCATTCCTGTGGTGATCGGGAACTGATTCTTCGTCATCATCATCCAGGTCCACATCATCGATCCAGTCTTCTTCCGGAAGATTATCGTCATCCACCAGCCTGTCTGTTTCCACACTATCCAGGGCGGCTGCCTCCTGGTCAAAATCGGCGTTTTCCAGCAACTCAAGCTCTTCGGCGCTGATGCCATCTTCTTCATATCTTTCATCGTCTGTATCCAGGCGATCATCACCATCCGTTGCCGCCGAAAACTCCATGGTGTCGTGCTTCAGATCTGTTTTGATATCGTCTTCTGGTTTGGATGTCTGTTTTTTCATGATGATTGTTTTTAGTATAGTAAGGTAGGATAATTACAGTTAAAAACGTGCCAAGAAAGTTCGAAAGGTTGAAGGTTGAAAGTTGAAGGTTGATCATAGATTTACCACTTTCAACTTTCAACCTTCAACTTTCAACGGTATCTGGCCTGGCAGTTTTCACAAAAATAACTCTGCCTTTTTCCCTTGCCGGTCAATCGTTTATGCAAAGGTATTTTGCAACGCGGGCATTCTTTTTTTTCATATGCCTGGAAATGTTTGCTGAGTGTTCCTTCTTTTTTCCATTTCAAAAAATCAACTGCGAATTTGCTGACCTCCTTCAGCAGGGCGGATAATTTTGCCGGCGGTAAACTGCTCACCACGCTTTCGGGATGGATGCGGGTGCGGAACAATGTTTCGTTTTTGATGATATTGCCCGATCCGGAAAATATATCCTGGTCCAGCAAAGCATCACAAACCAGCATGGCGGGATGTCCGGCCAGTTTTTTCTTTGCTTTGGCAACGCTCCATTTTTTATTCATGATATCGGCGCTCCAGTCGTACACTTCATCCAGCGGCTCTTCGATGAGTTTGATATCACTCATATAAAAATTGACATCATCCTTCGCAAAATGCAGGCTCAGTTTCGGGTTGATCTTTTTGGTCTTATTGATCAGGTATGAACCGAACATCAGGAGATGGATGCGGATGGTAATATCTTTGAAACAGATCAGCGTGTGTTTGCCCCAGGTCTTAAGATCGGTGATGGTTTTGCCCTTCAGCTTTTTGTAATCAATCTTTGCGTATCCGGAAGCACTGATGACTTTTTTTCCTTTAAAAGGTTTGAGCACTTCGTGCAGGATGATGATGGATGGGCCTTCGGGCATAAGTTTTTTACCTGTAATACAAAAGTTACGCCATCTGGTGTTGTTTTTGAAAGAGGTAGTAAAACTATATGATGGATTGGAAAATCGGATGTTCTGGATTTGCTTACAAGGATTGGCAGGGGCTTTTTTATCCTTACGATCTTGTGCAGGCTGATTGGTTGCCTTATTATGCCCGGTTCTTTGATACGGTAGAATTGAATGTGAGTTTTTATAAATTTCCTACGGCACGTTTTCTGAAAAACCTGTACAATAAAGTGCCTGAAGATTTCAGTTTCATCCTGAAAGCCCCGAGGGAAATCACCCATACGCGTCAGTTCGTGGAAGTAAATCAACAGTTGGAGCAATTGTATGCAGCCGCAGGCGAAGGACTGTCTGATAAGCTGAAAGGAATATTGTTCCAGTTGCCGCCTTCGTATGATTATACGGAGGAAAGGCTGGACATGATCCTCGATAATATGGATACCGGTTTCACAAACATTCTTGAGTTCAGGCATCGCAGCTGGTGGAATAAACGGGTGATTGCTTCATTGAAACAACGCTCTGTTACTTTCTGCGGAGTAAGTTTCCCTGGCTTGCCGGATGATGTGGTCGTATCAAATGCCGTAGCGTATTACCGCTTTCATGGTGTACCAAAATTATATTATTCCATGTATGAGCAAGGCTTTTTAAGGAACGTGGCGGATACACTGCAAAAGGATCCTGTTGTTGGGCAAGCATTACTACTGTTCAATAATACTGCCACGAGGGCAGCTTTGGAAAATGCTTCTTTCCTCCAGGAATATGCTGCATTTTAAATTTTCGCTCTCACATATTGCTTCGGCCATTCTACATCTATTGATAATTCTTTGGCAGCGTGAAGGGGAAAATAAGTATCCCGCAAAAATTCCCTCGCCATAAATACCATATCAGCTTGGCCCGAAGCGATGATAACTTCCGCTTCAGAAGCAGTAGTGATGAGCCCTACAGCGCCGGTAAGTAAACCGGTCTTTTTTATTGCCTCCGCAAAATCTACCTGGTAAAGCGGCCCGATAGCAATCTTCTGATCACGCGAATTGCCGCCGCTGGAGCAATCGATGAGATCTACAGAGGCATCTTTTAATGCGCCGGCAAGCAATAATGAATCATCCATCGTCCAGCCGCCTTCCACCCATTCGGTGGCCGATATGCGGACAAATAATGGGAGGTTGTAGCCAATTACTTTCCTTACAGCTTCTATGACCTCCAACAGCAGCCTCGTCCGGTTTTCAAACGAGCCGCCATATTCATCCGTTCTTTTATTGCTTAGCGGGGAAAGAAACTGATTGAGCAGGTAACCATGCGCCGCATGTATTTCAAAAACTTTGAACCCTGCATCTATAGCCCGTTGTGCAGCTTTTGAAAAATCGTTGATGCATTGCCGTATGTCTGCCAATGTCATTTCCCGGGGAACAGGTTCTCCATCGGCATAGGGAACAGCAGAGGGTGCCAGGGTGTGCCAGGCACCCTCATCTTCTTTGAGTGCTTTATTGCCCTCCCAGGGAGCATGATGACTGGCTTTGCGCCCGGCATGTGCCAGCTGGATGCCCGGTATGCTTCCGTTTGATGAAATAAAGGAAGTGATGCGTTGCAAAAATTCCACCTGTTCATCCTTCCAGATACCAAGATCTCCGGGTGAGATCCTTCCTTCCGGCGAAACTGCCGTGGCTTCCGTAATGACAAGTCCGGCACCACCTACCGCCTTGCTGCCCAGGTGTACCAGGTGCCAATCGTTGGCAAATCCATCGATAGACGAATACTGGCACATCGGCGAAACTACCAGCCGGTTTTTAAAAGTTATATTTCTTATAGTGAGTGGTTGAAAAAGTGCAGACATATTGAATGTTATTTTTTACAAAAGTAGGTATAAGGTTTAAAGAGTTCAAAAGTTAAAGAGTTCAAAGGTTCAAAAGTTCAAAAGTTCAAAGGTTCAAGAGGATCGAAATGTAAAGAAACGTTTTAAACGTTTTAAACATTTTGAACTTTTGAACTCTTTGCTTTTCTCCGTGGTAAAAGGATTAAATTTATACTCTAAAATTCCAGCTATGAACATGGATCAATTATCCGGATTAATCGGTAAAGAAAATGAAAGCCTGCTTACACATACCTGCGGCACGATTTCGAAAGATCAGCTAATCTTGCCTTCCCCTTCTTTTGTGGATGATATATATGCTTTGTCGAACCGCAATATCCCGGTACTCAATAACCTTTCCAGGATATTCGCCCATGGGCGATTGGGGGGAACGGGTTACCTGTCCATATTACCCATCGATCAGGGGGTGGAGCATAGCGCCGGGGCTTCATTTGCGCCCAACCCGGTTTATTTCGACCCGGAAAACATCCTTCAATTGGCAATTGAAGGCGGCTGTAATGCAGTGGCTACCACATTTGGCGGCCTCGGCATCCTGGCCAGAAAATATGCGCATAAGATCCCTTTCATCGCGAAGCTGAATCACAACGAGCTGCTGACTTATCCCAATAAATTTGACCAGACAATGTATGGCACAGTAGAAGAAGCTTGGAACCTTGGCGCTGCGGCTGTTGGCGCTACTATTTATTTCGGCTCTGCCGAATCAGACAGGCAGATCGTGGAAGTGTCTAAAGCATTTGACAGGGCTCATCAGCTGGGGATGGCAACCATTCTCTGGTGTTACCTGCGCAATGACGCCTTTAAAAAAGACGGAGTGGATTATCATGTTTCCGCCGATCTTACCGGGCAGGCGAATTACCTGGGCGTGACCATACAGGCGGATATCATCAAACAAAAGCTGCCGGAAAACAATGGCGGGTTCAAAGCGATGAGTATGGGTAACAGCAGTTACGGAAAGCTGGATGAACGAATGTACTCGCAACTGGCTTCTGATAACCCGATCGATCTTTGCCGCTACCAGGTAGCCAATTGTTATATGGGCAGGATCGGGTTGATCAATTCCGGAGGTGCATCACAAGGAGATAAAGACCTGAAGGAAGCTGCCATCACTGCTATCATCAATAAGAGGGCAGGCGGTACGGGATTGATATCGGGAAGAAAAGCATTTCAGAAACCGATGAAAGATGGTGTGAAATTGCTGAATACGATACAGGATATCTATGCGGATGATAACATAACAATCGCATAGAAAAATGCAGGTATCAATAGGATGAATAGATTTCTCAGCTCATTTTTACTAGGTAAAAAATTAAATGCAGTTCATGTAAACTTCAATGAAAAAAAATCGGATTTATATAAACTGCATTTTCATTTTGCTTTGCAAAAATCTGCGAAATCCTGAAATCTGTCTGTGATCTGCGATTATCTTAATTACAGTTTATTTTTGTCAATGCTGCTTTCTCATCAAATTGCAAGGTGGTTATACTTTTGAAGACGGTTTTATCAGCTTTGTCTTTACTTTCACCAAACCCTTCTACCAGCAGATTGCCTTTTTTTACAAAAGCCACTTCTCTTACCGATAGCATCCCTTCCGCCCGATAACTGTATTCCGCCACCAATGTATCGCCTGAAAACTTCCCTTTGATAGTTCCGGTATTTTTATCTTTTTCAAAATAATTGTACATCAGTTCGCCGGCAACCACATTGTCATTTATCGTGTAACTCAGTTGCACCGTGTCTTTGCCGCTGATCTTTGAGTAACATTCTTTAATAGGTTCCGAAGGCTTTGTTACCGGCTTTGTTTCCTGGGTTGTTGTTACAGTTTTCTTTTCCTGTTGGTTACAGGCCAGAAGTAATATTGAGCAGGCTGCTATTGTTAAGGGTGATCCGGTCATATGTTTTAAGCTTTTTTAACGCAAACATCATGCCTTTAAAATAAGAAATAGGAATAAAAAATAGGTATAAGAAAGTGGTCAGCGTTTAGAAGCCGGAGTTTCTTATTGCTTATTTTTTATTTCTTATTCTTTCCTTCCTACCGTTTATACATCGGCGCTTCCCGTTGGGGAATCGCCAACCTACCGGTAATGCCTACACGAATATTTTTGTCTTCGTATCAATACAGTCATTTATACAACTAACATTATGAAGAAAATATTTTTACTTTCCTTACTGATCTGCAGCCTTGTTCTGGCGAATGCACAGAACGCTGGTATTGGCACCAACAATCCCGCAGCAAGCTCGATGCTGGATGTGAGCAGCAGCAACAAAGGCTTTTTATTACCGCGTGTTTCGCTTTTAAGCAATACCGATGTTGTCACCATCGCATCACCTGCCATTTCACTGCTGGTGTACAATACAGCCACTGCCGGAAGCGGCGCTGCCAGTATCACTCCGGGCTTTTATTTCTGGAACGGGAATAAATGGATGGCCATTGGTGGCACAACATCGGTAGTGGGTGGCTGGTCTTTAACCGGTAACAATGGCATAAATGCGGCAACAAATTTTCTGGGAACTACGGATAACAATCCATTAAAATTCCGCGTGAATAATTCACACGCTGGGGAAATAAATCCCAATGGCTTAAACTTTAGCCTTGGCCTCAATGCCCTCCCTGATCCGGGGACAGGTCAGGGTAACGTAGCCATTGGTACCAATGCTTTGGCAATATGTACAACCTGCATTGGAAATACTGCGGTAGGATACAATGCACTTAAATCGCAGACCGCGAATGATCTTAACGGATACCGGAATACCGCGATCGGCTACTCGGCTCTGACAACAAATACCACTGGTTTCTGGAACACGGCAACAGGTTCAACCTCTTTATTAAACAATACCACCGGTAGCAGCAACACCGCTACCGGAATGCAGGCGTTAGGGTCCAATACAACAGGAAACAATAATACGGCAGTGGGTTCTTTCGCACTCAATTATAACACGGTTGCCAACAATAATACTGTTATTGGAGCAAAAGCGTTTCAAACCAACAAGATGGGTTTTTCCAACGTTGTAATCGGGAGCTTCGCTGCAGGCCGGATAGCATATGCCAGTAATATTGTTGTGATCGGCGACAGCAGCTTACATGCCCAGAATACTGATCCTTTAAACGGTGCTGATTTTGACGGTACTGTCGCCATCGGCGCAAAAAGCCTGATGAAAAATATTTCCGGGTATGGCAATATAGCGATCGGTTATGAAGCGATGAAAGAAAACGAGACCGGCAAATTCAATGTAGCCATTGGGAGGAAAGCGCTCAAAGAGAACTACGATGGAACAGGCAACCTGGCATTGGGAGATGAAACGATGACCAATAACCAGTCTGGAAACCGGAATACCTCTATTGGTAACAATTCCATGAGTGAACTCTACAACGGCCATGATAATACAGTCCTTGGATACCAGGCTAACCAGAATGCTTACTCCGGAAGCCGCAATGTAGGTATTGGAGCATCGTCACTATTTAACAATGCTAATGGGAATGATAATGTTGCTGCCGGATTTTATTCCTTATCGAAAAATACGAAAGGTTACAGTAATGTAGCCATTGGAACCAATGCGATGGCCTCCAATACTACCGCACACAATACGGTAGCAGTCGGTGATTCCGCCTTGTATTCGCTCCTTAATAATTCTGCCGGCTATAATACTGCTGTAGGGTCAAAATCTCTTTTTAAAAATATTTCCGGTAATTCTAATACAGGCATTGGGTTTCAAACCCTGATGAATAATTCAAGCGGGGACGAAAATACCGCTATCGGAGACAGGGCACTTATTGCAAATACGGGAGGTGATCAAAATACAGCTGTTGGTGTCCGCTCCCTCACAGGTAATGTTACCGGGATGCAAAACACTGCTGCCGGCGTTTCCAGCATGGAATTTAATAACAACGGTGCGTATAATGCTGCATTTGGCCAATCGGCATTACGATTCAATTCCAGCGGTTTTTTTAATACCGCGGTCGGCTCATCGGCCCTTCAGGGCAATCTTGGAGGTTCCAATAATACAGCTGTAGGTTCAAGCGCCTTAAGCAGCAATCAAGGCGGCAGTTCTAATACTGCTATAGGAACGGGTAGCCTTTCTCTAAACCAGGGTGGTGAAGAAAATACTGCACTTGGCATGTCATCCCTCTCATCAAACATTGCAGGCAGTCTCAATGTGGCCCTGGGCAACAAAGCCGCTAAAAATACGAATGCGAGTTATAATGTTGCCGTAGGATATAACAGCCTTACGAATAATACTGCCGGGCTTGCGAACGTAGCAGTGGGTTACCAGGCGCTTCAATACAATGAGATAGGAAATAACAATGTGGCGATCGGTACGAACGCAGGTGTGGGCCAGGGTTTAACTAATTATAATAATTCCGTTGCGGTAGGCTGGCTTTCTACTTATGCGGCACCAAATTATGTAGTGCTAGGTAATTCACAAACGGCGGTGATCGGAGGCATGCAGGAGTGGAGCAAACTGAGCGATGTTCGGTTTAAGAAAAACATTCAGCCGGAGGCTCATGGCCTGGATTTCATACTGAAACTGCAGCCGATCGTTTATAATCTTGATGTGGAAAAACTTAATAATTTTCAATACGGTTCAAAAGGCGATAGCATCACTAAGTTGTTTGCAAAGCAGCAATCCAAAAGGGCAGACCAAAAATTGGTAAGCGGCTTCAGTGCACAACAAGTAGAAGAAGTGGCGAATGCAGTCGGGTATGATTTCAGTGGGGTGAACAAACCGCAAAATGAGAACGATCATTATTCGTTGGCCTATGCCGAATTTGTAGTGCCGCTGGTCAAAGCCGTACAGGAGCAGCAGGTGATGATCACCGATCAGCAAAAACTGATCGCTTCGCAAAAAGAATTATTAGAGAAAATGGAAGCGAGGCTTACAGCTTTGGAAAAGAAATAAGAAATAAGGAATGAAAAATAAGGAATAAGAAAGGAGGTTCATATGACAGCCCACTTTCTTATTCCTCATTATGACTTTAGTACGCCCTCTGGTGGCCGATCGCTTTTTCAAGACTATGGACCAGCTTTTCAGACGCAGCTTTTACTGCTTTGTGTATGGTATCGGCGTGGCTGGTGACTGCTATCGGGTTCAATCCCCTGAGCCGGGCCTCTATCATGGCTTTTTTGTCGTCACCTGCTTCCTTACTTCCGTTCTCATCACTCAGGTGAACTTCCACACGGGTAATCTGTTCATCGAACCTGCCCAATGTATCTTTTAGAACTTCGCTAAAATGAACGATGAGTCCTTCACTTCCTTCAATGTTTTTGTCGGTGTTGATCTGTATCAGCATATCCTTTTTTTTTAATGAAAAATTGATTTGTACCTGTTACAAGGTAGCATTAATGGCTCAAGAATAATGCCAACGAAAACACAATTCAGAATTAAAAATTTCAAATTAAGGATGCAAAAACAGAAAGCCCGTTCAAACAGAACGGGCTCTCATTATTAATTCTTAATTTTTAATTCTTAATTAGTAACGGTACATTTCCGATTTGAAAGGACCTTCTTTGCTCACGCCCAGATATTCAGACTGTGCAGTGGTCAGTTCTTCCAATACCACACCGATCTTCGCAAGGTGCAAACGGGCAACTTTTTCATCCAGGTGTTTAGGTAGTACGTATACTTTGTTTTCGTACTTATCAGTATTTACCCAAAGTTCTATCTGTGCCAGGGTCTGGTTGGTGAATGAGTTACTCATTACGAATGATGGGTGACCGGTTGCGCAACCAAGGTTTACCAGGCGGCCTTCAGCCAGTACGATGATATCTTTTCCATCAATGGTATAAAGATCAACCTGTGGCTTGATGGTGTTTTTAGTATTACCATAGTTTTCGTTCAGCCATGCCATATCGATCTCGATATCGAAGTGACCGATGTTACAAACGATCGCTTTATCTTTCATCACTTTGAAATGTTCGGCAGTGATCAGGTCGCGGCAGCCTGAAGCAGTCACGATGATGTCAGCTTCTTTCACCGCATCGATCATTTTCTTTACTTCAAAACCGTCCATAGCAGCCTGCAAAGCACAGATAGGATCGATCTCGGTAACGATCACACGTGCACCTGCGCCACGCAAAGATTCAGCAGAACCTTTACCCACATCACCATAACCACCAACAACAGCAACTTTACCTGCCATCATTACGTCGGTAGCACGACGGATAGAATCTACCAGGGATTCTTTACAACCGTATTTGTTATCGAATTTAGATTTTGTAACGCTATCGTTCACGTTGATAGCCGGGATAGGCAAAGTGCCTGCGGCCATCCTTTCGTACAAACGGTGAACACCTGTTGTGGTTTCTTCGCTCAAACCCTTAATGTTTGCGATCAGCTCAGGGTATTTATCAAATACGATGTTGGTAAGATCACCACCATCGTCCAGGATCATATTCAACGGACGGTCAGCACCACCAAAGAACAAGGTTTGCTCGATACACCAGTCAGCTTCTTCCTGTGTCTGTCCTTTCCATGCAAATACACCAATGCCTGCAGCAGCAATAGCGGCAGCAGCCTGGTCTTGCGTAGAGAAGATATTACAGCTGCTCCATTTTACTTCGGCACCCAGGGCAACCAGGGTTTCTATCAATACGGCAGTCTGGATCGTCATGTGAAGGCAACCTGCGATGCGTGCACCTTTCAATGGCTGACTTGCTCCATATTCTTCACGAAGGCTCATAAGACCCGGCATTTCTGCTTCAGCAAGCATGATCTCTTTGCGGCCCCATTCAGCAAGGCTGATATCTGCAACTTTGTTTTTCAAAGAAAAATCAATTCCTTTTTCTGTAATTGTTGACATAATTTGTGATTTTTAAAATTAGGCCACAAATGTACTTCAACTAGAATAAAAAACTATGTGAATATTTAACTTCAGGATAAAATGACAGTATATTTACATATTGAAGGATAAAATACTATTGAGATATGAAATCATCTGTTCAAAAAGCCGAAACAACTATCCCGGTTCCGAACCTCGATAAAGCCGACCTGGCGATATTGAAACTGCTGCAGCAGAATGCCCGCATCACGGTAAAGGAGATCTCCGAAAAGATACACCTCAGTACCACGCCGGTGCACGAACGCATCAAGCGGCTGGAACAGAGCGGGGTCATCCGGCAATACGCCGCTTTGCTCGATCATTCCAAAGTCAAAAAGGGGCTCATGGCCATCTGTTATATATCATTGCGGCAGCACAGCAAGACGGCCGGGGTGCAATTCATCAAAGCCATCAATGCCATGCACGAAGTGATCGAATGTTATACCATCAGCGGCGAATTCGACTTCATGCTGAAAGTGGTGACGGAGGATATGAATGCCTATTACGATTTTCACGTGAACAAACTCGGACAGGTAGAAAATCTGGGGCATCAGCAAAGCGTATTTGTAATGGGGGTGGTGAAGGAAACGCACCAATTAATTTATTAACCACGAATTACTGATGGAAGCGGAGAAATGGATCACAGATTTCAAAGGGATGAAGGCGGTTACACAGATTATTTTTAGTTCGTAAAAACAGAAATGCAGTTTGTAAAAATTGTGCCCATCTAAAGAGTACAAGTTTTTACAAACTGCATTTTCATTTCCTGCTTGCAGGAAATAATCTGTGTAATCGCCTTCATCCCTTTGAAATCTGCGATCTTCTTATTTCTTTGGTTGAAAATGCACATCTTCCATCATACATCATCCATTATACGGCGGAGATCAGTAACCAGCGGTGAATTTTTAAAAAGAGAAATGCCACGAATGCACGAATAAACTGCGATAAAAAATTATAGGTATCTCATTCGTGTATTCGTGGCAAGCCGAACGCACCGCAGCGCATTCTTACAACGCTTATCGATTTGTGTAAAAGTTAAAAAAAGTGAAGTTTATCCAATGAATTATAATTTGCCCTATCTTTCAAATCAATAAATAAAATATACATGAAAACTTCTATCGGAGTAGCCATTGTGGCAATCGCTATTATCATTTCTTTTTTCCTGATCGGGAATGCGTATAAGTACAAATTCAAAACCACTGAAAACATTACCGTTACCGGCTCTGCCGAAAAGGATTTCGTGAGTGACCAGATTGTTTGGGAAGGGAATTATACCCGTAAAAACCTGGATCTCAAAAGTGCTTACGCTTCGCTTAAAGAGGATGAGGCAAGGATAAGATCTTACCTGGCACAGAAAGGTGTTTCAGAAAATGAAATGGTGTTTTCTGCGATCAGCATCGATAAGGAATTCAACAACAGGTTCGATGAGAATGGCCGCCAGATAGGAAGCGAATTCACCGGTTACAACCTCAAACAAAGCGTTACGGTGGATTCCAAAAGTATCGATAAAGTAGAAAAGATCTCCCGTGAGATCACCGAGCTCATCGAATCAGGTATCGAACTGAATTCGACTTCGCCATCCTATTATTATACCAAGCTGTCTGAATTAAAGATCGATCTTTTGGCCAAAGCCAGCGCCGACGCTAAGCTGCGTGCGGAAACGATCGCTAAAAATGCGGGGAGTTCTTTAGGGAAGATCAGGAAAGCGACCATGGGTGTGTTTCAGATCACGGGGCAAAACAGCAACGAAGATTACAGTTATGGCGGTGTGTTCAACACCAGCAGCAAAAATAAAACTGCCACGATCACCATGAAGGTTGATTTTGCAGTAGACTAAAAGGTTCAAAAGGTTCAACAGTTCAAAAGTTCAAAAGTTCAAGAGGTTCCAAATGTTATTCGTTAGAATGGCAACGTTTTGAACCTCTTGAACTTTTGAACTGTTGAACCTTTTAAACTTTTGAACCTTTTAAACTGTTGAGCTCATGATATAATCATCCATCACAAATCCATGGCCGATATCCAGCACTTCGGTTTTTGTAATGGTGAAATCATTTCTTTTGTAAAACTGTATCGCTGGATTTTCTTTATTCACATTCAGCTCAAGCGATTTGCCGCCAAGTTTTTTAACGGCATCTTTTACATGTTGCAATAAGGCTTTACCTGTGCCTTTTCCTTGCTGATCGGGAAGGAGATATAATTTATTGAGACGGAAAGTACCGGTGTCGTCATTTACTTTCGGGGAATATGAAGCAAAGCCTGTTGCATTTTCATCATCATTATAAACCAGCACGAACTGGTGTTTCAATTCATCCATCTGTTTTATAAGTGCAGCTTTGCTGTAAATAAGTTCCAGCATGTAGCCGATCTGTTCATCGGTGATGATCCCCTTATAACTCACAGGCCAGATAGTATGTGCCAGGTTGCGGATAATGTCGATATCCGGAATGCCGGCGTTACGGAAGAACATTTACAGGGAGATTATTTTTAGGTTTGGAGCATACATCACCCTTCCTTTCGGATCCTTTGCGATGATGTCGAAAAAGAAAACCTCTTCTCCTTTTTTCAATCGTTCGTTTAAAAAATCAAGCCATTTGGCACTGATCGGCGTGGCGGAAAAACGCTGGGAAGAAAGGCTGGTGGCCGGTATTGCCTTGCCATCTTCTGTTTCTGAAACAGTCATTTGTTTGTATGCCACCTGGTAATTGGTAACAACATACACCACTCCTTTTTCATCCACCACCCGCAATGGCAATGCTAAAGCTTTCAATACATCCTGCCTCGGCAGCACAACCGAATCTTTGTATTGCCCGAGCAGGGTAGACATTTTCGGTACTTTATAAGGTGCTATTTTGGTTTCTTTCGGTTTTGTCTGCGCCTTCAAACCGGTATGGAAAGAGGCCCAGAGCACAACAAGCAACAGATATTTATATTTCATAGAAATTATATTCTTAAAAAAACGAATCTACAAAAAGAAAAATTGTGCGCCCCGTACTTTAACAGCAATTTCAGATTAAAGCCCGGCAAGGCTTTCTTCGATCACTTTTATTTTCGATTCGGCATCAGATTTCTTCTTTTGTTCCAACGCTAGTACATCCGGCCGGGCATTCTGTACAAATTTTTCATTACCCAGCTTTTTCTCTACCGATGCCAGGAAACCTTTCAGATGATCCAGTTCTTTGAGCAGCCCTTCTTTCTGGCCGGTTGTGTTCAAAGGCTGCGGTGTCTGTATGTAAAATTTATCCTTACCCAACACCAGCGTGACTGTTCCTTCTACCGGTTCAAAAATATCATGCACGGCGCTTGCGTTAACCTGTTTTGCCAGCAGCGATTCAATGATGGCATACACGTGTTTATTTTCCGACTGGATATGCAGCACGATGGTCTCTTTCGGTTTCACCTGCTGTTTGTTCCTCACATCCCTGATGGCCGTGATAGTGTCTTTCAGCAGATCCCCATGCTGAAGTATGGGGGTATCGGGAGAAGGATAAGAACGCATTTGTTTCACACAAAGATCATCTGTCCTTTCTTCCAGCTGATGATATAATTCTTCCGAAACGAACGGCATGAACGGGTGCAGCAATTGCATCAGTTCTGAAAAGAAGCCAATTGTTTTTTTATAAACACCTGCATCGATCGGTTGTTCAAAACCAGGCTTAACCCATTCCAGGTACCAGCTACAGAAATCCGTCCAGATCAGGGAATAAACAGATTTCAACGCTTCGCTCAAACGGAACTGTTTCATCAAAGTATCCACTTCAGTACATACTTCTGCCAACCTGTTTTCGAACCAGGAAATCGCAAAGTTGTGAGTTGTAAGATGTGAGTTGTCAGCAATACTTTCGGTGGTCGGTCGTCGGTCGTCCGTCGTCTGCTTTCCTTCCCACATTTTTACCAGCTTGAGCGCATTCCACAATTTATTATTGAAATTCCTTCCCTGTTCCAGCGAGCTTTCATCAAACAACAGATCATTTCCCGCAGGGGATGCTATCATGATGCCAAAGCGTACCGCATCAGCGCCATATTGGTCGATCAGGCCGAGCAGGTCCGGCGAATTGCCCAGTTGTTTGCTCATTTTGCGGCCTTGTTTGTCACGCACCATTCCGGTGAAATAAACATCCTTGAACGGATATTCCTGTTCATATTCATAACCCGCCATGATCATCCTGGCTACCCAGAAAAAGATGATGTCCTGCCCGGTAACGAGGGTGGTGGACGGGTAATAATATTTTACTTCTTCATTGCCCGGGTTGCTGATGCCTTTGAAAACTTCCATGGGCCAGAGCCAGCTGGAGAACCAGGTATCCAGTACGTCTTCGTCCTGGCTTAAGGTGGAATGTTCAAGGTTGAATGTTGGCGATTTTGCTGCGGCTTGTTGCCTGGCTTCAGCTTCTGTAGCGGCTACATAATAATTGCCTTCCTCATCGTACCATGCCGGTATGCGCTGCCCCCACCAGAGCTGGCGGCTGATGCACCAGTCTTTGATATTGTTCAGCCAGTGGCTGTAAGTATTTTTCGCTTTAGCGGGATGAAATTCTATGGTGTCATCCATCACGGCGCTCAAAGACTGCGGATTCTTTTCCAGAAATTTTTTCATGTCGATGAACCATTGCATCGACAATTTGCTTTCGATCACCGCACCCGTTCTTTCGCTCGTACCTACCTGTCCTTTGTAATCTTCTATCCTGATGATCTGTCCCAGTTCTTCCATATCCTGCACGATCTTTTTCCGCAAAGCAAAACGGTCGGTGCCAACATAAGACAGCACCAGTTCCGAAGGGTTTTCCTCCAGCAATTCTTCAGCGGTAAATTTCCCGGTAACATCCAGCGTATCGATCGCTTTCAGGTTATGTTTAAGCCCGAGCATATTATCGTTCTTGTCATGCGCCGGGGTGATCTTCAACGCACCGGTACCAAAAT
The DNA here is from genome assembly GCF_024343615.1 of Ferruginibacter sp. HRS2-29. GTDB lineage: Bacteria > Bacteroidota > Bacteroidia > Chitinophagales > Chitinophagaceae > Ferruginibacter. The sequence goes on along the minus strand of NZ_RJUB01000001.1, from coordinate 12,817 downwards.
CGGCCGATACATATTCATCGGCGATGATCGGGATCCTGCGGTTGATGATCGGAACGATCACTTCCTTACCAATAAGGCTGGAATAGCGTTCGTCTGCCGGGTTCACACAAATGGCCACATCGCCGAGGATCGTTTCCGGGCGGGTGGTGGCAACAGTGATACCCGGATCGCCATTTTCCAGTTTATAATGAACGAAATATAGTTTTGAATCAACATCTTTAAAGATCACTTCTTCATCACTCAGCGCAGTGAGGCTCACAGGGTCCCAGTTTACCATGCGTTTGCCGCGGTAGATCAGTCCTTTTTCATACAGGTCCACAAATACTTTTATCACCGATGCATAATAATCCTTATCCATGGTGAAGGAAGTGCGGTTCCAGTCGAGGCTACAGCCCAGTTTTTTCAACTGCTGCAAAATGATGCCGCCATATTTTTCTTTCCATTCCCAGGCATACGCCAGGAATTCGTCGCGGGTGAGGGAAGATTTGGTGATGCCCCTTTCGCGGAGCATAGCCACCACTTTGGCTTCTGTGGCAATGGAAGCATGATCGGTGCCCGGTACCCAACAAGCATTTTTGCCCTGCATCCTTGCATGGCGGATAAGGATATCCTGAATGGTATTGTTGAGCGCATGGCCCATATGCAGCACACCGGTCACATTTGGCGGTGGCATCACAATGGTATAAGCTTCCCGGCCATCCGGGGTGCTGTTGAAATAACCTTTATCCATCCAGTGTTTATACCACTTATTATCAATTGCCTGCGGCTCGAAATTCTTTGAAAGTTCCATGAAGCATTACCTTTTTTAAAGTCGACAAAGGTACTGAAGAGAATTACGAATTAAAAATTACGAATTACGAATTGTTCGGCATTGAAGGAAAATTTTAAAATATGTGGCAAATAACTAAAATAGTTAGTAATTTGCGTCGGTGTCATCAAATATCCTGGTGCCTATAAAATTCGTAATTCGTAATTTTTAATTCTTCATTGATTTGTATTGTATAGTAGATATCGAAACCACCGGCGGTTCCGCTTCATCCAGCGGGATTACAGAAGTATCTATATACCGGCACGATGGACATGAAGTGACAGGGCATTATACTACACTCATCAATCCCGGGCACAGGATTCCGGCGCATATCACTTCGCTTACGGGCATCAGTAACGCGATGGTAGCTTCGGCGCCAACCTTTGATGAAGTTGCGGAGAAAATATATGAACTGCTGAGCGGCAATATTTTCATCGCACACAATGTCAATTTCGATTTTTCTTTTTTAAAACATCACCTGCATCAATCCGGGTACAATCTTGTGGTGAAAAAACTCTGCACGGTAAGATTGAGCAGGAAAACATTCACCGGGCTTCCTTCGTACAGCCTGGGCAATCTTTGCCGCAGCCTGCGTATCCCGCTGGAAAACAGGCACAGGGCCGATGGCGATGCCAAAGCGACTGTTTTATTGTTTGAAAAAATTTTGCTGGCCAACGGGCAGGTGTATATCGATGCGATGCTGAAGAAGTCTTCCGGCGAACAATGGCTTCCCATGCAGCTGGATAAAAAAACGATCGATCGGCTGCCATTGAGTGCGGGGGTATACTATTTTCACGATATCAAAGGAAAAGTGATCTACGTAGGCAAAGCCATCAACATCAGGAAGCGGGTGAGCAGTCATTTTACGCACAATGACGCGGCATTGCGGCGGCAGCATTTTTTACGCCTGATAGCAGATATCACGTTTAAGGAATGTGCCAGCGAATTGCATGCCCTGGTGCTGGAAAGCACCGAAATAAAAAGGCTTTGGCCGAAATACAATTACAGCCAGAAGGAACCTTTGCAGAAATTCGGTTTATATAGTTTTGAAGATAACAAAGGGTATCTCCGGCTGGCGATCGATAAAAAGAAGAATAACCTGCCGGCGTTGTGCCAGTTCAACCTGTTATACGATGGCATTACTTTACTGCGCAAAATGGCGGAGCAGTTTGCGCTTGATCTCCGGTTATGCCACATCGATAAAACCGTTTTTACAATGGAAGAACTGGATGAGCTCGATCCCCCGATGATCTACAACCAGAAGGTGGTGGCGGCTTTGCAGGAATTGCAACGGCAATTGCCCACATTTGCCGTGATGGAAACCGGAACAAAAAAAGACGAGCTGCTTTGCCTGCTGATGGAGAAAGGAAGCTTTTGGGGAATGGGGTACATCGACCGGCAGTTGAAAGACGCACCGGTAGACCTGTTGAAAGAAAAATTACAGCCTTACACAGATAATAATTTCATACGGAATAGCCTGTATGCTTATGTGGAAGCCAATCCTGCCAAACGGGTTTCGTATACCTTTTAACCGCAGAGAATTGAGAAAGCGGAGTTTACGCAGAGAAATGTTTTTAATCTCTGCGTAAACTCTTTTAACTCCTGTTCTCCGCGGTTAAAAGCCTGCTGCTGATCGATAAAATCTTTTTGTTTTCACAAATTCCACTATTTTCGCAGCCCTCGAAAAATCAACATAAAATAAAAAAATATTCATACATGTTCGCACAATTGATCGCACAGAAGTTATCCATCAAACCCTCCCAGGTAGAAACGGTTTTGCAGTTGCTGGAAGAAGGCAGTACCATTCCTTTCATCGCCCGCTACCGCAAAGACATGACGGGTGCATTGGATGAGGTAGAGATCCAAAAGATCCAGGAAGAAAATAAAGGAATGAATGAATTTGCCGAGCGAAAGGCTTTCATCGAAAAGACCATCACCGAGCAGGGAAAAATGACGGAAGAGTTACAGGCAAAAATAAATGCCGCCGTCACTATTTCGCAGCTGGAAGACCTGTACTTACCGTACAAACAAAAACGCAAGACCAAAGCTGTAACGGCGAGGGAAAACGGGCTTCAGCCACTGGCGGATATGTTGCTGGCGCAAAAAGATATCGATCTTGAAAAAGAAGCGGGGGCATTCCTCAATGAAAAAGTGCTGACAACGGATGCTGCTTTGCAGGGGGCACGCGATATCATTGCAGAGCAGGTGAATGAAGATATTACCGTGAGGGAAAAGATGAGAAAATTATTCGAGCGGGATGCTTCCCTCAAAAGTACCGTCATTACGGAAAAGGAAGCGGAAGCTGCAAAATATAAAGACTACTTTGCCTTCGACGAACGCATCGCTACGGTGCCATCACATCGTACATTGGCGGTGTTGCGTGGTTTCCTGGAAGGTTATCTCCGCATCGCGATAGAGCCGCAGGAAGAGACCGCGTTGGAGATCATCGAAGAATTGTACATCAAGGGCATGAGCAATTGTAATGAACAACTGCGGAAAGCGATCAGGGACAGTTATCGCCGTTTGCTGCAGCCAAGTCTTGAAACCGAGTTCCGCACTGCATTGAAGACAGCTGCTGATGAAGAGGCGATCAATGTATTTGCGGAAAATCTTCGCCAGCTTTTATTGAGCGCTCCTTTGGGAAGTAAAAAAATACTGGCGATCGATCCCGGATACCGCACCGGATGTAAAGTGGTTTGCATAGATGAAAAAGGGGAGTTGCTGAAAACCGATCTTATTTATGTACATGAAAAAAATCATCGCCTGCAGGATGCGGAACATACCATCCGTTCACTCGTGAAACAATTTGATATCGAAGCATTCGCCATCGGCGATGGTACGGCCGGCAGGGAAACCGAACAGTTTGTAAAAGGGCTGCAGCTTGGGTTGCCTGTTTACCTGGTAAATGAAGATGGTGCCAGCATTTACAGTGCTTCGGAGATCGCCCGCCAGGAATTTCCCGACCAGGATATTACAATCCGTGGTGCGGTGAGTATCGGCAGAAGATTGATGGATCCGCTGGCCGAACTGGTAAAAATCGATCCGAAAAGTATCGGGGTAGGGCAATACCAGCACGATGTGAACCAGCCGAGATTGAAAGAGCGTCTCGATCAGACCGTTATGAGCTGTGTGAATAGTGTTGGGGTGAATGTAAATACAGCGAGCAAGCACCTGTTGAGTTATGTGAGTGGTATCGGCAGCACCATTGCCGATAACATCATCAATTACCGCAGGGAACAGGGAAAATTCACGAGCAGGAAAGAATTATTGAAAGTGCCGAGGCTTGGTGGTAAAGCGTTTGAGCAATGTGCGGGATTTTTGCGCATACCCGGTGCAAAGGATGTGCTCGATTCAAGTGCGGTGCATCCGGAGGCTTATTCGCTGGTGCAGGCAATGGCGGCCGACCTCAACGTGGCGGTAAATGATATGATCGGCAATGAAAATTTATTAAAAGATATTTCAGTAAAAAAATACATCAGTGAATCATTTGGTGAACATACCATCAAAGACATCCTGGCAGAGTTGAAAAAGCCGGGCCTCGATCCGCGTAGTGGCGTGCAGTTGTTTGAATTCGCCCAGATATTTTCTATCGAAGATGTACATGTGGGAATGGAAGTGCCGGGCATTGTGACCAATCTTACACGCTTTGGGGCGTTTGTGGATATTGGTGTAAAACAGGATGGGCTGGTACATGTATCGGAAATAGCACACAAATACATCCAGGATCCGGGAGAAGTATTGAAGCTGAATCAGCAGGTAAAAGTAAAAGTGATGGAAGTAGATGTGGCAAGGAAAAGGATCGCGTTATCCATCAAGCAGACCGAAGCTGCACCTGCACATTCGCAGGGAGGAGCAAGGCCGAGACAAAATCAATTTGCAAAACCTGCTGCGAAAGCAGAAGCACCTGCCGGCACGATGAGTGATGCGTTAGCGGCATTAAAGCTCAGGTTCAAAAACTAAAACAATGTATGATGTATGATGTATGATGTATGATTTCTTTCTGTTGAGGCGACCAGCATTTTGGAAAGTCTTAACCAGTTGAATAAACCACATCATACATCATACATCATACATCATATATCATAGATCATACATCTCACATCATACATTCCTTCTACGCTTTTTTCTTTCCTCCAAAGTTCTTGGAAAGGCCTATCGATACTGTCTTTCCGAAGTTTATATTGAACGAGTTATTACCCGGTCCGCTCTTTGGATCATTGTTGTTGTAAGAGATACCACCCACATTGAAGTTAAGTCCGAAGCTGTTCTTCAGGTTGATGAAGACAGCAGGAAAAAGATTTACCCCGAGTGTGTTTCCTTCCGCCGTAGTAGTCGTTACATTTCCCGAGGTGAGTTTGCTCTTGTAACCGCCATATACGCCCTGCAGTTGTCCGTACACTGCAAAAATATTCGACAGCGGTTTCGTGTAACGAATGAAAGGCCCTGCCGCAAAGGAATTGTTTTTGCTATCATTGATACCATTTTCATTTTTGGAAGAGTTCAATGCTGCGGTGATACCTGCGGTCCAGTTGTCGTTGAACTGGTAACCTACATAAGGATTAAAACTGATAGAGTGACTTTTAACATCAGAGTTTTCCACTTTGTTGCTACTGAAATCAACGTCTCCACCTACCAATACAGTTCCGGATTGCGCTTTTGCGCCAAAGAAAGAGGCCACTATCAAGGCGCTCATTAGTACTTTTTTCATATTTGGTTAAATTTAGAACACAAATGTATAAGCGGAAAAAATCAGCTGGAAAATTTGAAAATGCCTTTAAGAAAAATTTAGCTTTTGTAATTTTAGGATTTCTTTCAAATCCTTACCTATAAAGGGTTTCAGGAAACGCTGCTTTTGATTTTCAGTTTAACAAATAGGCTGAAGATGAAACTAACGGTTAGGGGTAGACTAAAATATTTAGAGATCATTTATGAGTAGTATTGCCACGAATGCACGAATACGATCAGGTATTATATTCAAGACAATTATTTGAGTATCCTTGGCAATATGTTACGTACAGGTAACGCCATCATACAATCAGGTCTTGTAAAATCTTTATAAATGAATCCCGCCCGATCATCTTCGCGCCAAGGCTTTGCAGGTGTGCGGTATAGACCTGGCAATCGATGAGCCGTACGTTTTCCTGTTGTAGCTGCTGTATGTATTTTATAAAAGCAAATTTGCTGGCATTGCTCACATGGCTGAACATGCTTTCTCCAAAAAACACATCGCCAAGGCGGATGCCATATAATCCTCCAACGAGTTTACCATCAAGCCAGGCTTCGGCGCTGTGCGCAAATCCTTTTTCATGCAGGGTAGTATAGGCCTTTTGTACATCGGGCGATATCCAGGTTCCGTGCTGGCCTTCGCGGTAAGTAGTTTTGCAGTTTTCAATCACTTCTGCAAATGCGGTGTTCACGGAGAATGTAAATGAATTGTTCTTTAGCAGGGATTTCATGCTTTTGCTCACTTTCAACTCTCCGGGAAACAATACGAACCGTGGGTCGGGGCACCACCAGCAGATCGGTTCATCTTCGTTGTACCATGGAAAGATCCCTTGCCGGTAAGCAAGCAGCAGACGTTCTGTGCTCAGGTCGCCACCGATCGCAAGCAATCCGTCTTCATCCGCTGATTGTACAGGGGGAAAAATGATTCGTTGATCTAAAAGATACATGGAGTAAAGTTAGCCTGCTATCACTTCAATCGTTGCGCCTATCTTCCGGTCGGTGATAGCATCGCATTGAGGCTTGAGTTCATCGTAGCTGCCGTTTTTTACGGCGTACTTTCCTTTGGTGTGAATGAGCATGGCACATTGTTCGGCCTGTTCCTGTTGATGGCCACATATTTCTATCAGGGTTTCAATTACCCATTCGAAAGTATTGACCTCGTCATTCCATACTACCAGCGAGTAATTGCTTTCCGTTTCGGTGAGCACATCCACATCGCTGTCGGGCGCCAGATCAGGATTATATGTTGCGGTAAAATTCATGCTGTTTTGCAAAACTAGTATTTTCTGTGTTTTAAAACGCAAAAAAACAAGGAATATTAAGAGCAATGTTACTTGAAAAAGTTAAGCCCTTTCGACCGGTGCCACTGCAGCCATTGCATGGTAAAACGCAGTACGGCTTCGGTTTTTGTCCTAAAATATTGCCTTTCAGGCATTTTAAAATGATACCAGTCAAAAAATCCATCGTCTTTCGTTTCTGGTTTCACCTGGTAAAATACCCCATATTCTTCACCTTTCTCAGTTTGCCTAGATGAAGTGACACGGAATGAATAACTGAATCCGGTTATCACATATAAATAATTATTAAAGTCTTCGTCGCATTTGAAGAAATCGAGCATTTCCATTGTTATAAAATATTAGCGGGATGATAAAATGAAAACCTCTTTCCCTGGTGGAACGGAGGCAAGAATCGGCTGTTCGAAATCACATAATACGTGCCAAATGTAGGGAGGAAAATTAACCGGACTTGAATGTGGATATTATGAAAATGTAAATATTCGAATTGTTGAAATCTTCTTTCAAAGAAGGGACTCATGAGAATTTGCAGAATGGGTTTTGGCTGTTTTGTGGATTTTTTTACCGATATTATGCAACTAAATAAGTCCCACCATCTGTGAGGCTTTAGAGTTCGCGGGCTCGAACCGCGGACCTTCTGCTTATAAGGAGTAGTTATAATGGTTTGATGTGGTTTCATCTGTTTTCATTTGATTGCTCATAAACAAGTTGCATTTATTACAAAATCGTATTGTTTTAGATAAAACCGCATTTTGAGTTCAAATTGCGTGTAAATTTTTCATTACTTTATTGCATGAAAGGGGCTCATTTTGTGTAAAGATTTCCCTCGATACAAGAAGGGCAAAAGCGGATGGCACTTATTCGCTAATCTTACGGTTAGTCACAAATGGCCTATGTAGGCTATTGTTTCAATCAGTATTTGATTGCGAACATGGACTCAACCAGTTTCAAAAACTTATTTCCCCTGTATTGGCCACCAAGAGTTGTATATTAAAATAATAATATTTATTATTACCAAATGGGCAACAAAAGGATGCCAATAAGAAATATCATATGTTGGATAGTATGCAGCTTGGTTTTTATCAGCTGTCAGACTCTATTTTCCAGCGCTGGAAGGACGATAGAAAAACAGAGTTCGGAGGCTGGAAATCTTGATAGTTTTTATTCAAGTCTGCAAAAACGGTATAAACTGATTGTCGCCTATTACCCGCATAATCCATCAATGGCAGCACAGGTGGATCAGCAGCGGTTTGTTTTCTGTTATAATTCATCATCACAATGTACTGGCTATATATATACAAAACGGATGATTCAGATGTTGAATAACATAAAGAAAAATCGAATAGACAGTATCGTTGTGCCTCGGATGCCGCTGAAGCAGTTTTAAAACTATTTAAGGAATCAAAAGGATGGAACTTAAATTATAATGATGCGAACGATGATAGCTTGCAGAACGATTGTTTCTATAAAACGCATAAACAATGTTTCATCTTGCATGGCGAAACATATCAGGCAGCTTTTATTTATAAAAATCGGCAGGCTATCTCGCTATTGTATGCACCGGATCGGTATGAAAAGGAATGTTGCCAGGGTAATATTAACAGGCAGAAATTTTTGGCTATAAAATTAGTAATGGATGCTGCATTTAAAAAGGCTGGATTAGAACTTAACCCTAAGCCGTAGCTTCCTGCCATTTCGAGGTAAGTTGACTATTTAAGGTGTCGGATGTTAATACTTAATTGATCATAGAATAATCGCTTGTTAGGTAACAAGAGCTTGATAGGCTTCGATTGATAATAAACCTTCTATTTCATCAGGCTTTATCAGTTCAATCTTTATCATCCACCCTTTATCAAAAGGGTCAGAGTTTACCCAAGCGGGGTTTAGCCAGAGCGGTTTATTAATCTCGATGACTTTGCCTGAAACGGGCATAAAGAGATCGCTCACCGTTTTGAGCGCTTCGATAGAACCAAAGATGTCACCTTGCTTAAATATTTTCCCGGTGTCTGGTAAATCAACAAATACGATTTCTCCTAACTCGCTCTGCGCAAAATCTGTGATGCCTATCGTGCCTATCGTATTCTCAACGTTGAGCCATGTATGCTCACGATGGTATTTTACATTGCTTGGAAAATTCATATAAACGTATAAGAAAGTCTGTTAAAATCCTTGTCTTAGCATCGTCGCATATTCATTCGGCAAAGGGCTGTCCTCAACCGCTTTTGCGGCCTTTTCTACATCGTATTTGAACCGAATAAATTTAGCCTGGATGCTGTCTTTGTCCGTTATGCCGCTATTCTCTTTAAGGGTCAGCATCACATACCCGCCTTCGGGGTTACTGTCTTTGGGCTTACCGATAGATCCGATATTGATAGCGTGCCTGTAATGCGCCGGCTGCCCCTCCTGGGCGCTATTCAAAATACGGTGGTAGGGCTTATGGGTATGACCGAAACACATCACATCAGCATCCGCTGTTTCCATGATCCGCAACATGCTTTTTTCTTCGCGGTCTTCAAACAAGTATTCATTAATCTTGCGAGGACTGCCATGTACCAGCAGCAGGTTGAGCTTGTCCTCGTTCAGTTGAAACTCGACTTTGATATGTGCGGGCAATGTTCTTAGATAAGCCCGTTCTTCATCTTTCATGATACTGTTGGTATAGGAAATAGAAATCTTCCCCATGTCCTTTTCTTCATCCGTTTTATAGGCACACCCGCAATCATTGCTCATGCGTCCAATGCCAAAATCGTAATTGCCTGCAATCGTTGGAATACGACGCTTGCGGATTTCATTGACGACTTCATTCGGCCAAATGTTATAGCCGACAAGATCACCCAGACAGTAAATCATATTGGGCTGGCGGCTCTCAACATCAACAAAGAAAGCCTCCAGGGCGGGCAGGTTTGCATGTATATCGGAAAAAAGTGCAATTTTCATGATGGTTGTATTTCAGGTGATGAATAATATTTTTTACGCAGCCAGAAGGCCACATTCACAAGCCCTATGAGTGCCGGAACTTCGACGAGTGGGCCTATCACCCCCGCAAAGGCCTGGCCGCTGTTGATTCCAAAAACACCGATGGCAACGGCAATCGCCAGTTCAAAATTGTTGCCTGCAGCCGTAAAGGCGATGGAAGCGTTTTGCGAATAATCAGCGCCCATTTTTTTGCCCACAAAGAAGCTGACCAAAAACATAATCGCAAAGTAGATCGCAAGCGGAATTGCAATACGGATCACGTCAAAAGGGATTTGAACGATCAGGCTGCCTTTCAGACTAAACATGATAACAATGGTAAACAGCAAGGCTATTAAGGTGATCGGAGAAATGATTGGAATAAACCTGGTGTTGTACCATTCTTCCCCTTTCAATTTTACGAGAGCAAAGCGGCTGACAACACCTGCCGCAAAGGGTAATCCGAGATAAAGAGCGACACTTTTTGCAATCTCGCCAATGGTAATATCGACGTTAAAGCCCTTTAAACCGAATAATGGCGGCAACACGGTTATAAAGACATAGGCATAAACACTATACAGCAACACTTGAAAAATACTATTCAAAGCAACCAACCCTGCTGCATACTCCCTGTTGCCTTCGGCAAGTTCGTTCCACACGATGACCATTGCGATACAGCGGGCAATTCCGATGAGAATAAGGCCGATCATATATTCAGGGTAATCGTGCAGAAAGGTAATCGCTAAGAAGAACATCAGGATGGGGCCAATGATCCAATTCAATAAAAGCGATGCGCCGAGAATTTTAGTATTCTTAAAAACTTGCCCAATCTTTTCATAGCGCACTTTGGCAAGTGGCGGGTACATCATCAGGATCAATCCAATAGCAAGCGGAATATTGGTGGTGCCGCTTGAATAGGAATTGATGAACTCCGGTGCTGTCGGGATAAAGTACCCAATGGCTACACCGAGCGCCATTGCGGCAAATATCCACAATGTTAGGAATCGGTCGAGGAAGCTTAGTTTTTTTCTATTGTGCGCCGGTGCGCAATTATTTGCTGACATTTTTTATATTTTCAGGTTAGTTGCAACAATCCGTCCCGCAACACGGCGCTTTTTCTGTTAGTGGTTTTTCTGCATAGACCGTCACGCTGAATATGCCCGTACTTCCCGCCTTGAAAGCCGCCAATTCTTCGGCATTTAGATATTTGGAGAGGATGTCATCAGGGATCACAATGGCCTTTTCTTTTTGCACGGTAATATTGGTAAAACCATTGGCCGTAATAAGGCCGAAATAATCTTCTTTCTGAATGGCCCCCGATACGCAGCCTGCATACATTTCGGCTGCTTCTTGCAAGGCTTTGGGTAGGTTGCCTATTAACACAATATCGGAAATGCTGAAATGGCCGTTTGGTTTTAATACCCGATAAATATCTTTGATAACGGCATACTTATTCGGTACTAAGTTAAGGACACAATTGCTGACGATGACATCAGCGGTATTGGCATCCACTGGCATATTCTCAATATCGCCCTGGCGGAAATCGATATTTGTAAAGCCGAGCGTTTGAGCATTTGCTTTTGCCTTTTCAATCATGGCAGGCGTAAAATCAATCCCGATAATCTGGCCTTCTTCACCCGCTTCAGCACGAGCAATAAAGCAGTCATTCCCTGCTCCACTTCCTAAGTCGATAACCGTATCGCCTTTTTTGATCTTGGCAAATTGGGTCGGCAATCCGCAGCCTAAGCCTAAATCAGCATCCGGGTTATAACCACCTAATTCATCGTAACTCTCGCTCATGATATTATAGACTTCTGTCGAGCAACAGGTAGAGCCGCAGCACGATGCCTGATTAGCTTCTTTGGCTTGTAAAGCGATTTCACTGTATTTCTGTTTTACAAGATTTTTGATGTCGTTTTCTGTTTGCATGGTATATCCTTTTAATTGATTGTAATATTGCGATTAATGAGGTCAAAAAAAATCAACAGCACTTAGGATCGGTAGCCACTTCCTTGAAGAACAAAGTAAATAGGCTTTTATACTTCTTCCACATTTTAGGCTCGATGCAATAGCATGTGTTCACGCCTTCAATACTGCCCTGTATCAGCCCGATGTTTTTAAGTTCCTTTAAATGTTGCGAGGTCGTCGCCTGGGCTAATCCTAATTCTTCTACTAAATCCCCACAGACACAGGCATTTTTTTTGACCAGATATTGCAGGATGGCAATTCGGGCTGGATGGCCTATAGCTTTGGCCATAGCTGCCATATCGTTTTGCTCTTTGGTGAATAAATCTGTTTTTGTCAGTCCCATATCAAATCCTTTGTATCGCAATATTACGATTAATGTTTAACATGTCAATATTATTGTTTATTTCCGCATCAGTATAAAAAAAAGGGGCTAACTGTAAAAACAGTACCCCGGTTAATCCGTACCCTATGAAAACTAGCGTGAAAGTAATTGTAATTCAGCTCATATCAGATTTTTCGCAACAATTTATGAACCGTACTTTTATATCCTCAATATCACAAGATTTAATAAGTGGGTTTGGGCTGAATACGTCTGATTGGTCAGCAAAAAAATATCTTAAAAACTGCGGCAAATAAAAAAGGGTTTCAAACTCAATCGTCTGAAACCCTTATCTGTAGTGTGGGAGTTCGCGGGCTCTAACCGCGGACCCTCCCGCATTGAAATGCGGGATGATCTAATCAACTGTGCCGGTAGTATTGATGAGTTTTTGTATTCTTGATCGGCTTTTCCACTTCTTTACCTCTCGCTCACGGGCATATGCCAAATTTTTGGTCTCGTGTTTTTCGTGATAAACAATTATCCAATCGCCCCGACCACCGGTAAATCCTTTATGATTTGAATTGTGTTTGGCAAGACGATTAGCAAGAAGATCGCTGGTGTGTCCTATATAAAATTTATCAAGGGAGGAAGAGTATAAAGTATAAAAATAAAACATGACAGTCTTGTGAATTAAAGCCCGCAATATGTGAAGCTATTGATGGTATCACGAGGCTCGAACTGCGGATTCTC